>JAJRYK010000009.1 GCA_024275825.1 Alphaproteobacteria bacterium
AAAAACCACGCGACGATATTTCGCGGGGAATACAAGGTGATAAAGCAACACCGTAACGTTATGGCTCTTATGAATATATTCGCTCACGCGAATATTCTACGCCCCAAGGGGCGGGGAATTGAACCCTAAAAGAGATTAAATGCTTTTATATTTTGGGCAACAAAATATATTTCTTCTCGGAACGCTTAGTGTTCTTAGTGGTAAAAATACTATATGATAGAACTATGAGCCTAACCGTTGATGAAAGCGCGATAAAGCGCATTGAGGAGTTGAGAACCGCACAGGGCAAAGCCGCGCTGGTGCTGCGCGTGACGGTTGAGGGCGGCGGGTGCAGCGGGTTTCAGTACAAGCTGGAGCTTACCGAGGATGTAAAGGAGCAGGATCTGCGCTTTGCCGAAACGGTTGTCACCGATGATATCTCTCTGCCCTTTCTTGAGGGCTCGGTCATTAAATTCGATGAAGAGCTGATCGGCTCTGAGTTCAAAATCGAAAACCCGAACGCCGTTGCGGGCTGCGGCTGCGGGACCAGTTTCGCAATTTAATCCCGATTAATCACTGCATACACCCGCATCTTCCTTGTTATTACAACGCGATAGATTTAGCCTTTTGAGGACATAGAATCATCAACCAAGGAGAAAGCCACATGAGCGATCAAACATTATTCGAAAAAATTGGCGGAAAAGACGCTGTTAGCGCCGCCGTTGATATCTTTTACAAAAAGAATTTGTCTGATGACCGGATAAAACATTTCTTTGACGGACTTGATATGGTCAAGCAAAAGGGCCATATGCGAACCTTTTTAACCTATGCGTTTGGCGGCCTGCCGGATTACCCGGGCAAAAATATGCGTGATGCGCATAAGCGCCTGGTTGAGGAAGAAGGTTTGGACAAGGAGCATTTCGCTGCCGTTGCAGAAAATTTGCAGAGCACATTAGAAGAACTGAACGTGCCCGCCGACCTGATCGCTGAAATCATGAGCATTGTGGCCAGCACGCATGATGATGTGCTTAATCTTTAGAGAAGTTTACCACGGAAGTACGGAGTACATAAACCGTCATCCCGAACTTGTTTCGGGACCCTTTGCGCATGCTTAAGGGTTTAAAGATCCCGGCCTTCGCCGGGATGACAGTTTGCGACTTACCATTAAAAAAAATTAAAAATTCGTGTGCATTCGCGCTTATTCGCGGTTAAAACAGTTCCATGCAAATTACCTCATGGAATGTGAACTCAATTAAAGCCCGGCTGGAGCATGTGAAGCGCTACCTCTGCGAGGCTGCGCCGGATGTTTTGATGGTGCAGGAGCTTAAGGGGCTTGAATTTCCAGCCGATGCGTTTGAGCCGCTGGGCTATCACACCGAGGCGGTATGCCAAAAAGCCTATAACGGCGTAGCGGTATTTTCGAAAACGCCAATTAAGATTATTCACACCGCCCTGCCCGGTGATGAGTCGGATGAACAAGCGCGCTATATCGAGTTTGAGACAAACGGCCTGCGGCTGATTAATATATACCTCCCCAACGGTAATCCGCTGGGGACTGAGAAGTTCACCTATAAGCTCGCCTGGATGGAACGGCTCTATACGCAGCTGAAAGCCCTGCGCGATAACAATATCCCTTTTGTGATCGGCGGTGACTTTAATGTGATACCTGAGGATAAGGATTGCTATGATCCAAAGGCGTGGATAAGCGATGCATTAGCGCAACCCGAAAGCCGTGCAGCCTTGCGTAAGCTTGAGAATTTAGGGCTATACGAAGCGTTTCGTATCATTAATAAAAATACTGGAGAATATACATTTTGGGATTACCAAGCTGGCGCATGGCAAAAAGATAACGGCATTCGTATTGATCACTTCCTACTGTCACCAGAACTGACGGACCGCCTGGTAAATTGCACGATCGATCGCACCCCTCGCGGCTGGGAAAAACCGTCTGATCATACGCCCATTATGATTGAGATCGCAGCGTGAAGGCTTTGTCGCTAAGCATTGCGGTGCTCATCTTAAGCGCCTGCAGCGGGGGCGCGCCTTTCCAGCCCTATCAAAATTATCTCGACCAAAGAGATCTAAAACCCCCTGCCCCAGAATCATTTCAGCATTGTCATGGCTATGGCTGTAAACATGTCTCTGAGATTAACTTGAGCAAAAAGCAGTGGCGTAAAATTTCGCATGTATTCAAACCTCTATCAAAGAATGCTAAGAAAGAACGGCAGCGCATTGCCAAAGCCATCACGCTCTTTGAAAACTATGCAGGGGCGCAGGCAGGCACGGGCGATGATCACTGGGGCACGTTTCAGAAAACCGGTGACTTTCAGCATGACTGCGTCGATGAAAGCATCAACACCACCATTTATCTCGCCACGCTAGAGCAAAAGAAGCTGCTGAAATTTCACACTGTCGGCGCACCGCAATCGCGCGTGCCCTTTGGTCGCTGGCCACATCAAGCTGCAGTTATTCAAGAAACCGAAACCGCCGCCCTGTTCGTTGTTGATTCATGGTTCCATGATAATGGTTTTGCGCCGGAAATTCTGCTATTAAGCGAATGGCGCACGGGCTGGAATCCTGAAAAGCACTTGATGAACAATAAACCCGTTGAAGACATCAACAAAGACTAGTGATTTCACACCGCACTCATGATAGGCTTTATGCAATGGAGAGATACATATGAAGAATTTTTTAAAGTTTGTTTTTGTTTGCGGCCTCAGCGCCGGGTTGCTTAGCGCCTGCTCGGGTACGGATACAATTATCCGCCAAGAAGTTGCAAACCGCCTTGCCTCCCCCGCCTGGATGGTTAAGCGTGAGATTGAGGCCGGGCCATTTGCCCTGACCGCCTATGAGCGCATGCATGAACGCGGCGAAGCGGCGAATGTCTATATCGAGGGTAATGGCGAGACGGTTGTGACCAGCGCAACAATGAACCCCACCCCGGAAAACCCGGTAGCGCTCCATTTGGCCACACATGACAAGGCCGACAACCTCGTATGGCTTGCGCGTCCATGTCAGTATAGCAGCACATTTAGCACCGATGAATCGTGCACCGCCGCCCATTGGGGCGCTGAAAAGTTCTCGCCAGAAATTATCAATGCTTACAACACCGCGCTGAATGACATCAAGGCCCGTTACAGCATTCGCGAATTTAACCTGATTGGTTTTGACGGCGGCGCGGTTATCGCGGCCATGCTGGCCGATCAACGCAAAGACGTTGTGAGTTTACGCAGCGTCGCCGGCACGCTTGATGGCTCAATCTAGATGTCCGGACGCCTGAAGACCATCCCCCAACGTCACTTCACTGGCGGACAAGATACGGTGGCGTCCTCCGCAATGTTCCACAGCTACGCCCAAGCTTTGGGCAGCTCAAACTGCGTTCAACACGAACTGATCCAGGAAGCAACGCACCGCAGCGGCTGGGTCGATAAATGGCCAGAACTGCTGAAGACCAAACCAAGCTGCGCCGGGCCAGTGGTTAATGACTACGTGATTGATATGGAGATGAATATCGAATTGCCCGTTGAGCCAATTAAGATCCAACGAGAAGTGCCAAGTAAGAAGTAAGCTCTACCAATCGCAACAATATTGCCCCGGACTACCTATTGAAATTATAAGCCTTTAAAAAACATTCATTGTTTTCCTTTTCTCAGCCATTATGTTGGTTTCAAATAAGGGAAGGGAAGGCTACGCTTTCTCACGGGCATAATATTATCTATCGCATTATTCCCGCTGCATAATAATATCGGCAGTCTCGATATTGTGCTTTCTTAAAAAGGCCAGCACCGTGAGAAGCTTTTGCATGGATACGTCTTTATCTCCGGCGATAATGGCTTGCTTGTTATCCTGCGCCTGTTCTTTGAGCGCCTGTTTGAAATCATCTTCACTTTGGTAATGTGTTTCGTTTATTCTCCACCCTTCTTCATCGGGCAATAAAGTGATGAATAATATATTGGGGTCTTCAACGGCTTGCGTTATGTTTTCGGTATCTTCAGGCAAATTTATATCCAGAGCATACGGCACCGCATTGGCTGTCAGAATAAAGAACACGATCAGCATAAACATGACATCGAGCAGCGGCGTTAAATCCGGCATAAGGTCGATGATAATGTTTCCGCGCTTGCTGTTTGAAACGTCAATCACGAGAGCTTTACCCCTTCGATTTTCAGGCTTTGTGCGTTTAATCGCCTTTGAAAAAAGCTGATTCTCTTCTCTGCTATTCGCGTATATACAAATGCTGCGAAAAGACACGGCAGCGCAATTGCAAGACCGTAGGCAGTTGTCAGCATGGCGCTTCCCAAACCATCGGCCACAATTTAAGGCAGCACGGGGCCGCTTTGCGCTGTTATATCCCGAAATGCTTTAATCATGCCCAGTACCGTCCCCAAAAGTCCCAACATCGGACTAAGCACGGCAACAAGGCGCAGCATATGAATGCCGTGCTCGTATCTCTCTCTGAGGTTGCTTAAGCGAAAGGACAACAATTCATCACGCACTGCTTTGGTTAATCCGGCATTATCCTGCAATTCTTCCTCAAGTGCCCCAAGGCTGGAATCATCTTCTGTTTTAGGCAGGCGCACAAAAAATACCAGCCGCTCAATAATCAGCATTGCCCCCAAAAGCGAGAATGCCAAAAGAGGCACGAGCATCGGTCCTGTTTGTGAGAGTATGTCCGGCATTATTCTTCTTTCTTTTATCTATCTAATTTTAAATTCTATCGGTATGGCAACCCACCCCTGAGCCGCGCGGCCATTAATGAAATTTGCTTCGAATTTCCATTTCTTTGCGGCTTTCAGCGCCGCCTGATTGAGCAACGCGTATCGTGAGGGTTTATGAACTTTAATATCCTGCCGCACGCCGCCGGATGATATGAGAACATGAATCCACACCACCCCCTCTTGACCCAGCCGAATCGCGCGCTTTGGATATTGAGGCTGAATGCGCCGCCCTTTAACGCTCGCCGTACTGAAAACCGGAATGGTGTCTGGCATTTTTATCGGCTCTATTTTGACGGTTTGAACAGGCGCGGCAGCGGGCTCAATCTTGTTCAGGGTAACGGGAGTCGGCTCTTGAAGCGAAGTGAGCGCTTTTACAATTTTTTTAACAAGCGGCTTTTTTTGAACAGGCTCAACCCTCGCAATTTCTTGCGGCGGCTTTATGGGGATTCGCTTTTGAACCGGGTCAATAAAACGAATACTGACATTGGTCGGCGGGGTAAAAACTTCCGCAGATATAATTTTTTGTGAAACCGGAAGCACAAAATAGAGCAAAACCAGCACATGCAAAGCGAAGGCTCCGGCAATGCCAAAGCTCATCCGCTGTGCATTTTCATGATCAAAAAAGCTATTATTCGCAAACATTAAAAAAACATTCCAATTGAGAACGATTCTCATTGACAGGAGAGGTGATCGCTGCGTAAATACAAATCAGAATATATTGATAATAATTCTCAATTGCAACAATAAATTAGAGAAATACTGCCATGCTCATTCGGAGAAAAACAGCGCTTGCACTAACAACCATCCTTGCCACCGCATCTTTTTACAATAGTGCGCTTGCCGAAGAGGAAAGCAATAAACAAAACTATGCAAAAACGGTCATGGAGCGCGTAATGGTGATTGGAACGGCAGAGCGTGCGCAGGACTTAACGGGCTCTGCGCAATTTATTGATAAGGAAACCCTGGATCAAAACAGCTATACCGATATCGGGCGC
Organism: Alphaproteobacteria bacterium; assembly: GCA_024275825.1. Classification (GTDB taxonomy): domain Bacteria; phylum Pseudomonadota; class Alphaproteobacteria; order Micavibrionales; family Micavibrionaceae; genus JAJRYK01. The sequence continues at coordinate 5,693 of JAJRYK010000009.1, forward strand.
GTTCTGCGCGCTGTGCCAGGCGTGAATATCCAGGAAGAGGACGGGTATGGGAACCGTCCCAACATTGGTCTGCGCGGTGGACGTTCGGAACGCAGCGCAGATATAACCCTCATGGAGGATGGCGTACTAATTGCGCCTGCGCCTTACGCTTCGCCATCTGCATATTACTTCCCCCGCATGAGCCGCATGGAAGCCGTTGAGGTGCGCAAAGGCTCCAGCACAATCAAGTTCGGTCCCCGCACAACCAGCGGCGCGGTAAATTTAATCTCAAGCGCTGTTCCCGCCACAAAAGAAATAGAAGGCCTCGCCGCATATGGCTCGAATAATACACGCCGCGCTGAGGCTCATTATGGCGATAGCGCGGCCTTTGGTTCCGGCAATTTCGGGTTTGTCATTGATGCCAGCACGGATGCCACCGACGGGTTCAAAGCCATTGATATCGTTGGCGGAGATACCGGATATTCCATTCAGGATATCATGGGGAAAATGAAATTCAGCACCAATCCGGCTTCTGATATTTTTCAATCTATTGAGATAAAGATCGGCGCAACGCAGGAAGATTCAAATGAAACATATCTCGGCTTAACGCAGAGCGATTTCGATGCTGACCCTTATCGCCGTTATGCCGCTACGCAACTGGATAATCTTGATACTGACCATCGACAATATCAGCTTCGCCATTTTGCAGATTTTGGTAGCTTTGATGTAACAACAACGGCCTATCATAATCAGTTTTCCCGCAATTGGTATAGGCTGCGTGATGTCACTATTGGCGGCGTGACCAATGGCCTGTCTGGTTCCCTTGACGATGCCGCTTTTCTAAATGCCCTTCAGGGGCTTACTGATCTGGACGGTAGTGCGGCCAATAATTTAACACTGCGCGCTAATAAGCGTGATTATTTCTCAACCGGAGTTCAAACCGATATGGCAACGCAACTGGAGCTTGGCGGTGCAGATCACAAGATAGAATTCGGGGCACGGTATCACTATGATAAAGAAGATCGTTTTCAGCAAGAAGACCGCTATGCCATTACCGATGGCATTTTAAGCTTAACATCTGCAGGCGCGCCGGGGTCGCAAGCCAATCGCCATGCAACAGCCAAAGCCACAGCGCTGTATGTACAGGACGAAATAAGCTATGCAAACTGGACGTTCGTTCCGGGCGCTCGCTATGAATATATCAATCTCGAACGTGAAGATTTCAACAACGGCCAAATCCGTGAAAATACCGTAAAAGCCTTTGTGCCGGGGCTTGGGCTTGCCTATGGTTTTACAGATGAGCTCACCATGTTTGGCGGTGTCCATAAGGGCTTCGCGCCGCCATCGCCAAGCAGCACCAATAGTGACAATGAAGAAAGCATCAATTACGAATTGGGCGCGCGGTATAACAGTTCCGTTTGGAGCGCTGAGCTGGCCGGTTTCTTTAACGATTACTCTAATCTTTTGGGCGAATGTACGCTTTCATCGGGCTGCAGTGGCGGAGCGACGGGAGAGCAGTTTAATGCCGGCGAGGTAGAAACCTACGGCGCTGAATTTTCACTGGGCTATGACGCCGCGCCTGCGCTGGGTGTTTCGAATGTGAGCCTGCCGATTAATTTCAATTACACCTATACGAGGGCGGAGTTTCAAAACAGCTTCGTTAGCAATTTTGATGAATGGGGAAATGTCAGCGCCGGTGATGAGCTGCCTTATATCCCCGCGCATCAATTCTTTGTCTCTGCCGGAGTTGTCCACCCACAGTGGGAGATGCATGTCTCAGGAAAATATGTAGCCGAAATGCGCACACAAGCGGGAAGCGGCGCCACTCCGGCAGGGCAAGGCACGGATGAGAGCTTTATTGTTGATGTGGCCGGAGAGTACGAAATACTCGACCAAACGCGCCTGTTCTTCACAGCCGATAATTTATTCGATACCGAATACGTCGCCGCCCGCCGCCCCGCCGGTGCCAAACCCGGAAAACCGATGACAGCTCTGGCTGGTCTTAAGTTTAAGTTTTAAGGCATGCCAATAATCCACGTCCAAGCAAGGCAGGTGTGCTGGAGGGTTTGTTTAAGCCGTGTGACAGTTTTGTGACAGACAGTGTCCAAAATTAACGATATTAGATGGAATTAGAAAGGAGCAAGGTAGACGCAAAACCTGCAGGAACAAAAGAAACATGGTGCCACGAGGGAGAATCGAACTCCCGACCTCGTCATTACCAATGACGCGCTCTACCACTGAGCTACCGCGGCGTTAGGAAGCTTTCGGGCATGGCCCGTTAGCGGATCTTACGTCACACCAAAACCGAAAGGTGAAGGCGGACTTTTGCAAGAGAACAAGATTATCCCCAAACTGCTGCGGAAATTACAACAAAAACCCTAGTGTGTCACGGGGATTTTTGCGTATTGTGGAATCTAATGTCAAATAAACAAAAAGAACAAAATCTGGATAAGCGAAGTAAAGCCCTGCGGGAGAATTTACGCAAGCGTAAGGCCAAGGCTAAAGATATAAAAAAAACTGCTAAACCTGCGCCAAACAACGAGGATGAGTAAGCGATGAACGCCCTGAAAGAGAAGATCACAAGCGCTAGCGATGAAGAGCGCGCGATGCTACCGGGCATTCTGGCCGATCACCAAATCCGCTATCTTGCGCAGAATGAGGGCATGATTGAACCGTTTGAGGAAAAGCAAAACCGTGATGGCGTGATCTCTTACGGGCTGTCATCATTTGGCTATGACAGCCGCTGTGCGCCGGATTTTAAGATTTTCACCAATATCGATAATGCGATGGTTGACCCAAAGAATTTCTCGGATGACAGCTTTGTTGATCGCCGCACCGATGTGTGCGTCATCCCGCCCAACAGCTTCGTGCTGACGCATTCGGTGGAGTATTTCCGCATCCCGAAAGACGTGCTGGTGATTTGTTTGGGCAAGAGCACCTACGCGCGCTGCGGCCTGATCGTCAACGTCACCCCGCTTGAGCCGGGTTGGGAAGGGCACGTAACGCTGGAAATCTCCAACACAACCCCCCTGCCCGCCAAGGTCTACGCCAATGAAGGCATCGCGCAATTCCTGTTCTTCAAGGGCAGCGCCGCCTGCGAAGTAAGCTACGCCGACCGCGCGGGGAAATATATGGGCCAAAAAGGCGTGACGCTGCCGAAGCTTTAGAATTTTATTGTATTATACAAAACAGAGCCCTACTAATGAAATACAACATTCATTGAGTAAGAGGAATTTTATAATGCGCATTGAACTTACGGTCGTTGAACATGATGGCCAAAAAACTTTCGAAGCTGTCTACCAAGGCAAAACTCTTCATTTCGATTGTTTTGAGGGAGATTTGCTTGACGTCAATTTAGACTATGGAAAAAGCTTAGGGAGGCCTGTTTTAAAAGTTATACGTAACGGCGAACAAATTACTGAAAGCAAAATAAGAATGTATGGCACGCATGCTGCAGGTCTATGTTTTTGCGGCGGCCTCTCCAAAGTTTTTGATGAGTATATTGATACCATTGAAGTAGCCGGTTCACTTACTGCTGAATGGGCACAAATTGGTGACAAATTTATTATAGAAGGTGAAGGTGTATCAGATCGATGCTTTGAGTATTTACTTAATGAGCTTAAAGGTAAAAATGATACTGAAGGGCCCTCTGCCGAACAAAAAGGCGTGACGTTGCCGAAACCTTAAGCTTCTCCCTTGACCAGTTACTAAATTTTTAGTAAACCACTCCTCATGAGCATTAAAGCATTAAAAGAAGCAATTGAAATCGCGGGTGGTCAATCGGCGCTGGGGCGGGAGATTGGGCGGGATCAGAAGGCGATTTGGGCCTGGATTAATACAACGCAGAAGGTTCCCGCCGAAGACGTGCTGAAGATTGAAGCCGCGGTTGACGGCAAGGTCACGCGCTTTGAGCTGCGCCCGGATGTTTACCCCAAACCAAAGCCGCTCGACAAAATCAAAATCATTGGCGGCAATGCGCTTAACGGCACTATTCCGATTAGCGGGGCGAAGAATGCAGCGCTTAAGCTTATGTGCGCGGCGCTGCTTAGCGACGAAACCCTGACCCTGACCAACAGCCCCAACAGCCTGCGCGATATGGATTCGCAGCGAGAATTGCTGACCCATCTGGGCTGCAGCGTGGAGATGGAGGGTAATGTGGCGCGCCTTAACGCCGCCAACCTAACCGGCTACACTGCGCCATACGATATTGTGCGCAAAATGCGCGGCTCTATCCTTGTGCTTGGCCCGCTGCTGGCGCGCTTTGGCGAGGCGAAAGTGTCCCTGCCCGGCGGCTGCGCGATTGGCACGCGGCCGGTTGATATGCACATTAAGGGGCTGGAGGACATGGGCGCGACCATCACGCTGGGTGAGGGTTATATTAATGCCGCCGCGCCGAAAGGTGGCCTTAGGGCTACAAAGATCCTGTTCCCCAAAGTGTCCGTTGGCGCAACAGAAAATTTGATGATGGCCGCCACGCTGGCCACCGGCACAACCGTTCTGGGCAACGCCGCGCGCGAGCCGGAGATTGTTAATCTGGGCGAATGCCTGATCGCCATGGGCGCGAAAATCACAGGGCTGGGCAGCGAAACAATCACGATTGAGGGCGTTAAAGCGCTGGGCGGGGCAACGCATGAAATTGTGCCCGACCGCATTGAGACCGGCACCTATATCATCGCTGCGGGCATGACCGGCGGACGGCTGCGCCTGCAAAATGCGCGCGCGGAGCATCTAAGCGCGCCGCTGGGCCTGCTGTCCCAATCCGGGATGGAGATTGAGCAAGACGGCAAGGACATTATCGTCAGCCGCAACAGCGACATGCGCCTGAAAGGCATCGACATCATGACCGAGCCCTATCCCGGCTTTCCCACCGATTTGCAAGCGCAATTCATGGCAATGCTAAGCCTGGCGGAGGGCGCGGCGATGGTCACAGAAACCATTTTCGAAAACCGCTTCATGCACGTGCCGGAGCTGTGCCGCATGGGCGCAAATATTTCCGTGCAAGGTAATTCCGCCATAGTGCGCGGGGTTGAGAGCCTGAAAGGCGCAGAAGTCATGGCCACCGATCTACGCGCATCCGTTGCGTTGGTGCTGGCCGGGTTGGTGGCCGAAGGCGAAACCATCGTCAACCGCATCTATCATCTGGAGCGCGGCTATGAAGATATTGTCGGAAAATTGAGTGCCTGCGGCGCGGATATTGGGAAGGTTTAGGACTTGCCCAACCGCCCCAACATCACCTGATACCCCTGATGCGGTTCTTGTTTTAAGAAGCGATTGACGCGAGCAACAGTGGTTGTGCTCGCCCCAGTTTTGGCAGATATATCGCGGTAGGACAGCTCTCCAGCGGCGAGGAGTTGCGCAATTTTCCAGCGCTCGGCCATCGCGGTTAGCTCCGCCGGGGTGCATAAGTCGAGGAAGAACAGCTGTGCCTCCTCCGCTGACTTCACAGAAGAAATCGCCTTATACAACGCCTCACGATGTTTTTTGTCTACTGGATTCATTACAAGGACATCCTATCACCGATAGAAAATTGCTGTCTATTTATAAAAAGTTTGACTTATATTTATGTGCACTGTATTAATACATTGATACAGCAATTTAAAAGCAAAAAATAATGACGATGGTAATGATAATGACAACGAAACTAAAAACACCAGAAAAAGGAAGGGCGTGCGAAGAATTTAACCCTCAAGGCCAGACGAGAATTGAATCTGAACGCAGCGCGCTGGAGGCGTTTGAATCCCTTATAGATCAACTAGAACAAAAAGCCAGAATGGGGAACCTTACGCTGGGCGAAAACGAAAATTGGAAGCTATTTCAAGCGGCTAGCGCATCGGGGGTTTCCTTGCGCTATGTGACCAATCGCTTGGCAAGCGTGCTGGGACAGCTCTCTCAATCACAAAATGCCCGCGATAAAATGGTCAGCCTGACAAATGGCGGATACCACTAACCCATAAAAAACCACATTGACATTAGGCCCTTTTAGGCGCCAAAATTTGATGATGAGCGGTTTTGAGAAAATATTGCGGTTTTGTGCGTTGCCCTTGGCGGTATTTCTGGCTGTGGTCGCGATATGGTGGGTGTGGGCGACGTATCCAAATGACGAGACGTTCTTCCTGTCGCGCATCTTGCCCTTTTATGGCCTCTATTTGACGATGACAGCGGTTTCATTGCGGGTTTTATCCGGTGAAATCAGACAATTTATGCTGGTCACGACGATTGTTTCAGGGCTGTTTATCCTCGAAATTTTCTTGCGGGTTTTTCTGGGCTTTCGGATTTTCTAGCGCGCAACGCGGCCACTGTAGACATTTTCAAAAAAGACGCGTATATAAAGGCCCTTAAGGTTAAATTACGAGTAATAGAAAGACAAAATGGCTAAAGAAGAATTAATGGAATTTAAGGGCGTTGTGACGGAGATTTTGCCCAATGCAATGTTCCGCGTAACGCTGGAAAATGATCATGTTATATTGGCGCACACCGCCGGTAAGATGCGCCGTAACCGCATTCGTGTGTTGCAGGGCGATACGGTAATTGTGGAAATGACGCCCTATGATTTATCCAAGGGCCGTATTATTTTCCGTGAGAAATAAACTGATCCTCGCGAGCGCCTCCCCGCGGCGGGTAGCCTTGCTCAAACAAATCGCGATAGAGCCGGATGAGATTATCCCGGCCGATATCGACGAAACCCCAGAAAAAACTGAACTGCCTCGCGACTATGCGCTGCGCATAGCGCTTGAGAAAGCGCGCGCAGTGGCGACGGATCACCCTGAAAGCTTTGTGCTGGCGGCGGATACGGTTGTCGCATGCGGACGACGTATTTTGCCAAAGACGGAGAAAACAGGAGAGGCCAAGCGCTGCCTAGAGCTACTTTCCGGTCGGCGTCACCGCGTTTATGGCGGAATTGCGCTGATTGTGCCGGGCGGCAAAGAAGTCTCGCGCGTGTCGCAGACCATCGTAAACTTTAAGCGCCTCACCGCCCCTGAGCTTGCCGTCTATCTCGAAAGCGAAGAGTGGAAAGGCGTTGCGGGCGGATATGCCATTCAAGGGCGCGCAGCGGCCTTCATTAAATCGCTGAACGGCTCATATTCAAACGTGGTGGGGCTGTGCCTTTATGATACAATGAAAATAGTGGAAGGTGCAGGATACACACATGGACATACTGATTGAAGAACTCGATAGCAACCTGTGGACCGCCGCCCTGAAAGACGGGCAATTGGCGGGGCTGGAGGTTGATCCTGCGCTGGAAGAAGTGCGCTGGGGCTCGATCTATTGGGCCAAACTCAATAACATCGATGCGGCGCAAGACGCGGCCTTTATGAATCTCGATGGCTATAACACCGGCATCCTTTTTAACAAAGACACGCGCCGTACGGATAAGAAAAGCGGCGTCTTTATTAAGGGCGGCGAAAAGGCTATCGGTAAAACATTTCAGCCCGGCCAAATGATTGCGGTGCAGGCCAAGAGCGCCTACCTGCCGAAAGAGTTTGACGATTATGCCCGGCCAGAGACAAAAACGCCGCAGCTGAGCATGGATATCACACTGCCCGGCCGGTATCTGATTTACTGCCCGATGATGAACAAAAACCGTGTCTCGATGCGCATCAAAGATAAGGCGATGCGCAAGCAACTCCTCAAAATGATGGATGAGATGGGCCGTGCAGGCGAAGAGCTGGAGGGCGATTTTCATGGCTATATCATGCGCGCCGCCGCCGCCGATACACAGACCGATATGCTGGTGCGCGAGGCCGTCATCCTGCGCGAGGCCTGGATCGAAATGCAGCCGCATTTGGAGGGTAGCGAGCCACAGCTGATCATGCTAGGCCCCGATGCGATCCAGCGAAGCTTAAGCGATCACGCCGATCAACAGATTGACACAATTGAAGTGACCACCATAGATCATTTCAAACATGCCGAGGAATGGTGTCAGGTTTTTGCGCCCGATCTGATGACCAAGATAAACCCCATTGAATTGAAGGACGCGCTTGATGATCTGGCGCTGTTTCATGAACGCGATATTATGGGCCAGATTGAAAACCTGTTTAACGCCTATGCGTTTTTGCCCGGCGGCGGGAATTTAATTATTCAGGAAACCGCAGCCCTGACCTCCATCGATGTTAATCGCGGCGTGGATAAGCGCTCTAAACTCTCCGTCAATATCGAAGCCGCGCAGGAGGCGGCGCGGCAAATGAAGCTGCGCAATACCGGCGGTATTGTCGTGATTGATTTTATTAAAATGAACAACAAGAAAGAGCAAGGTCAATTGATCGCCGCGCTGGAAGAAGCCATCAGCAAAGACCCTTGCACGGTACAAATTCACGGCCTAACGAACCTTGGACTCATGGAAATCTCCCGCAAACGCCGCACGCCGCCGCTGCAAGATCGATTTTCGAAAGAGCAATTTGATGAAGGCGGTCTTTAAGGCTGGCTAGTGAATCTTTCCTGCGTTCGCCGGTTGAAGCCATGTGCCCTCACCCTGATCGAACTTAGCTTTGCCTTCCTCAACAAGCTCAATAATTTTTTCAGCAACATCAACGCCAGAGATAGCTTCGAGCCCCCATTCACCACAAAAATCAGGCGCGCTGTTGATCTCAATCACCAAAGGTCCACGATCAGACCGGATCAAATCAACACCTGCTATGTTCATACCAACCGCTTCGCTGGCCGCCAGGGAAAGCCTAACTTCCTCGTCAGTCAGATCCGCCGTAGATGCGTGCCCGCCTAGAGAAATATTGGCTCTAAAATCATCATTTTGTGACTCCCGCTTCATTGAGGCAACCACCTTGTCGCCAACAACAAAACAGCGTAAATCAGTACCCGCAGATTCCTTAATGAATTCCTGAAGCATGACCTCGGCATCAAGCTGTTCAAATGTTTTTAGAAAGTTTTTGGCTTGCTTTTTGTCCTCAGCCAGGAAAACGCCAACGCCTTGCGTACCTTCATTGAGCTTAATCACAACCGGCTCGTCTTCGTGCTCTTCCTCAATTGTACCCAGAACTTTGCGATATCCTTTTTTCGTATAAGAAAATCCGGTCTTTGGAAATGGCACGCCATTGCGCATCAAATATTGCATGCAGCGCAATTTATTTCTGGCAAGCTCTAACGAATATGCCGTGTCTGTTGTATATACCCCAACAGCCTGGAACTGCCTTAAAACCTTGTACCCGAAATCTGTGTAGGGGATGTCAATGCGCGGAATAATCGCATCGAAATTTTTCTCAACCGGCTCTCCCTCATAAAATATCCGCGGATCATTCAGGCAGAGCGTAAGGCCAAATTCATGAACTTGTAATATCGTCGCCTCATGCCCTCTTTTCTGCGCCGTCTCTAAAAGACGATCTTGTTCTTCACTTAAATGTGTTGCGAGTATTCCAATACGGATAGCAGCCTCCTGTGGTTGTTTAACGATCGGTGATTATAGGGACGGCCCCCCCTGAAGTCAAACCCTCTAGAATATGACAAAATTTGATGATACCCCCTAGACAGACCTGCCCTATTCTTTTATAAGCGCAGTGTTATTTTGCTTTTCTTAAGCAAGCCCGGGTAGCTCAGTGGTAGAGCAGGGGATTGAAAATCCCCGTGTCGGCAGTTCAATTCTGCCCCTGGGCACCATTTATCTTTCCCTTAAAAAACTCACTTTATAGCTTGGTCTGGCGGCACCTGCCGACACGTCTCTTTTAAAAACGCGCACAAAGTGCGCTGGTCGGCAGTTCAATTCTGCCCCTGACCATCCTTCAAGGCTACGGATGGCTTACGCCATTTTCCCCTCCTCCAAAATATACAACCAAGAAGTGCTTGCGGGGCCTTTGGCTAGCGCTTAAGCTATAGATGGTAAACAGATGAGTCCTCATCCCATGAATAATGAATTTATACGCACATTTTCCACCAGTGATCGCATCCTAACTAAGGATGAGCCGGCCGAACACGCCTATATGGTTTTAAAGGGTCGCGTCGCTGTCTTCCTTGAAAAGGATGGTAAGCGCATTGATTTGGCGACACTCGCAGAAGGCGAAATTTTTGGCGAATCTGCCCTGTTCCATGGCGAGAAATATGGGGCGAATGTTGAGGCGCTGGATGAAACAGTCTTAGAGATCATTTCCCCAGGGAAATTCGAGAAAAAACTCAACGAAGCCGACCCGGTTGTGCGCGATGTGATGTACAAGCTGATCGAGCGTCAACGCAAAACCAACGACGCGCTGCTTGAGAGCGAGACACGCGAGTTTATGGATGTTACGATGGTCTGACGACTATTGATCTATAGGGGGATTCATTGACAAATTTATCAGGCAAAACGGTTGTTATTACGGGATCAACCAGCGGCATTGGGCTGGGGATCGCCAAGGGCTTTGCGGCGCACGGGGCCAATATTGTGCTCAATGGTTTTGGCGCGCCGGATGCGGTTGAAGCAGCCGTGAAGGATACAAAAGCGGCCGGTGCTAATGCTGTGCATTATAACGGCGCGGACATGACCAAGCCCAATGAGATTGAGGCACTGATCAGCGATGCGCAGAAGATTTTCGGCAGCGTTGACGTGCTGGTGAATAATGCAGGCATTCAGCATGTCTCCCCGATTGAGAATTTCCCGCCGGAGAAATGGGACGCCATTCTCGCGATCATTCTTTCATCGAGCTTTCACACTATGCGCCATGCTGTGCCGTTAATGCGTGCGGCTGGATGGGGGCGGATTATTAACATCGCCAGCGCGCATGCGCTTGTCGCCTCTCCGTATAAGTCGGCCTATGTGGCGGCAAAACATGGCATGTTGGGACTGACCAAGACCATCGCGCTAGAAGTCGCGCAGGACAACATCACCGTCAATGCCATATGCCCCGGCTACGTTAAAACGCCGCTGGTGGAAAATCAAATTGCGGATACAGCGAAGGCGCGCGGCATGAGCGAGGACGAGGTCGTCAATACCGTCATGCTCGCCGCGCAGCACACGAAGAAATTTGTAAAAGTCGAGGACATCGCGGCGCTGGCGCTGTTTTTATGCACTGACGCTGCGCAAAATATTACCGGCACACACCAGACGATTGACGGTGGCTGGACCGCGGCTTAAGACTATTTAGGCGTAAGTTTAGATGGCCCTGTTTGTGAATTCTCTGTCATTATTGCACTCTTCAAAGGAATAGAGCCGACCGGCTTTGAAACAGCATCAACTACAGCACCAGAGTTTTCTGAACTCTGTTTTGTTGTCGCTTTACCCAAAGAAAAAACTGCCCGCTTTTGACGCTTGCCTAAAGCAACAAAACCACCCAAACCAATCAAAAGAAGTGAACCAGGTGCCGGCACGGTGGTTTGCTCATTACCCATAGAAATCGACTGATCAAAATTCATATGGTCGTAGCCATCGGCGCTCAGGCCATTAAAATCATGCGCCATGCTTGATATTGCGTCAGCACCAAATATTAAGCCTGGAGCGCCGCCCTCAAATTGATCAACGGATGTCGTACGCAAAAGCGCTTTATTCTCTGAATTTAAATTTTGAGCGCTCTCACCCTGCTGCGCTGTTGCACATGTAGTTAAAGCTCCAAAAATTATGGAGGATGCGGCGAAAGCCGTTGATACACGCATATATAGTTATTCCAATTAATAATTGCACATAAATAAATCGTCCAATGGCGTGCCAAGCGGTAAAAATTGCCGTCGCCTTTTTAGGCTACCAAAGCTTTGTTCTATGGGGTTAAAGTCCGGGCTGTAAGGTGGCAAAGGC
>JAJRYK010000010.1 GCA_024275825.1 Alphaproteobacteria bacterium
ATACAACGGCATTCCTGAAAAGCAATTTTATTGGTTCTTAAAAGAAACGGAATTTAGGTTTAATTATGGGTCGCATAAAGAGCAGTTAAAAACGCTCAAAAAATGGACAAATTTATAACTTATCTACGACAGCCCCTTAAAGCCTAACGGGCTGCAAATAACAATTTTTTGCGCTTCCGGTGCTCACGTACGTTTACGTACGCTCCGCTCCGGTTCTTAAAAACCATCATTTTCGCCACGTTATTCTTCAATTCTCCCTTAAAAGCCTCTATCCTCCTTCCTATGACAGACGAAAAGCAAAGCATTAGAGATGAAGCTCGCCGTCAGCGGGCGTGGGTTAATCTGGATGAGGAAGACCCGCAGGACGCCGCGCCACTATTCTTCGATGCGATCAAGCCGCAGGCAGGTCAAGTCATTGCTGCCTATTGGCCCAAGGACAAGGAATTCGATCCTTCCCCCATTCTTGAACAGCTTTTGAGCCAAGACATCACTTGTGCGTTGCCCGTGATGCAGGGGGGCAGCCTAGAGCTCCGCTTCGCGCAGTACTCAGAGGGTATCAAGCTGGTCAAAGGCCCGCACGGCATCATGCAACCACCGGAGGAGGGGGCGAATTGGCTAGCGCCTGATATCTTCATCGTCCCATTGCTCGCCTTTGATCGGCGAGGGTTTAGGGTGGGGCAGGGCGGCGGATATTATGATGCGACCTTAAACGCCGCACGCGCTGCAAAAGACATTCTGGCTGTTGGCGTTGGCTATGCGCGCCAAGCTGTGCTATTCAATCTGCCAGTTGAGGAGCATGATGAAAAGCTCGATTGGGTGATTACGCCCTGCGGGACACATTATTTTGGCGAATAGGGACTTTCCCACCATTTAAAAACGTTCCCCCTCCCTGAGGGAGGGGGTTAGGGGGAGGGGTTTAGAAAGAGACGAAATGAGAATTTTATTTATTGGCGATATTATGGGTCGCTCTGGGCGCGAGGCGCTGCAGAGATATCTGCCTGATCTAAAAGGCGAACTCAAGCCCGACGTCGTTATCGTCAATGGCGAGAACGCGGCCAATGGCGCAGGGATTACCGAGAAAATCTGCACCGAATTCTACGACTGGGGCGTTGATTGCATCACGACGGGCAACCATGTCTGGGATCAGCGCGAGATCATTCCCTATATCGCCCGCGATGAAAAGCTTTTACGTCCGATCAATTACCCCGAGGGCACACCCGGTAACGGCGTTGTACGCCTCAGCGTTAATGGCCAAACTCTAACTGTGATCAACGCCATGGGCCGCTTGTTCATGGACACGCTCGATGATCCGTTCAGAGCGCTGCGCGATATTCTGGAGAAAGAGCGTTTAGGCCAAAACACAGACGCGATCTTCGTTGATTTTCATGCCGAGACAACCTCAGAGAAAATGTCACTCGCTCATCACATCGATGGCCGTGTCTCTGCCGTTATCGGCACGCACACGCATATTCCAACAGCTGATGCGCATATTCTGAAAAACGGCACAGCCTATCAGACCGATGCCGGTATGACAGGCGATTACGATAGCGTGATTGGCGTTGAAAAAGAGCTGGCGATGCACCGCTTTATCAAGAAAATGCCTGGCGAGCGCTTCCGTCCAGCGAGTGGTGATGGCACGATCTGCGGCGCTCTGGTGATCACAAATGATGATACGGGGCTAGCAGTTTCTATTGAACCGATAAGACGCGGCGGGATTTTGGCGTCCGCTACAACCGTGGCTTAAGGCGCCTATTTGCTCTTCTCAAAATACCGCGAACAAGCCTGGTTCAGTGCATAGAGCAGCTCTTTCCCATGTGTGCCGCCATCACCTTTGATCCGTCCCATTACAACGGCGCGGGTGGTTGTGTGGAAAGCGAGCACGATCTCGACGGCCTCAATATCCGGCTCATTAATCACTTCTAGAAAATGAATAAGCTTGTCGGCAATGGCGCTGATTAGCGGGTATTGAAACATCCCGCCATTGGCTTTGAGCTGCATCGCCGGGTACATCATGGTGGAGATCACATATTCGTCGTCTTGCTCTTCGCCACCAGATTTTGCCAGCTCAATGCCCTCCATTAGCGAAGCTAAATACATCTCTGCCAAGGGTTGAAAGTCGGCGGTGTTATTCTCCAGCAGTGTTTGCGCTTTCCTTAAAATATCATCACTCAAACCACCTGAACCAACTTTGGCCTTGAGAGTGTTGGGCGGCATAATGAACTCCGCCCTACGCCGTGGTTTTTGATTATAGTGCGGGTCCATTATTGCTCTTTCGATTGCGGTAACGTTGATTCAAATGATAGGTCATAATCTTCTTGTCGCACATCGGTTTGGCGCCGAAGCTGACCGTCATAGCCATCTTTACGGTTACGGCGGCGATCAGGGCCAAAGAAGCCTTCAGAGCGTACAAACTGTCGTGGCCGCTCGATAATTTGCTCCAGCCGTTTATACAAATCGCGCGCATTAAACGGTTTCACCAAAAACTCGGTCACGCCCGCATCACGAGCCTGCAGCACGCGGCGTTTTTCGCTAAAGCCCGTCATTAAAATAATCGGCACCAATTGATTGGGGCTGCCGGGGTCGTTACGAATGCGCCGCGCCAGAGAGATGCCATCTGTTGGCTTCATCATCCAATCTGCGATCACGATATCTGGTTTCTCACGGCGAAATAGCTCAAAGCCCTGCTCACCATTTTGCGCGAGGACAATCTTCTTTACGCCAAACGTGACCAGCAGAGATTTAATCAGCTCCAGCATAGGCTGGTTATCTTCGACAACCAGGATGGAAATATTCTGTAATTGATAGGTCATAGGCCTTTAAACATTAGATTTACGTTATGTTTCCCATTTAATATTGTAGCATAAAGAGCTGATAAATCAGGTTTTTATTTGCAACTCTGTACGTATTTGTTTTATAAAAGAGGTCAATAACGCACTGAAATAATACTAAAGGATAGGGTCATGGCCGGTCATTCCAAATGGGCAAATATTAAACACCGTAAGGGCGCACAAGATGCCAAGCGCTCAAAAGTTTTTTCCAAGCTGGGCCGTGAAATCACGGTGGCGGCAAAACTGGGCGGTGAAGACCCGGATATGAACCCGAGACTGAGGCTCGCCGTATCCACCGCGCGTGGCCAATCCATGCCCAAGGACGCGATTGAGCGCGCGATTAAAAAGGGCGCTGGCGGCGGGGAGGGCGCTGATTACACCGAAATGCGCTATGAGGGCTATGGCCCAGGCGGCGTTGCCGTGATTGTCGAAGCCCTGACCGACAATAAAAACCGCACAGCGTCGGAGGTGCGCTCCATCTTCGACAAAAATGGCGGAAATTTAGGCGAGACGGGCTCCGTCGGATTCATGTTCGATCGCGTGGGGGAAATCATTTATCCCCTCGATAAAGCCAGCCCCGACGACATGTTCGAGGCCGCTGTCGAAGCGGGCGCCATGAATGTCCAGAGCGATGAAGAGACTCACGAAATCATCTGCGAATCCGAAGATTTTGCCACCGTGCGCGAGGCTTTGGTCAGTAAATACGAAGAACCAGAAAAATCAGGTCTAGCCTGGAAAGCCAATGTCAGTGCCGAAGTAAACGAAGCCCAAGCTGCCACCGTTCTAAAGCTCATCGACGCATTAGAAGATAATGACGACGTACAAAATGTCTATACGAATTTTGACGTGAGTGACGAGGTTATGGAAAAATTATTGGCGGCGGGTTAGCTTTAACTTCGAGCTCGCTCTCTGTAACCCAAATTACAGTCCTCTGCGTGTTTTGAAACATCATGATAATGCTGCCTTCTTCGAAGCTATCTTCAGCTTTTGGTGGTTGCCAAAGGTCTAAGCCCCACTCATTGTTATTGTTGTTCTTTGTAACGAGTCTTATGTGTTGAGCAGTGTATTCATGATTTGGTTCAAAACCGGCTGCTGTGAACTCTTCTATAAATTCCTCGGATCTTCCCTTTTTGAGACGGAAAGCTTTTCCTAGATAGCCTCCGGAGTGTTTGCTGGCGGCTATGAATTCTGATTTTTGAGGCATGTTTTATTTTCTTATTAATTTTTAAAGATTGGAAGATATTTCTAATAATGTTTTAGTTTTTATTCAAGTACTTTATTTTGTTCTTGCTTCGTTCCATAAATCTGCTATCCTAAAACTATGTTGATTCTAGGCATAGATCCGGGGCTGCAAAAAACTGGCTGGGGGCTTATCCGCAGCGAGGGGCACGCGCTTAAATTTATGGCTAGTGGGCTGATCAAGACCAATCCGGCGGAGGTCCTTGCGTTGCGGCTGGCCTGTATCCATCGGGGGTTGGTTGATGTGATTAAGGCGCATGACCCTGACACAGCAGCGATTGAGGAAATATTTGTGAACCGCAACCCCGCATCGGCGCTGAAATTGGGGCAGGCGCGCGGTGTGGCGCTTATGGTGCCGGCGCTCTATGGCATTTCCATTGCGGAATACGCGGCGAACAAGGTCAAAAAATCTGTGGTCGGGGCAGGGCACGCGAGCAAGGACCAAATCGGCATGATGGTGCGTACGCTGCTACCGGCTTGTGGGCAAGTTAGCGAGGATGAAGCCGACGCGCTTGCCGTGGCTATCTGTCACGCGCATTATGGGGCTTGGAATGCGAGGGCGGAAAAGGCTTTGATCGAGGCTTAAGCGTAAAATAAAGCGTCAAAACAATGTGATACTTCCCCGCCCTCCATATTTGAGCAAACGAAAAGAAGAAATGGACTTTATTGAATTAAATCAGTGTTTTATTTTGAATGGTAAATCTGAGTATTGGAAAGTAAAATGATCGGAAAATTAAGCGGCATAATTGATAGTTTTCAGGATAATCACATCATTTTGGATGTGGGCGGAGTCGGCTATCTGGTCTATGCCTCGCGCCGGACGATGGGTAAAATTGGCCAAGCGGGTGATGTGGCATCGCTGCTGATCGATACACATGTGCGTGAGGACCATATTCATCTCTACGGTTTCGCTGATGCGGGCGAACAGCAATGGTTCCGCTTACTCACCAGTGTGCAGGGCGTTGGCGCGAAAGTCGGTCTGGCCATTCTCGCAACCTGTCCACCAGAAAAGCTCGGCATTATCATTGCTGCGCAGGACAAAGCTGCGATCACTCAAGTCGGCGGCGTCGGCCCAAAGCTCGCCACGCGCATCCTCACCGAGTTGAAGGACAAAGCCGGTAAGATTGAACTCGCCGCTGCGGGCTTCGCGCCGCAAACTGGCGCCAAATATACAGACGTCGCCGCGAATGCGGAAGAACAGAGCATTGATCAAGATGCGATTTCTGCGCTCATCAATCTCGGCTATGCTCGCGCCGATGCCTACACGGCCGTCATGAACGCGAAGGCCAAAGCCAATGACAATCTTCAGGATATCATCCGCGAAGCGCTGAAGGAGCTGAGTGCATGAGCGAAGCGATGAAAAACATAGAGCTGGATGCCTTAACGCAAGACTTTGAAAAAGGCGAAGAGGGTGCGCTGCGTCCGCTGTCCCTCGATGAATTTATCGGCCAGCCCGCGTTGCGCGATAATCTCCGTGTGTTTGTTGAGGCTGCAAAAGGTCGCGGTGATGCGATGGATCATGTCTTGTTGTTTGGCCCGCCGGGGTTGGGCAAGACGACCCTGGCGCAAATTGTGGCGAAGGAGCTTGGCGTGGGCTTTCGCGCAACCTCTGGCCCGGTTATCGCGAAATCCGGTGATCTCGCGGCGCTGCTCACCAACTTAGAGCCTAATGATGTTCTGTTTATTGACGAAATTCACCGCCTTAATCCAGCGGTGGAGGAGATTCTCTATCCTGCTATGGAAGACCGCAAGCTCGATCTGATTATCGGTGAGGGGCCGGCGGCGCGCAGCGTACAGATTGATCTCGTACCCTTTACGCTCGTTGGCGCAACAACACGTTCAGGCTTGCTGACCAACCCCTTGCGCGACCGGTTCGGCATTCCGCTGCGTCTGGAATTTTATGGTGCGAAAGATCTGGCATTGATTGTGAAGCGTACCGCAGGACTTCTTAAAATGCCACTGACCGAAGAGGGCGCTTTAGAGGTCGCCAAACGTTCACGTGGTACGCCGCGTATTGCCGGACGCCTTACACGCCGCTTACGTGATTTTGCGCAAGCCGATAAAACGAGCTCCATTTGCAAGGCCGAGGTTGATGCCGCACTTAGGCGGCTTGATGTCGATGGATCTGGCCTTGATTCGATGGATCGTCGTTATCTTTCTTGTATCGCCGATAGCTATGGCGGTGGACCCGTCGGCGTAGAAACGCTCGCTGCGGCGCTGTCCGAACAGCGCGATATGATCGAGGATGTGATTGAACCTTATTTGATGCAGCAAGGTTTGGTGCAGCGTACGCCGCGCGGGCGGTGTTTATCAGTCAAAGGCTTCACCTATCTCGGCTTGAAGCCGCAAGCGCGTCCCGATCAAACCGCATTATTTGGTGAGGATTCGTGAGTCATACGATCGAGGTACGCATATATTACGAAGATACCGATGCTGGCGGCATTGTCTATCATGCACGTTTTTTGCATTACGGAGAGCGTAGCCGGACGGAATATTTGCGCGATCTTGGTTTTGAAAATAGCGCGCTCGAAAAAGAATTGGGCATAGGCTTTGTTGTGCGCAATATCGACATAGATTATTTAAAGCCGGCGGTGCTGGATGATTTCTTGACCGTGACGACCAGCGTCACAGCGATCAAAAACACCAGTTTCACGATGACCCACAGCATGCGTAACCAGTGTGATGAATTAATTTGTGAGATGGCGGTGGCTTTGGTATGTGTAAACATGAAAGCGATGAAACCAGAGCGCATTCCGCCTGCGCTCAAAACGAAGTTCGAACAGGATATAGGATAAAACACCATGGCCGATCCGATTGTTGACACCGTAAATCTTGGCAGCTACGCCCATGATATGAGCATGTGGGGCCTGTTCCTGCAGGCTGATCCTATTGTGAAGGCGGTGATGTTTATTTTGATCGCGGCTTCGGTGTGGAGCTGGACGATTATTCTGGCCAAGCGCTCGAGCTTACGAAAGCTCGATAAAAAGGCCAATGTTTTCGAGGATTCCTTTTGGTCTGGCGAGCCGCTCGATAAAATTTATGCACGCGTGAAAAACTCCAAGCATGACCCTATGCTCTCCACTTTTTCGGCTGGGATGGAGGAGTGGCAGGTTGGGATCGCCAATGGCGTGCCGTCCAAGGAAAGCCTGCAAGCCGGCATTCGTCAGCGCGTTGAACGCGCGATGAGCGTCGCTATCGGGCGCGAGATGAATATGCTGGAGCGCGGGATGACATTTCTCGCCAGTGTCGGCTCAACCGCGCCCTTTATCGGCCTGTTTGGTACGGTCTGGGGAATTATGGGGAGCTTCTCTTCGATTGCTGCGACCAATAACACCAGTCTGGCGGTGGTTGCTCCCGGTATTGCGGAGGCTCTGTTTGCCACAGCGCTTGGCTTGGTGGCGGCTATCCCTGCCGTTATTGCCTATAATGTATTTTCGACCGGCCTAAATCGTTATGCGGATCGCCTTGATGCCTTTGCGGATGAGTTTACGGCGATTTTATCACGGCATTTGGACTCGCAAGATTCCGGCGGCATCGCTAAATCTAAAAAGGTGGCTTAAGCCATGGCTGGAGCGCTTGCCATAAAATCAAAATCTCGCGGACGCAGAAGTGGCGGCGCTTATCGTCCGATGGCTGAGATCAATGTGACGCCCTTTGTTGATGTCATGCTGGTGTTGCTGATCGTTTTTATGGTGGCCGCGCCGTTATTGACTGCCGGTGTGCCGGTTGATTTGCCACAATCGGACGCGCAAGCGATTTCGGATGAGGATAACAAGCCCATTGAAATTACTGTGACCAAGGAGAATAAAATTTTTATCGGCGAGACGGAGGTGAGAGATGGCAATTTGATTAATCTCTTAAGTGCGATGACCGAAGGTAATGAAGAGCGCCGCATTTATATTCGCGGTGATCAGGCGCTGCCTTACGGCAAAGTCATGGCGGTGATTGGCACGGTAAACGGCGCCGGGTTTAAAAAGGTCGCGCTGATTTCTGAGGCGCAATGATCTGGTCGTATATGGAATCCTGAGTGATGAACGCAACAATACGGCATGATTCCGGTCTGTATGAGGCTCCCTCAATGAAGGTGCCTTTGGTTACATCGGGCGCGCTTCATCTTGCGATTTTTGTGGTTGTGACTATGGGGCTACCGTTTGCGGCACAAAAGCCGTTGGAGCAAATCACCGCGATTAATGTAGAGCTGGTTGACATTGGTGATATCACCCAAACCACGCGCCTAGCTGAGCCAGTAAAAAAGCCTGAAGAACCCAAAGAAGAAAAGCCGCCCGAAGCAAGAAAGCCGAAACCCAAACCGGAAGAGCTGAAAGAGCCAGAGCCGCCAAAGATCGAAAAGCCGGCCGAAAAACCGCCGGAGCCGGTTGAAAAGCCAAAACCCAAACCAAAACCGCCGGAGAAAAAGCCAAAACTAGAGCTAAAAACGAATGATTTCGAAAGCTTGCTCAATAACATAGCGCCAGATCTAGAGGAGGCTGCGCCAGAGAAACCTGAAGAGTTGCCGTCGCAAATTGCCAGCCTTGGTGATCGTATAACAATCAGCGAGCGCGATGCGATTGGGCAGCAGCTTTATCCATGCTGGAACGTGCCAGCGGGCGCGAAATATGCGGAAAATTTGGTGATTGAGATTCGTGTCTTTATGAATGTTGATGGCTCTATTCGTGATACGCAGATTTTGGATCGGGGGCGTTATGCAGGTGATAGCCATTTCCGCGCCGCGGCAGATTCGGCGGATCGGGCGCTGCGCAATCCGCGCTGTACGCCGCTGAAATATCCGCCAGAAAAATATGAGCAGCTTAAGCAGTTTGTGTTTAGATTTGATCCGCGAGACATGCTATAAGGATTGAGCAATAAAGGACGCCTTCATCATGAATTTTCGATATGTATTTCTCTTTCTCATTTTAGCCTTTCTCCCGTTTTCAGCGCGCGCTGAACTGACGGTCGATGTGACGCGCGGTATTAGCGAGCCGGTGCCGATTGCGATCTCTATGTTTTATGCGCAGCCCAATACGCCCAACCGCTCGCTTGCGACGCGCGTTCCGGGGATTATTGCTTCTAATCTTGAAAGCTCTGGGTTATTTCGTCCGATTAGTGCGGGGGCGTTTGTGCAGGATTCTCACTCGATCAAGACTAATGGTGTACGCTTTGCGGAGTGGCGTGCAAGCGGTGCGCAGGCCTTGGTTGCGGGCACAGTCAGCCGCGCGGATGATGGTCGCACGCGTGTTGAATTTCGCTTGTGGGATGTGTTCTCGCAAAAAGAAATGATCGCGATGGCCTATATGACGACCGACCGTAATTGGCGGCGCATTGCGCATATTATTTCTGATGAGGTTTATAAGCGCCTGACGGGTGAGGAGGGCTATTACGATACGCGGATTGTCTATGTGTCTGAAACCGGGCCGCCGCAAACGCGCCGCAAGCGTTTGGCGATTATGGATCAGGACGGCGCGAACCATAAATATTTGACCGATGGTAGTGATCTTGTGCTGACGCCGCGCTTTTCACCGACGAAGCAGTTGATCACATACATGTCTTACGGTCGCACTGGGCCGCGGGTTTATTTGTATGATCTGACGACCGGCGCGCATGACCGGTTGGGCAATTTTCCGGGCATGACTTTTGCCCCGCGCTTTTCACCGGATGGCCGCAAGGTGATTATGAGCCAGGCAATTAATGGCAATAGCGATATTTACGAGATGGATTTGCGCTCCAAACGTAAAAAGCGCATCACGAAAAATTCAGCGATTGATACCTCGCCATCTTATGCGCCGGACGGACGCCAGATTGTGTTTGAATCGGATCGTGGCGGGACGCAGCAGCTTTACACCATGTCCGCAAGTGGCGGCAGCGCAACGCGGATTACGTTTGGCAAGGGCCGTTACGCCAATCCGGTCTGGTCGCCGCGCGGAGATTTAATTGCCTTCACGCGCATGTATAAGGGGAAATTCTATATCGGTGTTATTCGCCCGGATGGTAGTGGGGAGCGCTTGATTACGAATGCGTATCATGTCGAGGGCCCAAGCTGGTCACCCAATGGTCGCGTGCTGACGTATTTTAAGGAGCGTCCAGTTGGCGCAGGCGGACGGCAACGCTCTGCCAAGCTCTATACGATCGATATTACGGGGTATAATGAGCGGTTACTGCAAACACCGCGGGATGGTTCTGACCCGGCCTGGGGTCCGCTCAATCCTTAGCGATATTTTGAAAAAGGCCAATGATTTTTTCATAAACTTTGCGTTTAAAGGGAACAATCACGTCGAGCGTATCTTCGAGCGCTAGCCATTGCCAGGCGGAGAATTCAGGCTTTGCGTGTTGGTTTAAATTGATGTCGCTGTCTTGTCCGGTGAAACGCATGGCGATCCAGTATTGCTCTTGGCCGCGGAATTTCCCATCCCAGAATTTTTTCTGGAGCGCGGGCGGAAGATCGTAGCAAATTGTTTCGTCTGCGATTTTGATGATCACGGCATCTTTGATGCCGGTTTCTTCATAGAGCTCACGAAAGGCGGCGATCTCTAGATCCTCACCTTCGTCGATGCCGCCTTGCGGCATTTGCCATGCGCCTGGCGTATCAATGCGTTCACCAACAAAGACTTTGCCTTCAGCATTAAACAGTGCAATACCAACACAAGGGCGATAGGGAAGGGACTCTGGCATAGCTTAGTGTCTATTCTGCGCCGCAATGGCAGAGACGGGCGCGAGCGCGAAGCCTTTGGCTTCAAGCGTATCTAGCCAGCTTTTTAGCGATTTTATAGTGTTGGGATTCGGGTGGACGACACCGATGACATAGCCGCGACCCTCGGCGATGGTTTCAAGCGCTTTGAGAGAGGTGTTTTCGAGGAATTGAATGTTTTTAGCGTAAGGCGCGCGCTTTGACTTCGCGATGTTTTCAATGGCCTTGCCCGCGCTTGGGTTGATTTCGAGATAGCCGAGACCGCGATCAAAGATGTCCGTGAAAATATTTTTGATCGCGGTGTTTGCGTTGTTAAAGTCGTTGCCGATCATACTGGCCACGCCGACATAGCCTGTTGTCCGGGATAATGCCCAGAGATAACGATCTTGATTTTGTTTCAGGCCTGCGCCCTGAGAGAGCGCTTGCGGGCCGAAATCATGATTGGCGTTTTCTTCATCCACAAGTGGTAAGCCGAGCCAGAGTTCGTGACCTGCAGCGCGCGCTGTTTTTTGAAGATCATCCAGGTGATCGGCGTAGGGCGACAGGATCAGCGAGACCTCGGATGGAAGGTTGCGCAGAATTTGGTTAGAGGCCGTCTGAGACAAGCCGAAATCTGTAATGATGATTGCGACCAGAGGCTTTTGTGTTTGAGGCCCAGGTTTTTTGTATCCATCGAATGGTGTCATGCCAGAAGGAGAGATTTTAGGCAGTAAGCCTTCTGGCTCTTGAAGGTAAAGGCCGGCCAGCGGTGCGGGCGTAAGGGAGGGGCCTTTGGTGATAGGTGGTGTGATTGGGCGGCCTTGTCCATGAGGGGCGCTATTGGCATCATCCGTTGCTCCGGGATGAGCGAATATGGCTTGAATGGGGCGTTCGATCGCAACGGAGTCGGAGGCTAGCTTTTCCTCCATTTTGTGCAGTGTTTTTCCAGCGCCGAGGCCGACAAATAGAAAGATTACAAGGTAAATACTCGACGCCATTCCTAAACCGACGAGCAGAGGCTGCGGCTTGAGGGTGGTTTTTATGACGCCTTGTATATCCATGTTATGGGGCGGCCTCTGTTTGAGGTGTTTCTGCCGGGGCAGGCGCTATTATTTTTGCTGTTGGAGAGACTTCGCCATAAAGAGACAGGCCGTTTAGAAGATCAAGCGCACGTGTGAGCTGGTAATCGATGGGCTTCTCTTTATCTTTATCCTCATCATTTTCGGCAGATTTATTTTTGTTTTTATCACCGTTACCTTTATCCAAGGCGCCGCGCAGGTCTGATTCTTTAACGCGCTTTACGGTCACGATTTCGACTTTAGCGGGCTCAACAATGATATCCGGGGTTATGCCGGTGGCCTGAATGGAGCGGCCAGATGGCGTATAATAGCGTGCCGTTGTTAGGCGCATAGCGCCGTGACCGGGCAGGGGGATGACCGTTTGAACCGAGCCCTTACCGAAGCTTTGTGTGCCCAGGATGATCGCGCGCTTGTGGTCTTGTAGAGCGCCCGCAACAATTTCAGAAGCCGAGGCTGAGCCGCCATTGACGAGAACGACAATCGGCAGGCCCTTGGCCATGTCGCCGGGGTTGGCATTATCGCGCTTTGTATCAGCATCTTCGCGGCCGCGGGTTGAAACGATTTCGCCCTTATCAAGAAAAACATCAGAGACTGCAATAGCTTGCTCAAGAAGGCCGCCAGGGTTATTGCGCAAATCGAGGACATAGCCGGTGAGTTTGTTCCCAAGCTCTGTATCGATTTTTTCTATCGCTTTTTTGAGGCCGGGATAGGTGTTTTGATTAAAGGTCGTGATGCGGAGATATCCGGCATTACCCTCAACGCGGCTGCGAACGGATTCAATTTTGATGATGGCGCGCGTGATGGTGATTCCCTGCGGGCCGCCGGCACCCTCGCGGGCGACGGTCAGTTTGATCTTTGTATCGACAAGGCCGCGCATTTTATCAACGGCTTCGGCAAGGCTCAGGCCCATGACGGGTTCATCATCGATATGCGTGATATAATCTCCGGCGAGCATGCCGGCGTGGAAGGCCGGGGTATCATCAATGGGAGAGACGACTTTGACGAAGCCGTTTTCCATGGTGACTTCGATTCCGAGGCCGCCAAATTCACCCTTTGTGCTGATCTGCATATCGCCGAAGCTGTCCTCATTGAGGTAGGAGGAATGCGGATCGAGATCGGTGAGCATGCCGTTGACAGCGGCTTCGATCAGCTCTTTGTCGGTGACTGGTTCAACATACTGGCTGCGGACGCGCTCAAACACATCGCCGAACAGGTTGAGTTCGCGGTAGGTTTCGCTGTAGTTATTCTCCGGTGTTGGCTGCGTGCCCGCGGTGCGATCATCATCGGCGAGTGTGGGTTGCGTAAAACACAGGACGGCCATAATAGAAACAAGAAAGAGATGTTTGAGGGAGCTGTTCATGTGGGCGTGATATCCTTTTGGTTTGTATCGAGTTTAGGTTCTAATATGGGGTCGTTAGCTTAAATTGCCAAGCTTTTGCGCCGGATTTATTGGCTTGCCGTTG
Source organism: Alphaproteobacteria bacterium (assembly GCA_024275825.1). GTDB lineage: Bacteria > Pseudomonadota > Alphaproteobacteria > Micavibrionales > Micavibrionaceae > JAJRYK01. The sequence goes on from JAJRYK010000010.1 coordinate 13,271, forward strand.
TGACGCAGCTCGTAATATAGCGCGGGCTTGATGTTGTTTTCTGCGTAATGGAGATAACCGAGAGGTTCTCCCGCAGAAACGCGCTGTCCTACCACTGTATCAATTTTCTCAAATCCTGCAATAAGACTGTGATAGCCATTTTTATGCTCGACGATCATCATATTGCCGTAATTCTTGAACTGACCAGCAAAACGGACCGTACCGCCCATTGGCGCAACGATGAGTGAGCCGCCCAGCCCTTCAATGCTCAAGCCCTTGCTGGGCGCGCCGAAAGCATCTGAATCGTTGTAGCCGATACGGATAATACCGGAGATTGGCAGGCGGGAATTGCCAACGGGTGGTAGCGCTTTTTTCTTTTTGGCGCGACCAAGACTGGCTGTGCGTTGTTTTTCTGTATCGAGGCGTTTAACTAGGTCTTTGATATTTTGCGCTTGCCGAGAGATTTGTTTTGCGCGCTGTTGTTCTTTCTCCAGATCTCTGTGTGTGGAGGCGTAGAGTTTTTCGCGGCGCTCAACAAGGCTGGACATTTTGCTATATTCGGTTTTGAGCGTTGATGCGGTTTTGAGGGCGTTACTGCGCTTTTCCTGAAGCTCTGTGGTGATATTTTCCAGATCTTCAAGGTTTGTACGGAGGGCTTCTGCTTGCTGATTTATGGCTGGAATGATGTTGCGCATAAGCATCGCGCTTTGCGCAGTTTTCAGCGGGGCATCCGGTTTGGCGATGAGCGCCTCTGGCGGCACACGGCGGATGCGCTCTAGTGCTAAAATAAGACGCGAGATTGATTGGCGGTCATTTTTGAGCTTTTGCTGGAGGGTGAGTTGTTTAATTTCTAAACCTTCGATTCGATTCTCGAGGCTCTGTAGCTCTTTCTCATTCTTTTGGACTTTATCACCGATTGTGATCAGATGCTTACGCGTATCTTCCAGGCTGGTTTCGATGTCGTCTATACGTCGTTCCAGGCGGGCTTTTTCTTTCTTCTTCTTCTCTAATTGCTGTTGCAGGTGGGGCAGGTCTGGTTTTTTCTGGGGCTTGATCGGCACGGCGGCATGCACGCCCCAAACGGGCATCAGGCAAAAAGAGAGAAGGGTGAGTATAAGAAAGCGTGCGCGCATATTTATAGTGTTAGCCTTCACGGTGATAAGGGTGGCCAATTAGAATTTGTTGCGTCCTGTAAATTTGCTCTAAAAGCATCACGCGTGCAAGCATATGGGGCCATGTTTGCTGCCCAAAGCTGAGGAGAAGATTGGCGCGGCCTCTGATCTCGTCACTTAGGCCGTCGGCACCGCCAATAATGAACTGGATGTAGCTCTCGCCGGAATTTTGTAGATTTTGGACGGTTTTGGCAAAATCGAGGCTGCGCAGACCGTTGCCCTTTTCGTCCATGACAATGACGAAGGCGCGATCATTGATGTGAGCGGAGATTTTTTGGAGCTCTTCGAGATTAACGGCGATGGAGTCTTTGAGTTTGCTTTCAACTTCAAAGACCGAGAGCGACCATTTGATGCGCTTCATATAGTCTTGTGCGAGGTCAAAATAGGGCCCTTTGCGCAGGCGGCCAACAACAATGAGATCGATCTTTGCCATAGCGATAGTATGGCGCAGGGCGCGCAGAAAGGATAGGGGGAAGTCATTCGAAATTTTTAGGATATGGCGCTATTTTGATTGCGTCATTGCACGATTTATTCGTGCAATCCATGTTAGATTGTAGATTACACGGACAAGCCGTGTAATGACGGTGTTGGTAGGTATGGACGGATGGGCGTATTTATACGTTAATTGCTGTGTCTGCACCTGTATCCGGGATAACCATGCCCCACATTTTTTCAATGTTATAAAACTCACGTACTTCGGGGCGGAAAAGATGCAGGATCACATCACCAGCATCAAGGACAACCCAGTCAGATTGCTCAAGGCCTTCGATGCGAACGTTCTGAATGCCGCGAATGTTTAGTCTGTCTTTGAGTTTTTGGGCAATGGCAGACACATGGCGGGAGGAGGTGCCAGAGGCAACGATAATGTGATCAGCCAATCCGGTTTGATCATCCAGATCAATGGTAACGATATCTAGCGCTTTATCTGCGTCCAGAGACTTCTCGATTAGCGCTTTTATGTTTGATGGACCAGTATGTCCATGTGGGTCATAAGTTAAAATGGTTTGAGGCTCCTTTCGATTGTTGAAATGTGTGAGCGCACTCAAGCACAAAAAAAGCCGAGCGGCAAGGCTCAGCATATTTATAGCGATTTACGCTTGAGATAATGTGCGCGGTGGGCGCTGTATGGAGCAAATTTGCCCTCATGCTCCTCCGCTTTCAGTTCGAGACGATAAAAAAATAAAGCTCATGTATATATTATATAATTTATTGCAGGGGGGAGGCAATAAAAACTCGTTGTGCATGAGCGTTGCAAAAGGCTTTGAAGCCGTTAATGCGCTGTTTTAGAGCCATTTTCTCTGATTTCACTCGATGAAATATTGACCATTTTTTTCTGCAACATCCAGTATGTCAGTCCCGGATTTAGAGGGAATCGGGCTGCTTTTGTTACAAACACGTGTTTTTGACGCGTATAGAGGCGCAATGGGCAGTGCTGAACCAGAGAGCGTCCCGTTTTGCGGCTAAGGTGAACCATCGGAATTTCGCGCAGCAAATCCTGCCAATGGTGCCATTTATGAAGGCTGTGGGCGTTATCCATACCGCTGATCCAGACGAAGTCTGTTTTTGGGTAATGTGCCTTAAGGCCCTTGATTGTGTCATAGGTGATGGTTGTGCCCAATTGACGTTCAAGATCAGAGACAAGGATCTTGGGATGAAATATGAGGTTTTGTGAGAGCCTCATTCGCTCTTCTAGCGCTAACGGCTTTTCTTCTTTGAGCGGGTTTTGCGGTGTGACCAGCCACCAAACAGCATCAAGCTTGAGCCCTTTGAGCGCGGACAGGGAGATATGAACATGCCCCTCATGTGGGGGATTAAACGACCCGCCTAAAATGCCAACGCGCAGGCCAGCCCATTTGGGGCTGTCTAAAAGATTTGGCGGGTGGAAGAGGGCTGGCATAATGAAGCCTAACCGTTGTGATTAGTGGATGTGTTTACCAACATCCTTTATAGCCTGATTCACGAGCTTTTCGTTGGATTTCTTGTCGAGATGCTCAGTTATGATCTCTGTTGTGGCTTTGATGGCGAGATCGGCGGCATACTTTTGGATTTGTGCGATGGCGGAGTGCTCCATACGATCTAAGCGTTCCTGAAGCTGTTTTTCACGGCGCTCCATGGTTTCTTTCAGATCAGCGTCGGCCTTCTTTTGAATCTCTTTGGCTTGTTTCTCGGCGGTTTTGACAATGCCTTCAGCCTCTTTCACAGCATCGCGATGTTTGCGCTGATATTGTGCGAGCAGCTCTTGTGCTTCGGTGCGGAGATTCTCTGAGGTCTGGATATCCTGACGGATGCCTTCAATACGCTTGTCGAGTAAATCAGTGATGGCTGTCTTGCCCTTGCGCCATAAAATAATGGAAAATAGGATAAACGAAATCAGCAGCCAGAATGTTGAGTCATGAAGAAGGGTCATGATTTATGCTGCCTTTTTATTAATGTTTTTAATTACGCTTTTGGCCTGGTCAAGATCGGTAGAGATACCAACAATCTTCTCAGCGGCTTGTGAAGCAATCTCAGCGGCAATCACATCCATGTCTTTCATGGCCGCTTTTTTTGCTTTTTCGACTTTGCCCTCAGTTTCTTGTGATTGGCTTAGGGACCTCTCACGGAAATTATCCATGGTGTTTGCAGATTTACCTTTGATATTTTCTTCGGTTTTCAGGAAAAGGTCAGATGATTTTACACGTGCCCCATCAAGAATTTCTTCGTAGGCCTCATGGACTTTTTCAGCTTCTTCTTTCAGCTTCTGGGCTTCTTCCAGATCACCCTGAATGCGCTCGTTCCGGCTATCAATTGTTTTTGAAAACTCAGGCAAAACCTTTTTCGAGAAGACGACATAGAGGGTAACGAAGGTGATCGCTAGCCAGAAAAGCTGGCTGGCAAACCATGTCGGGTCAAGCTGCGGTATGCCTGCGTCCTTTTTATGCCCGGCGGCCTGCGCGACATCATACGCCGTTTCCGCAGCCAAAACTCCGCTTGCTGGTAAAAGCGCAAGCGAAATTTGCAGGCATATTCTAGAGAGACGATGGTTCATCAAGGCTTTTGCTCTTGTTGGCGGCGTTATCTTTGATACCCTTAAAATACGAACAGGATAAGGAGTGACACACCAAGCGCAAAAATCGCGAGCGCTTCTGTTAGAGCAAATGAGATAAAGAATTTCTTATCTAGAATTTCTGCAGAGGACGGGTTGCGGCCAATGGCTTCGTTATAGGACGAGAAAATGCTTCCCAAGCCAAGGGCAACGCCAAAAAGAGGCAAGAGGGCTAGGGCGGCTGCGATGAGTTTTACTGCTTCGGTTTCCATAGTTTATTTTCCTTTTTCGTTATTTAAGTTATTAAAGGTCTAACGTTTTAATTCCTCGCAAGATCCTACACATTTAGTGCGCAAGATCAACGGTATCTTTCAAATAAATTGCGCTTAGTATGGCAAAAATATAAGCCTGTAAGAGCGAAACCAGTAATTCAAGCGCCAAAATCGCGACATTAAAGAACATCGGGACTAGGCCAGCAAACAGGCCGGTAAGCCCCATGCCCAGCATCATTGTGCTAAACCCCGCAAAGACCTTTAGCATCAGGTGACCGGCCACCATATTGGCGAACAGGCGCACAGACAGGGTAACCGGACGAATGATAAAGGACAGAATTTCAATAGGTACAATCAGGATCTTAAGCAAAAATGGAATGCCCGGCGGCGAAAAGAGCGACAGGAAATGCATGCCATGATTGATAAAGCCAAAAATAGTAACCGCCAGAAAAACCATAAAGGCCAAGGCAAAAGTTACGATAATATGGCTCGTATAGGTGAATGAATAGGGCAGCAACCCAAGGACATTCCCCATCAACACAACGATGAACAGGGTAAAGATAAAGGGGAAATATTGACGACCATCTGGGCCGGTATTTTCACGGATTATGCCCGCGATAAATTCATAAAGCATTTCCCCAACAGTCTGCACACGGCCGGGAACCATGGCTTTTTTACCAGAGGCAATCGTTAAAAACGCAATAGACAGCGCTGCACCAATAACCATCCAAAGGGCTGAATTGGTAAAGGATAAATCAACCCCCCCAATTTCAAAGGGGATAATGGGTTTAATTACAAACTGGTGAAGAGGGTCTGCCACGTTTTGTTTCTCTCGTTTTTTCTCTTTAGTCTTCTTTTAAATCGAGGTCCGATGCCTCAGTTTTTTCTTGTTCCGGCGCAGTTTTAGCCTGTTTTTCACGCCGATGCAACTCCGAATATCCAACGGTTGCCCCTAAATTTTGAGAAACGCGGTAAACGTTAAAGAATCCAGCAAATACCCCGAGGAAAAAAAGAATGATCATAAAGAACGGCTTGGTCCCCAGCCAGTGATCAAGCCCAACACCCAGCGCGGTGCTGATCACAATAGAGCCGACCAGCTCAAAGCCAACCTGAATGCCAGCGTGAGAGTTGCTGGCGCTTTCAGTTTTATCTGCGGTTTTTGATGGCTTTGTATCGCTACCGCGCGCTTTTTTGATTTTTTCGTCTAAATCGCTGAGGTCTGACATGTGTTACGCGGCCTCTTCGAGGAAGTCGAAACTTTGTTGCAAGTCTACGGAGACGAGCTGGGAGACGCCTCTTTCCGCCATTGTGACACCATAAAGGCGGTCCATACGGGCCATGGTCATGCGGTGGTGGGTGATGATGATGAAGCGGGTGTCGCCGCGCTCTGCGATTTCTTCGAGCAATGTACAGACACGATCTACATTGGCGTCATCCAGCGGCGCATCGATCTCATCGAGGACACAGATCGGTGATGGGTTGGTGAGGAACATCGCGAAAATGAGCGCGATGGAGGCCAGTGTTTGCTCTCCACCAGACAGCAAGGAGAGCGATTGGAGCGTTTTACCCGGCGGTTGCGCGAAGATTTCCAGACCGGATTCTAGTGGGTCATCCGAATCGATCAGGGCGAGATATGCTTGCCCGCCGCTGTAAAGCTGGACGAACAGGCGTTGGAAATGAGCATTTACATGTTCGAAGGCGATGAGGAGGCGTTCGCGGGCTTCGTCGTTGATCTTCTTGATTCCGCCGCGCAATTCTTCAATGGCTTGGATCAAGTCATTGCGTTCATGCAGAAGTGTGGATACTTCTTTTTCGAGCTCTAATACTTCTTCGTCGGCGCGGAGGTTAACTGGGCCGATCGAATCGCGCTCGCGAGTGAGTTTTTCTTTTTTGTGCTTAATTTGATCGAGCGATTCTGTTTGTTTTTCTGTGTCGATGGCGGCATTTGCAGCCAAATTAGCAGGAGACATTTCAAATTGCTCTTGGATGGCCGCATTCATTGCCTCTATCTGCTCTTGCAGCGAGCCAAGCGTAGCTTGGGCGTGGGCGCGTAATTCGCGGGCATTAGAGAGCATGCTCTCAGCCTCTTTCAAAGCGCGATTGGTTTCTGTGACTTCAGTTTCTGCAGCGGCGAGTTTTTCAGCACTTTGATCGCGGGTTTGCTCAAGACCTGAGATGAGGGTCAGGAGCTTTTCTTTATCGTCTTTGAAATCCTTAGGCTGCGCTTTGAGCTCTTGGAGCTTTTCGCTTAAGCTTTTCTGGCGCTCTTTCAGCGTTTTTAGATGCTCACGTGAGCGAATGGTACGGTTTTGTAGATTGATGCGTTCATCGGCAATTGCGTGCAGACGGGCCTTGCGGCTGTTTTGTTCTTGCAGATAGGTGTCAAAGGCACGGATGGCGGCGTTATGGGCTTCGCGGGATTCATTCAGCGCAGCCTTCAGCGCATCGGTATCTTCAGATTTCTGCTCGCTCGCTTCTTTCTCATAGGTCTCTAGGCGCTGGCGGTCCCAGCGGATGACCTCTTCCAACGTTTTGATGTCTTCAGCGGCCATTGCGGCAGTTTCTTTGACGCGTGTCACTTCGCTATCGTGACGAGCGCGGGATTCGCGCAGAACGCTTAAGATCGCAGTGTTCTCTTTGAGGGTTTCTTCTGCGGTGCGGAGGTCGGTTTTGAGTGTTCTTAACTGTTCTTCGGCGGCCTCTTGTTTGGCGAGTGCCTTATCCATTGTGCTTTGCGCTTTTTCGGTGAGGGATTCAATCTCTGGTAGCTTTTTCTCAAGCGCCTTGAATTTGTTCTTTTGCTCCAAATGCAGGGCGTTGCGGTCAGTTGCTTCAGCCTTCACGCAATAGCCGTCCCAGCGCCAGTAGGTACCGCTTTGGGACACGAGGGCTTGACCGGGGAGGAGGTCATTCACCAGAGTGTCACCTTGTGCATCATTGGTGATATAGCCAATCTGGCTGAGGGCTAAATGTAGCTCTTTCGGCGCCTTGACGTGTGGGAGCAGGGCCGAAATGCCGCCGGGCAGGGCGGGCAGATCTTTGCTCATTGCGCGTTTGATCCAGCGCACGGGTGCTTCATCATTGAGGGAGGCGAGCAGCCCATCGCCCATCGCGCGGGACAGTGCTTTTTCAAAGCCAGTATCGGTCGTGATGTCATCGAGGACGGCGTTGAAGGTCTCTTCTCCGTCTTTGTCGAAGAAGGATTCGAGAACCGACAACTCGGCCCTGAATTCTGAATGTTTGTTTTTCGTCAGAGACAGAGCTTCGCGGGCGTCTTGCAGTGTTTCTTTGGCCTTGTCTTGTGTGGATTCGGCGGCCTCAATTTCTTTGTGTTTTACTTTAATTTCTTCTTCTAATTTATTGACTTTATATTCTAAGTCACTTGCCTCAGAAGAGTCTTTATTGGCATTTTGAAGGGTTTCTAACTCTTCTTCTGCTTTCGCTTTTCTTTGGGTAACGGTTTCAAGGCGCTCTGTATTGAGCTTGATTTGCTGCTCGAGCGATTGTTTTCGTGCTTTCGTTTCAGCCTCATTTTGCATCAGGGCGGTGTATTTTTCCTCTAGCGCAATGACGCGACTTTCCAGCTCGTCGCGCTTTTTCTGCTTTTCTGTGAGTTTCTCGCCTTCGCGGTTCTGCTCTTCGGCGATGCGCTTTTGCTCTTCTTCCAGCTTTTCGAGCACGGCTGTACTGTCGCTCAGGCTTTGTTGCTCGTGACTTTGATCAGTTTCAGTTTGGGCGAGCTGGCCGGTTGTTTCATGCAAGATTTGCGCGTGGTGCTGGGCTTCGTCTTCCAAGCGCTGTAGGGCAATGCGTTGATTCTGGAGGGCTGCGGCAGCCTGTGTTTCAGCGTGGCGCAGTGGCGCGATTTCCTGGGTCTGGACGTTCTGGGTTTTGGTGAGCTGTGTCACAACACCGAGTTTTTCGGCCACAGCACTTTCGGCTTCATCAAAGCTCTTGCGCGTTGCATTTGCGCGCTCATTAAGGGTTTGCCACTCCAGATAGGCGACCAGGATTTCAAACTGGCGGATTTGCGCGCTGACATTGCGGTATCTGGTGGCTTGGCGGGCTTGGCGCTTCAGGCCGTTGAGGCGGCCTTCCATGCTGCCGAAAATATCTTCGATGCGCACGAGATTGGTATCGGCGGCGCGCAGGCGCAACTCGGCCTCATGACGGCGCGCAAACAGGCCGGAGATGCCAGCAGATTCTTCGAGGATCAGGCGGCGCTCTAGTGGTTTGGAGTTGATGATTTGGGTCACACGCCCCTGGGAGACCATAGCGGGAGAGTTCGCGCCGGTGACCGTGTCGGCGAAGAGCATCTGCACGTAGCGCATACGGACATTCTTACCGTTGATTTTGTAATTTGAGCCGCGATCGCGCTCGATACGTCGCGTAACCTCAATCTCGTCACTGCCGTTATAGGCGGCGGGAGCGGTGCGGGCGGTGTTATCGAGCAGGAGGGAGACTTCGGCGATATTGCGCTGAGAGCGTTTGGTGGTGCCGTTAAAGATCACATCTTCCATGCCGCCGCCGCGCATGCGTTTGGCGGAATTTTCGCCCATGACCCAGCGTAGCGCCTCCACCAGATTGGATTTGCCGCAGCCATTGGGCCCGACAATACCACTCATACCCGGCGCTATCTCAAGTTCCGTGCGGTCCACAAAGGATTTAAAGCCGTTTATACGCAGTTTAGAGAACTGGACCATGAATTATTCGCCGTTATCCCCTTCAATTGCTTGTTCAAAGGCTTCGATTGGCTGACCACCGCTGAGCACTGTTTTATTATTGATCACAAAGCTTGGTGTTGAGCTGATCTCCCACTGCGCTTGCGCAGCGCGCATGCGGCTCAGTATGGCTTCCTGAATGGCCTTATTTTCTATGCAGGCTTTGAAGCTCTCCTTGCTGAGTCCCGCTTGTTTGGCTTTGCCTTGAAGAATGTTGAGATAGTTTTTCTAATAGGCACACTCATCTTGTGTTTCGAACAGCATCTGTAGGAAGTCAAAATATTGGTCCTGCGGCAGACAGCGCGCCACCATACTGGCATGCATCGCCGGGCCGTTAAGCGGGAAGTCGGAGAAAACGAGATAAGCTTTACCGGTGTCGATCAGGCGTTTTTTAAGCTCTTTAAATGTGCCCTTGTGAAAGTTCCCGCAGTGACCGCAGGTCAGAGAGCTGTGCTCGCTGATTTTGATGGGGGCGTTTGGGTCGCCAAGAATGCGGTCGCTGATGGCGGCGGCGGTGTCTATTTCTACAAGCTGCGTTTCGTCTGTCGCCCTTTCTGCTTCGGCTTGTTCCTCCACGTGCGGTGTGGACATGTGGTCAGCAGGCTCTTGCGGCGTTTTTTGGCTGTAAAAATACCAGCCAGCTGCGGCGATACCGACGACGAGCAGGAGCAATAATGGAACGAGAGATTTTTGTTTTGTAGAGTCAGTCATGTAAAAACACCTATGGTTATTGCAAAATTATTCATAAAGAATAGTTTTGATAGCAAGAAAAACGTTGGAAATACAAGTCTAAAGTCACATTTTGCGCTTTGGCTTGTCAAATGTTTCGGGGCTGAGGCTGAGGCTTATCCACACGTTCGCGCAAAGGTGAGGTGTGAGGTGCTATTGCACGAAGCGGATATCGACGCGGTTTTGCGGAATGATTTTGACGCTGTCGCCAAGCGGATGCAAGCTGATGAGCTGTTCATCAATGCCGCTGCTGACCAGAAAGTCTTGCAGCTCTTGCGCGCGTTTGAGGGCTATGTCACCGGCGGCTGATGGGGTTTTGTCGGGGCTCTCAGCATAGGCCATGATTTCTATGCGCATATCCTTTGACCCCACAATTTTGTTGAGTGCTTTTTCTTTTAGGGACGGTTTGATGGCATCGGGCAGGGTTGTTATGGCTGCGATATAGCCTAGGGATATTGTGTTGTTTTTTGTGGGGATAAAGGGTTTTGGCTTGGGGGGTGTGAAATCGATTTTTGCATTGCCGGCGGCGGGTTCGATTTGGGCGAGGATGTCCGTCACACTTGGGTTGACCAGTGTTTTGCCGAGTGGATCATGTGTCTGCATGGTGGGCAGAGGATTGGTTTTGCGTACAATAGCTTGGCGTATTGGGATTTTTTTACGGGTTGTTGTTTTAGTGACGTTGCTTGCTGTTGGTATGTCAGTTTTGATGCCGAAACTGTTGCGGGCCTGTTTAATAAAGCTGTTTGAGGCGTGGAATATTGTGGGGCGACGGCGCGGTAGGGGCGCTTTCACAGGGTCATAGGGCGTGATTTTGGTTATGATGCGTGTGCTGGCTTCAGAGCGCGTTCTTGTCGTTGGACGCCTTTGTGGTTCTGGCTTTTGTTCTAAAAGAAGGTTTTCTGATTCAACCCTGTTTTTATCGGAAGCGCCGTAAATAGCGTCAAGTTGGTCGAGGACATAGCTGTTCGGTTCGAAATCAGAGCTTTGTTCGCGTGGCTGCGCCATAGAGAGAGCGGGGAAGCAGGCCCCTGCAAATAGTATAATGACGAAATATGCATGTCGTTTCATTTACCAGCTTTACCATTTTCTCTGCTCTGTCTTAGAGAGAGGGAGCGGGGGTTCCAACAGCTCTGATTACTTTTTTAAGTGGATTAAGTATCTCTCCATTAGCAGCCAGAATACTGCAGGTCTTAAGAGGATTGGCGCGGTCGTTGTCAATATCACAGATAAAACCGCCAGCTTCTTTCACAATAATGATTCCTGCGGCGATGTCCCAAATTTTCAAATCGCGTTCCCAAAAACCTTCATAGCGACCAGCAGCGACATAGGCTAGATCGAGCGCTGCGGCGCCAAAGCGGCGCAGGCCGGGCGTGACATTCATGACGGCTTCATATTCTTTTATAAATTGTGTTTTGGACTCAGCTCTGCCGCGAGGAGAGCCTGTGGCGATCATGGAGTGCGTTAGGTCGCTACGACCAGAAACGCGCAGGCGGCGGCGGCGCATATAGGCCCCTTCGTTCTTATCAGCATGGAACATGTCATCTTTGATGGGGTCATAGACGAGACCGGAGATGATCTCGCCTTTATGTTCCAGTGCGATGGATATTGCCCAATGTGGAATGCCGTGAAGGAAATTTGTGGTGCCATCGAGCGGGTCGACGATCCAGTTATAGTCTTCGTCTTCACCTTTTTTTATGCCAGATTCTTCCATCACAAAACCATATTTTGGACAGGCTTTGGAGAGCTCTTCGTGAATAATTTCCTCGGCGCGGATGTCGGCGGCGGAGACGAAATCGCCTGGGCCCTTGCTGGAGACCTGAAGGTTTTCAACCTCGCCAAAGTCACGGATGAGAGAGCGTGCAGCCTTTTCAGCGGCGCGGATCATGATGTTTAAATGGGGGGAGCGATTTGCTGCCATTTGATTGCTGAGCCCTTAACTCTTATTCCTTGCCGACATAGCTGCCGTCTTCGGTTCTAATGGTGATACGGGTGCCAACATCGATATGCGGGGGGACCATAACGCGTTCGCCACCCTCTACGTTGGCGGGTTTGTAGGATGTGGTGGCGGTTTGGCCCTTCACGACCGGCTCGGCCTCGATAACCTCTAGCGTGACGGTGTCAGGCAATTTTACGCCCAGAGGCTCATCTTCATAGCTCTCAACCTCGACAATCATGCCCTCTTGCAGGAAGGCTGCCGGATAGCCGATGATGTCTTTGCTGATGCTGATTTGCTCGTAATTCGCGGTGTGCATGAAGGTGAAGCCGTCGCTGTCAGAGAACAAAAACTGGTGGTCCTCTTGTTCCAGGCGTACGCGCTCAATGGTTTCCTGCGTACGGAATCGGACATTATCCTTTGAGCCACTGCGTAGGTCGCGCATCTCGACTTGGGCCACCGCAGCGCCTTTACCGGGCGCTGAGATTTCGTTTTTGATCACAATCCACAGCTTGCCATTATAATCAATAACGTTGCCGGAGCGGAGTGTGTTTGCGTTTACTTTCATGATGTCTCTTTAGTAATGACGAATTGACCGAGCGCTTCTAAACGCTCCCTTATATCTTCATCCTCAACGCCCTGCAACACGTTAGAGAGATTATTTTGCTCTTCTTCATTGAGTTTCTTTGGGGTTTTCTTCTTTGGTTTTAGAAATTTGGAATTTGCTGGAACATTCACGAAACGAATATCGGTGATCCAGCGATCGCCGAATACTTGATTAATACGCTCCAGAATCAGGTCTTTTTGGTAATGGAGGAGGGTGGCTTCGGCGCTGCTGACCGCGATGTCCAGACGGGCTTCGGCCTTTTTGCCGCGCTCTTTCTTGCGGTAGTTAATTTTGACGGGCTGCGCCTTGGCAGCAAAGCCTTCGCCAACTATCTGGTTCCAGGCATTCACAATTCGGCCGAGCGCTATATACTTGCGCTCAAAGCTTTTACCGGCGATGCGGGATGTGGACTCTGATAGGGGTCTCATTTTTACTCTTAATGTTCAAATTAGACATAGATAATGACAAGAACGAAAACAAACAACAAGAGCGCAGATGAGTTTGTGCCCGAATTTCGTGGACAAGTTCTGAATTGGTACGATAAGCATCAGCGTATTTTGCCATGGCGCGCGGCGGGCGGTAAAGTTCCAGACCCGTATCATGTCTGGCTGTCAGAGATTATGCTCCAGCAAACGACCGTTGGTGCGGTCAAGCCGTATTTCCTGAAATTCATCGAGATGTGGCCGAGCGTTGAAGATCTGGCCGCTGCGGAGACTGAGGATGTAATGAAGGCTTGGGCGGGGCTTGGGTATTATGCGCGGGCGCGAAACCTGCATAAATGCGCGAAAGTTGTAGCGTACGAGCTGAGCGGTGTGTTTCCGCGCGATGAATCGGCATTGAAAGCTTTACCGGGGGTTGGTGATTACACGAGCGCAGCTATTCGTACGATTGCATTTAATAAGCCGGCGACGGTAATGGACGGTAATATTGAGCGGATTATGGCGCGGTATTTTGCTGTGACGGACCCGTTGCCTAAATCCAAGCCACAACTGAAAATGCTGGCCGCGCAGTTCTTTGATGGATTTGAAGCGCGGCCTGGGGATTTTGCGCAGGCGTTGATGGATATTGGCGCGACGATTTGTATCGGTAAAACGCCGCGTTGTGTGCTTTGTCCTTTGGCGGAGGGGTGCCAGGGCAAGGCGAAAGGAATAGCTGAGACGCTGCCGCGCAAGGATAAGAAGAAGGCTGTGCCTAAGAAAATTGGCCATGTCTATTGGATTGAAAATGAGGAGGGGCAGATTTTACTACATCGTCGGCCAGATAAAGGGTTGCTTGGCGGTATGGCGGCTTTACCGACATCTGATTGGGTGAAGCGAATGAAAAGCCCAGACATCAGCGCGCCGTTATTTATAAAGAGCAGCAATAAAAGCAATAAAAAGCAGCCCATGAGTATTCATCATGTGTTTACGCACTTTGAATTGGAGCTTATTCTGGAGCGCTCTACGCTAACGAATGCCCCATTACCAGATGGTCATTACTGGTCAAATATCCCAAAACCTGAAGAGACTGGCTTCCCGACTGTGTTTCAGAAGGCTTTCGTTGCGTTTATAAAGGATTAGCATGACGTTGCAGTGCGCAGTAGAAGCGCTTAAACTATAAGGGACAGTAATATTCACGCCGCATGAAAGATTTATTCTAAATGAAATACACCCTTTTCTTTATTCTCGCCTCTGTAATGTTTGCTAGTGTGCCGGTTTTAGCGCAAGAGGCGCAGTCATCTGCTGAGCCTGTTCAGGAACAGCCAGTGAAGAAACGTTCACTGGTGTATGTAGAGCCGTCTATGGCCAATCTTTCGCAGCTTTATTGGGCGCTCGGGAAAATGGATATAGAGAATAATAGTCACGTTGATAATTATCTTTTGATTAATGAATGTGAGTTGTATCAGGATTATATATTTGACGACATTGCCTGTGCTGAGCTTCGTGAACTAACGCGGAGCTCGATTGTCTCGACTAAGAGAAAATTTCCAGTCAGGTTTTCTTTCTCTCAAAGAATCAAGCTCGGAGATTATGATGTTGAGCGTCAAAAATTTAATGTCGTCGAGGATAGTAAAATTGAGGTTGCGCAGCGCTTTGTTCTGGATTCAACGGATGCGCACAAAGGCGTTTGTGGAAAAGATTATAGTATTCCATCATACCCGAACGGTATTGTTCTAGAATTTAGTCGGCCGTTTATCTTCCTCGATGTTCCGATGGGGAAAGAAACGGCAGCGGCGTATCTTCAGGAAAGATCAGCATATTTAAAATCTTTGGGTGATACGATTTCCAAGGAAAAAATATATAATAGCCGCTCAGCCTATCTCGTGTTGAATGTTAAAATGCTGTCTTATAAAGGTGAAAAATATCTTTCCGGGCGCGGTCAACTGGCCAATATCCTTGGAGTTTTGGAAGAGTACGAGGTTTATGCCGACAAAGACCTTACGCAGAAGCTTTATTCCAAGAGTTTCCGCCGTAGTCGTAAGGGCCCGAAGAAGAAAACAGCATATAAAGCTGCTGACTCTGCCCCCTAATTTACTGCGCTTTGCGAGGATTCACTGCGGATTTGTTCACGCAAGTGATCAATCGGCAGAGATTTCTTACCATCCATATAATGCCAGAATGTCCAGCCATTGCACGATGGCGCGTTTTGCACCGCTGCGCCCACTTTGTGGATGGAGCCTCTGATGTTTTCAATATGATTCTGCGCAATGACGGAGCCATCGGCGTGGACTTTAACGCTGTGACGTTTTTTAGAGTCAGTGAGGATAGCGCCGGGGTGAAGCAAGCCGCGTTCAACTAATGATCCAAAAGGCACACGTGGCTTTTCACGCTTAGGCTTGGTTTCCACAAGGTTATCAGCAAGGGGCTCAACTTGTGCAATGCGCACCTTTGCAATTTTTGCGTAATTTTTATCTTGCTCAATGCCGATATAGTGACGGCTGAGGCGCTTCGCGGCGGCTCCAGTGGTGCCGGTGCCGAAGAATGGATCGAGCACGGTATCGCCCTTGCGGGTTGAGGAGAGCAAGATGCGGTTGAGGAGCGCTTCAGGCTTTTGCGTTGGGTGCGCTTTATTTCCATCCTTATCCTTTAGGCGCTCGCCGCCTGTGCAGAGCGGTAGATACCAATCACTGCGCATCTGAAGGTCTTCGTTTAGGGCTTTCATCGCGTCGTAATTAAAGAAGTATTTCGATTTTTCGGATTTAGAGGCCCAAATCATCGTTTCATGCGCATTGGTAAAACGCCGCCCGCGAAAGTTCGGCATAGGATTAGATTTACGCCAGATTACATCATTAAGAATCCAAAACCCGAGATCCTGCAAAATATAGCCAAGGCGGAAAATATTGTGGTAACTGCCAATCACCCAGATTGTACCATCAGGTTTGAGCAAATCATGCGCGGTGCTGAGCCACTCTTTAGTGAATTTATCGTAGGCCTTGAGGCTGTCGAACTGATCCCAATCGTCATTAACGGCATCGACTTTGGAATTATTCGGGCGATGGAGATCGCCGCCAAGCTGTAAGTTGTAAGGCGGGTCGGCAAAGATACAGTCGATGCTCTCGGCGGGCAGTTTGCGCATTTCTTTTGCACATTCACCGTTGATTATGGTGTCTGTGGGTAACTGAATCTTTTGACTCGACATTGATAAAAATCCTCTTTGATTAACGTCGAATCATGAGTCATTAGCGATTCGCTGTCAAGGCAAAAAATGAATTTTTTTTAGTGGAGTCAGTGATTTATGAGGCTTTGCTGAGAGGTGGTTTGATCGTGCCGAATTCCATGTAATTCCGTATGGGCGCAAAGCTTTTGCGGTGATGCAGCGTGATGCCGTGGACATTGATCGCCTCAAGATGCTGTCGGCTGGGGTAGCCGACATTGGTGTCCCAGCCATAATGCGGGTGCGCAATCGCAAGATTTTTCATCAGGCCATCACGATAGGTCTTAGCCAGAATGGAGGCTGCGGCGATAGAGGTGGATTTATCGTCCCCCTTGATCACAGCCGTCATCGCGCACGTCAAGTTCGGACAGTGATTGCCATCAATCAGTGCATGTGTGATATTTGCGGCGTTATTCATTTGTTCAAACGCACTCTTCATTGCCAGCAGAGAAGCTTGCAGAATGTTGACCTCATCAATGTCTGCCGGGCTGCACTCAGCAATCGCCCAAATGCAATGCTCCCGGATCAGTGCATCAAGCTCTGCCAGTTTCTTCTCGGAAAGTTTCTTACTGTCTTTGATTTTCGCAATAAAATTCAGAGCGCGCACCTCTTCCGGAATATAAACACACCCCGCAACAACCGGTCCAGCCAAGGGGCCGCGACCCACTTCGTCAATGCCGCAGACGCGGTCGTTTATTTCATTTTCTAGAGAAAAATCAGGCATTGAGGGACTTATTCGCAATCTCAAAAACATCAGGCGAAAGGTTGGGTTCGGCCAGAATGCGCACAAGGCTAGCTTTCATCCTCTCTTGCCGATCGGGCGTGTAGCGTTTCCATTCGCGCAGAGGTGTGAGCAGGCGGGCGGCGATTTGGGGGTTGATGGTGTTTAGCTCTATGATTGCATCCGTGAGAAAGCTATAGCCCGAGCCGTCTGCGGCGTGGAAGCTGACAGGGTTGTTGATCGCGAAGGCAGCGTATAAGGAGCGCACTCTGTTTGGATTTTTAATATTAAAATCAGTATGCCCTTTTAATTCACTAAGGTTTTGAATGATGTCTGCGCGTACGGCAGAGGCTTGTAGCCCGAACCATTTATCGATGACCAGCGGATAGGACTTAAAGCGCTTATAGAAGTCCGCGAAGGCGCCTTGGCTTTCTTCGCAATTGATTGAGGAGAGGATGCCCAGCGCAGCGATACGGTCGGTCATGTTGTTGGCGGCGTCATATTGCTCTTTCGCGCGGCGACGACAGCCTGTGCCTTGGGTGGCAGTGAGGATGCTGAGCGCTGTGTTCTTCAGCGTGCGGCGGCCCATCGCCTCTGCATCGATAGAAAATGAGCCATCGTCGCTGAAGTCCGCGTAGAGTTTGTCTAAAGCCTTGCGGTGATCGCGCTTTAGTCGAGCGATCAAGGCTTTGCGGGTTTTATGGATCGCGGGGGGATCGACCTCGTCATGGTGCTGACCGATGGTGTTGACGCTTGGTAAGCTCATAGCGCGGGCGAGCAGGGCAGGATCGCTTGTGTCTTCTAATAGTGCGCCATAGGCCTGTAGGTAGAGGTCTTCTGCATCGTCGTTGAGTGCTTTGAGCGCTAGGTTTTGCGAGGCTTCCCAGCGGTTGAATGGATCGCTGTCATGGGCCATGAGGAACGCGAGATTGTCTGCGCTTTGATCAGTTTTGAGCTTCACGGGGGCAGAAAAATTGCGGAGTATGGATGGGGTTGGTGCCTCTGTGATGTTTTCAAAGGTGAAGCTTTGCTTGGCCTCTGTTAGATGGAGGATCTGCTCTGCCATATCTTGGCCGCTGCTATCCAGAAGTCCGATGCGCACGGGAATATGCATAGGTTTTTTGTCGCTCTGGCCGGGCGTGTCTGGTGTATTTTGGCTTAGCGTGACGCTGTAGGTTTGCTCCGCCTCATCGTATGTGCCGGTGAAGTTGACATCCGGCGTGCCGGCCTGGCTGTACCAGAGTTTGAATTGAGAAAGATCTGTGCCGCTTGCCTCTTGCAGGCAGGCGGTGAAATCCTCACAGGTTGCGGCGTCGCCATCATGGCGAGCAAAGTAGAGATCCGTGCCTTTGCGATAGTTTTCTGGCCCCAAGATGGTGTGGAGCATGCGGATGATTTCTGCGCCCTTTTCATAGATGGTGGAGGTGTAGAAATTATTGATCTCGATATAATTATCCGGGCGAATGGGGTGAGCGAGCGGCCCGGCATCTTCAGGAAACTGACGGGCGCGAAGGTCGCTGACATCATCAATACGTTGTAGGCCGCGGGAGTTCATGTCGGCGGAGAATTCCTGATCACGAAAGACGGTAAGGCCTTCCTTGAGCGAGAGCTGGAACCAGTCGCGGCAGGTCACGCGGTTGCCGCTCCAATTGTGGAAATATTCATGCGCAATCACGCTTTCAACGCGGATGAAATCGCCATCTGTGGCGGTGTCCTGATGCGCGAGCACAAGCGCGGTGTTGAAGATGTTGAGCGATTTATTCTCCATCGCGCCCATATTAAAATCGCTCACCGCAACGATATTGAACAGATCCAAATCATATTCCAGCCCGTACGTGTCCTCGTCCCATTTCATGGAGCGTTTCAGAGATTCCATCGCATGTCCGCACTGGGGCTCATCGCCGGGGCGTACGTATATATAAAGCTCGACAGTGCGGCCGGACTTCGCCGTGAATTCATCCTCGATATGGTTGAGGTCGCCCGCAACCAGCGCAAAGAGATAGCAGGGCTTGGGAAACGGATCGTGCCATGTGGCGAAGTGGCGGCCATGGCTGGTCATGCCGTGATCAAGGCGATTACCATTGCCCAGCAGCACAGGGTAGGCGGTTTTATCAGCCTCAATGCGCGTGGTGAATGTGGTCAGCACATCCGGGCGATCGGGGTAGTATGTGATACGGCGAAACCCCTCCGCCTCGCACTGCGTGCAATATGTATCGCCGGATTTATACAGCCCCTCCAGACGGGTGTTTTGCTCCGGCTGGATGCGGGTTTGAATCTCGAGGGTGAAGTGTTTATCATGCGGCGTCAGCGTTAATCCCACGTCATCCGCCTCAAAATCTGTTGTTTCCTCTTTATTATATTTTACATAACGCAAATGCAAGGATTCGCCGTTGAGAAAGAGCGGGGGCAGGTGAGCCGTATGGGAATGACTGTCTTTGACTTCTATCTCCAAAATAGAAGTCACAATCGTATAGCCCTCATGCAAATCGAAATTCAGGTCGATATGCTGAATATCATAGGGGTAGGGGGTGTAGTCTTTGAGATAGATGGTTTTTGGTGTGTCTGTTTTCATGGGTGGATTCTAACCACAGATGAACACGGATGAACATAGATATGATTGGTGAGTGCGTTAAAACTGTTGAAAAGCAAGGTTTTATATGTTATTTTTTTTGTATTATTTAAGGGAGGTAAATCCTCAGGTGTTTGAGTAAGTAACGGAATTAAGGAGGCATTTTTTGTGGATATTGATATTCATGAGTTTCACACTACTGTAGTTTTAGCGTTGTTTGTTGAGTTTAATGAAAGCGGACTGTCTCTTCCGGGAATCCAAGAAAAAATAGATTGGGAGATAGATGAAATACGTCCTGCGTTAGATTGGTTGGTGAGTAAGGGGTATGTGACTCAAATTGAAGCCCCTGGCTTTTACGCGCTAACGCCTGATTACGTGGGCACTATTTAGTGTTTTTATGCTTCTGAATCTTCTCCGCCAGCTTAAACAAGATCGGTCTGGTGCCGTCGCCGGAGACGGCGGAGATTTTGTATACGGGCTTGCCCACAGCTTTTTCGAGGATCTGGCGTTGGTCTTCGGCTAGCTCTTCGCCTAGGGCATCTGCTTTGTTTAGGGCTATTATTTCTTCTTTTTTATCAAGGTCATATCCGTATTCTTTAAGCTCGTTTCTTATCACTCTATAGGCCTCCACAATATCGTCATGCGTACAGTCTATGAGGTGGAGCAGGACATTTGTGCGCTCGACATGGCCGAGGAACTGATGCCCTAAACCAGTGCCCTCGTGTGCGCCCTCGATCAGGCCGGGAATGTCGGCCAGTACGAAATCGTAATCACCAATCTTAATTACCCCCAAATTCGGGTGCAGGGTGGTGAAGGGATAGTCGGCGATTTTGGGTTTGGCGTTGGAGCAGGCGGCCAGAAAGGTTGATTTTCCGGCATTGGGCAGGCCCACAAGCCCCGCATCAGCGATCAGTTTCAGGCGTAGCCACACCGTGGCCTCTTGCCCCGGCCAGCCGGAGGTGGATTTGCGGGGGGCTTGATTGGTGGAGCTTTTGTAATGCGCGTTGCCAAAGCCGCCGTCGCCGCCCTTGAGGAAGGTGTAGCGTTCACCCTCTTTGGTGAAGTCGGCCAGAAGGGTCTCGCCATCCTCGTCTAACACTTGTGTGCCGACAGGGATTTTGACGATGCAATCCTTACCGCCAGCGCCGCTGCGGTTTTTGCCTTGGCCGCCCTTGCCGCTATCGGCCTTGAAACGTTGCTGAAAGCGGAAATCGATGAGGGTGTTGAGATTATTGACGACTTCAAAAATCAAATCGCCGCCTTTGCCGCCGTTGCCGCCGTTGGGGCCGCCAAATTCGAGGTTTTTTTCGCGATGAAAGCTAACGCAACCAGAGCCGCCAGAGCCGCTCATCAGGTTAATCTTTGTTTCATCGAGGAATTGCATCACATTATCCGTAGGTTGTCGTTCGTGTATTTGGGTATGAAAAAGGGGAAAGGCTAACCTTTCCCCTGATCAAATCTTTATTTGTGGCGATTACTCAGCCGCTTGCGCCTGTGCGTCATTGGCAGGCATGATGTTTACGAAGGGCTTGTCACCTGAGCCCTTTGTGAACATGACTTGTCCATCAACAAGGGCGTAGATTGTGTGGTCTTTGCCCAGACCAACATTCTTGCCGGGGCTGTATTTTGTGCCGCGCTGACGCACGATGATGTTGCCGGCCAGAACCTGCTCGCCACCAAATTTCTTAACGCCAAGACGACGACCAGCGGAATCGCGGCCGTTTCTGGAGCTACCACCTGCTTTTTTATGTGCCATTATTTATCTCCTAAATATGTGTTGTGTCTAACGTAAGCGACCTTAGGCTGCTTTGATGTCTGTAATTTGTATAACTGTCAGAGGCTGTCTATGCCCCTTTGTGCGGCGATAGTTCTGACGGCGCTTTTTCTTGAAAATCACAATCTTCGGTGCGCGCTTTTGCATCAGCACTTTCGCTTTAACTTCTGCGCCCTTAACCAACGGCAGGCCTGCCGTTGAGGTTTTTCCGTCATTAATGAAGAGAACTTCGTTTAAAGCAATGCTGTCGCCTTCTTTAGCGTCGAGCTTTTCAACTTCGATTTTATCGTCCTTTTGGACTTTGTACTGTTTTCCGCCTGTGCGTATAATCGCAAACATTTTTAATTCCTCGTGTTTATGGAGCCGGCAATATATGAGGCATTGGCGATTTTGTCAATAAAAATCAGAACCTAAATATTACAAGACTAATCGCCATCAGCGCCATGCCCAAAACCAGGCCATATACGGTCTCGTGCCCCTTGGCGTAATGTTTGGCTGCGGGGATGAGCTCATCGAGCGACAAAAACACCATAACCCCAGCGATTAGGCCGAATACAGCGCCAAAGACGGGTTCGGAGAGGAAGGGGCGGAGGATGCCGTATCCGATAGCTGCGCCGATGGGTTCGGCAAGACCAGAGAGGAGGCACGCACCGATGGCTAAAGGTTTGTTTTTTGTAGCAAAATAGACGGGGATGGCGATGGAGACGCCTTCTGGGATGTTGTGCACCGTGATGGCGAGCGCTAAGGATATACCTACGCCCGGGTCTTCGAGCATAGCGAAGAAGGTTGCTAGCCCTTCTGGGAAATTGTGTGCGGTGATGGCGATGCAGGTGAGTAGGCCGACATGGCGGATATAGGCTTTGCTGTGGCCGCTGGCGATTGTTTCATCAAGGGATAAGCGTTCATGGGGGTTGGGGAAGACGCGGTCGATGATCATGATGATGAAAACGCCCGCCAAGAACCAGAATGTGCTATAGGCAAAACCAAGGTCATCACCATATTAATGGGCAAAGGCGATGGTGGATTTTGCAAGAATTTCCACCAAAGACACGTAAACCATGGCGCCAGCCGCAAAAGCTAGGCCGAAGGCGAGCAGGCGCGGGCTGGGGGATTTGCTCGTGAGGACAATGAGACCGCCAAGCACTGTAGCCAAACCGGCGCCGGTGGTCACAAGAAAGGCGAGAATAAGTGTTTCTGTTGCGATATCCATGATGGAAGCAGTGTTATCTTTTAATACATCTTGCAGCAACAGTTTTTGATTGAAACTTTGTGAAAGTGATTTACTCTAAGGCTCTGTTTTATATTCTGAATTTTTCTCGAAAGATCTTTATAGATGCTTCGCCTTATTTTAAGCGCTTTGTTTGTTAGCCTTATTGCCATTGACCCAGCTCTGGCCGCACCGCGTGGCGAGGCGGACGATATTATCCATGCGGGTATGCATTGGGGCGGTATTCTCTGTGTTGTGATTTTTGTACTGTCGTATGTAGCGGTGCTGTCTGAGGAATATACGCATTTGCGCAAATCAAAGCCGGTCATGCTTGGTGCCGGTCTAATTTGGATCGTCATCGGGGTTATAGCGCCTGACTTTGGGGTGAGTCATGAAGCGCTGAGAGTGGCGATTTTCCATGGCCTTGAAGAGTATGGAAGCCTGTTACTCTTTTTGCTCGCCGCGATGACCTATATTAGCGCGCTTGAGAACAGGAAGGTGTTCGCTGTGCTGCGCGCAAAGATGGTGCAAGCTGGCCTGACGCTGAGACAACTTTTTTGGGCGACAGGTATTCTGGCGTTTATGCTCTCACCGATTGCAGATAATTTGACAACAGCCCTTGTTCTGGGCGCTGTGGTTATTGCGGTTGGAGGGCGTAACGCGAAATTTGTTGGTATTTCCTGCGTGAATATCGTTAGCGCGGCGAACGCCGGCGGCGCATTCAGCCCGTTTGGCGACATCACAACGTTGATGGTTTGGCAGGCGCAAAAGCTTGAGTTTTTCGAGTTCTTTGCCTTGTTCTTACCGTCGGTCGTGTGTTTCGTTGTGCCGGCCTTGATCATGAGCTTTTTCGTGTCGCAAGATAAGCCAGAGCCTATTAAAGAGGATATAAAGCTCAAAAAGGGAGCAAAGGTCATTATTGGCCTTGGGCTTTTGACAATTGCGATGGCCGTTGGGTTTGAGCAAATGTTGGGCCTTCCGCCTTTTGTCGGGATGATGACTGGCTTATCGTTACTGATGTTATTTTCCTGGTTTATACGTCACTCTGGTGTTGAGAAGGATAAAGAGTTCGATATTCTCGATAACGTGGCCGCGGCGGAGTGGGATACGTTGCTGTTTTTCTTTGGTGTAATCTTTAGTGTTGGTGGACTTGGTTTCTTGGGGTATTTAGAGGCTATGTCGATGACTTTCTATGAGGGTTGGGGCGCGAGTATGACGAATATTCTATTGGGCTTTGTCTCAGCGATTATCGACAATATCCCGGTGATGTTTGCGGTATTGACGATGGATCCGCAAATGGATCATTTCCAGTGGCTATTGGTGACGCTGACGGTTGGTGTTGGTGGCTCAATGCTCTCGATTGGCTCGGCGGCGGGTGTTGCCTTGATGGGAAGCGCACGTGGACAGTATACATTCTTCGGTCACCTGAAATGGACGCCGGTTATCTTGCTGGGCTACGCCGCGGCGGTGGCGGCGCATTTCTGGCTCAATGCCGATTTAATCGGTGTCATGAGCGGGGCAGGCGAAGTGAGTGCTCACTAGCCAGCGCTAATGTTTTCTATTTCTGAATGACTAACGCTAAGGTTGTTGCGCTTGTGCCTTGCTTCGTTGGCCATGGCAGGTTTCCTAAGGGAAGGACCTCGATATCGTTGCCTTCGCGCTTTATGCGATCTAAGGCCTTAAATGGCCCATTGATGACGATGTTGTCTGGATAGAGTGGCTTAGCGTCAGGAAAGAAGTCATGCAGCAGAATAACCCCGTTTTTATTTAACAAAGGCAATGCGGTGCTTATTTCTTGATATACGGCGTGAGCTGCATGGTCGCCATCAAGAAAAATAAAATCATAACGATCTGTTGTTTTCTCCATGAGATCCATGCAAGGGCCTACGTGAAAGTTGATGTATTGTGAGCATTCAAGGTCTTTGGCAAAGGCTTCTGGTGGCTTAGGAAGCCCTATATTCTTCCAAGATCCTGTATCAGGGTGATTGACGTCGATGATATCGGCGCTTGTTACGATGCCGTTGTTATCTAGTTGTTTTAAAGCGCGGGCGATGTGGAGGGTTGAGGCTCCGATATGTGTTCCGATTTCCAAAACTTTTTTCGGGTTTAAGGCCATCGTTAGATAGTAAAGGGCGCGTCTGTCGCCAGGGTTTACGCCGCCCAAATTGTCTTCATCACCATAGGCTTTCACAATCATCTCGTGATCTTGTGCCCAGGCTTTACCTATTTTCTCATCCTGGTAAATGTCAGAAAGAGATAGCGTGCCAGAAGAGCATAAGTTTGTGGGATTAAAGTCTTTTTGAGGCATTGTTACAAACCGTGCCCAATCTCTAATCTGTATAGCTTTACGAATAGCGGGTTCGGGAAGGATTGCTTTGACAGTTTCTTTCATAAGAAGCCTCTTGGTTTTTAATTGATTGCGACGTTATATCTTAATGTGTTTTCCGTTATTATGAGGACAAAAGTCAACAGAGCTTGAATATTATTTGTGATTATTTGGTTGAAAATGCCCATCTTCTCCCAAATGAATTCCACATTCTGTTTTACCTTCTTCTGACCATCGACCGCTTCTGGGGTTGTTTAGATCTTTTGGAACAGAAGTGCAAGGCATGCAGCCTATTGATAAATAGCCGTGTTCGAGTAATGGATGTTCGGGGATTTTGTGCTTTTTAAATGTTTCTTGAATGTTCCGCCTTGTCCAGGTGGCAAGCGGGTTGATTTTTATGCGCCCATCAAGGGCCTCTATCAGCGGCATATCTGTTCGTGTGCCGGCTTGGTAGCGTTTACGTCCGGTAATCCAGGCATCAAAGCTCTTTAATGCTCGCGCCAGAGGTTGAACTTTGCGAATGTAACAACATGCATTTGTGTTGCTTTTCCACAGATTACTGTTGGGATCCGAGCGTGATGTGTCTACGTAATCGGGATAATATGTGCGCACATCTTTTAAGGAAAAGTGTTTGATGAGAGTGTCTCTGTATTCCAGCGTTTCGGGGAAAAGCTTTTGTGTGTCTATGAAAATAACGGGAAGACTTGGATCAATGCGTGAAACCATATGTAGTAAAATCGCAGCCTCAGCGCCAAAAGAGGAGACGAGACAGATACGATCAGGGAAAACCTCTTTGATCATGGCGGAGAGCAGCTCTTCACCGCTTTTATTGCCGTGATGTTCTAAAAGATCTTGAGCTGTCTGATATGAATTTATGGACATTGCTTGCGTGTTTGTTTTTAATAGAGTGCATCAGTATAAGCGCCGCTGGCCTTGCTAACCAGTATAAAATAAGTTACATCGAAATGAGAAACAAAACAGGATAATATTGTGATAAGAGATTTTCTTCCTAAGTCCTTAGACTTAAACGACAAAGCTATAATGGTAACTGGTGGCACAGGATCTTTTGGTAAGAAATTTGTGGCAACAGTGCTTGAGCGCTATTCGCCTAAGCGCCTTATTATTTATTCCAGGGACGAGCTAAAGCAATATGAGATGGAGCAGATGTTTCCGGAAAATAAGCATCCGTCTATTCGTTTTTTTATTGGTGATGTTCGTGATCGTGATCGCTTGATGATGGCGATGCGTGAAGTCGATATCGTTATTCATGCAGCAGCGATGAAGCATGTACCTGCGGCTGAATATAATCCTACAGAATGTATTCGTACAAATATTGGTGGTGCAGAGAATGTTGTTCGCGCCGCGCTTGATTGTGGTGTTGAACGGGTGATCGCCCTATCAACGGATAAGGCAGCAAATCCCATAAATCTTTATGGCGCCAGTAAATTGGCATCTGACAAAGTATTTATATCAGCAAATAATATGAGTGGGTCTATCGGAACACGCTTTTCGGTTGTTCGCTATGGCAATGTTATGGGCTCTCGTGGCTCGGTCGTGCCATTTTTTCAGAAGCTTATTGATGAGGGCGCTCAAACGCTTCCCATTACGGATGTTCGCATGACCAGGTTTTGGATCACATTGCAGCAGGGCGTTGATTTCGTTTTATCATCTTTGGAGATGATGCGCGGCGGCGAAGTGTTTGTGCCGAGAATTCCGAGCATGAAAATTACCGATATAGCGGAAGCTATGGCGCCTGGCACCCCCCATGATATTGTGGGCATTCGCCCGGGTGAAAAGCTGCATGAGGTTATGGTGCCGGTTGATGACGGACGTAAGACATTGAAGCTGGATGATCGTTATATCATTGAACCAGCATTCGCGTTTTGGAACAGGGAGCCATATCAGAATGGCGGTGCAACGCCAGTGCCTGAAGAGTTCTGCTATTCCAGTGATATGAATGACGAATGGCTTGATGCTAAGGGGCTGCAAGTGTTTCTTGATGCCTGTCAGATAGATAAGGCTGCATAAAAATATTGACATATAGCAAGTAGCGGTGTATAGACTCTCCTGATATCAATAAATTATGAGGAATAGAGTATGGCTGTCGTTCGCAAAAATCCTGAAACTGGTCAAATTGAAACCTGTACGCATATAATGTCGGGCAAGCCGATGGATGTACCGTTTGATCATTCATACAGTGTTCCGGTTAGTGCAGAGCGTCAAGCCTTTGTGACGGCGGCGTTAGCCAAGCACTATCCAGATAAAGACGTTTCTGTGAAAGGGCAGCCTTGGGACTATAGCCTTACAGACAATCCAGCTGTTCATGAAGAGACAATGGCTGGTCATTACCGCACAGAGATTGAGGGTGTTGGCGAGGTCGTTGTTTGTGTCAATATCCATGATGTGGAAGAGGCAATCGCGCTTGGTGGAGAAGTGTTTGATGCGTTTAATGAGCAAGACGTACAAACGCAAGGCGCTGTGAAGTTACCGGAAGGCCAGTGGTCTTTTGAAAAAGATGGCGTTTTTATCCATTTGCAGGCGTTCTCTGAAAACACAGTATCTTTAGCGCAATCTAATATGATCGCTCGGGGAGAAGAGCTTGGCCGTATGGTCGGGCGCATGCATGTTGCGGCTTTGGCTCTGCCAGAGGATACGCAGGAACGCTTGAAAGTGTTTAGCGATGATACGACATACCAATTGTGGACAGCAGGCTTTGTTGTGGGGAATAAGGGCGATAGCAACACAATGATAGATCTGGCGGGGCTTGTTTCTAAAAAGGCTGAAGGGCGCGGCAAGGATCCAGTAAAAGCGACAAATGATTTATATGATGCTGTTGAGTCTGTTATTCAAAAGAATAGTGATCGTATTTTGACGGTTATTAATGACTCTCCTCGCGTTGCAACATCATTCAATGTGATTGAGAAGATGGTTTTGGTGGGTAAGGGGGGTGCATTAACATTCGCTTCTTGCGACACGCCAAGTCGTGGTTTTGTTGGCATGTTAACACCGCATATGACGTATGATGCAGGCGTTGCGCTTTATCGGATTGTGATGAATGAAGCGCTTTACGGTGATGCGACTGATATTTATCCGTTGGCGCAAAAGGAAATAGAATCTTTTGTCCGCGGCTATAACGAAGAAACAGGATGTAACGTTACAATCCAGGAGGCGTTGGAAGCCGCAGAGCTTGCCAATGCGCTTGATACAACGATCAGTCTGGGGTTCGCAGCTTTGACTTCTAAAGACAATGCGGCCACCAGAGCGGATCTGGCTGAACATATTATCACGATGAAAATGCCACATGCTGAGCGTGTTCATGGTTTTGTGGAGTATTATGGTGCGCACCCACGTCTCGATCCTGATGCGGTACATGGTTATGGTGATCGAGAGCCCGAGTAGCATGCAGAATAACTTTTCCCGCTATCATAAAGATTCTTGCACTTTTGTGATGCCCTGATACAAATAGCGGCATGTTACCCTATGGACGTCAAACAATTGAAGATGATGATATCGCAGCCGTTACGGACGTACTGCGTGCCGATTTTTTGACGACAGGTCCCAAGGTTCAAGAATTTGAACGCTCTTTACAAGAAACGACGCAGGCAGAACATGTTGTTGCGTGCTCGAATGGTACGACAGCGCTTCATTTAGCGGCTTTGGCTCTTGGTCTGGGGGAGGGTGATGTTGCGATTGTGCCATCGGTGACGTTTCTTGCAACTGCAAACGCCGTGCGTTATTGCGGCGCAGAGGTCATTTTTTCTGATGTTAGCTCAGAGACCGGGTTGATGGAGGTGGAGCATTTTAAGGGCGCCCTCGATCGATGTGAGGGTAAGAATGTTAAAGCCGTTTTCCCGGTTCATTTAACAGGCCAATGTGTTGATTTGAAGGCTGTCAGCGCGTTTGCTAAAGAGCGCAATATAAAGATTGTCGCCGATTCTTGTCATGCTTTGGGCGGGCACTGTAACGATAAGCCTGTCGGCGCAGGCCTATATGAGGATTTATCTACATTTTCATTTCATCCCGTAAAAACTATTGCGATGGGTGAGGGCGGGGCAATTACAACCAATAATGCTGATTATGCTGAAAAAATGCGTGTTTTGCGTAGTCACGGTATGGTCAAAACTGGTTCCGATGAGCCATGGTTCTATGAGATGCCGGAAATAGGATTTAATCATCGTCTGACAGATATTCAATGTGCGCTCGGTATTTCTCAAATGAAGAAATTGGAGCGTTTTGTTGGACGCAGAGCGGAACTGGTCGCGCTTTATGATGAGCTTTTAAAGGACCTTGCGCCATTAGTTATGGCGCCGAAAAGGGTGGGGCATTGTGATCCCGCTTGGCACTTATATGCTGTGCGGATAGACTTTGGGCAAGCTGGTACAACGCGCGCTGCTGTAATGGGGGGGCTTACGCGAGGCGGCGTGGGGACACAAGTGCACTATATTCCCGTTCATACGCAGCCTTACTATAAAAAACGATATGGCGATGTTGTATTGCCGGGCGCTGATCACTATTATGAGCACACATTATCTCTTCCGTTATTCCCGGCGATGCAGGATAGCGATGTGCATCTGGTCGTTGAGCAACTTAAACAAGCAATTGGAGCCTCTTAAATATGTACACTGAACAAAAAACTGTTTCTTTTGGCGATAAGAAAATTGGAGATGGTCACCCATGCTTTATTACATTTGAGGCTGGCCCAACGCATGATGGTATAGAAACAGCGAAGAAGCTTGTTGAGCTGACGGCGGAAGCGGGTGCAGATGCGGTGAAATTTCAAATTGTTGATCCAGAGCGCCTTGTTGCTGATAAGAAGCAGCCTTTTAGTTATGATATTCTGGTCGATCGAGAAACAGGCAAAACGGAGACGGTAACGGAGCCCCTTTATGACATTCTTTGTCGCCGGGCATTAACGAAGGATGAGTGGCGAGAGGTTAAGGCGCTTTGTGACACGCTCGGTCTGGCGTTTTTTGCGACTGCGACTTTTGAAGACGAAATTGAGTTGATGGAGGAGCTGAAATGCCATTCTATTAAGATTGCGTCTGGCGATGTTAATCATATTCCGCTTATTCGCCGGGCTGCGCGGACAGGAATGTGTATTCAGCTTGATACTGGAAACTCGACGCTTGGTGAAATTGAAATGGCCATTGATGCTGTGCGCAGTGAAGGGAACGAAAACATTATTGTTCATCAATGCCCATCGGGGTATCCGGCGCGTATTGATAGTGTAAACCTGCGGATCATCCAGACATTGAAGCAAATGTTTGGTTATCCGGCCGCCTATTCTGATCATGTGCCAGGGTGGGAAATGGATGTGGCTGCGGTGAGTCTGGGGGCCAATCTTGTTGAAAAGACGATTACTTTGGACCGTATGACGCCAAGTGTAGAACATATTATGTCTCTTGAGCCGGCTGACATGTCAGCTTTTGTGAAAATCATGAGAGACCTTGAGGTGGCGATGGGGGATACACGTCGAATTTTGCATGCGCCAGAGCGTCAAAAGCGTGATGCGATACGTCGTAGCATCTTCTTGGCTGGACCAGCTAAAAAGGGACAAAAATTGAGTGATGTAGAGGTGGAATTTCGTCGTCCCGGCTACGGTATTGGGCCTGAGCAATATGAAGGTCTTTTGAACTCTATTTTTGTTAGGGATCTTGAGAAAGATGAACGCTTAAGCTTTAGTGATCTCATGCAGCCCGAGGAAAAATCTCAAGCGGCTTAATCCCAACGCCAGGTGCGTCATGAAAATACTCATTATCGGATGCGGGTCTATTGGTCGCAGGCATGCTGAAAATGCAGTGTCTTTGGCTGATGATGTGGCTGTTTTCGACCTTAACTCGACGCTTTCGCGAGACTTAGCCGGCCATGTTGGTGCAAGGTCTTTTTCTTCTTTGGAGGAGGCTTTGGCATGGGGCGCAGATGGCGCCGTGGTTGCCACGCCGCATAAAATGCATATTGGGCTGGCCCGCCACGTGATTGAGAGCGGCGCGGACGTGCTGATTGAAAAGCCCATTTCCAATAGCCTTGAGCACGTTGATGACTTTCTGCAACAAGCCAAGATACTAGGGCGTCAGGTTTTTGTTGCCTGTAATATGCGGTTTCATCCTGCGGTTGCGACGCTTCGTCAAAATTTAGAGCGTATTGGCGATGTTATGTATGCTCGCGCTCAGTACGGTAATTATCTGCCGAATATGCGGCCTGATAGCGATTATAAGGCGCTGTATTGCGCACATGAAAGCGAAGGCGGCGGTGTTATTCTTGATGCCATTCATGAAATTGATTATCTATCCTGGTTTTTTGGTGATGTAGCTTCCGTGATGTGTGATGCAGCGAAAAGAAGTAACCTGGATATAGATGTTGAGGATTATGCAGCGCTTGTTCTTCGTCATGAAAATGGTGTGCGCAGTGAGGTGCATCTGGATTACCTGCAGCAATATAAGCGGCGTGGCTGTGAGATCATTGGATCAGAAGGGACGCTAGTTTGGCGGAGCGAAGGCAAGGCTCCTGAACACTGCCTGGTCCGCTTGTATGATGCGAAAGCGCAGCAGTGGAAGGTGCTCCACGAAGATCGCGATTTAGATGCAGGTAATATGTACCGCACCTTGATGGAGAATTTCATTGCGGCGATAAAGGCGCCGGGCATGCCTTCAGATCTGCTTACTGGTGACGAGGCTTTAAAGTCATTGGCGATTGCTCTTGAAGCCCGTGCGCAGGTTAAATCACTTCGATAGCTTGACTGTATACCAAGGCATCAGCATATAAGGGCTGATTTGCATGCGCTTTCCATCTTCTGTTTTTACGGTGTAGGTTGAAAGCGTTAGAGGGTCTGGCTTTGGTAGGTCTACATCAATTTCGGTGGCTTCTGAAGATAGAGTGACATTCTTATCTTCGATGAAATCCTCTAAACGTTTCAGAGAGTCTATTTTATAGATAAATGTTTTGTTATTTTTTAAATCACGCCGGATTGTGTCTTGTTCGAAGTATTCTTCGGAGAACAGGGAGGTTAAAACGAGGTGTTGGCCTGCGAGGGGAAGGGCTGCATCAAGAAAATCATAAAGGCTGAAGGGCGCTGTGACCACGACTTGAATAGAAAGCACAAGATCAAAGGGGCCGCTTTCAAGAGCGTCTTTTAAATTTAAAATGTCTTCGCAAAAGAATGTTTCTGTTGGGTTTTGCTCCTGAGCGACTTCAACGGCTTTTGGGTCAAAATCTACGCCCACAAATTTCCAGTTTGGAAAGGCTTCTTTAAGCCAATGAATATTAGCGCCACCGCCACACCCGAGATCCAGAACTCTTTTAACGTCATTTGTATCAATATTGTTCTTTAGGTATTCAATCAGAGACACCGTGCTGCGATACGGCGTTTTATATTGCCGTAAATGATAGTCAAAATTAGAGGTGTAACTTATTTTTTCTTTTGCAGGGCTCGTCATATGTATTCCTTGTTGATGTTGGCAATATCGGGATTGGCTTGAAGGTAATTTAAAACGTCATCTAAGTACAGGATACGATTTTCAGCATGAAGGCCCTTTATAACATGACGCAAAACGGTGAGGTCCTTTTCGTAATCTAACGTAAGGCGGTAATTCTCAAAGTAATTTTCTGCGGCCGTGATGTTTTTAAATTGATATGGAGCTCCATCACGCCAAAACTCTGATAAGTGTTCAGGGCGGTTTTTTTCTTCAATATCCGCACATGCTTTCCGCAGAGATTCTATGCTCATGACTGAAATATCATAGCCATCAGGGAATGTGTGAGGATTTTGGTTCGTTACCATGTCTAGGTCTGGATTCTTTGTTAGTGTGTCGATTGCTTCATCAATAAGCTTGGGGTCAATGAGCGGGCAATCCCCGAGCAGGCGTACAACGATATGCGTTTCACAGGTTTCTGCTGCGCCAAGAAGGCGGTGCATTATTTTGTCTTCATCTCCTCTATAGACCTCTATGCCAATGTCTTTTGCGTGTTGGGCCAGCACGTCATCGCGGGGATGGCCCGAGGTTGTGAGGATGATGTGGTCAAGTTTTTGGGCCCCACGCACTTGTTTGACGATCCGTTCAATAACCGTCATGCCACCTAAGTCTTTAAGGACTTTGTTGGGGAGTCTGCTGGACCCTGTGCGGGCTTGGATAATACCGTTAATCATAGCGTTATTCCGAACAGCATGCGGCTTTTGGAGCGTCTTTGTGAAGAAGCCCGCATTGTCTTTGGAGGCATTTATTATAGGTCCGCATAACGGGCTTTATAGGGTCGCCAACTAAAATATTTTCAACGTCATCATTTTCAAGAATGGGCTTTAAGCTTTTCATGACCTCGCTGAACACTTCAAAGGTGCGTTTTAGGTGCTCTGGTGTGTGAGAGTAGGTAACTGTAAGCCATGATGCCATGATGCCCCGGGCGAGACACTCCTGTATAAATAAGGTCATAAGGGTCATAGAGGGCGCGCCAGTTTTGTCCTTAAAGGAAAAAACGGGATTGCAATCAAAGCCTGCAGCGCTGATGAACTCAGAAACGCCTTCTTGCTCGGCAATGGTATTCATACCGTTTTTGAAGGCTTTGCCAGTGTCCCAAATATGCTGCGTCGCATTTACTCTTTTGCATTCTTCCAATGTAGCCATAATGGCGGCGAGGCCGACAGTCTCGGAGGCGTGCGTTTGGGACAGCAGAAATGTACGCACCTCATCATGGAAAATACCGCCGATCTCCATGATGTCCTTTTGACCAGCTAATACGGAACAAGAATACCCATTACTTACACATTTACCAAAGGTTGCGAGGTGCGGATAAACGCCCCAGCGGTGATGCGCGCCGAGTAAGTCAAAGCGAATACCGGAAATCATCTCATCAAAAATTAAGATAGTACCGTTTTTGTCGCAGAGGTTTTTTAGTTTTTGTAAGAAATTATCGTGGGGTTCAACGTCTTTTACGGGTTCAAGAATTATACATGCGATGTCATCGGGGTGGGCGGCGAATAAATCTTCTACGCTTTGGATATCATTATACTTAAAGTTAAGAGCATAATCTTTGATTTCACTAGGTATTCCACGATTACAGGGCGTTGTTGAGATGAACCAGTCATGAGTGCTGAAGAAGGGATGCTCGGCACATTTCGCGATATAGTTTCGTCCGGTATAGGCGCGCGATAGCTTAACGGCAGCATGTGTAACGTCGGAGCCGTTTTTGCCAAACTTCACCATTTCTGCAACGGGCCAGAGGTCGACCAGATATTCAGCAACCTCATATTCAAGAAGGCCTGGACGTGAAAAATTGGTTCCCTTGCTGATTTGCTCTATCACGGCTTGATCAACAGCATCGTAGGCATGCCCAAGAACAAAGGTTCTGTTGCCCATCATCCAATCGATATATTCATTACCATCAACGTCCCAGCATAGGGCGCCCTTGGCATGAGACACTAACTTTGGTGATAAATGGGGCTGTTGATCCTCACCTTTGGAATAGGTGTGGGACCCACCGGGAACGAGCGCATGAAATTTTTTCTGCAGGGCAAAGGACTTTTCGTAGCGTTTATATAGCTCATCAGGAGGGGTGATCATTTCAGGCCTTCTTCGATTATATTTATTACTTTGAGTGTCTCGGTTTTTGGTATGGCTATAGTGGAGCTACGCACCGTTTCTACAAAATGCATTAATGCTGTTTTAAAGGCTGAAAAGGGATCCGTAAACTCTTTCGTAACATATCCATTTTCACCGTAATAGGTGATACGGATGGGGCCTTTTTTAACATTGTGGCCCATAGCTTGAAACTCTGTGATGATGTCATTATCCCATTTGGCTATTACGGAGACTGTCTCGCCTATCTTTGATGTTTTTATCTCTGAAATATTTGAATTGAACCCTAAAAAGTTAATGACTGGCTCAATCAAATGTATTGCGTATTTGTCCCATGATTTAACTGTTGAGCCCATAATATGGGTTATGGGTCCTATTTCCTGAAGCTCTTGCGGTGAGGGATATAACTCTTCAGCAAAGCGTAGCGCGGAGCATGTGAAAATTTGCCCTTCATAGGTTTGAAGATCAAAAATATCATTAGCGCTTTGAGATGACGTTGCGAGAGGTTTGTCGATAAATATTGGTAGTCCGGCGTTTAAGAACGGCTTGCTTATCTCATGGTGGTTTTCGTGATCGTCTCTGGCCAGCAAAATCGCATCGACCTCGCCTATGAAGTCGGTGTAATTTTCAGGTGTATTGGAGATGTTACAGCTTTCAGCGATGTTTTGTGTAATGGCTGGGTCTTGTGTCCAAGCGTGACTGATGGTGGCATCCGTTATTTGATCTTCGGGAAATTTTTGTTTTTTCAAGTAAGACACAATGTTTGGAAAGGCTGATTTTTTCATTTCATCAGGATTGTAGCCATTAAAAATTGTAGACCAAGAGTAAGGATGTCCATTGCCTTCGCTTAACCCAATGACACCTAATTTTAGCACATTCTTCACGCAGCACCTCGTTTGGGCGTGTTTAGCAAGTCGTTGTCAAAATTGCCATTAATAGTATACCCCCATTCTTCGATGTATTTCCGCATGGCTTTGGCGAAAAGAATAGCATTGTCGCGAGCCCCATCCTGGGTTACCTCATTGCCAATATCTCCATTTTTGCTTTTGCCGCAGGTGGCATAAAAGGCACGGAATGCGTTGAGTCGCTCTTTTTTGTTGGGTTTAAAGTTGTCGAGATAGTCTATGAATTCATCATGAAATTGATCATTAATAGATGCCTTATAGACGCCAGGAAGAAAATTATAAAAGACATTCCCGAGTGCGATAACGGGGGTGCCTAGCAAAAAGGCTTCCCACCCTGCTGTGCCTGTAACAGCGGCAACAGCGCGTGCCTTTTTTGTTAATTCAAATGTGTCGACCGAGGGCGCGATGATGCGGACGTTATATATAGAGTTTAATTTTTTATAAAAAGCCGTGGGCCGTTGTCCGAGCATGGAGGTGTGCTCCTTTACGTATAGCTGGCAGTCGGAAGGTATGTGCTTGGCAAATTGTGCAACAAATCCACTATGGTGGTCATAGGCGCTACCAAAATACATATCACTTACTTCTGGTACATAGTGGAGAGGTAAATAGATGAAAGGTGTATCCATGTCTGGTGCGTCATCAAAGGCTTTTTTCAGCTTTTGTTCTAGGCGTCTGTACTTACCCAGCAAACCATTCTTTAGATATGTAAGCGGGTGTGCTTCATAATGAAAGGCACGATCAAACTCGACAACTCTTTGATGGGGAAATAACTTTTTTAGTTGTAATGTTTGACGCAGATTGCTGAATATTTTTGTGAGACTAAGTTTGACGACTGAGTTATTGACAGCATAGGCCGGGCGAACGGGGGTTTCTATGAAGGCTTGGAATAATTTGTCTGCCGTTTTGATGGCTTCATTGGTGATATATGTTTGTTTTCCGTTTTCTAAATCCTTGAAGCACTCTTGCAATCCCAGATGTTGTCCATTGATGTGAAGTGCGTTGATATGCCCGTTAAGTCGGCTGTTTTGTGTTAGGGGATATGGAATATTTTTCTGTGTACAGGCTGCGCGTAAGACAAGATGTAAATATGTAACAACCCCATCCATTACAAAAACGGGGGTTACTTTGTTTAAAAAATCGTCAACAAACATCATTGTGGCGAGTTGATGAACTTTCACTTTCTTATAGTCTTCAGCCCACCTTAGTCCACGGTCGTGTTGTGCTAACGCCGTATTGTTTTGTATACTGAGTTTTTTTTCTAGTTTAGAAAAAGTTTTATCGAAAGTTGCCGCATCCATTTGCTCAAGTTCTTTTTTGTGAGCAAAATAAAAATCTGGAAGGGAATATATTGTATCAAAAATGTTCCGAATTTCGGGTGTAATTTCTTCTTCTATTCGCGTGTAATTCGTTATTCCAATGACCGGTCTATCGAACTCTTTTGATAGTGCCTCGGCTAAATAAAATTGACCGGAAACACCCAGAACATAAACTATTGGCTTTGTACTTTTCATGGGGGTATTATATATCATAGCCGATGGAAAGAAAGAATAGGGTTTCCGCATATAGTCAGGGTGAAATATTTTAATATGTTGAATGTTATTTTTCGTGCGGATGCTTCATCCTTTATTGGTGGTGGGCATGTTATGCGGTGCTTAACCTTAGCGGATGCTTTATCTCATTCGGGTTGGCAATGCTCTTTTGCTTGCACAGAGGCAACCGTTGAAATGATGCCATTTTTACTTCGCTCTGAGCATCAGGTTATTTCCACTGGCGTGCCTGATTATGAAGTAGATCTGCTTGTCGTTGATCATTATGCCTTAGATGATAAATATGAGGCTGGATGTCGTGCCTGGGCGAAGCATATTCTTGTGATAGATGATTTGGCTGATCGCAGGCATGATTGTGATCTCCTTATGGATCAAACGCTTGGTCGATCAGCAAATGATTATAAAGACCTTGTGCCTGAGCATTGTGACGTTATGACTGGGGCTCGATATGCTCTTTTACGCCCTCAATTCGCAGAAAAGAGAGAAGAGTCGCTTGGTCGCCGGAAAAGTGCCGTAGGCGATATCCGCAAAGTCTTGGTTATGTTAGGGGCTGGCGATAAAGATAATGTTACAGGCTTGGTTCTTGAGGCGCTTGAGGGGCTGGCTGGTTCTTTGGATGTTGATGTGATTATGGGGGCAAATGCGCCGCACCTGGAGCTTATCAAGGGACTGACACAAAACTCTCATCATAATATAAATGTTTATGCTGGTATTGAAGATGTTGCCTCTCTTATGGCCAGTGCAGATTTAGCCATTGGCGCTGGCGGGACGGCGAGTTGGGAAAGGTGTTGCCTTGGTTTGCCGACATTGGTGATAGAAATTGCGGATAATCAACGTAAAATTATTCAAGAAATTGTTGCAAGGGGAGCTGCGATTAGTGTGGGTCATTATAAAGATATTGTTTCGGAAGATATTGTTAAGGCTGTTGAGCGATTACAAAACACACCATCCATTGTTGCCGAGATGGGCATAAAGGCAGCGGGGGTGTCTGATGGTCAAGGTGTGGCACGTTTAGTTCAGCGAATAGAGACAAAAGGTGTGATATGCGAATTTTAGTGCTCTCGCCATATGCTCAGCACTTAACACCGACGCTTGAAGAAGCTGGAGATCAGTGGCTTGTTGTGCAGGATAAAATTACGCCTGAGTATTTGGCCGAACATAAAATAGAGATGGGCGTGTCCTATGGTTATCGCCATATTTTAAAAAGCGATATTCTTGGGATTTGTCCGTTTATAAATCTGCATATTTCTTATCTGCCGTGGAACAGGGGAGCTGATCCGAATATATGGAGCTGGATTGATGATACGCCTAAGGGGGTAACTATTCACAGTATAGATGAAGGTATAGATACCGGAGATATTCTGGTTCAAAAGGAAGTGCCTATGGGGGATGATGAAACGCTATCCACATCATATCAAAAGCTGCAAGATGCCATTGTGCAGCTTTTTTATGATTCATGGGGTGATATTAGGGCGGCTAAGGTGTTAAAGACGCCGCAATTAGTTCAAGCTGGAAGCATGCATTATGCATCCGATAAGGCAGGAATAGAGTTTTTATTAAGCGACGGGTTTGATACCTATGTTAGTAAGATTCAAGAAAAGGTTGTCAGTTGAGCAGATCATTTAAGATAGAAAACCGCACGGTTGGCGGCGATGCGCCATGCTACATTATTGCTGAGGTGTCCTGTAATCATGAAGGTGATTTTGATGAAGCGCGCAAAATAATAGAGGCCGCTGCGGCAGCCGGCGCAGATGCGGCGAAGCTTCAAACCTATAAACCGTCAACAATGACGGGAAATTTTGAACAACGGGCTGAAGGGACAATGTGGTCAGAAATTGACCTCTATAAGCTCTATGAAAAGGCACAGACACCGTGGGATTGGCATGGGGATCTTTTAAGGGTGGCGCAGGATAATGGTATTCATCTTTTTTCTAGTCCTTTTGATGAAACGGCTGTTGACCACCTTATGCAATTTGATCCGCCTGCTTTCAAGATTGCTAGTTTTGAGGTTGTGGATACTAAGCTTTTGGAAAAAGTGGCTAAAACCGGCAAGCCGATCATCATTTCTAATGGCATGACTACTTATTTGGAAATCCGTGAAGCGGTTGATACACTGCGCACTCATGGTGCTAAGGATCTTGCCGTTTTGCATTGTAATAGCGGTTATCCAGCCTCATTTGATGAAGCAAATTTAAATACTATCCCTGTTATTGAAGATATGTTTGACGTCGTTCCTGGACAATCTGACCACACTATTTTTGCGGATGATAAAAATTACAAATCCCCGATGGCACATGTGACGCCATTAGAGGCGGTGAAGATGGGTGCTAAAATTATTGAAGTACACCTGTTGCTTGATCGCGGGAAGGCGCAAGCGTTAAACAAAAACGACGAAGGTGGCTTTGACTGGCCGTTTTCGCGAGAGCCTGATGAGCTCAAAAAAATGGTTGATATGATTCGCGCTTATGAGCGTGATGGCGCTGTTGAGTATGGCAATGAGGACGAGCGCGTGGCGGCTTTGCGTACACATGGACAGGTGTGTTTTGACCCAACTGAAAAAGAGCTTGCAAGTCGTCAGTTGCGGCCTTCTCTTTGGATTGTAAAAGACGTTAAAGCCGGAGAACTGTTGCAGTTTGC
The DNA here is from genome assembly GCA_024275825.1 of Alphaproteobacteria bacterium. GTDB lineage: Bacteria > Pseudomonadota > Alphaproteobacteria > Micavibrionales > Micavibrionaceae > JAJRYK01. The sequence goes on from JAJRYK010000010.1 coordinate 52,594, forward strand.
CCCAGATGGACAAGGTAATGTTGATTCTTTAAGACCTACAGGTGGGATACATATTCGCTTTGCTGATATGATTTCTGGGAAAAGGGCTGTGCGAGATATTAAGGCGGGAGAGCTATTAAGCTGGGACATGGTTTGAAATCCTAAGGCGCTACAGCTTTTTGGCAATCAGCGCAGAATTTGGCGATAAATAAGGGGTGTTAGGAACGATGTATGCCCCTAAGCGTTCCAAAAGAGCCAGTGGCTTTTGAACCATCAAGTACGGTAGCTTTGGCCATTTTTGTATCGCCGGATAAAGGCAAGCATTCCAAAATCCAATATGGCCATAATAGCCACCTTCTAATATTTTAGCCTGCTTTGTTTTGTTCAGCGCTGCTTCCATCTGCTTATATGGCATCAGGTTATGAATTTCATATTTCTCTTCATCCATAATTTTCATGATTTGTCCATTTAGTCCCGCATGATTGGGAATGACTAACACCAAGTAACCGCCAGGCTTAACCATATCAAGATGGCGCTGAATGACAGCTTGCGTGTCATGAAAATGTTCGATAAACCCAAAGCTTACAACAACATCCCAGAGCTCATCATTTGGTTCATACTCAAAAAAATCATCATGTATGACGTCTGCATCAACGCCGAGCGTTTCCATGAATTTCTTGCAGGGCTCGATACATTCATCAACATATTCAATACCTGACGCTTGATAACCAAAATATTTATTAAAATACCACATGTATGTGCCGGGATAGCAGCCCACCTCCAAACATCTCATCGTCTTGTCAAAAGGTAAGTGGCGCTGACATAGCTTGTGTATATCCCTAAAAAAAACAGTATTCGGATCAAATTCCAACATTACATCGGCCTGAGCCCATTCATCTGCCCACTCTTCTTTTTTTGATAGCCTGTCTGTGTCCATAAAAATGACCGCTTTAAAAAGTTAGTAATTTCACATTTTACTTTGCCAATATATGGATTGTGTTTACTGTTGGCAAGTTATGATGAAAAGCTGGAAAACCTTTGCCTATTTTATTCGCGCCTATCCCGTGAGGGGTGGGTTAATGATTGGATCCCTGACATTGGCGGGATTTCTTGAGGGTGTTGGTATTATTGCCCTTTTGCCACTGATTACAATTTTAATTGATCAAGGGCAAACGCAGACCGGATTTTTAGCAGATACAGCTCATTTTATATTTGATACGTTAGGCTTTGAGCCCACGGTTTTGACTGCGTTACTTTTCATTGTTGGCGCGATGTGTTTAAAGGCGGCTGTAAATATGCTGGCTTTTATACAGGTGGCGTATTCCGCTTCACATGTTTGTGCCGACTTAAGGCTAAACTTTATTTACCATCTTTTTTGCGCGCGTTGGTCTCATTATGTGGGCATTAAAAGTGGCGCGACAGCAAATGCTATAGGTACGGAAGCGCAAAGAGCGGCCATATCATTTAAGCAAGGCTGTCAGGCCTTTTCATACATTATTCAAATTTTTGTTTATGGCCTTTTGGCCCTTCTTGTGTCGTGGGAACTAACAGTTTTAGCTGTGTGCGCTGGCGGGTTTATGGTGCTGTCTTTAAGCTTTCTGATTAAAGAGGCGCGTCGATCAGGAGCGAAGATGACACAGGTTTATGATGATGTTCTCAGCCTTATTACAGATTCATTTTATGGGGCAAAGCCTTTGAAGGCGATGAGTAAGGGGATGAACCTTTATTCTATTTTAGAAAAACATATACATGATTTGCAGTCGGCACAAAGGCGCCTTGATATCGCTGATCAAAGCCTTGGTGTTTTGTCAGAGCCTTTGATGGTTATATTCATTGCTGGGGGGCTTTATGGTGCTTTAACGTTCAGTGATTTGCCGATGGCTGAGCTGTTATTTATGGCTGTGTTGTTTTTGCGAACAATCATGCGCGTGTCTTCTGCACAAAGATCATATCAGAGCATGGCTGCCAATGAGAGTGCTATGCAAGCGCTGCAGAGTAAGGTTGATGCGGCAATTGAAGCTAGAGAAAACTTTTCGGGAACAATTAAACCAACGCTTGAGGACTGCATCACTGTTGAGGATGTATCCTTTTCTTATGGTGGTGAAGATATTATAAAAAACGTATCTTTGAAAATACCGGCTAAAACACTGCAAGTTATTTATGGGCCATCTGGCACGGGAAAGACAACTTTGGTTGATTTGCTTATTGGGCTCTATCAGCCCAGCGCCGGAGACATCAAGATTGATGGTCATTCCTTGGCTGATGTGAATCTGTCCCAGTGGCGACAAATGGTCGGTTATGTGCCTCAGGATGTGTTGCTTTTCCATGATACTCTCTTGAACAACATTAGATTAAATGATGAAAAATTCACTGATGAAAATGTCAGAAAAGCATTGGAGATGGCTGGCGCATGGGAGTTTGTAAAGGATTTGGAAGACGGGCTGGATACTATTGTCGGGGAGCGTGGTTCACGCTTTTCTGGTGGCCAGAGACAGCGCATTGCCATCGCTAGAGCAATCATTAACAAGCCTTCAATTTTGGTCCTGGATGAAGCGACCAGTGCCCTGGACCCAGATACGGAGAAGCGGATATTGAAAACGGTGAAAGCGTTATCTAAAGAGATGGCTGTACTCGCCATATCGCATAATGCGGCTATTTTAGAGATTGCTGATCATGTTTATAAAATGCACGAACCTCTCTTAACTGAGAGAGGAATTGATACAGATAAAAAGCAACATGCATGAGCACAGGTTCTTCTAAAAAAATGTTTGTTATTTCTTCGCTGGATGGTGGTGGTGCTGAGCGTGTTGTGTGCTCTATGGCAAGTTATTGGGCGGATAAAGGTGAGGACATCGTTGTCGCTACCTTGGCAGGTAAGGATTCTCCTATCTCTTTTCCATTATCAAAGGCTGTGACATTAAGGCCTTTGGGCGTTTTAGGTAAAAGTAAGAATGCGGTTTGGGATAACATGGCGCGCCTTAAAAAGCTGCGCGATGTTTTTGAGGAGGAGCAGCCTGATGTTGTATTATCTTTCATGGAAAATGTTAACGTTCTTTCTATCATCAGCTCAGTGGGGCTGAGTATTCCTGTTATTATTTCAGACCGTATTGACCCTAAGTCGTATGGTTATGGGCGCATTTGGCGCTTTTTAAGAAATATTACCTATCCATTCTCTTCTTTTCTTGTTGTCCAAACTAAAGCTGTATTGCAGCGCTATCCTAGGTTTGTTAGCAGAAATGCTGTTGTTGTCCCAAATTTTGTTGCTCCTCAGCCTGAGTGCGGTGAAGATAGGGGTGGGAGCGCCCTTATATGCGCGATGGGCCGCCTAAGTGAACAAAAGGGCTTTGATGTTTTGATTAGAGCGTTTGCTCGTCTTTCTGTGAACTTTCCCGACTGGTCATTGGAAATCTGGGGAGAGGGGGAAGAGCGAAGAAATTTAGAAAAGCTGATTGTTGAATTGGATATCTCAGAAAAAGTTCAATTACCTGGGTTTTCGCAATCTCCTTACAATGTCATGAAGCGTAGTGATCTTTTCGTTCTTTCGTCTCGTTACGAAGGATTCCCCAATGTTTTAATGGAGGCTATGGCTTGCGGTTTGCCTGTTATATCAACCCGCTGCCCTTTTGGGCCGGAGGAAATTGTTAGAGACGGAGAAAATGGAATATTGGTTCCGGTTGATGATGTTGATGCATTAGCCTCTGCTTTGGTGGCGCTGATGTAAGACAGGACATTATGCGAAGACTTAGGCGGGGCAGCGAAAGAGGTGCAAAGCACATATAGTCAAAATCAAATTATGAAGGTGTGGGATAATCTTTTATGTGCGGTATAGCTGGCTTTATTGATATAGGAAAAAATTTGAACGCTGATGCTTTGTCTTCGACAGTATCAGGGATGAACGATGTTTTGTCGCATCGTGGTCCGGATGGTGCGGGTATCTGGGTTGACCAAGAGGCTGGCATAGCTTTGGCACATAGAAGGCTTGCGATTATTGATTTAAGTGAACTGGGGTACCAGCCCATGGAATCTCACTCGGGGCGCTATGTTATAACGTTTAATGGAGAGATCTATAATTTCTTATCTTTAAAGCCAAAATTGGAAGGTAAGGGACATAGGTTTCGTGGAACGTCAGATACTGAAGTATTGTTGGCGGCCATCGAGGAATGGGGCCTAAAGCACGCTTTAACAGAAATAAATGGGATGTTTGCTTTTGCCTTATGGGATCGTCAGGAGCGTGTTTTGCATTTGGCGCGTGACCGGATGGGCAAAAAACCTATTTACTATGGCTGGAGCGGCCAAACATTCCTTTTTGGCTCTGAGTTAAAAGCGTTGCGTAAGCATCCTGATTTTGTGCCTGAAATCGATCGTAATGTCCTTTCTGTATATACTCGTCATAATTATGTGCCGACACCGTGGTCTATTTACAAAGGGATTTATAAGCTGCCGGCAGCATCTTTCATTTCTTTGTCTGAAGGTAGCTCACGTGATGTGCAGCCAGAGCTATATTGGGATTTAAAGGCTATCGCTGAGGAGGGGGTGTCTAGCTCGTATAATCCGCCTTTTGATGATGCTTTAAATGAACTAGATAGCATTTTAAATACGTCCGTTGCTGAACGCATGATTTCTGACGTACCGTTGGGGTCTTTTTTGTCTGGGGGAATAGACTCTTCACTTGTTACGGCCATTATGCAAAAAAATGCACAAAACCCCGTCAAAACATTTTGTATTGGATTTGAAGAATCTGGATATAATGAGGCGCCCTTTGCGAAGGACATTGCTCAACATTTGGGAACGGACCACGTGGAGTATTTTGTGACAGCCGAGGAGGCACGAAATGTTATTCCTGATATTCCTTTTATGTTCGATGAGCCCTTCGCAGATCCGTCACAAATTCCGATGTATCATGTGTCGCGCTTGGCAAGGCAAGATGTAACGGTCGCTCTTTCCGGTGATGGTGGCGATGAAGGATTTGCTGGATATGATCGCTATCATCGAGCGAATAAGGCGGTCTCTATACTCAGTAAAGTGCCGTCAATAATGCACCCGATTTTGATGAAGATGCTCCATTTTTCGCCTCTGTCTTCAAAGGCAGAAAAGATTGAGATTCTACTGAAGGGCGATGAAGAGCAATTTTATAGATCCATGATGTCGTATTGGAGCGCTCCTGAAGAGCTTGTTGTCTCTGGAGAAGAGCCTGTCGTGAGTGCGTTTCATGATGTTCCTGATGTGGGGGCTTTTATGAACAAAATGATGTATATGGATATGACGTCTTATTTGACGGACGATATCCTTGTGAAGGTTGACCGCGCCAGCATGGCGGCCTCACTAGAAACGAGAGCGCCTCTGTTGGACCACAAGGTTATTGAGTATGCCTGGAGGGTACCCATATCAATGAAGGTTGATCATAATGGCGGTAAGTTGTTATTGAAGAGTCTTCTTGAGCGTTACGTGCCGAGGTCATTTTATGATAGGCCGAAACAGGGGTTTGGTATTCCACATGGGGAATGGATAAAGGGACCACTAAAAGATTGGGCTGAAGCTTTGCTGGATGAAGAGCGTCTAAAGCAAGAGGGGTTTTTTCATCCAGCCGCTATACGACAAAAATGGGAGGAACATCTTTCTGGTGGAAAAGACTGGAGTTATGCTTTGTGGGGTATATTAATGTTTCAGGCGTGGTATGAGGTAAATCATTCTTCATAGGGTGGGTAATAATTTAAGGAAATGATGAACGCACAAGAAAAAATCAAAGCTGTTTTTGTCTTGCCGGCTATGACGGCAGGTGGAGCAGAGCGCGTTTTGATAACGTTAGCTAATACATTGGATAATATAGAGTACACCCCGACCTTTGTTACGGTTAGTGATGAAGGTCCGATGAGGCCGGCTATCGCGAGCAATATTCCTTTTCACAGCTTATCAAGCAATCGTGTGTCCTTATCTCTACCAAAGCTTTATTTTAAGCTGAAAGAGCTTCAGCCAGATATTGTGATTTCGACGATGGCACATATGAATTTTATTATCCTTATACTTAAGCCACTCTTTCCAAAAACACGTTTCATCGTCAGGGAGGCGATCACGCCTTCTTTTATATTTAATCAGCACCCTCGCTTAGCTTTCTTAATTAAGAAGGCTTATCAAATCCTTTACCCCTTGGCAGACAGAGTGATTAGTCCTGCGCAAATTATTATAGATGAATTTAAGCTAGATCTTGGGATGAGCTGTAAAAATCATGTGCTTCTTCATAATCCAGTAGATCATGATTGTATTAGAGCACAGGAAGATGAGCCTCTTCAGCAAGGCGAGGAGCGCCATGAGGGAAGGGTTCACTTTATCGCTGCTGGTCGATTGCATTATCAAAAGGGATTTGATCAATTACTCAATGCCTTATCTGATATGAATCCAGATTATGACTGGGTATTAACTATTTTAGGGGAGGGGCCGGAACGTCAAAATCTCGAGCGCCTTGTTAAAGAAAAGGGACTTGATGGTAAAATACAATTACCGGGATTGAGTGATAATCCGTGGCCACATTATGCTGCTGCTGATTGTTTTTTAATGCCATCAAGGTGGGAGGGGTTGCCGAATGTTGTTTTGGAATCATTAGCTTGCGGTACGCCTGTAATTGCTACAAAAGAGTCTGGTGGTATTGATGAAATTTCAAGGCATGCTTCAAGTGGCGCTGTAACTGTCGTGGCTGGCATGTCGAATTTTATTAACGCGATGCAAAAGGTGCGGCCAAAATCAAGCAAAGTGTTTGGACCTTCTTTGTTACCGGATAACTTTAGTCGGGAAAATGTACGATTACAATTTTCTGAAATTCTTGGTTCTATAACATCTTAATTCACCGGAGTTTTAGTAAGTGAATGCACAATCAATCTTAATCTTCTATGTCAGCCCCAAGTTAAATACATTGATATGAGTGATTTTGTGCCTGACGATGATTTCGAAGATGGTTCACATCCCAGAGAGGGCGCGGAGCATGTATGGACCAGAGAGGTTGATTGCCTTGATTGAGCAGCAGCTCAAGATTGCTGATTAAGGGGGAATTGCTCGTGGTGAGCTGTAAAATGGCGGACAGACAGGGATTCGAACCCTGGAAGGGCTTGCACCCTTGCCGGTTTTCAAGACCGGTGCATTCAACCACTCTGCCATCTGTCCGCAAAAATATGTTAGTCGCTTTGGTTGACGCTGTTTAAGCGCTTCATTGTTTACCGATATTTTAGTATCTCTGTCTAGAGGAAAAAGGAATTATTTGTGCTTATTCAGTTTTTGATAGGAGCTTTCTTGATTTGTATTACCGTGTTGATCCATGCTGTGGCGTTAGATCGGCTTATGATTCTGCTTGAGCGTATAGGTCCAAAGATTTTCAAGCGCTTTCGCCGTATTTGGAAAATTCCGATGTTGGTGGTTACTGTCTTAGGCGTTTTTCTTGCACATATTATTGAGGTTTGGGTGTGGGCCATTGTTTATATTGTGATTGGTACGTTTTCGAGCCTTGAAGCTGCGCTGTATTTTTCGACAACAACCTTTACAACCGTGGGGTACGGGGATTTGGTGCTCGGTATGGATTGGCGATTATTGAGTGCGTTTCAATCTGCCAATGGTTTTATTTTGTTTGGGTGGAGCACTGCGTTTATCTTTGAGGTAATGTCTAAGCTGTATAAAGGTGAAACGATTAAGAAGACTGAAAAAAAATGATAAATGACTTTAAAAAAACGTCGTATCTATTTATTCTGTTGTGTTTTGTTCAAGTAACGGTTGCGCAAGCATCTGTACCGTTTGACCAATGGCTGGTTGATCTTAAGCGTGATGCTTTGGCGCAGGGCATTTCAGCCAATATTGTTGATGTGGCATTTGTGGATGTGAAGCCTATTCCGCGCATTATTGAGCTGGATAGGAAACAGCCTGAGGGCACAATGACCTACGCTCAGTACTATGATCGCGTTATCAGTCAAAAGCGGATCAATGATGGCCGCGCGCTTTATCGGCAGCATAAGGCGTTGCTTGATAGAACCAGTGCAAAGTATGGTGTGCCGGCAAATGTGATTGTATCTCTGTGGGGTATTGAGACGAGCTATGGCAATAATACGGGTGGATTTGGCGTTGTACCTGCGTTGGCGACTTTGGCCTATGACGGGCGCCGGAGCAGCTTTTTCAGAAAAGAGCTGATGAACGCCCTTAAAATTTTGGATGAGGGGCATATAGCTCCGGCAAAGATGAAGGGATCATGGGCTGGGGCGATGGGGCAAAACCAGTTTATGCCCAGCAGCTTTCATGCTTTTGCTGTGGACGGTAACGGTGATGGGAAGCGCAATATTTGGACCAGCTTGCCTGATGTGTTTGCCTCTACCGCAAATTATTTGAGCAAAAGCGGCTGGAATGCGGATGAGCGTTGGGGGCGTGAGGTTAAGCTGCCGCAAGGGTTTCAGAAAAACTTAACCGGGCTTGATACAAAGAAGTCATTGAAGCAATGGGCCGGAATGGGCGTTACGCTGCCAGATGGAACGGCCCTGCCTGTGAGCGTTGGCATGAAGGCCTCTGTTGTTGTCCCTGATGGCGTCGGTGGCAGGGCATTCTTGGCTTACGATAATTATCGTGTTATTATGAAGTGGAATAAATCGACCTATTTTGCCACTTCCGTGGGCCTTCTTTCGGATGACATTTCTCGTTAACATAAACTTTTATTGGAATTCGATGCGCAATACGCTTTTTCTTCTTTTTGCTTCTGTCTTTTTCATTACAGGCTGTACAGAAACGCAGCTGGTATCGCATGCGGTGAAAAGGGCGGTTGAGGGACGATCATCGAGCAGTGAAGGGAGCTTTAAGGTCGGGAACCCATATGAAATTGCGGGTAAGCGGTATGTGCCGCAGGAAAGCTATAATTACAGCGAAACCGGCATAGCGTCTTGGTATGGGCCGAATTTCCATGGCAAGAAAACCGCGAATGGCGAGATTTTTGATATGAGTGAGCTGACGGCGGCGCACAGGACGCTCCAGATCCCGTCGCTTGTGCGCGTAACAAATCTTGAAAATGGGCGCTCGATTATCTTGCGGGTGAATGATCGCGGACCGTTTAAGCGCGGGCGGATTATTGATGTCTCCAAGCGCGGGGCAGAATTACTTGGCTTTAAGAATAAGGGTGTGGCAAAGGTTAAGGTGCAGGTGCTATCCAAGGAAAGCATGGCCATTGCCCAGGCCGCCAAGCGCGGAGAGGATACGAGCGGCGTGGAAGTGGCGATGAATGAAAACCGTTTGGCGCGCACGCAGGGGCGGGTTCGCCCTGTAGTGGCCAAGCCTACATCATCACCGGTTATCGAAACGGCAAGCTATAGCCCGCCGCTTGAGCAGGTATATGGGCAACCGGTTGAGAGCCAAACACTCGCCGCACGAGACATTACAGGACACGTGAAGGACGGAAATTTCTTGCCTGATCCTGTGGTAAAACAGCTGCCTGTGGGGCCTGCCAATATTTATGTGCAGGCTGGATCATTTGGAAATCAGGCCAATGCGCAAACGCTTGCCAGCTCTATTGCTGAATTTGGGCAGGCGGATGTTTATCCGGCGCTGGTTGATGGTAAACAATTCTATCGCGTACGCATTGGGCCAATCAGTGATGTGCGCCAAGCGGATATCGTGCTGGCTAATCTGGCGGATAGTGGTCGCGGTAATGCGATGATTGTTGTTGATTGATAAGGCTTAGACTGCATTCTGGTGGTTGTATCAGCGCGCATAAGCTGCTTTATTAAAGCCATGACCAAATATTTTTTCATTTTTGCATTTATTCTTATCCTTCCTTTAGCTGCGCATGCGCAAGTCTCTATTCAAACAAAGGCTAAGCAGGCTATTGTCGTTGATTATGATACGGGCGCCGTACTGTTTGCCAAAAACGCGCAGGAGCGTATGCCGACCTCGTCCATGAGCAAGGTGATCAGTATGTATGCGGTGTTTGATACGCTTAAAAGCGGGCAGATATCATTGGATGATACGTTTATTGTCAGCGAGAAGGCGTGGCGTAAGGGCGGTTCAAAGATGTTTGTTGAGGTGAATAAACGCGTAAAAGTCGAAGACCTCATCCGCGGGGTTATTGTGCAGTCGGGCAATGACGCGACGATTGTTTTGGCTGAGGGACTGAAGGGTAACGAGGCCGAGTTTGCTGATGTGCTGAATGAGCATGCAAAAGCGCTTGGTATGGCGAGCAGTAACTTTATGAATGCGAGCGGCTGGCCTGATCCGGATCATTATTCAACGGCAGAAGATCTGTCCATTCTGGCGAAATCGATCATTAGAGATTTTCCTGAATATTATAAATATTACAGCGAGCGTGAATTTACTTACAATAATATTACGCAAGCTAATCGCAACCCACTGATTTACAAAAATATCGGGGCGGACGGTATTAAGACGGGACATACTGAGGCTGGCGGTTACGGCCTGATGGGCTCTGGGACGCAGAGCGGGCGTCGTGTGATTATTGTGGTGAATGGCCTGGACAGCACGCAGGCGCGCGCGGAAGAGTCTGGCGCACTTTTGGAGTGGGGATTGCAGCGTTTTAAGAACCATACGCTTCTCAGCGCCGGTGACGTGGTTGATCAAGCGCCCGTTGCACTTGGTAGAGAAAATACTGTTGATCTCAATGTTGGTAAAGAGATTGTGGTGACCTTGCCGAAGGGCGGCGAAAAGGCAATTGAGGTTACGGTAAAATATAAGGGGCCTTTGATTACCCCAATTGCACAGGGTCAAGAGGTCGGCACGTTAGAGATTAAATTGCCGTATGATCAGGTGATCACGGTTCCGCTTTATGCGGCGCAAGCGGTTGAAGCGCAGGGCTTCTTTAGCGCAGCAATAACGCGTGCAAAATATTTAATTGCTGGTTATGGAGCATAGTAAAGCGATGAGTGGCTTATTTATCACATTCGAAGGCGGCGAAGGTAGCGGAAAAACCACGCAGATTAACCGTCTTGCGCAGACCTTAACGGCGGCTGGGCACAAGGTGATCACAACGCGCGAGCCGGGCGGTACGCCGGAGGCGGAGAAGATCCGCGAGTTTATTGTCCAGCGCGAGGGCGGCGATTGGTCATCAATGGCCGAGTGCTTGCTGCTGTTCGCCGCGCGGGTCATGCATGTTGATAAAATTATCCGCCCTGCTCTGGAGGAGGGCAAGATCGTGATCAGTGATCGCTTTACTGACTCCACGCGCGCTTATCAGGGCTATGGCCGCGGGTTTGATCTGGCGAAGATGGAAGAGCTGAATGATATGGTGCTTGGCGGGTTTGGCCCTGATTTGACGTTCATTCTCGATGTAGAGCCCAAAATGGGGCTTTCGCGCTCTGAGCGGCGTTTAGCTGCTGAAATTCTCGATGCAGCCCAGACGGAAGATAAGTTTGAGCGCATGGATACAAGTTTTCACGAGAAAATCCGTCAGGGCTTTCTGGATATCGCGGCGAATGAGCCAGAGCGTTGCCGCGCTTTGGATGCAACTCAGAGCATTGATGATCTGGCTGAAGCCATTAAAACGGCGGCGCTTGAAAGACTGGGCGCATAATGGATTTGTTTGGTGAACCAACCGAACCGGAAGAGAAAATCATCGAAACCGATTTATCGGAAGCCGTTGAAGAGGCTGAAGAGTTTGGCGCGCCCCGCGCTATGAATTTCTGTCTGGGCCATGATGGTGTTGAGCAAAAGCTTTTGGAACATTTTAACAGCGGGCGCATGCCACATGGATTGATATTTGCTGGGCCGAAGGGCATTGGTAAGGCGACGCTGGCTTATCGTTTGGCTAAGTTTTTGCTGCATTATGGGGTGAAAGACCATAATCAAGATAGTTTGTTTGGTGATGCTGCGCCTGCGCCTGAAAGCCTTGCGGTTGATCCGGGCGCTCAGGGCGTGCGGCTTGTGATGTCTGGTGCGCACCCCGATTTGATGAGCATTGAGCGCGCTTATGATGCGACTAAAAATACCCATAAGGACAGCGTCGATGTTGCGTCTATCCGCAAAGTTGCGCCATTTTTGCACATGACGGCGTCTTATGGTGGGTGGCGCGTTGTGATTATTGATGATGCTGACACGATGAACCGTAATGCACAAAATGCGTTGCTCAAGATTTTGGAGGAGCCGCCGGAAAATACGGTGCTGATTTTGGTCACGCACCGTTTGGGCGCGCTGATCCCCACCATTCGCTCGCGCACGCAGCTGGTGAATTTTCAGCCCTTAAGCGCGCCGGTGATGCAGGACTTGCTAGAGCGCTCCGGGCAAGAGGTGTCGCTGAGCGATGTTGAAACGCTCATGGCGCTGTCTAACGGCAGCTTTGGCGAGGCGGTGCGTTATATAGAGGAGGGCGGGCTTGATATGCTCCAGAGTCTCTCGGAAATGATCGCGCCCTATCCGCATTGGGACTGGCCGGGTATTCATGCCCAAGCCGATAATCTAGGCCGTGCGGGCGCGGCTAAATCTTATGAGATGTTTTCAGGACTGTTTATTTGGGCGGTGTCGCAGCTTGTTTTGTGTAAAGCCAAGGGGGTAAGCTTGAGCAATCCTGCGCTCGATAAGCCCGGCTTTCAAGCGCTTTTACAAAACTCTTCTCTTGAAGAGCTGCTGAAAATCTGTGACAACCTTCATGATCACTTTGCAAAGGTCAAATACGCTAATCTGGATAAAAGACAGGGCGTGTTGCAGGCCTTTTCACTCATCACCGTCGCTTAAGCAGGAGTATTTTAAATCATGGCCAAGACGCCGTTTTACATCACCACCGCCATTTCCTACGTCAACGGATCGCCGCATCTCGGGCATGCCTATGAGGCAATCCTGACCGACGCCATGGCACGGTTTAAACGCCTGGATGGCTATGATGTGTATTTTTTGACCGGCACGGATGAGCATGGTGAAAAAGTTATGAAGACGGCCGCAGATAATGGTATCAGCGCGCAAGGGCTGGCCGATAAATATTCCGGTGAATTTCAGGAAATGACGACATTGCTCAATATTTCTCATGATGAGTTTATCCGCACGACCGAGCCGCGCCATTATGAAGCAGCGCAGGCGCTTTGGGTAAAGCTGCAAGCAAAGGGCGATATCTATCTTGATAAATATGAGGGCTGGTACTCTGTGCGTGAGGAGGGGTATTTCACCGAGGATGAATTGGTTGAAAGTGATGATGGCCAGAAATTCACCCCCGGCGGCGCGGAAGTGGAATGGGTGGAGGAGGAGAGCTATTTCTTCCGCCTGTCAAATTATACGCAGAGCCTGATTGATCATATCGAGCAAAACTCCACCTTCATCATGCCAGAGTCGCGCAAGAACGAGATTTTGAGCTTCCTAAAGCAGGAAGGCGGCCTGCGGGATCTTTCCGTCTCCCGCCCTAAAGCGCGCCTGCCATGGGGCATTCCCGTGCCGGAGAATGATCTGAGCGATAAAGACCATGTGATGTATGTTTGGCTCGATGCGCTGACGAATTACATCACCGCGCTTGGCTATCCGGATGAGGGCTGCGCCGCATTTGATAAATTCTGGCCTGCGGATTTCCATGTGATCGGTAAAGATATCACCCGCTTTCACGCCATTTACTGGCCCGCATTTTTGATGGCAGCGGACATTACGCTACCTAAACACATCTTCGCCCATGGCTTTATCAATGTGGAAGGGGCGAAAATGAGCAAATCAGTTGGCAATGTGCTTTCGCCAGTGGGCATGGTTGAGACGTACGGCGTTGACCAGCTCCGTTATTTCCTCATGCGCGAAATCTCGCACGGGCAGGACGGGAACTTCTCGCATGAGCAAGCCGTAACGCGCATGAACGCCGACCTAGCCAACGGTATCGGCAACCTCGCGCAGCGCACACTCTCGATGATTTACAAAAATTGCGATGGGGAAATTCCTGCGCCTAACGTTTTCAAAAAAGAGGATAATGATCTTCTGCGCACTGCTCAATCACTCATCTCAAGCATTAGGGGAAAAGTGAACTTTTTTGGAATTAATAGGGCCTTGGAGGAAATTGCTGCGCTTGTGAGTAAGGCTGATAGCTATGTTGATGAGCAAGCGCCATGGGCGCTTAAGAAAACCGACCCGGAGCGCATGAAAATGGTTCTTTACGTGCTGGCTGAAGTCATCCGCTGTATTGCCATTTCACTGCAATTTATAACGCCAGAGGCGGCGGGCAAGCTCCTCGATCAGCTCAAAATTTCGCAAGATCAGCGGTTATTCGAGCATATGACCGCCGATTATGCGCTCACCCCCGGCACAGCGATTGATAAGCCTGAAGGCGTTTTTCCACGCATTGTGGATGAAGAGCCTGCGCAGGCTACGGGATAGGGCGCGCTCATGTGGATCGACTCGCATTGCCATCTTAATCACACCAAAATTCGAGATTTAGGATCGCCTTCTGATATCGTGGCAGCGGCCAATGATGCCGGTGTTGAGGGCATGTTGACGATCAATTGCCGGATGTCGGACGAGTTTTCTGAGATTCTTGAGATTGCACGTAGCCACAAGAATGTCTGGTGCACGCTTGGTACGCACCCGCATGAGGCGAGTAAGCCGGAAGAGATGGCGATCACGCAGGCGCAAATTGTTGAGTTGGCTCACAGGCATTCTGAGGTGGTGGGGATTGGAGAGACGGGGCTCGATTATTACTATGATTTTGCGGATGTGGATAATCAGCAAGCTGGCTTTCGCAAGCATATTCAGGCCTGCATCGAAACAGATTTGCCGATGATTGTGCATGCTCGTGATGCGGATGAGGATGTCGCGCGCATCGCGTTTGAGGAGGAGGGGGCTGGGACGGCCCTTAGGGGCGTGATGCATTGTTTTAGCTCTGGCCAAGCATTGGCGGAAAAGGCGTTAGCGTTTGGTTTTTATCTCTCTTTTTCCGGGATTGTTACATTTAAGCAAGCAGATGAGCTGCGCGAGATCGCTAAAGACGTGCCGCTTGATCGTATTTTGGTGGAGACAGATGCGCCGTATTTGGCACCTGCGCCGTATCGTGGAAAAACCAATCAACCGGCCTATGTTTCTCATACTGGCGCGGTGCTAGCGGACCTTCACGGGATTTCTGCGGAGGAAATGGCGAAGCGCTCGAAAGATAATTTTTTCAGGCTTTTTAGTAAGGCAGAACTGATATGAGCATAACACTCACGATATTGGGGTGCGGCAATTCGGAGGGAACGCCCTCGATTGGTAATAATTGGGCTGAGTGTGACCCGAGTGAGCCTAAAAATCGCCGCTTACGCCCTTCTGTGGCAGTTCAAAGTCGCGAAGCGACCTTAATCATTGATACCGGGCCTGATTTTAAAGAGCAGGTAAATGCGCATAACATTAATCAGATTGATGCCATTTTCTATACGCATCCGCACGGTGATCACATTAATGGCATTGATGAATTGCGGGTGTGGTCAAAACTCAATAAAACATCGATTGATGTTTATGGCTTGGATGAAACGCTCACAGATATTAAAAAGCGTTTTGATTATCATTTCATCGAAAAAAGTCCCCTATATCCTGCGGTTTTGAATGCGCATGTGATATCAAGTTTTGCTCAGGAAATGACGATTGCAGACATTAGTTTTATTCCATTTTTACAGGATCACGGTACGTGTCAGTCTTTAGGGTTTCGCTTCGGTGATATTGCGTATTCCACCGATTTAGTTGATTTAAGCAATGATTCTATCGAAATTTTGAAGGGCATCAAAACCTGGATTGTAGACGGGGCGGGCAATAACTGGAACGAAAACCCTGCACATTTGTCGCTAGAGCGTGTTGTAGAGCTCAATAAACAGGTCGGCGCGGAGCAGGTTTATATCACGCATTTAACACGATATATGGATTATCAAACGCTTATGGGCTCTTTGCCCGAAGGGTTTGCGCCCGCCTATGATGGTTTAGTTCTCAAAAATTAATTGTATTTTAACTAAATACCCCTCAAACTTAATATAATGCGTGCTTTCCGTGAGAGAAGGCCGCTCTGGCATGTATGGTAATAAACTTCCCAAGGGACAATATTTGATATGAACATCTATAGTACAAACAAAAAACCATCATCACCATCTGGCTTTACCCTGATTGAATTATCAATCGTGCTGATTATCACCTCGATCTTGCTGGCAACGTTCTTTGGGGTTTTGCGGATTTACATTCAGAAACAGCAAGAATTTAAAATGGAGCAGCGCTCTTATGATATTCGTCGTGGGATTGCGAGTTTTATTGCCGACACACCAGAAAACCCCATGCTGTATCCCGTGCAAGCTGATGACCCCGGCTTTAATGATCCTAATCGCTTTCCGTGCCCTGCCTCATTGACGGCTGCTACGACTAGCCTTGAATTTGGGCTGGAGCAATGTCCTATTCCTACGGATGGGTCTGTTACTCAAGCACAGATAGATGCTTTGGTACCCGGCACCATAGAAAATGGCGTTCATATTGTGGCCGGTGGGGAGAATGGTGCCAGCCGTGTTTTAATTGGCGCTGTACCAACGCGAACATTGGGGGTCGATCCTATTAATGCCTCCGATGTTTACGGTAATCGTTTTGTTTATGCGGTTTCAATTAACAATGTATCGAATGACCGTTTATACGACGACGGAAGGCCCGTTAGTGATGCGTCAGGATTAATTCGCGTGCTTTCACAGGCTGCTGTTTTTTCAGGTGACCCGCTTCCTGTGGGCGCTGATTATCGCGTATTTGCCTTAGTGAGTCATGGGCCAAACAGCTTAGGGGCCTATAATTACAGCAGCGGCCGGAAGGTTCAAGATTGCAATACCAACGCAAGCGGTGATGGTTTGAATTGTTATTGGCAAGCCAATCCATTTGCTGTTTTTCGTGAGCGGGTCTCTCTCGATCTGGCTGGTGATGATATTTATGATGATACCATCACCTTTTCATTAGCGGGAGAGGGCGACAATGATACAGGCTGGTGGGAAAAAATTAATGACACAGATAATTTTATCATTAATAAAAACCGAGAAAATGATGCCTTGAATTTTGTCGCTGTAACGGATGAGGGTTTTATCGGTATTGGCACAAATGATCCGCAGAAAAAATTACATATCATTGGCGAATGGGGATCTGGTCCATCAACGCAGGCGGCAGGCATTACGATCGCGCGCGGATATCGCGCTGCGCCCTCTAATGATGGCAGGCCGGTTTTTACGCCGGGCGGAAGGAATGGTATTGCGACAGGGCTGCGGTTCGAGGTCACCAATAACCGTAACGATATGACCTATGCAGGGAATATATTTGGCGGATTGTCTGATGTTAACCCGAACAGAGAAAAAGGCTATCTTTCCTTCTTTACCAAAAATTTTCCTGGTCCGAATAACACCGAAAAAATGCGTATAGATCATGATGGTAATGTCGGTATTGGAACAGAAACGCCCCAACAACCCCTGCATGTCATGGGCGCAGCGCGCATTGGGACGGACGTATATATGGATGAAGAAACTGAAACCGGGCAGGGGAATTTTCAGTTAGGTTCTGCTTTGTACCCCAACTACTCTGGAAATTTATCGGGTGCCGGATATTTAGAAACGCCATGGATTTATACAGATGGCTGTATCGAAGGTGATCGTAGAGGGAGATCGGCGACGGCTGTATGTTTGGGCGGCACCAATGAGGGGGGTGCTGATCTAAGTTATAATGGCTTTACAACGGGCGATGAAATTGCGCTTGTTACAAATGGCAAGACACGCTTATTTGTCGATGGTGATCGTGATGAAGAATCTCAAAGAGGAAATATCGGCATTGGCACAGTACAGCCGTGGGCTGATTTAACCATTGTGGGGAAAGTTCCAAACTCTGGTAATGGAGGGGCTGCTATAGATAAAGTTATACTCGCCGTCGTTGCTGGTGATGAGGACCAGTGGTCGCGTATCTCTGCGCACACTTTCGGTTCGAAACACCCAGTATTTCTGGGTGTCAAAAGCGGAGGTACGCCTTCTGCTAGAACATTCGCACAAAACGGCGATCGTCTGGTTAATTTCCGTGGTTATGGAGGCGGGGTTGAGGGAGACCCCGGTGCAGGGATACGCCCTGATGGCGCAGGGATGTCTGTTTTTGCAGAACAAAACTTTACTGAAAGGGCAATGGGGTCTGGCGTGCTCTTTTCTACTGTTCCGAACGCCGTTGGCACTGCCGTTAGCGTTCAGGCTGAAGAGCGGATGAGAATCACACATGATGGCCATGTCGGAATAGGGGAGCATGATCCAGAAAGAGCACTGCATGTAACATTTAATAACGATGCTGGTGATGGCACAAATGCACAGATCTTAGTTGAAAACATTGGCAGTGCCGACAGCGCCCTCGGTATAAAGGTGGCGGCAGGTTCAGGATCGAAGAGTGTCATTCATTTTTTATCACGATCAAATAACATAAATAGTGTGGACACGAGGAAAAGAGCCGCATTCGGATTTGACCATGGAGAGGAACGCTATGAATTTTGGACATCTGCTGCTTCGGGTAATTGGACCCCCAAAGTTTTTATCAGCAAAGAGGGGAATGTTGATATACTTGGGGACTTGAGTGTCGCCGGGGTAATTAATGGTACTCATTCTTCTGATGCGCGCCTTAAGGATGACCTCTCTGTTGCTGCGGGTCTTGATATCTTGGAGAAGATGCAGGGATATGACTTTAGTTGGAATGAATATGCTCCCGACAGTCTTCAGGGCAAGCGTGATAGCGGCGTGCTCGCTCAAGAGCTTGCTGCCATCCCTGAACTCGCCCACCTTGTCCATGGCACAGAGGGTGATCTTGAAAAAGGTGAAACGCTATCTGTTAATTATAATGGCTTGATCCCCGTGCTGATTGAATCTGTGAAGGATCTGAAGGCAGAGATGGATGCGCTGGCGGCGGAGAAAGACGCAGAGATTGTTGCGCTACAGAGTAAGAGCGCCGAGCTTGAGGAGCGCCTGGCTATGGTTGAATCTGTTATTCAGCCACGCCATAGCGGCTTTAATGGCGCGTGGTTGGCTTTGGCACTTATGATGCTTGCTGGTGGGTATGGGCTGGCGCATTTACGGTTGAGGGAAGGGCGCTAAAGCGTGCGAAGGTCTTGCCTTAGAAATCAATCGTTTCAAACATGCTATAGACTGGCCCGAACACGGCGATAATGATCCAGAGCACAAAGGATCCCATCACAACAGTTAGGGCAGGTTCGATCATCGTAAGCGCGGCTTCTATTGTGTCGTCGGCATCATCTTTAAAGAACTCCGAAATGTAATCGAGGCTTTCTCTTACGTTACCGCTTTCTTCTCCAACTTTAAGCATTTGAACGACAGTACCTGAAATTTGACCTGTTTGATTTAAGGCTTCAGACAGTGTGGCGCCATGGAGAACGCTCTGGCGCGCGGTAACGATGGATTTACGGACCACCATGTTATCAATGACGCCCTCGGTTTCCTGTAGTGCATCGTTAATCGAAATGCCTGCTGTATATAGGGAGCCGAGAACGCTCGCAAAACGTGCAATTTCAATCTTTCTAACAAGCTCTCCCAAGACCGGGATTTGGAGCATTACCATATCGAGATAATAGGAAAGATCGGTTGATAAATATCGGATGGCAGACACCACGATAAACGGCAATGTGACAATGATCAGAATAATCCACCAGCCATGGACGAAGAAGTTAGACGTGGCAATCAGCGCCCTTGTATAGATGGGAAGATCGCCGCCACCAATAGTAAGGACAAGTCCGGCAATCTGTGGCACGACGTAGGTCATCATAATAATGATACTCACAAGGAGAACGCTGGCCAGTATGATTGGATAGCGCGTTGCCTTTTTCATGCGACGCTGAATCCCATCGGTGGCTTTAAGGTGATCAATGACGTAGAGAAGCGCATCATCCATGCGTCCGGTTTTCTCACTGGAGCTGACAATTGACACTTCTAAATTACCGAAAACAGACGGACTTTGACTCATCGCCTCAGAAAGAGAGAGGCCTTCCTTGACCTTTTTATAGACTTCATTGGCGACATCATTAAGGCTTTGATTTTGGTTGTTATAGCGCGCATGAGACAACGCATCGAGCAATGGGATACCGGCGCGGTACATTTGCTGAACTTGTATATAGAGCTTTAATTTGTCTTTTATTGTTATTTTTGCGGGAAGTAGCTTGTTCAAGAAGCTTTTCTTCTTTGATATTTTTTTACTTTTAATAAGGGTTTGGCCCATTTCCTGTAATCGAAGAAATAGATGATTTTCAGATTCTGCGGCAAGAACACCCACAGTGACCTCTCCGTCTTCTGTAATGGCTTTATAACGATAGGGCGTTAGCTTTTCATCTTGCATGGGGTGGCCTGAAGTTAAGTTGATATTGATAGAGGGATGTAGCCCTGATATAGCTTCGCAAAATAGTATACCTTTATATTCAGGATCAAAAAAGCCCAGACATCAAATTTTTTCATATAGCGATGGCTGCGCCTTTAGACACAATAATTAATTATACATAATATATATTATCACTCCTAATGTGATAAGTGCAACATTATAGTAGTTGCGCCCTTTTCTAAAAATATTGTGCACAAATGCTTTAAATGCAATTCTAAATGGCACTATGTTCAAAAAATTCTGTTTACTTTACCTGTATGTTAAAGAAAAACACTCATCCTCTTGACGCAGTGCCAAGCGCAGTACCATTTAATTTACCTGTTGTGCTTTCTATCGGGCCACAGCGTTGTGCGACGAGTTGGCTGGACCGGTATTTGCGCCAACGTGGTGATATTTGTTTGCCGGTTGATGTTAAGGAAATTCGTTATTTTGATCAAAATAACGATCGTGGTGCGGCATTCTATAAACGTCATTTTCGTCCAGCATCCAATCATTCATGCATGACAGAGATTACAACCACGTGTTTTGATATAAAAGAAGCACCTCGGAGAGTTTATGGGGCGTTTGGCACCAATGTTAAGCTCATCTGCCCCCTTCGCCACCCTGTTAACCGTTCTTACTCTTTGTATCTGCACTATAAGCGCTACGGTATTGTGAATGGAACGCTTGAGGAGGCTTGCGAAGCTTGCCCTCAAATTTTAACCAGCAGCCATTATGCTACTCATATAGGAAATTGGCTCCGTTATTTTTCTGCTGATCAAATTAAGTTTTTGTTTCAAGAAGAGCTTGAGCTTGATCAGGGTGTGTATATAGAATCGCTATGTGCCTATCTAGGCCTTCCAGTTATTCTTCCTGATGAGGATATCCAATCACGTTACAATTCTACGGCATTCTCGAAGAACCACCTATTGGCTGCAGGGCTTCAGAATAGTGCGGAATTCCTACGCCGTCACGAGCTTTATAAAATAATTAATGTCGCAAAATCTGTGGGTCTCAAAGATCTCATATTTGGCAAAGAGGTGCCTAAGGGGCGGGTTAATGTAATTCCAGATCAGGCGCAGCAATGGCTGGAACGCCAATTGATCAATGAGGTTGAACAACTCGAAACCCTCATCGGCCCTGTTCCACACTGGTAGCTCAAGCGCAGCAACCATTCTTTGCTTTACATTCCCCCTAAGCCTCTTTACACAAGCCTTTCTTGTTGTTTCTCAAGCGAACCCAACATTAAAAAAATTGAAAGGCTAATTTAATGAGAACGCTGTTTTTTCTACTGCTTACACTTATCTTCGCGCGCCCCCTCCTCCTGCCATCATCTGCACATGCGCAGCTTTTAGAATGGTCCAGCACCAATGTGCAAGCCCTGCATGGGCAAGGGTTCAAGCTGACGGATGATACGCAAACGACTTTAACGTTCGAGCATGTGAATGGCTGGAAATACGGCGATAATTTCTTCTATATTGATTACGCGATTGATCGTCCGGGTGAGTGGAATTTTGAATATTCCCCTCGCCTCTCACTCAGTAAAATAACGGGCGCGGATTTCTCTTGCGGCATTATTCAGGATGTTTTGCTCTCCGGTACGTGGGAAAGGGCGCAGGGCTTTGATGCGCGGCTGTATGGTATCGGTGTCGATCTGCGCGTGCCGGGCTTTAATTTTGTCCAGGTGAATGGCTATGTTCGTGATAATACGGCCGTTGATCGGCGCGGTTTGCAAACGACAGTGGTCTGGAGCCGTCCTTTTCAGGTTAATGATTACAAGCTTACTTTCGATGGATATTTTGATTTAGCCGATTATGAAGAAGGTGACGTGAACTTTTTTACGCAGCCACAGCTTCTGCTTGATATCGGTGATGCTCTGGGCATTGCAGAGGAAGGTCACGCTTTTGCCGGGATTGAGTATAGATATTGGCACAATAAATTTGGTATAGAGGGTGTCACTGAATCTGTTCCTCAAATCATGGTAAAATGGAATTTCTAAATGACAAAGCAACCCACCCCCACCTCAGATCAGCATGCTATTGAGCGTTTGATTGAGGTTATGCGGGCGCTGCGTGACCCGGATAATGGCTGCCCATGGGATTTGGAGCAAGATTTTAAATCCATCGCGCCCTATACTATCGAAGAGGCCTATGAGGTTGCTGATGCGATTGAGCGCGGCGATATGGCTGACCTGCGGGAGGAGCTGGGCGATCTCCTTCTCCAACCTATCTATCACGCACAAATGGCGGCTGAGGCTGGCGTGTTTGATATTCATGATGTGATTAAAGACATCACGGATAAAATGATTTTTCGCCATCCTCATGTCTTTGGTGATGCAAATGCGATCAGCGCTGAGGACGTGAACGCCATTTGGGATGAGCGTAAGGCTCAGGAAAAATTGGAGAGGTCCGAAGGACAGGCCAGCGCACTCGATGGTGTGACAAAAGCCCTGCCTGCCCTGCTCCGCGCTGAAAAGCTCCAAAACAAAGCTGCCAAAGTTGGGTTTGAGTGGGAAAGTCCGGAGGGCGTTCTGGATAAGCTAGAAGAAGAAATTGCAGAAATGCGCGAGGCACTTGCCGCCGGCACGCTTGAGCAAAAAGCGGATGAGCTAGGTGATCTTATGTTTTTGCTCGCCAACATGGCCCGTATGTTGAGCTTAAAGCCGGAAACTATTTTGCGGCAATGCAATGATAAATTCGAGCGGCGCTTCAGGGGTATTGAGTCTGATTGCAGAACTCAAAATATCGATATTAAAAGCACGTCCCTTACGCAGCTTGAACGAATGTGGACAGACCAAAAGAAAAAGGGTTTATAACCTATATTTCAGTGGTTTTTTTTGCTTTGTTAAACGTATTTCTTAACAAATGAATCGCGCACATTTGCCCAACAATCTTCATTATTCGCCACGATAATTCCGGCATCCCGTACGTGCGGGCTGTACGTCTCTCCATTCCACTGCTTGATAAGGCCGCCCGCCTCCTCCACCATCAATGCACCGGGGATATGATCCCAGGGTTTTAGGCGGCTATAGACTGAAAAATGCGCCTTTCCTTGCGCTATGCGCAGATATTCATGTGCGGCGCAATGCAGGCTCTCACAAGATTTAAATGCTTTCCCCGCGCCCCTCAACTCTTCTCGGTATTCCTTTGGAAAAAATCTTGTATTTATATGCCCTAACAGGTCTTTAGGATCATTTTCTAAGGTAACACTTAAACGTTCTTCACCAAAGTAAGCGCCGCTTCCGCGTTCTGTAACGGCGCATGTTCCGCCAAGCACATCATAGATCCAGCTATATTCCGTCACACCATTAATTACGCAGCCAAGCATGATCCCAAACTCACGTTTATGGTGAACGAAATTGCTCGTACCATCGACGGGGTCAACGATCCAAATTTTCTGCGTGTCATCATCGAGGATGTCGACCAGCTTATCACCTCTGGATATTCCCTCCTCCCCAATCACAACTGAACCAGGCAGAAGATCAGGCAGAACGCGCTCAAGATGCGCCTCGACATCAATATCAGCCTGCGTTACCAGGTCGCGCGGCCCGGATTTTGTGGATATTTGATGATCCTCCAGAGCCTTATAGCGCGGCAGAATATAACGCTCAGCACATTCGGCCAGAATGTTGGCGATGTTTTCAGGATTAATGACGGTCATTTAAGCAGCGGAGCTTTCTTGGTAGTTATATTGATTTTTGAACTGTGCCAGAACGGCAGGCTCAATCATAACATGGATATCAATATGATCCTCATGGTCTTTACGGGAAAGCACTTCGCAATGTTGATAAAGCCATGAAAGCGCTTTTCCATCCGTAATATCGATCGCAAAAGATGTGTTTAAACGGTTTTTACCTATAATATGGGCGCATAAATCTAAGAAATTATCCAAGCCTTGGTTTTTCAGTGCAGATATAAGCGCTATATGATCACTAAAGTGCGCTTTGCGCTCAAAGTTATGCCTGTCACTCTCTAGAACACGATCAATTTTGTTATAAACCTCAATAATGCGCCCATCGTTCTCATAGTCAATTTCAAGATCTTTCAGGATTTCGATCACGTCCTGACGTTGCGCTGTGTAATCGCCTTTAGACGCATCAATTACATGCACAATCACATCGGCCTGCGCTACCTGCTCCAACGTTGCGCGGAATGCGGCAATTAAATGTGTGGGTAGCTCGGAGATAAAGCCGACCGTGTCAGACAGAATGACTTGCTGGCCATTAGCCAGCCCCAACCGCCGGAGTGTCGGATCAAGCGTGGCAAAGGGGAGATCTTCAGCAAACACATCAGACTTGGTCAACGTGTTGAACAGCGTTGATTTTCCAGCATTCGTGTATCCGACAAGCGCGACAATCGGCAGCGGTATACGTGCCCTGCTCTGCCGTCCGAGGTCACGCGTACGCCGTACGTGCTCAAGGTCTTTTTTCAGGTTTCCTATACGTTGATCGATCATCCGGCGATCAAGTTCGATCTGACGCTCACCTGGGCCACCCATAAAGCCAGCGCCACCGCGTTGGCGCTCCAGGTGTGTCCAGGAGCGCACAAGGCGGGACTTTTGGTATTCGAGGGCGGCCAATTCTACTTGAATACGCCCCTCTTTCGTTTGCGCGCGAGCACCAAAAATTTCGAGGATAAGGCCTGTGCGGTCAATGACTTTCGTGCCCCACTCTCGCTCTAAATTTCGTTGCTGCACGGGGGATAGCGCATGATTAACGATCACGATGCCGGGCTCTAATTGCTCAACGTCATCAGCAATATCCTGCCGCTGCCCCTTGCCTAAAAATGAACCAGCCTGAATGCGGTTAACCTTAACAGTTTTGGCCCCAACGACCTCAAGCTCGATAGCTCGTGCAAGCCCGTCCAGCTCTTCAAGGATAGAAGAAAGGTCGCGCTGCTGTACTTTTGATGATAGTACGGGATGGAGCAAGTATGCGCTCTCTAGCTCAGACTTGTCGTCAGGTGAGAACGTCATGCGTGCTTAAGAATCGCCTTGCTCTTCGCCGGCATCTTCTGCTTTGTCATCTTCATCATAAAGATTAAGCGGCCCGCCCGGCATGATGGTTGAAATTGCGTGCTTGTAAACCAGCTGGATGTGCGACTCACGGCGCAGCAAGAGACAGAAATTATCAAACCACGTGACCACACCCTGCAGCTTCACGCCGTTTACCAAAAATACAGTCACGGACATTTTTTCTTTACGGATTTTGTTTAGAAAAACGTCCTGTACGCTTTGAAATTTATCACTCATTTTTTATGACCTTAAATAATGTACTTCCCCAAGGCGCTGAAAAACTAGATGCAGCCCCATTTACACGCTCCTGTTTAGCGGTTTTTCAAGACATTGCAACACAAAAGCGTGTAATTCTTCGCAATTTTTAAAGATTAGCTTTGGCTGATATTTGGCGCTCAAGGGCGTTTCCCCCAACAAAACAGGGGTTAAATATGCGCGATGGGCGCTCTCCATATCAACCTCAGAGTCGCCTATATACCAAATATTTTCAACCTCAGCGTGCGTGCCTAGCGCTTGCGCAGCTGTGTTTAGGGGCTCTGGGTCGGG
This sequence comes from Alphaproteobacteria bacterium, assembly GCA_024275825.1. Taxonomy (GTDB): domain Bacteria; phylum Pseudomonadota; class Alphaproteobacteria; order Micavibrionales; family Micavibrionaceae; genus JAJRYK01. Next base: position 78,415 of record JAJRYK010000010.1, read on the forward strand.
CTTGTCTTTTTGTGTATCGCCGGAACCGAGAATGCAACCAAAGTAATGCGCCCAGTTTAGCGCCTTGATTTCTGCGTTTAAGAGCTCAGCTTTTTTGTTACTGATCACAGCCATTTTAAAACTATGGCTTTTAAGGTCATCCAGCAGCTCTTTGGCACCACCCATAGGGTTTAGCTGCTCACTATGGTGTTCAAGCACAAATTCCTCAAAATACTGCCGCGCGATATCTTCTTGTCCGGTATAGAGCGTGCTGTAAATCAAATCACGAGGCTTGCCGAAATAGGGCCTGAACTCTTCTGCGCCGAATGCTGACAGAGAGAGTTTGTCACGTGCATAATTGTGCGCGGCGATAATCAAGGGGTAGCTGTCCACCAACGTGCCGTCCCAATCGAAAAATATGGCTTGTGGTGTCGCTATGTCATTCATCCGTGAAACTCGGTTTGTGTGATGTTGATATGCTCTCCATAAATTCTCAGGGCGGCCTGTTTATAATTGTCAGTCAGATCGCTGACAAAAAATTCTATTTTTCTATTTTTGTTAATATTATCAGCGTATTCTTGATTGTTATTAAGGTATTGAATTAATTTCTTGGGAATGATTTCATCTTGCGATATGAGGGGGAAATCATCGCCGAGTACATCTCTGATCTGTGATTTCAAGGCCGGATAATGCGTACACCCCAGAATAAGACATTCCATGCCCTGCTCTTGCATACCAGCAAGATAGTGCTCGAGTACGGATTTTGTCCATTGGCCGCCGTCATTCTCGATTAGGGGGACGAGCAATGGTGTGGCTTTTTGAATGATCTCGATATCCGGTGAAAGCTTGGTAAGCTCTTCGGCAAAGATGTTGGACTTGATAATATAATTCGTACCGATCAGGCCGAGCTTTTTGTAGCCGCACTCAATGGCCACCTCCAACGTTGGTACAACCACGCCGATGATGTTGCGCCCCGGCCAAGCGTTCGCCAAATAAGTCTGCTGCAATCGCTGCAGAGCCGCTGCGCTCGCCGTATTGCACGCCATAACGATAAGCTGGCATCCTTGCTCGAACATGAAATCCATGCATTGGCGCGTATATTCATAGATGGCGTGATCCGAGCGATTACCATAGGGCAGATGTAGTGTATCACCCATATAGAACATATCAAGATCCGGCAGTTCATCGCGAACGGCTCTGGCGATGAGCAAGCCACCCAGCCCAGAATCAAATACTCCTAATTTTCCAGATATTGCTGATGTACTCATTTTTGCACCTAAAATAAAGCCACCTGAACGGAGAACATCTTCTCAACATTCGGAACCTGCGTCCGTGAAGCAAGGATGATAACGTGATCGCCCGCACGAATAGTGTGCTCCGGCTGCGGTATAATGACCTCTTCCTCACGGATGATGGCCGCAACGATAACCTCATGCGGCAGATCAAGCTCCTGAATCTCCTGATTGACGATGCCGGAGGATTCAGATACTTGCGCTTCAATCACTTCGGCAAAGCCGTCGCGAAGGTTATGTAGACTCTTAATGCGCCCGCGACGTACGTGCTGCATAATGGTCGCGACGATTGTAGAGCGCGGCGAAACAATAGCATCAATACCGAGCGGTCCGATCAAAGAGGAGTATACTTCGTTATTCACCAGAGTAATCGTACGTTTTGCGCCATATTGTTTGGCGAGCAAAGAGCCTAAAATGTTGTTTTCATCATCATTGGTCACGGCCACGAAGGTCTCAACATTCTCAATCGAGGCTTCCTCTAAAATGCTGCGATCAAGCGTGCTGCCATTCAGTACGATGGCATCGTCCAGCTCTTCGCTGATCACCGCGGCGCGCTCTACATTATGCTCAATCATTTTAATTTGAATGCCGCGCCCGCGTTCTGCCAGCATTTTTGCAAGACCGAGCCCAATGTTACCGCCACCGGCAATGACAATACGGCGCGCTTCGGCTTCCTCATGACCGAACGCCACCATTGTGCGGCGTAAATGCTTGGTATCAACCACAAAGAATACTTCATCGCCAACCTGCAACTGGTCATCCATATCGGGAATAAGCGATTTATTGTTCCGCAAGATGGATATAACCTTGAATGACAAATCAGAAAAAAGCTCATCAAGCTGGCTTAGCGGCGTATTCACCATCGGGCAATATTCGTCGCAGATGACACCGATCAAATGCGCCAAACCATCTGCCATCCGCGCGACATAGGTCGTGCCGGGCACAGCCAAACGTTGATAAATATCATTGGCAACCACAACTTCGGGGGAGATAATGACATCAATGGGCATATGAGAGCGGCTGAATAAGTTAGCCCAGGCTGGTTGCAGGTAGTCTTGATTACGAATGCGGGCAATCTTGCGGGGAATGTTGAACAGTGAATGCCCAATCTGACAGGCCACCATATTGACTTCATCTGATTGCGTCACGGCGATAATCATATCAGCACCGTTGGAGCCTGCAGCATTCATCACGTCAGGGTTTGATGCATGCCCGACTAGCCCATTTACATCCAAATTCTCATTGATGTGCGCGATCAATTTAGGATTGGTGTCGATAATGGTGACATCATTATCTTCTTTGGAAAGATATTCAGCGATGTTATAGCCGACTTGACCGGCGCCACAGATAATCACGCGCATTATGCACTCATCCTTTTTGTATCTTCAGTGTTGGAGGTACTCAGAATATCTAGTGACTTGAGCTTTCTATGTAGAGCGGAACGCTCCATGCCTACAAATTTTGCCGTCTGAGAGATATTGCCATCAAATCGATCAATTTGCGATTGCAAATATGCGCGTTCAAATAACTCGCGTGCCTCACGTAAGGGAAGGTCTTGGGCGCCATCATAGATATGAGCACTGTGCCCGTCCATAATAGCCGTAATGCCACACTGTGATATCTCTGGTGGCAAATCTTCGACATCAATGGATTGGCCTTGTTTCTGTGCACTCATGATATGTAGCCATTCTACGACATTGCGCAGCTGGCGGATATTCCCCGGCCATTCATATTGGCGCATAACTTCAAAGGCTTTTTTAGAGAATTTAAGAGGCATGGATGTTAATTCTTTTGCTAAATGCTGGCTCAGTTCTTCCAGGTCATCTTTACGCTTGCGCAAGGGCGGCATCGTGATTGGCACGACATTAAGACGATAATACAAATCTTGCCTAAAACTTCCCTGCTCCACCAGTGTTTCAAGATCAGAATTCGTGGCCGCCAAAATGCGAACATCAACCTCAATTTCTTGTTGCCCACCGACTTTCTTAAAGCGCTGCTCTTGCAAAACGCGCATAATTTTCCCTTGGGTTTCCAGCGGCATATCAGAAACCTGGTCGAGCAGCAGCGTTCCGCCATGTGCTTGTTCAAGAAATCCCTTTTGGTTCTCGCCGCCTTGCGCTGTGCCAAACAGTGTTTCTTCCAATTTTTCGGGTTCTAAATTAGCGCAATTAAGGACCAAATACGCCTGGTCAGAACGGTCTGAGGCTTTGTGGATCAGCTGCGCCACAACATCCTTACCAGTTCCCGGTTCTCCTGTTAGCAAAATGCGGCTATTGGTTGGGGCTGCGCGTTCAATAGTTTTCCTAACCTCTTGAATGGCTGTTGTTCTGCCGATGAGCTCTCTCGAAATCTCGTTTCTTTGTTTTTTCAGCGCTTCATTCTCACGTTTCAGCGCAGCCGTTTCCAATGCGCGCTTGATCATCAGCAGTAAGCGATCAGATTTAAAAGGTTTTTCAATAAAGTCATAGGCGCCATCTTTTATGGCTGAGACAGCCGTTTCAATCGTCCCGTGGCCACTGATCATTAGAATAGGCAGATATGGGTGCTGCGCTTTTACAGTCCTCAAAATCTCCAATCCGTCGTGCTCACTCCCCTGTAGCCATATATCAAGAATAATCAAGGATGGCGTTCTTTTCTCAATCGCTTCATAGGCAGATTTGGACGTGGCGGCCTCTCGCGGCGCATAGCCTTCATCTTCCAGAATTCCTGTGATCAGGTTGCGGATATCATCTTCATCATCAACGATTAGAATATCTTTACTCATCTTTACCCTTGCTCCGTTTCGGCTTCTGCATCATCAAGGGGGAATGTCAGCACGATCGTGGCCCCGTCCAAATCGTTATAGAGCGCCACATCGCCAAGCCAATCGGGCTTCACTAGATGCAACGTACCCTCGTGGTCTTCCATCACCTTTTTAACAATCGCCAGCCCAAGGCCAGTGCCCTTTTGTTTATGCGTAACATAGGGTTCACTTAAGCTATCCGCATTCTCTTCTGCGGGGAGCCCGCCGCCATTATCGGCAATGATGAGCGCTATTTCCCGTTCACCGTGTTTAGCCAATGTAATTTCAATTTCACCTGGCGTAGCATTCTTACCATCATCAGCAATGCGCGCTTCAATTGAATCCGTCGCATTCTGAATTAAATTATTAAGCGCCTGACGGATCAGCTGCGCATCAAGTTTGATAGTGTGTGCCTTATCTATCTCGCTTTTAAGCTCAAAAGATATGTCGCTATGAGCCTGCTTATAGAGGAAAATCGTATCCTTCACATGCGCGCATAGATTTTCATCTTTCATCACTGGCTGTGGCATGCGAGCAAAAGATGAAAACTCATCAACCATGCGGCCAATATCCCCCACATGCTTGATGATTGTATCTGTGCATTGAGAGAACGTATCCGCATCTTCGCTAATCTGGCTCAGATATTTACGGTGTAGCCGCTCCGCCGATAGCTGAATAGGCGTGAGCGGGTTTTTAATTTCATGGGCAATCCTGCGTGCGACATCGGCCCAGGCGGCTTTTCTTTGCGCAGCCTCCAAGGCTGTAATATCATCAAACGTCAGGACAGCGCCCATATCCTGCTCCCCAATCATCTCAACAGCAATCCGAACAAAGAACGTACGCTGGCTTTGGCCTTCGCGTTTCACTAGAATTTGACCTTGCGTAACCTTGCCCTGTCGCATGTGGGCCTTACGCAACAGCACTTTGACCTCAGGTATAAGGGCGGTGATGGACTGCCCAACAGCCTCATCTTCATCTGTGTGTAACAGTTCTACGGCAGAGCTATTAGCCAAATTTATAATACTGTTTTCATCGACTCCAATAACACCAGACGATACACCCTCCAAAACAGTTTCAGTAAATTGACGACGGCGATCAAGCTGTCTATTAGCCTCGATCAGCTCACTTTGTTGTCCTTGAATTTGCTCAGTCATGCGGTCAAAAGCACTTGCGAGGTAGTCAAACTCCTGAATTTTGCCTGATTGATGCTCAACCCGCGCCGTAAAGTCCCCACTTCGCACTCGATCAGCTGTTGCGATCAGGGTTGTAATCGGCGCAACAAGCTGGCGCGCCAAAATAAGCCCTAGCCAAATTGCCAACATCATTAATACAAGCCCAACCACCACGAAAATCATGGTGACTGTAATCTGCAGGCCCGAATAACGGGTTTGAAGATCCGCGTAATCATCAGATGCCTCTTTCGTCGCGGCCACGTGCGCCAACACTTGCGGATCAATCATCCGCCCCACAAACAAATAGGTATCAATCAAATTATTGAGCTTCGTCAGCGCACGCACGCGGTCACCGCCGCCCCCGGTGATCACAACAACCTCACCATCATTCGCATCGCGCATCGCGTATTGAGGAATATCCTCAAATTCCAGGCTAAAGGTCAGGCCAGAGCGCGCCAAAACCCGCCCCTTTTTATTAAAGACAATCGCCTCAGACAGGTTCCGCAAGAGAGATTGCGTCTGAATCGTTTGTTCAAATGCCAAGTCATTTAATACCAAAAACGGCACTTGGCGATCAATATCGCTCGCCATGGCCAGGGTATCGGCGCGAATAACTTGTGTATGTTCCTCCAGATAGGCCTGCGCTACGGCCTGTGACTCATTAATTGCCGTGCTCACCCGCTCACTGAACCAGCTCTGCACGCCGTAATGAAAGAAAAAGGCCGAAAAGACCGTCATTGCAATCGCCGGCGTCGCCGCCAAGAGGCTGAATGTGTAAACAAGACGTACATGAAGGTGAGAGCCAGCAAGCCCTCTCTTGCGCCCACCCCAGAGTACAACAACGCGCCGTGCAATCAGCCCTATCAGCATCAGAAGGATGATTAGATCGACATTAAGCAACCAGATCACCGTATTAGGATCATTGCCCAGCGGCGGGATTTCCTTGAGCGCCGCATAGGTCGCAATACCGCTAATGATAGAGGCCAGCACCAGCAGCGCTGCGAGCATATTACGCCATGAGCGCGTTAGAATGCTCCGCCGCTTGCTCGTGTTGGTCTTGCGCTGTGTCCCTTTTAGGGATAGAAATGGCGCGTATTGTGCGATAAAACTCAAATCTGGGTCCTAACGGTGCCGTGCAGTTTAAGAAAAAGACTACACCCTTTTAAACAAACTGTGACAATTTTGCAACAAAGATAACAGAAATCAGACACGTTCTTATGCCTCAATCTGCGCTTCTTCCGTTCCATGTCATCGTACCCGCCGCCGGGCAAGGCACGCGTATGGGCGGAGATATTCCAAAACAATATATGCGCATTGCCGGAAAAACAGTTTTGCGCCATACACTTGATCAAATCTTAAGCTGGCCCGGTTTGGTGTCACTTCACGTCATTATAGACCCAAGACACGCGAAATTGTATGATGACACGGTAACGGGCCTTGATCTACCGCCTTCAATTCATGGTGGGAAAGAAAGAAGTGATAGTATTAATAATGCATTGAGTAATATATCTAATGTAAGAAATGAAGATATAATTCTGGTTCATGATGCGGCGCGCCCCCTTATTCGCTGGCCGGAGGTTGCGCGTCTCCTTTCTGCTCTAAAAATACATCCTGCAGCAACGCTGACCATGCCTATCAGCGACACAATCCGGCGCATGGACACAAACGAAGATGTCGCACGCGACCAACTCTACGCCGTACAAACGCCGCAGGGCTTCAGATATGAAGACCTTAAACGTGCTCACGATGAGGCTGATTCAAGTAAAATCCATACCGATGACGTCGCCCTTGCACACAATATAGGTATTGAGGCGGTATGCGTAAAAGGCGCTCGCCAAAATTTTAAACTGACCACACTGGATGATTTTGACATGGCAGAAAAAATGCTCGCAACCATTTACGAAACACGCACAGGGCTGGGTTTTGATGTGCACGCCTTTGATACCGTAAATACAGAAAAGCCGCTCATCCTTTGTGGTGTAAAAATCCCCCACGACTTTCCGCTCAAGGGCCATTCAGACGCCGATGTCGGGCTGCATGCCTTAACTGACGCTATCTTGGGCGCTATTGGTGATGGTGATATAGGCACGCATTTCCCGCCGTCTAATCAAGATTTTAAAGATATGGATAGTGCAATATTTTTGCGTAAGGCTATTGAGTTGCTTCATGAAAAAGGTGGTGCTATTCAAAATTTAGACCTTACCCTCATTTGCGAATCTCCAAAAATTGCCCCCCATCGCGAGGTTATGATAGCCAGAGTAGCCGAGATCGCAAATCTTAAAGCCAATCGTATTAGCATCAAAGCCACCACCACCGAAAAACTAGGATTTACCGGGCGTGGTGAAGGCATCGCAGCGCAGGCTATTGCGAGCGTTAAAATTCCTGTAGAGTAAGTGTCATGTTTTTTAAGAAAAGCGACCTTGAAATCATCAAAAAACTCGACCTGAAACAGCCCTATGTTTGGCTGGCGACATGGTTCGGCGCAGGGTTTATGCGTCCTGCGCCCGGCACTTGGGGCAGCGCGGTGTCTATTCCTGTAGCGTTGATTATATTCAAAGCGTTTGGGCTTTCTGCCTTACTCGCCGCGCTGCTCATCATCACTATCCTCGGATTTTGGGCTTCCGATCAATTTGAAAAAGCCACGCAAAGCCATGACAGCTCTATGATTGTCATTGACGAAGCCGTTGGTCAATGGATCGCGCTCTTGCCCGCTTTGTATTTTACAAGCGCTCACCCGCTTTGGATCGCGCTGGCTTTCGCGCTATTCCGCCTGTTCGATATCAAAAAACCATGGCCGATTTCTTATTGTGACCAAAAGTTAAAAGGCGCTTTGAGCGTCATGCTTGACGATATTGTTGCCGGCCTGTTTGCCGCTATAATTCTGACGGGAGTATATTATGTCGGATTTAGCTAAGGTGCTCACAGAGATGCTGGCGCGCAAAAACCTCAAGCTCACCACAGCGGAATCCTGCACCGGCGGATTATTGGGCGCTGAGATAACGCGCATAGCAGGTGCGAGCAGCGTTTATGAGCGCGGCTTTATCACCTACTCCAATGAAGCTAAATCCGAAATGCTTGGTGTTCCAATGGATCTCATTGACGATAAAGGCGCCGTCAGCGCTGAAATTGCCGAATCCATGGTCAAAGGTGCGATAGAAAACAGTCACGCTGATATTGCTTTATCTATCACAGGTATTGCTGGGCCAGGTGGCGGAAGTGACGAAAAGCCCGTCGGCACTGTTTATTTTGGGCGTATGATCAAAGATCAGGAGCCAACACATTTCAAACATAATTTCAGCGGCGATCGCCAAGCTGTTCAACGGAAATCTGCTGATGAAGCTTTGCGTATCTTAATCGCTATATTGGAGAAATTATGAGCAAAATCACTTTTATTTCTGGCTGTGATTCTAATTATTACCCGCTTTTGCGTGAATGGCTGCATTCTGTGCGGCGCTTCCCTGAGAGCGAGAGCATAGATATCAATATTCTTGATGCCGGCTTAACGGATGAGCAACGCGAGCAGCTAAAGCCGCTTGTCACCTCTATCGTCAATCCCGATTGGCCGTGTGAGGTTAGTGCATCAAAACTGCGCAAAGGTGAGTTCTTGAAGGCTTGCGTTTGCCGTCCTTTTTTACCGCAAATTTTCCCCGGATACGACACGTATTTCTTGATGGATGCAGATACATGGATACAGAATTGGCAAGGTGTTGAGATGTTCCTGCAAGGCGCACAGAAGAACGCTGTAACCCTTACTGCGCAGGTTGATCGCGCTTATCCGCGCGGTGGAGCGCGCGTGAAGTGGCTCGGAAACTGGCCGTGGAAAGTGCGCGGCTTTTACTTCTCCAATGCGCAGAAAGCGTATGGCACGAAAATGGCGAAGCAGCTTATGCCGTTTCACGTCTTGCTCGCAGGAGCCTTTGCTTTGCGCGTTGATGCGCCGCATTGGGATCGCTGGCAAACGCTTGTGATCGAGACAATGAGCAGTGGAAAGGTCTTTACGGCCGAACAGCTCTCGCTTGGCCGTATGTGTTATTTGGAGGATTATGCGTATGAGATTCTTCCCGCTTGGACACATTGGCTTTGCGAAGCTAAGCCGCTTTGGGATACTGAAAAGCAGGTCTTTATCGAAAAATTCCTGCCGCATCACGAGCTTGGCATTCTCCACATCTCTGGTTTTGATGAAATGCGTCTGGACCGCAAAGTCACAACAGATTTCAAAACCGCTGACGGGGAAAATGTTGATTACACTTACCGTTATCCGTTTTTCGATGGCGAAACATTGGAAGATACAGATCCATCTTGATCATAGAGTTTGTGTGCACGATCCTCAAATGCACCAACCATGCGCTTTACAGCTTCGTTGAAGAAAACCTCCATAACACTTTGAAAAAATTTATTTTTAAATTCAAAATCTACATAGAAATCAATTGTACATGACCCGTCTGGCTCTTCGATGAACCGCCAGCGGTTCGAAAGATGCTTCATTGGACCACTGACATACTCTACGTGAACCTCTGAATTTGGCTTGACCGTTACTTTAGAGCCAAATTTTTCACGCACCATTTTATAGCCAATGATCAAGTCAGCGAGGAAATAATCGTCTTCGCGCTTTGTAATTCTGCTGGCCAGGCACCATGGTAAAAATTCCGGATATCTATCAACTTCTGCAACTAAATCAAAGAGTTGCTTTTGAGTATATGGTAATTTTCTTTGTTCGGCATGGGTGGGCATGGCTTTTAATGCACCACGAAGATACGAAGATCACGAACAGGGCACGAAGAAAATAAAGTTTTAAAAAAATTCGTGAATCTTAGTGATCTTCGTATCTTCGTGGTGAAAATCATTTTGCGGCCTGCTTCGTAATTTGTGTATCGCGCGCAGCTTTTAACTTCACAAAATCATCCCCGGCATGATGGGATGATCGGGTCAGCGGCGTTGCAGAAACCATTAAAAACCCTTTGTTCTTAGCTATACGAGCGAGCCCCTCAAATTCCTCCGGGCTCCACCAATGCATGACTGGCGTGTGCTTTGGGGTGGGCTGGAGATATTGTCCGATGGTGATGAAATCAATACCGGCAACGCGCATATCGTCCATCACCTGCCCAATTTCTTCCCTGCTCTCGCCAAGGCCGACCATCAGGCCAGATTTGGTGAATTGGTGCGGATCACGCTCTTTCACACGCTCCAGTAAGCGCAACGAACGGAAGTAGCGCGCACCGGGGCGAATTGTAGGATAGAGGCGCGGCACAGTCTCCAAATTGTGGTTGAACACATCGGGCCGCGCATCAATCACGTGATCCCAATCGGCCATTTTACCGCGAAAATCACCGGGCAGGATCTCAACCGTTGTGCCGGGCGCTTTCATCCGGATGGCCTGAATGGTTTTGACGAAGTGATCCGCGCCGCTATCAGCCAGATCATCCCGATCAACCGAGGTCACAACAACGTGCTTTAGCCCCATCTGCATCACCGCTACGCCAACGCGCAGAGGCTCAAGTTTATCAAGTGCTTCGGGCTTACCTGTTGCGACATTGCAAAACGCACAAGCGCGCGTACAGACCTCGCCCATGATCATGAAGGTCGCGTGTTTCTGCTCCCAGCACTCACCGATGTTCGGGCAGCCTGCTTCCTCACAAACGGTGGTCAGTGTGGCCTTGCGCATAAGCGCGCGTGTTTCCTCATAAGCCTTCCCCTGAGGCGCTTTTACGCGGATCCAATCGGGTTTGCGCCCAGGCGGCTGATCCGGATTTTTCTGCTTTTCCGGGTGGCGTTTTGCTTTGTCGAGGAGCTTTGGATTATAGGTCATGTCTTATTGCCTCTAAGGCCTTGTTTTATATTCAAAAATCAACGCCCTTCTTTTTGTTTGCTCAAATTCGGAGGGTGGGGGCTATCTCCTTGAAATATAAAGTTTTTTCGCCTCAATTCAAGCTTTTTATAGACCAACATAAAGAGGAAAATATTCCTACATTTTTGTCTAGAAATGAATAACCTTCCCATACGCATCCAGCACGCTTTCGTGCATCATTTCGCTTAGTGTGGGGTGCGGGAAGATTGTGTGCATGAATTCGGTTTCGGTGGCTTCTAGCGTTTTACCGATAACGTAGCCTTGGATCAGCTCGGTGACCTCTGCGCCGATCATATGCGCGCCGAGCAGCTCCCCTGTTTTTTCGTCGAAGATGGTTTTGACGAGGCCTTCGGGCTCGCCCAGCGCAATCGCTTTACCGTTGGCCATGAACGGGAAGCGGCCGACTTTGATTTTATGTCCGGCCTCAAGCGCGGCCTTTTCTGTTAGGCCGACGGAAGCCACCTGCGGATGACAATAGGTACAGCCCGGGATGTTGAGCTTGTTCATGGGGCGTACGTCTTTTTGCCTGGCGATCTTTTCAACGCAAATGACCCCCTCGTGCGAAGCTTTATGCGCCAGCCATGGCGGGCCGGTGATGTCGCCAATGGCGTAAAGCCCCGGCTCCCCGGTTTCCAGCCATTCATTGGTGATGATGTGACCGCGATCGACTTTGATTTTGGTGTTCTCCAGGCCGATATTTTCAACATTGCCGATAATCCCAACGGCCATGATGACATTATCAACGGTGATCTTTTGAATTTTGCCCTTTGCATCCTCGATTGTCGCGGTGACACTGCCTTTGGCTTTGTCCAGTTTTGTGACCTTTGCGCCGGTCAGGATATTCATGCCCTGTTTCTTAAATGATTTCTGGGCGAGCTTTGAGATTTCTTCATCCTCAACCGGCAGCACGCGATCCATGATTTCTACCACGGTGACCTCGGCCCCAAGCGTACGGTAGAAACTGGCAAACTCAATCCCGATCGCGCCAGAGCCAACAACCAGTAAGGATTTGGGCATTTTTGTGGGAGTCATGGCCTCCTTATATGTCCAGACCTGCTTCCCATCGGCCTCTAAACCGGGCAAACTACGCGCACGCGCGCCGGTTGCAATAATGATGTGCTTGGCGGACAGGCTCTCAATTTTCTTACCGTCTTTCTCTACACCAACTTTGCCCTTGCCCTCTAATTTGGCAAAGCCGTCAAAGACGGTAACCTTGTTTTTCTTGAGTAAATGACCTATCCCGCCGGAGAGTTGTTTTGCGACGCCCCTGGAACGATCAATCACTTTCTTAAGGTCAAAGCTTACACCCTTGACAGATAACCCGAATTCATCTGCGCGCGCTATCATATGAAGCAGTTCACTGGACCGTAAAAGCGCCTTTGTTGGAATGCATCCCCAGTTCAAACAGATGCCGCCGAGATGATTTGCCTCCACCAATGCGACATTCATTTTAAGCTGTGCGGCGCGTATGGCAGCAACATACCCCCCCGGCCCGCCGCCAATGACGATAAGATCGAAATTTGTGCTCATCAGATTCTAGTCTTCCTGCTCTTGTGTTGCGTTATGCTCAAAAACGTCATCAAGGAATTGCGCGACTTGAGAAATATCGTTCGCCCGTAGCGGCGCTTCAGGGAATTGATCGAAGGCATCGCCTGGCCCGAAGAGCACCATTGGCTTATCATAATGAAGACCAAGAGAGACCTCATTCTTCGTGCCATGAGAACCTGGCAAAACTATCAACGCCTTGCTGGTCATGACATTCACAAGATTACGACTGAAGGGCATTTGATCACTTTGGGCCTTCGTCGAGAGCGGTGTGATCATGGGAATTTCGATGTAAGAGTTTGGATATTCCTCTGTGTCGAGCTTTTGACCCTTATAATCAACGGCCGGAAGAATGCCGATGGCAACGCCCTGACGTCCCTCAACCATAGTGAAGGAGCGCGCAACAGCGGTCATAACGCCTGCCCCTGCTCCAGTTAGCAGGCTGTAGTTGCGGCGCGCCAAAAGGTCTCCGACAGGATCAGCATATTCGATCCATTCTTTTTCATGTGATCCCATTACGCCAATGATAGGAAGTCTGTTTACTGTCATAGCTTTATGTTCCTTTGTTAAACCAGCATACTCACTGGGTTTTCGATATATTGTTTGAAGATTTGCAGCCATTCCGCGCCAACCACGCCATCGACCGTACGGTGATCGGTGGACAAGGTGCAGCTCATCATGGTTTTGATTTGGATCTCACCATTAACAACAACGGGGCGCGGCTCGCCCGCACCGATGGCGAGGATACAGCTTTGCGGCGGATTGATGATGGCGGAGAATTCTTTGATGCCGAACATACCGAGATTGGAGATGGTGAAGGTGCCGCCCTGAAACTCCGCGGGCTGAAGTTTGCCCTCTCGCGCTTTTCCAGCCAGCGCCTTCACTTCATCAGAAATTTCGCGCATGCCTTTGGTTTCTGCAGCTTTGACGATGGGGGTGATCAGACCATTTGGCGTGGCGACAGCGACGGAAATATCGGCGTTGATATATTGACGCACGGCCTCCTCGGTCCATGACACGTTCGCAGCCGGGTAAGCCTTCAGCGCCATTGCGGTGGCCTTGATGATGAAGTCGTTAACGGAGAGCTTGAAATCGCCATTGGCCTTCTCATTAATCTCTTTGCGCGCAGTGAGCAGATTATCGAGCGCGCACTCTATGGTCAGATAGAAATGCGGGACGGTCGTTTTGGATTCCAGCAAGCGCTTGGCAGTGATTTTCTTGATGTTGTTATTCGGAATTTCGGTGTAGGCCATGCCGAATTCGTTGGTTTGTGCATCAGCGGGGATTTGAGCTGTGCTGGTTGTTGTGGTTGAGGCAGAGGATTCAGCGCCGCGTTTCGCGCTCTCCACATCTGCCTTAACAACACGGCCTTTCGGGCCGGAACCTTTAACGGCTGATAAATCTACGCCTTTATCGGCGGCGATGCGTTTGGCCAAAGGAGAGGCAAAAACCCTATTGCCTGTGTTTTGTGTTGGCGCGGATGCCGCAGGTGTAGCCTTAGGAGTCGGAGCTGCTTTTACAGGCTCTTTCACCGCTGCGGCAGGGGCAGTGCTCGCATTATCATTTGAAAGAAATTCCTCAATCACGCTTTTATCCTCACCATCCTCGAGCAACACGGCGATCACGTCATTCACAGGCACGTTTTCGGCGCCTTCGGAGACAATGATTTTGCCAAGGATGCCGTCATCGGCGGCTTCGACCTCCATTGTTGCTTTGTCGGTTTCAATCTCCGCGATAACTTCACCGGCTTCGATGGTGTCGCCCTCAGCCTTTAACCATTTAGAAAGCGTGCCATCGGTCATGGTTGGAGATAGAGCAGGCATTGTGATTTTAATCGGCATAACAAACCTTTCTCGCAGCTTCGACTATATGTTCGACTTGCGGCAGTGCTAGTTTTTCTAGATTAGCGGCGTATGGCAGTGGTACATCAGCGGCGCAGACGCGCGCTAGTGGGGCATCCAGGTAATCGAAGGCGTGCTCACCAATGAGGGCTGCGATTTCTGAGCCAATACCGGCGAAGGGCCAGCTTTCTTCGGCGCAGACGATGCGGTTTGTCTTTTTGACGCTTTCCAAGACCGTATGACGGTCTAACGGGCGGATAGTGCGCAGGTTGATGACTTCAGCGTCTATGCCTTGCTCTGCCAGGGTTTCGGCGGCCTGGAGCGCTTTGCCAACCATGATGGAATAGGCCACGATAGTAACATCCGCGCCCTCTCTTTCAATTTTTGCACGGCCGATGGGGATGACAAAATCTTCATCACTGGGGCACGCGAATGTCTCGCCGTAGAGCATTTCATTTTCCAGGAATACGACCGGGTTTGGATCACGGATAGCGGCCTTAAGCAGGCCCTTGGCATCCGCTGCCGACCATGGCGCCAAAACGTGGAGGCCCGGCACATGCGCGTACCAGCTAGCGTAGCATTGTGAATGTTGCGCGCCCACGCGGGTTGCTGCGCCGTTAGGGCCGCGGAAGACAATTTGGCAGCCGAGCTGTCCGCCCGCCATATAGAGCGTCTTAGCGGCGGAATTGATGATGTGGTCCATGGCCTGCATCGCAAAATTGAAGGTCATAAATTCAACGATGGGCTTTAGGCCATTCATCGCAGAACCAACGGCCAGGCCAGCAAAGCCGTGTTCGGTAATCGGCGTGTCGATCACGCGGGTCTCGCCAAATTCATCGAGCAGACCTTGGGAGACCTTATACGCGCCCTGATATTCGGCGACCTCCTCACCCATCAGATAGACATCTTTATCGGCGCGCATTTCCTCGGCCATCGCGTCGCGCAAAGCATCACGGACGGTGACGTCGTAGGTGTCGGTGAAAAAAGCGGCCTCGTCGAAGGGTGGAGGCTCTATGATCACACCTTGCGCGTGGAAAATATCGCGGTTCTGGACGATCGCGCCAGTGGGCTGGGTAGCGTTATTGTTGGATTGTGGCGTTGGAGCACTTTCTTGGGGTGTTTCAGCGGTAGATGGCGCAGGCGCTTCAGCGCTTGGCTCTCCGCTATCATTCGCCGTTTCGCCTTCCTCGAGCAGAATAGCGATGGGCGTATTGACCGCAACGCCCTCAGTACCCTCAGCAACCAAAATTTTACCAAGAATGCCGTCATCGACTGCTTCAACCTCCATGGTGGCCTTGTCGGTTTCAATCTCCGCAATGACATCGCCAGACTCGACGCTATCACCCTCGGCCTTTAACCATTTGGCGAGATTCCCTTCGGTCATAGTCGGGGATAGTGCGGGCATGAGAATATTTGTGGGCATTAGATTTCTTTCCTTTTCACCACAAAGCCGCAAAGGGCTCGAAGAATCTCAAAGTTTTTAAAAGAGAAAACATAATTTTCGAGAAAATTTCTTCTTTGTGTATCCTTTGTGTCTTTGTGGTGCATCTTAAACCTCCACCAATACATCAGTCCAAAGATCTTCGGGTGGCGGCTCGGGGCTGTTTTTAGCGAACTCCGCAGCGTTGCCGACGATCTCTTTAATGTCTTTATCGATGGCCTTGAGGTCTTCTTCGGCGATTCCGGCAGTCTCCATCATGGCTTTTAGCGTGGTGATGGGGTCTTTATTTTCTTTATAGGAGGCGACCTCCTCTTTCGAGCGATATTGTGCCGGGTCGGACATGGAGTGGCCGCGGTATCTGTAGGTCATGACCTCCAGAATATATGGCCCACCGCCGGAGCGGATATAGCCCAATGCCTGACGCGCTGCGGCCTGCACGGTGAAGACATCCATGCCGTCGACTTGCTCTCCCGGAATGCCGTAGCCAATCCCGCGCTTATAAAGCTCCCCCGCAGAGGAGCGCTCAACGGATGTGCCCATACCGTATTTATTGTTCTCAATCACGAATAAAACGGGAAGATCCCACAGCGCGGCCATGTTATAGCACTCCGCCACCTGCCCCTGATTGGCTGCGCCGTCGCCCATATAGCCGATCGCCACGCCGCCATCGCCTCTGTATTTATGCGCAAAACCCAGCCCGGTGCCAATCGCGGTGCCTGCGCCAACAATCCCGTGCCCACCGAAGAAACCCTTTTCGCGGCTAAACATATGCATAGAGCCGCCCTTGCCCCGCGAATAGCCATCAATGCGCCCCGTTAGCTCGGCCATAATGCCCCTTGGGTCCATACCACAAGCCAGCATATGCGCATGATCGCGATAGGTGGTTACGACGGTATCCTGCGGCTCCTGAACGGAGCTGATGCCGGTAACGACGGCTTCCTGCCCAATATAGAGATGACAAAAACCACCGACCAGACCCATGCCGTAGAGCTGCCCGGCTTTCTCTTCGAACCGGCGAATCATGAGCATCTGGCGATAAAGTTTGAGCATCTCCTCGGTAGCGGGGGTGGCCTCACTGTTTGAGCGTTTTTTAGGCGCAGCTTTAGCGGCTTTTTTTGATTTCGAGGTTTTTTTTGTGCTCACAGATATGCGTCCCAAAAGGTTGTGATTTGAGTGAAAGACTTTGATTTAGTGGAGATATGGCGCGAGATTTTCTAGGGGGTCAAGATGGCCAGCTCATCAGCCTGACGATATCCTAGAACAACCCGCGCACGCTCCTCTAAAAGGTCTTTGCTGATTGAACCAGGCCTTAGCATACGCACCTTTTTTTCCAATGCCAAGCGCTGATTTTGATGATCAGACGCCGTAAGCGACATTGTTTCTATTTGTGTGCCTAGCGACATGAGACGCAGCATACTCCGCTCGCCCTGCAGCGCGTGATAGCAGAAATAAATGCACAAACTCACCCCAATCAGGGTGATGAGATTTTGGCGAATGAGAGAGCGGTGAGCAAGGAGCTTGTTCATTAGACGTTTCCATTTTCATATGTGAGTCGTTATTCGTTACTCACCTACCGTAAAAGTAGGCTTCGCGCCTCATGCCTAACACACATAAAAAGCAAAACGACTACCTCCCTATAGAATCACAAAACGAATCGCTTGGTCAATTAAAAAATGCAGTAGAGTCAATAGCTTAATGAGAACACCTTAGGAACACCCACAGCTAAGTGACTCTAATGATTCGATAAAGTTATTTTGCAATTTTTATCCAAGAAACTCGCACATTGATGTAGAGGCGAGAACCTTCCAAAGCTTCGTCTATATATAGTTATTCCAATTAATAATTGCACATAAATAAATCGTCCAATGGCGTGCCAAGCGGTAAAAATTGCCGTCGCCTTTTTAGGCTACCAAAGCTTTGTTCTATGGGGTTAAAGTCCGGGCTGTAAGGTGGCAAAGGC
>JAJRYK010000011.1 GCA_024275825.1 Alphaproteobacteria bacterium
GGACACACTCTCTTGCCTTTGCCACCTTACAGCCCGGACTTTAACCCCATAGAACAAAGCTTTGGTAGCCTAAAAAGGCGACGGCAATTTTTACCGCTTGGCACGCCATTGGACGATTTATTTATGTGCAATTATTAATTGCAATAACTATAATTTATATTTATCAGAACACCCATCAATCAAACCGCTTTGATGCTCATATAACCTTTTGATCAAATCTGATGTAACACCAATATACAAAACACCATAAGGCTTGTTGGTTATTATATACGTCATTGGTAATTTTTGATTCATGGCTTCTTACCTTAAACGTCATTCTGAGGAAGGTCAGAATCTTTTGAGTCTGGTTTACGTTTAAAGATCCTGAAACGAGTTCAGGATGACTGTGTTTTAACTTTTGTAGAAAACATCCCCTTAACGCGCCCAAAAAACCGTGCCGCATTCCCTTGAAACATCAGCGCCGAGGGCGTGACGATCAGCGTCAGCACGGTCGAGAAACTCAGCCCATACACAATCGCTGTGGCAAGCTGCACCCACATCTGCGTTGATGGCGCGCCAACGCTGACCTCCCGCGCGAAGAAATCGATATTCATCTGCAACACCATTGGCAGCAAACCAACCACCGTTGTCACGGTTGTCAGCAACACAGGCCGCAAACGTTGCGCGCCCGTACGCAGAATAATCTCGCGCAGATCCATCGTATCGCCATAGGTTTTCTTCAAATGATCAAATGTGTCGATCAGCACAATATTATTATTCACAATAATGCCCGCCAGCGCGATCACGCCCACCCCGGTCATAATAATCCCAAAGGGCTGGCCCGTAACCATCAAGCCAATCATCACACCAATTGTCGACATAATCACCGCCGTCAAGATCAGCAGCGCATTATAAAAGCTATTAAACTGCGTCACCAAAATAATCGCCATCATAAACAGCGCAACAGTAAACGCCTTCATCAAAAAGTCCTGGGAGCGCTTTTGATCCTCGTCCTCGCCCTTAAATGATACCTCCACCGCCGGGTCAAGGCGCCCTGCATTCTCCGCCAGCCACGCCCGCACCTCATCCACCTTCGCGGTAATATTCGTCCCCGGCAAAACATCAGCCTGCACGATAATCACGCGCTTTTGATTACTGCGATTAATCACACCCACCGCCGGCTTGGCTTTACGCTCCATAAAGTTACTAATAGGAATCGAACCGCCCGCACCCTCAATCCGCACACGGTCGAGCTGGTCCAACGTGCGCTCGTCCTTATCATGGCGGATCACAATATTGATCTCATCATCGCTATCATCCGGGCGATATTCCGCGACCTCCAGCCCGTTGGTCACCATACGGATATAAAGCCCCACCGTTGTGATATCGAGCCCAAATTTAGCCGCCTGCGCCCGGTCAACATCCAGTTTCCAGTCAATGCCGGGCAACGGCCTGCTATCCTCAATATCCCGAAAACCGCCAATATTATCCAGCGCTTCCAGTACAAGCTGCGTCATGCCGTCCAGCTTCTCTGGAAAGCGCGAGGCCAGCTCCACCTGAACGGCCTTACCTGTCGGCGGCCCGCCCTCGGCCTTGCGCGTTTCAATCTTAATCCCCGCCAGATCATCAGTCCGCGCGCGAATATCATCTAAAATCTCATCAGCGCTCCTGCGCACAGACCAATCCTTGAATTGCAGCTGCAGCTGCCCGATCACATCCTCCGCCAGATCAGAACCCTTCTGCGCTTCGCCGCCCGCGCGCGTATACACCGTTTGAATCCCTTCAACCTCCAGCACGCGCTCTTCAACTTCACGCACCAATGTGTCTTTCTCAAATACCGATAAATTCCCGCGCGCATGCACAAGCACGCTGGCAAAATCGGGTTCAATATCCGGGAAGAACTCCACGCCCTGACCGTACTTAGCATACGCAAACTGCACACCAATCAGCAGCATTACAGCGGCGATCAAAATAAAGCCCGGCGCCTTTAACGCCAGTCTTAAAACGCCGATATACCAGCCCGTAAAGCCATGAATATCCGCCAAATCACCATCCTCTGATGCCTTCAACATATTGCGCATTTTCGGATCATTCGCCGCGCCGGCCTTACCGATCAGCGAGCCAATCGTCGGCACAAAGATCAGCGCCATCAGCAAGGAAGACGCCAGCACCGCGATCAACGTGATGGGCATATATTTCATGAACTCGCCCACCACATCGGGCCAGAACAGCAGCGGCGCAAAGGCCGCCAAGGTCGTCGCGGTTGAGGAAATAATCGGCCAGCTCATCCGCTTTGCCGCCTCGCCATAGGCGGCCTTTCGATGCAGCCCCTCCGCCATTTTACGGTCTGCATATTCCGTAACCACAATCGCGCCATCCACCAGCATCCCAACCGAGAGGATCAGCGCAAACAGCACCACCATATTCACCGTCAGCCCCATGGCATAGAGCACTAAAATTCCGGTCAAAAACGCCCCCGGAATGGCCACACCAACCAATAATGCCGCCCGCATACCCAGCGCCCAAACCACAACCACCATCACCAGCAAGATCGCGCTGATCACGTTATTTTGCAAATCAAGCAGCATCGTACGGATCGTTTTAGACTCATCTTGCGTAAACGATACCTCAATCGCACCGGGCCATAGGGCTTGCTCTTTGCCCACCATTTCGCGTACCGTTTCAATCGTATCGATAATATTTTCACCGCTGCGCTTCACCACCTCAATCGCAATCGCGCGCTCTCCATTAAGGCGTGCAAAATTTTCCGGGTCCTTAAATGTCCGCCTGATCTCCGCAATATCCGCCACCGTAATCACAGAATCCCCATTAACCCGCAGCGGCATGTCCATGATATCGGAGACACTCTCAAACAGGCCCGGCACCTCAATCGCGAAACGTCCCGCGCCCGTATCCAAATTCCCCGCTGCCACCAAACGGTTAGAGCGATCAAAAAAGCTCAGCAGCTCCGCCCCGTCCAGACCATAGCTCTCCAGCAGCTCTGGCTTCACAATAATTTCCACCAGCTCGTCACGATCTCCGGCAATGCCCGCCTCTAATACGGACGGGATCGTTTCGATTTTCTCTTGCAGGCCACGCGCCAGTTTCAGCAGAGTTCTCTCCGGCACTTCTCCCGATAATGTGACAATTAAAACCGGGAACAGGCTGAAATTCACTTCCGTCACGCGCGGCTCTTCCACCTCGGGCGGCAATTCGGGGCGCGCTTGATCGACCGCCTTTTGCACATCGTCCAGCGCGTTATCCTTATCAAACCCAGCCTGAAATTCGAGCAACACAAACCCGCCGCCCTGATAGGCGCTACCGCGCATTTCCTTAACGCCCTCGATGCTCGCCAACTCTTGCTCCATCGGCCGGATCAGCAAGCGCTCCGCATCATCAGGCGAGATGCCTTCCAAAAACATAGAAACATAAATTTGCGGGATATCAATATCCGGATTGGATTCCTTCGGAATCGTAACATAGGCATATGTCCCCGCCAAAATAAGCAACAGGAACACCGAAAGCACCGTCCGCGCGCGGCTTAAGGCCGCTTCAATAATTGCGCCCATCACCAGCCCCTATAACAACCCATCACCCTCAGCCAGCACGGGCTTGACCGTCTGACCTTGAATCACAAAATCCTGCCCTACCGTAATGATGCGCGCCGTTTCCGGCGGGCCTTCAATCCACATGGCATCTGGCTGATCGGCCAGAATATCGACCGGTACAAATTCAACAATATCCTGATCATTCACAATTTTAACACCGACCTGCCCCTTGTCATTGAGCGCCAGAATAGAGGGTGAGATCTTATGTGCGCGGCGCTCTCCCACCGGGATACGGATCTTCGCAGTTAAGCCTTCCTTGATCACAAAATCAGCATTATCCGCGGTCACAATCACCCGAAACGTTCGGGTCTGATCATCCGCCGCCGGCGCAACATAACTTAAAGTCGTACTGAGAGTCTGCCCATCCAGAAATTCAACATGCGCCTCTTTGCCCACCACCAAATCCTGCACGCGGCGCTCAGATAAAAACCCGACAAACTCAATAGGGTGCAAATTAACAATTGTAAAAAGCGGATCACCAACCGCCAGATAATCGCCAATCTCTACATCCTGCACCGCGATGATCCCATCAAACGGCGCAGTGATCTTTGTTTTCTCCAGATCAATACTGGACTGCTTCAGTCCGGCCTTCGCATTCTCCAGTTCCGCCAAAGCCTGCGCCAAACGAACTTTTGAATTAAAGCCCTTTTCTTCCAATTTTTTCGCAGCGTTATATTCAATACGTTTTTGGTTCACGCGCTGCTGCGCCTCTGTCTGACGCGCGCCGCGATCACGCACCTCAAGTTCTGCAAGTACAGCGCCGACCTTCACCGTATCGCCCTCTTCTTTGCGTAAAACTTTAATCAAGCCCGTTGTCTCCGCCTTCATCTCCACGCGTTGAGAAGCCTGCGTCCGGCCCGTAATGATTACATCATCAGTATAATTCTGCGCCGTCATTTCACGAATACGCACTTCAGCAAGCTTTCTCTCAATCGGGGCAGCCTTTGCTTCAGCAGATACTCCGGCGCTATTTTCGCTAATATCACCAGAGGGCTGATCACCGCCAACAAGCCCCGACCCAATCCAGGCCAGCGCCACAACAGCAATAATAGCGGCTATCAATTTTGAAGATTTCATTTTAAATCCACCCTGTTCCAATCATCGCCAAAATAACAGGCATACCAGCACTTTCATAGCCCCTAATGTAGCGCGCCACACCCACAAAAAAAGCCGCCTTTACGAAGAAAGACGGCCTTTAAAAGTTTAAGCTTAAAAGCTCTACTTGCAGGAATTCTTAGATTATTTGCTGACAGCCTTTTTTGCAGCTTGCAGCTCTTCCGGCGTGACCGTTGCAAGCTTCTGTCTTTGTGACTGTAAAAGACGATTGCGCGTTGCAGCCTGATACGCCATTTGCGCATGCTCCATACAATACGGAAGGCCGGGAACGCCTTCATCGCCACAGAAACCAAAATTCTTTTCTTTGGGATCACCGATCGGCCAGCGGCACTGACCACCCTTTAGATCAATCAAATCATATTTCTCACGGTTCATATCCTGAACCATTGGCTTATGAGGTTTCTTTTTCTCTGGAGCCTTCTTGGCCTGAAGAGGTTTTTTATTTTGCTGAATAGGAGAAACGCGGCTGGATAGCTTTAAACGGTGCGCTTTACCAATCACTGCATTACGCGTTACGCCGCCAAGCTCTTTCGCAATTTCTGCGGCAGTTTTGCCTTCGCTCCACAGTTTTTTCAGAAGGGTAACGCGGTCATCAGTCCAGCTCATTTTAATCCATCTCCACAACGGTAAATCAGGTTATGTACCTGATTTTATTAATAAAAAACGATATTTTTCTTTTATGCTTGAATAAATTTTACCCTATCAGGATCGCAGGGCATCTGCCAAGTACAAGTTTCAAAAAAATGTCATTATCCACAAAAGTGACAAATGTTTTTTAAAGCAAAGAGCATTCGGACGTGCCAAAAAATAAGCGAGACGATATTTGACGACGCACACAGCTAAGTGACGCAGCTTTAACCTCTGTCTAATCCCATGAGCTGATATGTCTCCGGATGCTCTGGCCAATTTTCTTTGACCTTCACCAGCAACTTCAAATGTACACGGCGCTCTAAAAATGTCTCCAGCTCAAGGCGCGTCTTCTCACCCAGTTGACCAATCCGGCTACCGCCCTTGCCCAAAACAATCGCCTTTTGACTGTCCTTTTGCACGTAAATCAATTGTGTGATTTTAACGCTGCCATTATCAAACTCTTCCCAGCTTTCCGTCTCCACCATAATGGCGTACGGCAACTCCTCATGCAGCTGCTGATACACTTTTTCACGCGTCATTTCCGCAGCCATCATGCGCATGGGCATATCAGTGATCTGATCTTCCTCAAACAGCCACTCACCCTCAGGCACGCGCGCAGAAAACTCATTCAGTACCGTATCCAATCCCTGCTTCTTCAGGCTGGAAATCATAAAGGTCGCCTCGTACGGAAACGCCTCGTTAAAACCTTGCGTCATTTTGAGTAAATCCGCGCGTTTCACCTTATCAACCTTGTTCAAAATCAGAACACTGTTCTTCGGCAGGCGCTCTATCAGCATTTTGTTTTTCTCAAAAACATTCTTGGCCGAGACATCAACAATATGTGCCACGATATCAGCCTCACTAAAGCTGTCCCACGCGACCTTGACCATCGCCTTTTCCAGCGTTTGTTTCGGCGCAAAAATACCCGGCGTATCAATCAAAATAATCTGCGACGCCCCCCGCACCAAAATCCCCAAAACCCGCATCCGCGTCGTTTGCACTTTAGGCGAGACGATCGAAACCTTCTCCCCCACCAGCGCATTCATAAAGGTCGACTTGCCCGCATTAGGCAGCCCCACCACAGCCACAAAACCGCACTTGGTTTTTGAAATACTATCCAACATATCACCCATTTTTAAAGCTCACCAACATTGTTCAAAAACATCTCAGCAACGGACTTTTCAGCCTCTTGGCGTGAACGCCCCCTGGCCACCATCGCCTCATACCCTTTCACACGCAGCGTAATCTCAAATTCCGGCGCGTGATCCGGCCCATCTTGCCCTGTAATCTCATAGTCCGGCAGCGGCAAGCCCGCCCCCTGCGCCCATTCCTGCAGCGTGGTTTTCGGGTGCTGCGGCGGTGCTTTCATCTCATCAAAATGCGTATCCCACAACCGTTCAATCATTGCGCGGCTTTTGCCAAACCCGCCATCCAGATACAGCGCGCCAATCACAGCCTCAAACACGTCGGCCAAGATATTATCATTCTGCGCGCCGCCCGCGGCACTTTCTGCCTCTGAAAACTTGATAAACATGCCCAAATCAATTTCGCGCGCAATCGTTGCCAACATTGACCCCTGCACCAACGCGGCCAAGCGTTTCGCCATATGCCCCTCCGGCTCCTCCGGAAAACGTTCATATAAAATTTCTGCAATCACCAAGCCCAAAACGCGATCACCCAAAAACTCGAGCCGCTCATAATTGGTCGCCCGCCCGGTGCTAGAATGCGTCAAGGCATCGCGCAGCAAATCATAATCAGAAAAACTATGCTGCACTTTTTTTTCTAACTGGGGGAAAAGGTCGCTCATAGGGTTTAAATCCGCGATTCTTATTCTTGCGGCTCGGCGGCCTGGGCATTCATGCCGCTGGGTACAGACACACCAGCGCCATCACGGTCTGGCCCAAGAGAGTCAAACACCCGATCATAACGAATGCTCCATGGCCATTTCCACAGCTCGTAAATCCGCGCTGATCCATTGGTAGAGAAAAACAAAAAGTCTGCCCGGCCAACAATATTCTCAAACGGAACATCACCCACCATCTCGCTCACACGACTATCCTGAGAATTATCGCGGTTATCACCCATCGCGAAAAAATGCCCCTCCGGTACGCGATATTTTGGCGTATTATCCAGCGGTTCGTAATCTGTTTCTTCAAAAATTTGATGCTCACTTCCGCCCGGCAAAGTCTCAATATATTCCGTCATCGTCGTCTCGCCAGACACAGGATCATCATCAACGCGCAATCCCACCGGCGCACGCGGGACAAGCTGATCATTAATATAAAGCCGTCCAGCCTTCATCTGCACCGTCTCACCGGGCAAGCCGATCACACGCTTGATGTAATCAATCCGCGGATCAGACGGCAGCTTAAACACCACAACATCGCCGCGCTGCGGTTCCTTTGCCATCAACCGCCCTTCAATCGGCGCAATGCCAAAGGGAAACGAATAACGGCTATAGCCATAGGCTGGCTTGCTCACAAATAAATAATCCCCCACCAGCAGAGTCGGCTTCATTGACCCGGACGGGATATTAAACGGCTCGAAGAAAAATGAGCGGATAATCACCGCTAAAACCACAGCAATCAACGCCGTTCTAAAAAACTCCGCAAGCTCTTCCTTCGCATTTAAAGGTGGGTCGCGCTCTTTATCTTTTGTCTGTATTTTTTCAGTCATAACCAACGTTTCTACTAGACTGCTTCAATCAGCACAAGCGCTTTCGCGAGCGGTGGCTCATCAGTAATGGTCAGATGGATCACCGGTGTCATCCCATCGGGCACCATCTCCTGCAAACGCTTAAGTGCGCCGCCCGTCAGCTCCAATGTTGGCGCGCCGCTAGGCAGATTGACCACACCAATATCGCGCATAAAAACGCCCTGATTAAACCCGGTGCCCAGCGCCTTCGAACACGCCTCCTTCGCTGCAAAGCGTTTGGCGTACGTATTAATATGCGTCCCCGCCCCGCGCCGGCGCTCGGCCTTCGCACGTTCAATGTCGGTAAAACACCGCGCAATAAAACGCTCTTCATAGCGTCCCATCACTTTTTCCACCCGCCGAATATCAATTAAATCACTGCCTATACCGATAATCATTTTACGCTTTTCCTATTTTTTCTGTCCCGTTACTTCTTTAGCCACCTTATGAACACGGCGCTTCTTCACCTTGCGCATCGCCACGCGCGCACCTTTTACGAGGCGGTAGAATATAAAATAGGATATTGGCCATGTTAATGCCGCCAGCACATACCCACCCAGCAGCCACGGCAGCACAACGCGCAGCGGCTCATTCCACAAAATACCCAGGAAAATATCAAACGACATTTCCGTCGGTAAAACAGTGGAGGCCGGCAAACCAAACAGCCCAAACAACACCGAACCCACCTTAATCGCCGCCCACCACATAAAGGGAAAGCTCCACGGATTGCCCACAATCGTCCCCACCGCCGCCGCCAACATATTCACCCGCAGCAAACGCGCAACCACCATCGCCTGTATAATATGCGTCCCAATAATCGGCGTAAAGGATACCGACACGCCCAGCGCCAGCCCTGCCGCAACGCGCCGGGAACTATCCGAAAGCCGCAAAACACGAAGGCGTACATACCGATACGCCCGCGCCCACCCCATAGAGGGCCAAAGCATCTGTTTCAGATTTTGTAGTGTTGAAAGCGGGGTGCGGCGTTTGAACATGGTTTGGTTTTATAGAGTTATCTAACAATTTTCCAGAAATTATTCTGAATCCAATTTTTATTGACATAGCAAAAAAACCGTTTATGTTTTTATTCACCATAAACACAGAATCGGGAGAATAAAATGGGTACTGCTAAATACTCTGTAGGCATAGAAGCCGCGTTAATGAAGTACATAGAAGATAAAGATGCCCCAATTTCAGAGCGTAAACAAACCCTTATCAATACTCTCGACGAACTAACGGACCAATATATAGATAATATTTATCCTTATGTAATACTTGCGCGGCTTATATTCCGCATAAGGTGTAACAATACCAAACTTGAGGAAGAATCCGCGCTCGCAGATTGCGCTCTTTATTTTATAGGCAAGGCACAACAACGTATCGTTGAGCTGTATGACGATGCAGATAGAGGCTTCAGAGGAGGCTTAAAAAGAAGCTGGATAAAAGCTCATGAGCAAGACATTCAAGAAGCAACAGAGGCCTTTGAATATTTAAGAGAATTCGCAAAATATACACCTGGTGTCAGCGAAATTCCACCGAAAGCAAAAGAGGATTATATAGAGAGCCAATGCGCACAGCGATTTTTTGCAAAAATCTCAACCACTAACGCCCCTTCGCCCGCTCCACGCTCGTCATGAGCGGCGTCGCGCGCAGGGCGGCGATGACGTTGTTTAGATGTTTGGCATCACTGACATAGACATCTACAGTAACATCCCAGAAATCAGTCGTACGGCTGGTCACTTTCAGATTTAGAATATTGCCGCCATTTTTGGCAATCACGTTTGACATGCTGGCCAGCGCGCCTTGTTCATTTTGGAAGATCACATCAATGCGGCCCGCATGTGCCTCTGGTGAATCTTTACTGTCGCCCCATGAGACGTCAAGCCAGCGCTCCGGCGTATCGGCAAAGGTTTCTAACGTTTCACAATCAATCGTATGCACAGTCACGCCCTTACCCGTCGTCACAATCCCCACAATCCGGTCGCCCGGCAGCGGATGACAACAGCGTGCCATATGCACCGCCATACCGGGGATCAGCCCCTTAATCGGCATCGGCGTATCGCGATTGATCGGCTGGCGCACAAAGGCGGCCTGGTCCATATCGGCAGACGGGCGTTTGATCGCATCCGCGTCATGACCAGGGAAAATCGCTTTAAACACATCGCGCGCCGGGGTTAAGCCCGCACCAATCTTGGCGTATATATCATCTGTTTCTTCCGCTTGAAGCGGTTTCAAAACACCGGCGACCGCTTTATCGGTAAATTCATAGCCCTCTTGGCGGAAAATTTTCTGCAACATCGCCTTACCCAGCGTCGCGTATTCACTGCGCTGCTGATTACGGATAAATTTGCGGATATGCGAGCGCGCCTTGCCCGTCACCACAAAACGCTCCCATGTCGGGGAGGGCGTTTGCGTCTTGCTGATGATCACCTCAACCTGATCACCATTGAGCAGTACGCTGTTCAGCGGAGCAATGCGGCCGTTAATTTTAGCGCCCACACATTTATCACCAATGTCAGAGTGAATGCCGTACGCAAAATCAATCGGCGTTGCGCCGCTGGGCAGCTCGATCAAATCACCCTTGGGTGAAAACACATAGACCTGATCCTGAAACAGCTCCATCTTGGTGTTTTCCCAGAAATCCTCGGGCGTATGCTCTTGCTCTAAAATATCCAGCAGTTCCCGCAGCCAGCGATATTTGGTTGCATCTTTCATGCTTGGCGCTGCGCCGCCATCCTTATACGCCCAGTGCGCCGCCACACCCAGCTCCGCTTGCTCATCCATTTCATTGGTACGAATTTGAATTTCGATACGCTGCTGCTCCGGCCCGATCACCGTGGTGTGGATAGAGCGATAGCCATTGGGCTTAGGCGTTGAAACATAATCCTTAAACCGGCCCGGTACGCTCGGATATGCACCGTGAATAAGACCCAAGACCTGATAACATTCGCCAATGCTATCAAGCAACACACGAAACGCCATAATATCCGAAAGCTGCTCGAACGCGACATTCTTGCGCTGCATTTTCTTCCAGATTGAATAGCGCGTCTTCTCCCGCCCCGCGATTTCAACGGTCAGGCCATTATCCTTAAATTGTTTTTCAAGCTGCTTGATGATGCTCTTAACAACGCTTTGCCCCTCTTTACGCAAGAACAAAAGCCGCGCCGCAATGCTCTCACGCGCCTCGGGGTTCAAGACCGAAAAGGATAAATCCTCCAGCTCTTCTTTTAATTTATGCAGACCAATTCGCTCGGCCAGCGGGGCGTAAATCTCTAGCGTTTCCAATGCGATCCGCCGCTGTTTCTCAACCTTACTGATGCCCTCAATCGTGCGCATATTATGCAGCCGATCAGCCAGTTTGACGATCAGCACGCGAATATCTTCAGACATCGCCAGCAATAATTTGCGGAAATTCTCGGCCTGCTTGCCCTCCAGACTCTTACTCTCAATCTGGGTCAGCTTAGACACACCATTGACCAAATCCGCGACCTCTTTGCCAAACCCTTCCTCCAGCTCTTCAAACGTCGCTTCCGTATCCTCCAGCGTGTCATGCAAGATTGCCGTCAGGATCGTGCCGACATCCATCTTGAGGCCGGCCAGAATGCTCGCCACCTCAACCGGATGCGTGTAATACGGCTCACCAGAAGATCGCGTCTGCCCTTCATGCATTTTTTTCGCGTACTCATAGGCGCGCTCAATCACCGCACCATCAGCAGCGGGATTATAGGCGTGGACTTGCTTTATAAGATCTTTGCTTTTGATCATAGACTCTCAACATGAACGCATAGGTTACAATGGGTAAAGATAGCATATTTATGGTTATAAAGCATGAAAGAATATCAAGGACTTAATGTAAAAAGAGCCGGGCAATGTCCGGCTCTTGAAAAACATCTTTAAAAAGACAAGTGCCTAAGTTTCGGGATCGCCACCAGCAAGATCACC
This sequence comes from Alphaproteobacteria bacterium, assembly GCA_024275825.1. Taxonomy (GTDB): domain Bacteria; phylum Pseudomonadota; class Alphaproteobacteria; order Micavibrionales; family Micavibrionaceae; genus JAJRYK01. The sequence continues at coordinate 11,970 of JAJRYK010000011.1, forward strand.
AAGCGATGGCTCTCCAGCACTTTCACCAGCAACGGCATCATTCTTAATCTCTTCTTCAGAATAGATGCCTTCAGCTTGCTGTTGCTGTGCGGCGATGGTTTCCCACTCTTCTTCACCATCCATCAAATCAATTTCTTCTTCCTCTTCTTCAAAGGCGACCATACGTTGCTTATTACGGATCAGCTCTTCTTTAAGATCAGCGATATTCACCGTCTCGCCAGCGATTTCACGCAAGGCAATAACCGGGTTTTTATCCATGTCACGCTCAATCGTCAACGCAGCACCAGACGTGATTTTGCGCACTCTTTGTGATGCCATCATAACCAGCTCAAAGCGGCTTGGGATTTTCTCAATACAATCTTCTACGGTAACGCGAGCCATGTGTGTTCCTTATAATATGGTATATAAAACGTATAATTTTTAAAACTGTGAGCGATTTATAGACCGTTTGCTGCGACAAAGCAAGTTTTTTGCACACGCACCGCCCTGCCCACAAAAAAATTAAAAATAACAATACTTAAGTATTGTTCTGACAGCGCAATATCTATATGAATAAACCCTAATACAGCATATTAAAAACAATAAAAAACTGAGTAAAGATAATGAAGAACATTAAAGAACTCGCCCACATCCCCTTCTACAGCGACGAAAAACTAACCCTTTTCATAGACGGATCAAACTTCTACGCCACCGCCAAAGCGCTCGATCTCGACATTGATTACAAAGCGCTGCTCGGCTGGGCCACCAATCAGGGGCGCCTCACGCGCGCTTACTACTACACCGCGCTCAGCGAAGATCAGGATTACAGCCCCATAAAGCCGCTTACTGACTGGCTCGGCTATAATGGCTTTACCATGGTCACAAAGCCCACCAAAGAATTTACCGACGAACGGGGTCGCAAAAAAATTAAGGGCAACATGGATATCGAGCTGGCCGTGGGCATGATGGAAACAGCCGATCACACAGATCACATTATACTATTTTCCGGCGATGGTGATTTTCGTCCCCTAGTCGAGGCCGTGCAGCGCAAGGGCGTGCGCGTCACAATCGTCAGTACAATTAAATCAAACCCCCCCATGATTTCCGATGATCTACGGCGCCAGGCCGATTACTTTCTTGATCTGGTTGATCTAGCAGGCTACATCACCCGCGACCAAACAGAAGAAAAAGCAGCTTAGGCGCTTGACCTTCCGACATTTTTGACGATGATGTGCACATGTCACAGCCATGCAAAACTTTCAATGCGCCTGATAAAATCTGCGCTCTTTGCCCTCGTTTGGTGAGCTTTCGCGAAGACAACCAACAAAAATTCCCGGATAAATGGAATGCGCCCGTTCCCGCTTTCGGCGCACTAGACGCAGAGCTCCTCATTGTTGGCCTCGCCCCTGGGCTTAAGGGCGCTAATTTCTCCAGCCGCCCCTTCACGGGCGATTATGCGGGCGACCTGCTTTATCCCACCCTCCTAAAATTCGGCTTTGCCAACGGTGAATATGGCGCGCATCCTGATGATGGCCTGACCATGCAAAATGCCCGCATCACCAACGCCGTGCGCTGCGTCCCACCGCAAACAAGCCCACCGGTGATGAGATGAGAGAGTGCCTCGACTTCCTCACCCAGGAAATCGCCGCGATGCCAAACCTGAAAATCATCCTCTCGCTCGGTCTGATCTCCCACAATTCTGTACTCAAGGCGCTAGGCCACAAACAATCCGCTCACAAATTCGGCCATGAAGCGCTCCATGATCTCGGAGAATTCACCCTCATAGACTCATATCACTGCTCGCGCTACAACACGAACACGCGCCGCCTGACTACCGGGATGTTCGAAAATGTATTTGCTAAAATTAAAGAATATTTGAACTAGAACGCAATTAGGGGCCAGCGTGACGCACTTGCGCATCAACTTGCTTCTCCCGCCGGATCAACAATTTATTCAGCGCATTCACATAAGCCCGCGCGCTTGCCATCAGCGTATCTGAATCTGCGCCCTGCCCATTCACCGTGCGGCCATTTTCTTCCAAGCGCACGCTTACCTCGGCCTGCGCGTCCGTTCCGCCGGTAATGCCGTGCACTTGATATTGCTTTAACCGCGCATCGGGATGCGGGTAAATCGCGCGCACCGCTTTGAAAATAGCATCCACAGCGCCATTGCCCTCAACGCGCGCCTGTTGCTCAGCGCCATCAACGCACAAAACCATATCTGCGACTTGCGGCCCGACGGTACCCGATTGTGTCTGTAGCGATACAAATTGCACCCTTTCATTGTGACGAATAACCTCATCCTCAACCAGAGCAATCAGATCATCTTCAAAAATTTCTTTTTTCTTATCGGCCAATATTTTAAAGCGCGCAAAGACCTCGGCCAGCGCATTATCATCCAGCTCAAAGCCCAACTCTTCCAGCTTCGTGCGAAACGCATGCCGCCCCGAATGCTTGGCCATGACCAATGTAGATTCTTTTAGACCAACAGATTCCGGCGTCATGATCTCGTAAGTCTGCACATTTTTCAACATACCATCCTGGTGAATGCCGCTCGCATGCGCAAAAGCATTCGCGCCAACAATCGCTTTATTCGGCTGCACATTAAAGCCGGTAATGGCTGACAGGTTGCGTGATGTTTTTATTATACGCTGCGTATCGATTTTATTTGTATAGGGCAGCATATCTGGCCGCGTACGCATGGCCATTACAATTTCTTCCAGCGCTGCATTTCCCGCGCGCTCACCAATCCCGTTCACCGTACATTCAATCTGCCGCGCCCCAGCCTGCACCCCGGCCAAAGAATTCGCCACTGCCAAGCCCAAATCATTATGGCAGTGCGTCGAAAGTACGGCCTGGTCAATATTGGGCACGCGGTCCATCAACATCGCAATCTTCGCCCCATATTCCTCCGGCACGGCATAGCCCACCGTATCGGGAATATTAATCGTCGTCGCGCCCGCCTTAATCGCCGCTTCCACGGTGCGGCATAGAAAATCATCTTCTGTGCGGCTCGCATCCTCGGCCGACCATTCCACATCATCGGTAAAGCTACGCGCAAACTTTACGCTCTCCTCCACCTTCTCCAAAACTGCCTCTGGGCTCATCTGTAATTTATGCTTCATATGCAGTGGGCTGGTGGAGATAAAAGTATGAATGCGCCCGCGCCCCTGATCCGTAGCGGGCTTAATTGCATTTCCCGCCGCCTCGATATCGGCCTTAATCGCACGCGCGAGACCGCAAACGGCAGCCGTTTTCATCGCCTTGGAAATTTCATAGACCGCCTCAAAATCACCAGGTGAGGCAATCGGGAACCCGGCCTCAATCACGTCCACACCCAGCTCATCCAGCAAGCGTGCCATACGCAGCTTTTCTTCCAAATTCATCGCGCAGCCCGGTGATTGTTCACCATCACGCAAGGTTGTATCGAAAATTATAATGCGATTATTATCTGACATAGCAAGAAAACCTAAAGCGCACGCGCTTCATCAACCAGCATCACCGGAATGCCATCACGGATGGGATAGGCCAGCTTGGCCTGCTGTGAAATCAACTCACCGGCCTTTTTATCATACTCCAGCGGCCCCTTGGTCAAGGGACAAACCAGAATTTCCAGCAATTTAGGATCAACTTCGGTGCTCATAAAGATTTTATAGGGCGCTGCCATCATAAGCGCAAGATGAAACTATAATCGCGGCTCAATGCTTGCTATCACATACTTTCTGACAGGCCGCCATCTCCAGCACCTTCAAAAACATCTCTGCGCGCGTTTTGGCGCAAGGCGCTTCTAAAATCGCCTGCTTCTCCCCCGCCTCAAACGGGCACGCCATCGCCAGACAGGTAATCAATTTTCCATCCGTGGCATCCTCAACCGCGCCCCAATCGCACTCCATACCTTCATTGCTGAAATATGTTTTGAGCAAACCCATCAATTTGTCACGGTTCAAATTAAGGCACGAGCTCTGCGTTAAATCATTGCGGTATGCTGACCAATCCGGCGTAACCATACGAAATGGGTCCGACGTTTTCAGCTCTTGCACAATATCAAACCGGCAAATCCCGTTCAGCTTAATCTCATAGCGCCCATCAGGCATTTCATTGAAAATGGTGATCTTGCCCGCGCAGGCCGTCTTATAAACCTGCGGCCCAAAAACATCGCACTCTTGCCCTGGCTTAGGCTGCACAATCCCCATCATCCGGTCCCCCGCCATCGCCGCATCCACCATCGCAAGATAGCACGGCTCAAAGATATTCAACGGCAATTGTCCCCCCGGCAGCAGCAAAACTTCCGCCAGCGGGAAAATCGATAGCGCAACGGGTAAATCCTTAAAATCCGGAGCAAAAGGGGTTTTATTATCCATAGAAATAACCTAGCGCATCTTGCTCAAGAATAAAGGGTTAAGAAAAAAGGATGGTCGAGAGCTTCTTGCGCGCTGCAATCACCAGCGGGTCACTGTGCCCCAGCGCTTCAAAGAATTTCAGCAGTGCCTTTCGCGCCGCTTCCTCGTTCCATTCACGGTTCATAGAAATACTCTCTAACAAATGCTCAATCGCTTGGTCTTGCTGCCCACCCGCAAACAGCGCACCGGCTAAATCGATCCGCGTTTGGTGATCATCGGGCTTAGCCTCAACAGCCGCGATCAGCGCATCAACCGGCTCTTCCGGCTTGGCCTGTGCCAGCTCCAGCGCAGTTTTAGCGTCCTTAAAACCCGGCGCGGCGGCAATCTCATCGGGCGCATGCTCTACCATTTGCGCAGCTTGATCCAGCGCATCTGCGGCAATATACAGCCGCACAAGCCCAACAAAACCCTGCACATTCTTCTCATCTTGTTGCAAAATTTGCGCATAGATCGCCTGTGCCGCGGCAAAATCCTTCTCCGAGGCCGCCAAAGCCGCAGCTTTTAAACTTTCCGGAATATCAAGTGCATCAGGCTGCGCTGCGCGCGCCGCTTGCACGGCCTTATCAATAAACGCCGTAATCTGGCTCTCCGGCACTACGCCCTGGAAGCCATCAATCGGTTTACCTTGAAAAAATGCAAACACCATCGGCACGTTTTGAATGCGCATCGCGCTGGCCAGCTCCTGGTTGTCATCCATATTAACCTTGGCCATCAACACTGCGCCGCCAGCCGCATTCACGGCCTTTTCCAGCAACGGCAGCAGCTGTTTACACGGCTCGCACCACGGCGCCCAGAACTCAACAATCACCGGTTTTTCCATGGAGGGGGTAATCACCCGCGCCTCAAAATCTTGCGTGCTCACATCAAAGATCAGCGCGCCGTTTGAGGCCACTGGCGTCGCTGACATAGTCGGTTCAGGGGACTGGTTTTTATGGTTTCCAAAAATCATATGATCTATGTAGGGTCTGGCGCAGCGCCTGTCAAATCAACAACGCGCGCCTCATGTCCGGTATGGGCAAAAAAACGGAGCAGGTCAGCCGGCGCAATCGACACCGTCATCGCATTATCCATCGGGTGATAATTCACAATATCCGCCGCCATCATCGCTGCATCCAGAATGATCTGCACCTGATGATCCTTATCATTCACCGCGCAAAATGGATTGACCGCGCCGGGACGAATGCCCAAATGCGTCCAAAGGCGCTCCGGCGAGCCAAAGGAGATCCGCCCCGAATCAATGAAATTCGGCAATTTTTTAAGATCCAGCTGAGTCTCATTGGCCGCCACCACCAGAAACATTTTTTTCTTTTTATCCCGCAGAAACAAATTCCGGCAATGCACACCCGGAATTTTAGCCTTTAAATGCAGCCCTTCCTCCACCGTAAAAATCGGTGCATGATCGTGCTTTTTATATTGAATATCAAGGACTTCAAATAATTCAAACAGCACTTCAGACGTGGTTGGCAGAGGCTCTTGATCAGGTGTTTCAGCGCGCGGTTCCATCCCTCTCTTATGCCCGCAATCCCTGTGCACATCAAGCCCACAAACCCATCACCTATAACCTTTTATTAACCCTTTTCACCTATTATTGAATGCATATAAAAAGCGCAAAATGCGCACGATTTGGGGCAGGTAGACATGAGTATAAACGACATAGCAGTAGCGCAAATGGCAGCGCTTCATGCGCTAGGCATCACTATTCTTAATGACAATCAACATCTCGAAAGAGCGGTTATGGATGGCTTTGACGGCGAACCTCCTAGCGTTTCAAACAGGATTTGTGTTGCACCCAGCGGAGCCAAAGAAAAAGAAGCTGTAGCCAAGGAAGAGCTTTCACAACTTGAAGAAAACTCAAGCGCTTTTGGTTTTCTTGTTACAGCAAATCCTGAAGATGTCGCAAAAAGACAAGAGGTGTTAAAGGAGTTTCTAGAAACAAATTTTGATAAGTTAGGCAAAGTCTTGGCTGAAAAACATCCAGAATACAAACCCAGCGCACCAACTACACAAACTGAGTTCGCCAATGCAAGCGGACCAGAAAACAACTTTCTTTCCGACTTTAATAAGGGGCCTTCCTTCACATGAAAATTGAGCTCGGCATATTAAATGATGGACGCGTCATGCTGGTCAGCGATGGCCCTCTTCCACATATTGTTAAACGCGTTGAGTATTATCGCGAACAAAGCTTGCTCAACCTTGTCTATCATAGCGAAGAGCACGATGATGAGCTCATGCACTACGAAATACCGACGAAGATGGCACATCCGGTAGAAAAAAGCCCAAATGTCATCGTCTACTCCCTCTTCCCCGACCACGAGCCAATCGGCTATAAAGTCCCCCTCGTCAAAGTTGGTGATATTTGCTAGATTTTTTAGCTTGCAAACCCCTTAAAAATCATTATATTCGCAATTCTCTTTTGACCAGCTTTTGTCAAAGGAATTTTTGATCTGACTAGGCGCGAGAAACGCGGCAACGGCGTCAGAGTAAAAATACCGAAGACAAATGCGAGTGTAGCTCAGTGGTAGAGCATCTCGTTGCCAACGAGAAGGTCGTGAGTTCGAACCTCATCACTCGCTCCAATTTATCCTCCGATACATAATTTTGTAAATGCAGCAGGAATCCATAAGATCATCTGCGCATCACTACACAATCTTATCGCGATAACCCCAAAAACAAACAACCTTAACATGCGGCCGCATTTCAGGCATAATATCCCTAAAATTAAGGGGAAATAAGGGATATGAGCGCAGAGAACCAAGTTAAAATTCTTGTGATTGACGATGACGGCACCATTCTGATGCAGGTTGAACAAATTTTAAAGAAAAATGGCTATACGCCTGTATGCGCCAATGATGGAGAAATCGGGCTGGAAAAAGCCATATCAGAGCATCCTGATGCGATTATTTTGGATCGCAAAATGCCAAAGATGGACGGGAATGAAACCCTGATGCAGCTAAAAGCCAACGATCTAACCAAAAATGTCCCGGTCATTATGCTCACGGGTGATAATAGGGTTACCGATATTTCTACCAGTTTGGACTTAGGCGCCGTTGATTACATCGTCAAACCCTTTGATCAGGACAATTTCTTGGTCCGGCTTGAAAGAGCGCTGAAACAATCTAATGCAAAATAAAAACGCCCGCAAAAGAGTGTTATTTTGTGTCTACGCCTATTTCCACATAGGGCTTTTGGGCGCCGGATATAACATATTTTCAAACAATCCCGCCCTAGGACAAAGTAACGAGCCCATTCATCCAGTTCCCGCGAAGATAGAGCTTGTAAGCGACATCACAAGCCCCGTCTTCCTCAAGCCTCCGTTTGGCATTGCGATTGTATTGCTAGCCGCCTTTCTACTTATTTGGTACCGCCTGCATAGGGCCTCTCAGCAAACAGAGAAAACGCGGCGGTTACTGAAACAGCGAGGCAAAGAACGCACAGCTGATCGGCATGAAAGCCAGAAACGCTTTGAGTTGGCTTTTGAGAGCACAAATGACGGCATATGGGATTGGCCAGACATTAACAAAAATGAAAAATATTGGTCACCACAATTTAAAAAGCTTTTAGGGTATGAAGAAGATGAAATAGAAGCTGGGTTTCAAGAGTTTTTATCGCGGTTACATGAGGATGATAAAGCACGGGCAGGAAAAGAAATTGAGAACCATTTCAAAAATGATACACCGTTTGATACGGAATATCGTCTGCGCACCAAATCCGGTTAATATGGGTGGTTCCGTGCCAGAGCCATAACTGTGCGTGATGATAAAGGGGAGCCCATGCGTATGGTTGGTTCTCTTTCCGACATTACATTTCAAAAAGCAAACGAACTGACGCTAATGCAGGTCTCTCAAGAAATTCAAAATAGCCGAGGGCGGCTAGAGGCTGTACTGAGCAATGTTCTAGATGGTATTATCACCATTGATTCCAAGGGCACAATACAATCCGTAAACCCTGCCACCGAAAGAATATTTCACTATGAAGCGTATGAAATTGTTGGCCAAAATATAAAAATGTTGATGCCGGAACAATATGAAAGAGGGCATGATCAATATTTACTAAACTACCTAGAAACAGGTGAGGCTAAAATCATGGGATTTGGCCGAGAAGTTGAGGCCATGCGCCGGGACGGTTCTATTTTCCCTATGGAGCTGGGGATTAGTGAGGTGTTAATTTCTGGCGAACAAATGTTTGTGGGTATTGTCCGCGATATTTCAGAGCGCAAACAGGGAGAGCTTGATCTGATCGCCGCTAAAAATAAAGCTGAAGAAGCAACAGAGTTAAAGTCCGAATTCCTCGCGAATATGAGCCACGAAATACGCACCCCCATGAATGGTGTGATCGGTATGACAAACCTGCTGTTGGAAACTGATCTGGACCCCACACAAAACACGTATGCGCGCACCGCCATAAATTCAGCCGAAAATCTATTGCAACTTGTAAACGACATCCTCGATTTTTCGAAAATCGAAGCGGGCAAAATGGAGTTTGAGATTATCCCGTTTGATCTATTAACCCTGGTCGAAGAGGTCGCGGAGATTACGGCCGTCAAAGCGCAGGAAAAAGGCCTGGAAATGCTGTTACGTTTTGCGCCCGATATACCGCGCTATGTGATGGGCGATCCGGGGCGGGTGCGGCAAATCTTACTTAACCTTGCCAGCAATGCTTTAAAGTTCACCGAAGCCGGACATATTTTGATCAACATAGATATCGACGAAAGCAAGAGCGGAGAGGTTCTTTTCCGCGCCTCTATTGAAGATACAGGGATTGGCATTGCCGCAGAAAAACAGGATCTGGTCTTTAACAAATTCTCTCAGGCTGATGGCTCCACAACCCGTAAATTTGGCGGCACCGGTTTGGGGCTGGCGATTTGTAGAGAGCTAACACAAATGATGGATGGCGATATCGGCCTTGAAAGCGCGCCGGGGGTTGGGTCCATTTTCTGGTTTACCTTCCGCCTTGCGCTGGATGAAAATGCAGCAGACCAAAGCGCGCTTGATTTCTCAACAGATCTATCAAATGTCAGAGCCATCATCGTTGATGACAACAAGGTCGCACAAGATATCGCCGCAGAGCAAATGCGCAAGGCAAAGATGGATGTCACCATAACCGCCTCTGGCGAGGAGGGGCTAGCGGCCATGAAGGCGGCGGCGGAAGACGGGAAGCCCTATGACATTGGTGTGCTGGATTACATGATGCCCGGCATGGATGGGGTGGAGCTGGCAAAAGAAATCAAGAGCGATAAAGCGCTCAAAAACATATCGCTTCTCATGATTTCCTCCGCGCCCAATCGGGGGGACAGCGAACGACTGGAGACGATAGGATTTAACGGATATCTTACCAAACCCGCCAGCGGTATTGACATTATTCGGGCGCTTTGCGCCATTCAATCTATGCGCAATGGAACATCAGAATTTACAATCATTACGCGCCACACGCTGCGAGAGGCAAGCACAAGAAAAGATGAAGCCGAAACAGAGAATATAAGCTTTGGTGGGGCGCAAATATTACTGGCCGAAGATAACGCCACCAATCAATTGGTGGCCACAACCATGCTGGAAAAAATGGACTGTCATGTGACGCCCGCCGGTAATGGACAGGAGGCTGTCCAGCTGATGAAACAGCGGCGCTTTGATCTTATTTTCATGGATTGCAACATGCCCGAAATGGACGGGTTTGAGGCAACAAAAACCATCCGCAATCTAGAGAAACGAGGGGCGCTCCAAAAAACGCCTATCGTGGCGTTTACCGCCTATGCCATGAAGGGCGATGATCAAAAATGCTACGCCGCCGGCATGGATGATTACATCACCAAGCCCATCAAAAAACAGGCCCTGGTAGGCGTGCTCCAAAAATGGCTCTCCGAAGACACAGATATTCAATCCGTCAAAGATAACAAGGAAGACACGCCTCAAGACGCTCAAAACAATGACATTGACTTTGACACCCTTGAACAGATGAAGGATTTAATGGGCGATAAATTCGGCTCTATGATTGAAAAATATCTAAGCAGCAGCGCTAAATATATTAAACAGGCAGAAGAAGCGCTGACCAATAACAATGCCAAATTGCTTGCCGATTGCGCGCACCCTCTCAAATCATCCAGCGCCAGCCTCGGCGCCATGCGCGTATCCGAACTTGCGGCTGATCTTGAACATAGAGCTGACGAAATTCATGAAAGCGGGGGCGGTGATTTAAGCGCATTATCAACCATGTTAAGCGACCTCCAGACCTCTTTCGTCAAGAGCGAAGCGGCCTTAAAAGAAGTTATTCAATAATCCGTTACACTAACACGCCTCATCCAAATCCGCAGATACATTCTCCGCCTCGGCCAGACGCTCCATCACGATCGTATCTGCAACAATCGACGTATTCTTGTCTTCCGCATCAGAGCGCGCAAAAACTTGCTCCAGCGTAGTGCCAATATTCAAAACTTGCGCCATCACTTGCTCGTGGCTTTGCCCGACCGATACCACATTAATCACCCCGCCTGCATTAATCGCGTAATCGGGTGCGTATAAAATGCCGCGCTCGTGTAAATCTTGGGCATGACGGCGCAGCGCCAGTTGATTATTTGCCGCGCCAGCGATGATTTTGGCCTTGATGCTGTCCATACTCTCATCATTAATGTCCCCACCCAGCGCGCAGGGGGAATACACATCAACGTCCTGCGCGATAATCTCGTCTGGTGAAACAGCCTGCGCGCCAAACTCGGCCACAGCGCGCGATACCTTTTCCTGATCCAGGTCCGTCACCACCAAATGCGCACCATCCGCGTGCAAAAACTGGCACAGCGGATAGGCCACATTCCCCAGCCCCTTCACCGCAACGCGCACGCCGGTCATATCGTTCTGGCCAAGCTTGTGCGCAACAGCGGCCTTCATCCCCACATAAATACCATGCGCCGTATAAAGTGCCGGACCGCCCGGCAGATCTTGCACGCCTGCACGCGCCACGGCGCGCACGCGGACATGCTCCGTTACTTCACCGGCAATCACAAAATCGCTGGTGCAGGTGCCCACATCCTCGCCCGTTTCATAGCGCCCATCAAGCGCGTTAAGCGCATGGCCAAGCGCGCGCATAATCTCCGGCGTTGGCGCGCGCGTGCCGGGCGTGCCGACAATCACCGTCTTGCCGCCGCCATAAGGCAAATTCGCCAATGTATTCTTAAACGTCATTCCGCGCGATAGCCGCAGCACATCACGCTGCGCGGCCATGTCATCCGCATAGCCCGACCAATACCGGCACCCGCCGCGACCCGGCCCGTGGCCCGTATTATGAAGCGCAATATAGACTTTAAAATCAATATCCGAATCTTGCGCACACAACACCATTTCATGATTGTCAAAAGACGGGTGATCAGAAAGATCAGGATAAGAAATATCTAAAGCCATAATTTACGTGTCCTCATGGTTGTTACAAGCTTCCCACCTAAGGCCAAAATGCTGCACCTGTCAATCACTCACGCTGTTGCAATACGGCAGGCGGTGCTCTACATTACTCTCACATTATTTACATTTTATGGAGGCACCTAAATGGCTGATCTTTTTGAAAACCCCCTTAAGACAAACGGTTTTTCATTCCTTGAATATGCGGGTGATGCAGATATGCTGCACAAACTTTTCACCGATATGGGCCTTTCGCCCGTGGCCAAGCATAAGACGCGCGATATCGTGCTCTATCGTCAGGGCGATATTAGCTTTCTGCTGAACAAGGAAAAAACTGGCCAGGGCGCCGATTTTGCTGCAGATCATAATGGCGGGGTGAATGCGATGGGGTTTTGCGTAAGTGATGCAAAGTTCGCCTATGACCAAGCCCTAAAAGCGGGCGCAGAGCCTGCCGATCCGACAACCCAATCCATGAACCCGCACTTGCCCGCCATTAAAAGCATCGGCGGCAGTCTTCTATATTTCATTGATAATGATGATTTCTACGAGAGCGATTTTGACTTCACAACAGAAGATAAAAACCCCGCAGGCGTGGGCCTGACCTATATCGATCACGTCACCCATAATGTCCACCGTGGCAACATGGATGTCTGGGCGAAATTCTACGAGGACATTTTTAATTTCCGCGAGATCCGCTTTTTCGATATCGAGGGCAAATTAACCGGCCTTAAAAGCCGCGCAATGACCAGCCCCTGCGGTAAAATCCGCATACCCTTAAATGAAAGCTCCGACGATAAATCCCAGATCGAGGAATTCTTGACCCGCTTTAACGGCGAAGGCATTCAACATATCGCGCTGGGTACAGACAATATATACGCCACCGTTGACTGTCTGCAATCCAACGCTATACCACTCCAAACCACGCCGGATACCTACTACGAAAAACTAGATGCCCGCGTCCCCGGCCATGGCGAAAACGTTTCAGCACTGCAATCACGAAACATCCTGCTCGACGGCGCGCCCGGCGATACCGGAATCTTGCTACAAATCTTCACCCAGGACGCCATCGGCCCGGTCTTCTTCGAGATTATCCAGCGCAAGGGCAATGAAGGCTTCGGCGAAGGCAATTTCCAAGCCCTGTTCGAGAGCATAGAACTAGACCAGATCAGACGCGGCGTACTCAAAGATGATGGTGAAGCGGCAGCTTAAATTTACTGAAAAGGAATAATACAATGAAACTAGCATCATACAAACACGGACGTGATGGCCAACTTATGGTGGTTTCATCAGATTTGAGCACATGTGTCAGCGCAAGCGACATCGCCCCGACAATGCAGTACGCTCTGGAAAACTGGAGCGCATGTGCGCCGAAATTACAGGCGCTTTCAGAAAACATGGATGGTGGTGAGTCGTTTGATCCCGCCAAATGTGCCTCGCCGCTGCCCCGCTCTCACCAGATCGCGGATGGCTCGGCCTACCTCAATCACGTGGAACTCGTGCGCAAGGCGCGCGGCGCAGAAATGCCGCCGGAATTCCTCCATGACCCGCTGATGTACCAAGCTGTATCTGACACGATCATGGGCCCAATGGATGACATTGAGGCACAAGACGAGGCGCACGGCATTGATTACGAATCCGAAGTCGCCGTTATCGTTGACGACACCCCCATGGGCGTAAACGCCGAAGAGGCCGCGCAGCATATCAAACTCATCATGATCATGAATGATGTGACCCTGCGCGCCCTCATTCCCGCCGAGCTTGCAAAAGGCTTTGGCTTTTTCAATGGCAAGCCTCCCAGTGCCTTTTCGCCCGTGGCCGTCACACCTGATGAGCTTGGCGATGCCTGGAAAGGCAGCAAGGTGCATCTGCCCCTGCTCTCCACCTATAACGGCGCGCAAGTTGGATGCCCGAATGCTGGCGATGATATGAATTTTAGCTTGGCTGAACTAGTCGCGCATGCCGCAAAAACGCGCCCCCTGCAGGCCGGTACAATCGTCGGCTCCGGCACGGTCTCCAACAAAGACCGCTCCAAAGGCTATAGCTGTTTTGCCGAGATCCGCATGATCGAGAAAATCGACATCGGCGAATTCAAGACCCCCTTCATGAAGTTCGGCGATAAAATCCGCATCGAAATGCTCGACAAAGACGGCAACTCCATCTTCGGCGCGATTGAACAAAAAGTCGTGCAATATAACGCCAAGGCGAAGGCGGCTTAGACTTATTTAAAGTACAGAAATCCCGTTGAAAAACGGGATCTTCTGAGGTCGCTGCCGATACTGAAGACTCCGTGTCAAGCACGGGGTTACGGCATGGGGAATAATCCGTGTTCATCCGTGTTCATCTGTGGTTAAATATTTTTCATGATCAAGCTCTACGACTATTTCCGCTCCTCTTCCGCATATCGCGTGCGCATCGCACTGCATATGAAGGGTGTGGAATTTGAGTCAATTTCCATCGATCTCCTCACTGGCGAGCATAAAAGCGACGACTATAACGCCATAAACCCGCAGGGCGTCGTGCCCTATATGATTGATGGTGAAACCGAAATGTCGGAATCCCTCGCGATGATTGAGTATCTGGACGAGGCCTACGACGCGCCACAGCTCATCCACGGCAGCGCCGCGAACAAGGCCGCCATTCGCCAATTATCAAACATTATCGCCTCTGGCATTCACCCCTATAACAACCCTTCCGTGTTCAAGATCTACCTACAAGGCACGCTGGGCGCAAGTCCTGAGCAATCTATGGCATGGTATCACCACTGGATCAAAAAGGGCTTTGCCGCGTATGAATCCTTCTTAAGCCGCAGCAAAAACCCTGGCGCATTTTCCGTCGGCAACGAGGCCAGCATGGCCGATCTCTGCCTGATCCCGCAAATTTATAACGCACGGCGCTTCAACGTCGACCTCTCCGCATACCCAAAAATTTGCGCCATCGAGAAAAATTGCATAGCATTAGAGGCCTTTCAAAACGCATCACCGGAGCAGCATAAAGACGCGTCCGATGATTTGGACCCCATCCACGGCCCCCAATCACCGCTATTGAAAGGCAAAACTGCGTAAATAAAATTTCATCATTAAACAGGGAGTTTAAAAATGAAGGCAGAATTCGTAAAAGAAGAAGGTAATCCAACAGGTAACGGCGATCCAGACACTTGGGCCGATTATATCGTTGAGCAGGACTATGACGGCTACAGCGATGAAAATCACGAAACCTGGAAGCTGCTCTTCGACCGCCAATCTGAAATCGTCAAAAACCGTGCCTGTGATGAGTTTTTCAAGGGGCAAGAATCCCTCGGCATCGATAATTCCGGCATTCCCAATTTCGACAAGGTGAACGAAAAACTAAGCGCGTCGACCGGCTTTGAAATTCTACCCGTTGCTGGCCTTATTCCCAATCTACCATTCTTCAAAATGCTCTCTATGCGCAAATTTCCGGCTGGGAATTTCATCCGCAAAAAAGAACAACTCGATTACATCGAAGAGCCCGACGTCTTCCACGATGTTTTTGGCCATGTCCCGATGCTCAGCGACCCGGTCTTCGCGGACTATGTTGAAAAATTTGGACATGGAGGCCTGCGCGCTAATGGGTTTAACATGATCGACCAGCTCGCGCGGCTATATTGGTATACGGTCGAATTCGGCCTGATGAAAACGGCGGAAGGGCTGCGCATTTACGGTGCGGGCATTCTATCCTCCCCCGGTGAAACGGTTTTCAGCCTCGAAAACCCCTCACCAAACCGCATAGGCTTTGACCTCAAACGCGTCATGCAGACCAATTACCGCGTTGATGATTATCAGCAAACCTATTTTGTGATTGAAAGCTTCGCCAAACTCTTCGCGCTCGCCACGCAAGATTTTGCACCATTTTATGAGGAAATGAAGGCCGATCCAAAGCTCTATTCTTTGACTGATATGCTAGACAGCGATAAAGTCCTTACTCACGGCACGCAGGACTATGCGAAGTCTCGTGATGCAGAAAAAGCGTAAAACGTAAAAACACGACTAGCGTTACGCCGCTTTCTTCTTCCCCTTATTCGACCCATCAAACAGCTTCGGCAGGCTGCTCCACGCCTCGTGGTAATCGGGTTGCAGCGCCTTGCTCTGCATCGCATATTTTGTTGGGCGCATGATGAAGCGGCTTTCGAACATGAAGGCCAGCGTACCGTCCAGATATTCTGGCTTCAGCTCAGCTTCGCTGGCTTTCTCAAATGTCTTGGCATCGGGGCCGTGGCTGGACATGCAATTATGCAGCGAGAACCCGCCGGGCGAGAACCCGCCGCCTTCTTTACCGTCATAAACCCCGTGGATCAGGCCCATAAATTCGCTCATGATATTACGGTGGAAATAGGGCGGGCGGAACGTATCATTGGCCACCATCCAGCGCGGCGGGAAGATCACAAAATCAATATTGGCCGTGCCGGGCGGATAGCTGGGCGAGGTCAGAACCGTGAAAATCGACGGATCAGGATGATCAAAGCTCACCGTATTCATCGTGTTAAACAGCGCCAGATCATATTTATACGGCGCGCTATTGCCATGCCACGCCACCACATCCAGCGGTGAGTGCCCCAGCGTCGTGCGCCACAAACCGCCCGCAAATTTTGCAATCAGCTCAAAGCTACCCTCAACATCTTCAAACGCCGCAACGGGGGTGAGGAAGTCGCGCGCATTGGCCAGACCATTGGCCCCGATCGGCCCCTTATCGGGGATAATAAACGGCGCGCCGTAATTCTCACAAACATAGCCTCTGGAATCCCCATCCGGGAAATCAACCGCAAATTTAATCCCGCGCGGCACCACGGCGATCTCGCCCGGCGCAGCCTCAATCACGCCCATCTCGGTGCGCAGCTTCAGCATGCCCAGCTGCGGCACAAACAGCATCTCCCCATCCGCATTGTAAAAATAGCGCTTTGTCACGCTCATAGATGTATTTGCGGTATAAACGTGAACGCCCAGCCCGCTCCAGCCATGCGTATCACCATTCCCCGCAAGGCTAATCAGCCCGTCAATAAAATCCGTCTGCGCCGCCGGAATGGCCAGCGGATCCCAGCGCAATTGATTGGGCGTGGCGGGCGCTTCATCAAAGGGGGTGGGGCGCAATGTGTCATGCGCCATTTTCTCAAAAGGCGGCTGCACAACCGAAGGGCGAATGCGATACATCCAGCTACGCTTATTCTCGGAAATCGGCGCGGTAAAGGCCGAACCGGTCAACTGCTCTGCATATAAATTATACGGTAATTTCTGCGGCGAGTTTTTCCCAAGCGGCAAAGCCCCGGCCAGCGCCTCACTCGAAAACTCATTCCCAAACCCGCTCATATATTGCGCAGCATTCTTCATTCTGAAACCCTCCAATAGCTATAAATTTTTAATGGGCTGAGTATACGGCCCGCCCTTTAAAACACCAAGATAAAAAGCATGGCGATCACCCCAAACGTCAGCAGCGCGCCCCCTGACGCACGAGTCTCCTCCCCCAAAGGGGGAGGATTAAGGTGGGGGGGTACTAACTTACCGTTGTCACCCCTCCCCTAGCCCCTCCCTGAGGGAGGGGGATCTGAGGCAAAAACCGCCCCTAATAAATCCCGCCTGTCCCACTTTTAACCTCTGCGGGTGGCGGCGCAGGCGGACGAATACCGCCTTGCGGCCCCCCCTCTCCAGCATAATCTGCACCATAAATCTCATATAAATCATCACCAAAGGACGGCATCAAATTAATCCCATCTTCGTCCAAAATGAAAATATTATCCGTCGGCTCAGTGCCCGTCACAAACGCTTCCCAAATCACCTTTTCATCACCGGGATTAGCGCGCTGTCCGGTCTTGGCGTTGATCTGCACATTACGAATGCCTGGCGGAATGCGAAACGGGGTAAGCGGCACATCCACCAGTGCTTGTTCCATGAAATCCTTAAAGATCGGGACTGTGACGGATGATCCCGTCTCCCGCTTACCCAGCGAGCGCGGCTCATCAAACCCGGTAAACACGCCCACTACTAAATTCGGTGAGAAGCCAATAAACCACGCATCTTTAGACTCATTCGTCGTGCCCGTCTTACCTGCCAGCGGACGCCCCAACGAACGAATACGCACGCCTGTCCCGCGCTGCACTACGCCCTCCAAAATCGATACCATCTGATAGGCTGTCCGCGGATCAACCAATTGCGCGCGCGTATCGGGCAATTCCGGCGCGCTCTGCCCCTGCCATTTCAGCAAGTCACCACAGTCAACGCAGGGACGCTGATCATGCTGAAACACTGTCTCGCCGCGACGGTCCTGTATCCGGTCAATCAAGCTCGGCATAATTTTCTTCCCGCCATTCGCAATCATCCCATAGGCCGCCGTCAGATCGAGTAACCGCGTCTCCCCCGCGCCCAGTGCGTTGGCCAGATGCGGCGGCATATCCTCGGTAATACCAAAACGCTCAGCATAATCCGCAATCAGTTCCATCCCCAAATGATCCGCCAGCCGCACAGTCATCAAATTCTTAGACTTCTCCACCCCCACACGAATAGGTGTCGGGCCGTAATATTCATTGGAATAATTGGTCGGGCTCCAAAAATGACCTGGCCGATCCTCCAGCACAAAGGGCGCATCGAGCACCAGCGTCGCGGGCGTAAAGCCCTTCTCCAGCGCCACCAAATACACAAACGGCTTGAACGCGGAGCCCGGCTGGCGATCGGCCTGCGTCGCGCGGTTAAATTGCTGCCCTAAATTATATTTCCATCCGCCCTGCATCGCCAAAACGCGGCCGGTATACGGGTCCATCGCAATCAGCGCGCCCTGGATCAACGGCACCTGACGCAGCGCATAGCTATCCTCGCCGTCATCCCACTTCTCGGCATAAATCACATCAGCCACGCTCAAAACCTGTTTCACTGATGTCACGGCGGGGCCTTGCGCATAGCCTTCATTGAGCGATTTTCGTGCCCACTCCAGATTTCCGACCTTAATATGCCCGCGCGTACCATCCTCAAACGCAATTTTCGCGCGCTCATCACTCACCGACATCACCACAGCGCGTTTCCAGTGATCGAGCTTATCCGCCGAGCGCGGCAGCTCATTGAGCCGGTTTTTCCAATCATCAAGGTTAGTCAAATTCTTCAGCGACCCACGCCAGCCATGGCGCTTATCATAGGCCATCAAGCCATCTTGAAGTGTTTTCTCCGCAATCTCCTGCAGGGTCGGATCAATCGTCGAGCGCACCACCAGCCCGCCACCATACAAGCTTTCCTCACCATATTTATCGGCCAGCATCCTGCGCACTTCTTCAGCAAAATAGGGCGCATCCACCACGCCGCTATCATCGCGCACAGTCGTCTTCAGCCCCTCTAAAACTGCCAGCTCGGCTTGCGCTTTCGTGATAAACTCATTATCCAGCATCCGCGAAATCACCCAATTGCGCCGCTCTATCGCCGCCTCAGTTTTCCGCACCGGATGATAATTATTCGGCGCCTTGGGCAAGGCACCCAAATACGCCGCCTGCGCCACGCTCAATTCATCCAGCGATTTGTTGAAATATTGCAAGGCAGCAGCGGCTACGCCATAAGCCCGAGCGCCCATATAAATCTCGTTCAGATACAGCTCCAGCAAGCGATCCTTGCTCATCGCCCGTTCCATCCGATAGGCCAAAATCGCCTCTTTGATTTTGCGCTCATACGATACTTCATTGGTCAGCAGGAAATTTTTCGCCACCTGCTGCGTGATCGTCGAGGCCCCAATCGGCCGCCGCCCAGAGCCGACATAGCGCAAATTCGTCACCATCGCCCGCGCCACGGCCAGCAAATCAACCCCCTCATGCGTATAGAAATTCTGATCCTCCGCCGCGATAAAGGCATTCTTGACCAGATCTGGAATCGTCTTGATCGGCATAAATACCCGCTTTTCCTGCGCAAACTCCGCCATCAAGCGCCCATCCCCAGCATAAAGCCGCGTCACAATCGGCGGCTGGTAATCCTTCAGCTGCGAATAATCCGGCAAATCTCGCCCAAAATACGAAAACACCCCAATCACCCCAATCACACCAGCAATCAACCCGAGAAAGCCGAGGGAGAAAAGACCCAGAAATGCATATTTAAAATACTTCATGTTTCAAAAAGCTCTAAACGATGGATTTTGAGGCAAAAATGTGCTGTTTGCAGCCCAAAGGGCAAGCCGATCATGCGGCGCGCCGCGTAATCGGCCCATCGGCTCTACCGTGAATAAACTGATCCACATACTCATTACCCGAGTGATCAAGATCCCCCACCTTGCCATGCCAGACAATCTGCCCCTCATGGATCATCGCTACATAATCCGCGATTTTGCGGGCCGAGGCCATGTCATGCGTGATCGACAGCGCCGTTGCGCCCAAATCATTCACCTGATCAACAATCAAATCATTAATCACATCCGCCATGATAGGGTCGAGGCCAGTTGTTGGTTCATCAAAGAAAATAATCTCCGGCGCTGTGGCTACCACGCGCGCCAGGCCGACGCGCTTTTGCATGCCGCCTGAAATTTCTGCCGGATACAGATTACCGACATCGGCGCTCAGACCTACGGCCGTAATTTTCTCAATCGCTATAGCTTGCGCTTCATTGCGCGCCATGCCGCGCCCCTGAATCAAGCCAAAGGCAACATTTTCCCACACCGTCATCGAATCAAACAGCGCGCCGCCCTGAAACAGCATGCCGAATTTGCGCATCACCTCACCGCGATCATTAGCCGAAAGCCCCACGGTCTCCTGCCCATCCACCTTGATCGAGCCGCTATCTGGCTGCAGCAATCCCAGCACACATTTCAGCATCACAGACTTCCCTGTCCCGGAGCCGCCAATCACCACCAACGACTTCCCACTCTCAACCTCCAGATCCACACCATTAAGCACATGGTTCGATCCAAAGGCCTTGCGCACACCAGAGAGTTTCAGCTTAGTTTTGCTCATGAGAAAAACACCTGCGTCAGAATATAGTTGAAAATCAAAATCATAATCGAAGACGACACCACCGCATTCGTTGTCGCCGCGCCAACGCCCTGCGCGCCGCGCTGTGAATTAAAGCCGTGATAACAGCCCAGCATCGCCACGATAAAGCCAAACACGCCCGCCTTCACCAGGCCAGAAACCACATCCATCGTCTCCAAAATATCCCAGGTTTGTGAGAGATAACTACCTTGCGAAAAGCCCAGATTATAAATCGCAACAACATAGCCACCAAAAATGCCAATAATATCCCCGATCAACACCAAAATCGGCATCATCAATGTGGCGGCGATTAAGCGCGGCGCGATCAAATATTTAAACGGGTTCACCGACAGCGTGGTCAGCGCATCAATCTGCTCTGTCACCCGCATCGTCGCAATTTCCGCTGCAATCGAGGCCCCAACGCGCCCCGCCACCATCAAACCCGCCAGCACCGGGGCCAGCTCCCGCGTCATAGACAGCGCCACAACGCCCGCCACCGCGCCTTCCGCGTTAAAGCGCGAAAAACCTGTATGGCTCTGCAGCGCGAGCACCATCCCGGTAAAAATCGCCGTCATGCCAACCACAGGCAGGGAGTAATAGCCGATATCAATCAATTGCCGTAAAAGCTGTTTCCCAAAAAACGGCGGCATAAAACAATGCGCCACGGCGCGGCCAACAAAAATGCTAAAACTGCCCGTCTTTTCTAAAAAACCTAAAACCGCCGCGCCCAAAGCATTGAAAACATGCAGCGCCAATCCAATCGGCCCGATTGATTTTTGCTGCGCTGTTGCTTTGGAGTGTACGGTCATATGCGTGTCTGTTAAATTAGGTATCAAAGCCATGAAGAATAAAGGAAACACCCCCATGCGTCCAGAGGCAAAACAGCGCATAATCTCACCCGCCCAGCTTATCTGCATGAATAACCATGTGGATGATTTTGGCTATCGCATTGATCTCGCCTATGCCCGCGCTGATAACCTGCTGTTCGGCGAACAAATATACCGCGCAGATGCGAAGCTCTGGCTCTATCAAGACCTCGCCAAAATCATATTCAAGGCCGCCGAGATCGTAAGAGACCGCCATAATCTAGCCCTCATCCTCTATGACGGATTGCGCACGATCGATGCCCAAGAAAAAATGCTACGCACAGCCCGCGTTAAAGATAACCCCCAGTGGCTAGAAGAGCCCCGCCTACTCTCCCCACCCGGAACAGGCGGCCACCCGCGCGGCATGGCAGCGGATCTTTCGCTAGAAACCATAGGCGGCAAGCTCCTCGATATGGGCACGCCCTTCGATCACCTCGCCGAAAACGCCGCGCCCGAACACAACAAAGCGCACCGTAATCATCCAAACTTATCGGCAGAAATCAAACACAACCGCGCCATTCTCGATAACGCCATCGCCGATGCGAGCGCAGCTCTTGTCACGGCGAGAGAAATAGAAATCGCCGCCATTGGCCTATCCGAAGAATGGTGGGATTTCAGGTTTCCATCAGATTTTATAAATCAATTTTTGCCATTGCGCGATAAAGATTTATCACCAGAAATACGGTTGCTGTAATTATGCTGTAAAGCCCAAAGAGGGATAAATTTCTTTGACGCAACCCACCATATGCTCCTCTTTAACTGCGTTCGATAAATCTCCTAACAGTTTACCATCAGCCCTCAATGAAGTCCCCAAGAAAAAATAACCCACATTTATTAATTTTTCTGGATTCTCTCCCGCCATTCTTAAACGAAGTGAAACCTGTCCACCAAGCTCAACTGCCCGATCACCCTCCATGCCCGCCTTACGAAAGCTTTGCGCAAAATCATTTGTTATTTGCTCTGCAACCCAGTCTTCAAAAATCATCGGTATGTTTGCTAATTTTTTCATGTCAACGCCTCTATTATTTTCAATTTTTTAATGTAGAAAACCATATCTCAAAACTAAACCTTATGTCAACATTTTGTATAAATACGCTCATACCGCCCGCTCAACGACGTAAGCACCTCATAATCAAACCCACCACCACTTTTGCCGAATTCTGCGGCGCTTTGATGCGGGCCAATCACTTCCAGAAAATCACCGGGCTTTGGCCGCTCACCCTCTGGCACAACGGATAAATCCACGGTGGTTAAATCCATCGAGAGCCGCCCGCGGATAGGACATTTATAGCCCTTCCAGAAAAACGCGCCTTCATTACCCTGCGCCCAATGCAGCCCATCAGCATAGCCCGCCGACACCGTCGCCAGCCAAGAGCCTCTTTCGAAACGATACGTTGCGCCATACCCCACATGCGCGCCGTCATACACCATACGCACACGGATAATCGGCAGATCTAAATTAATCACTTGCTGCATCGGATTGTCAGTTTCTGGCGTTGGGTTAAGCCCATAAAGCGCCATTCCGGGACGAACCATATCGAAATGATATTCATCTGACCTAAAGATACCGAAAGAATTGCAGAGCGATTTTTCAGCTGCCGGGAAATGCACAGCGACCTCATTAAACAGCTCAAACTGCATCTGCACCATCGGATGATCCACCTCATCGGCACAGGCAAAATGGCTCATCACGCAGCGCACATCAATCCCATCCAGCATGCTCAAATCGCTCAGCATCTCCTGCGTCTCCACAGAGCCAAAGCCCAGCCGATTCATCCGCGTGTTAAATTTCAAAAATGCTGGCAGCGCACGGCCATGTTTAACCCCCAGCGCCTTATAGCCCTCAACCTCCATAAAGCTGCCCAGCACGGGGATCAGATCATGCTGTACAAATAAATCTGCTTCGCTCTCATAAAAGCCATTGAGAATGGCGATGCGCACATCCTTAAACGCGGCGCGCAGCTCCAGCGCCTCATCCAAACACGCCACAAAAAACGTCTCACATCCCTCTTCAAGCAGAGCGCGCCCGACCGTAACCGCTCCCAGCCCATACGCATCCGCCTTCAACACCGCTGCCACGCGGCAGCCCTGCCCGACCTTATCCTGTAAAAGTCGGTAATTACTCCTGAGTGCATCAAGATTAATGCTCAGCCGCCCACGGCTGGTTTTGCGTGTGTTCATAGGGATCAGCGTTAATTGAAATGAAGGGTCAGGTCAAGGATTGGAATTTGAACCACGAAGGGCACTAAGCGTTCCGTGAACGTCATCCCGCCTGCGAGGCCGTAGCCTCTTCGGCGCGGCGAAGGCCCGACAGAGCCCCCGCCTTCGCGGGGGCAGGCTGCGCGACGAGGGACCTTTCCCAGTTGAGGTTTTCTCAGGATTCCTTATATACGCTTGAAATGACACTTTACCACCAAACGCTTAGTGTTCTTCGTGGTAAAAAACCTATTCCTGCAACGACGAATGATACGGATCCAGATCACTAAATCTGGTCAAATTCGGATTAAAGTGCATCTTAATCCCGCCAATCGGGCCGTGACGCGCTTTAGCAACGATGCACTCGCCAATATTATGCGCACGCTCCATGCTGGACTGCCATTCCATATGCTTTTCCGTGCCCGGCTCCGGTTCAGTCCGCGAGAGGTAATATTCCTCGCGGTAAACAAACATCACCACATCCGCATCTTGCTCAATCGAGCCCGATTCCCGCAAATCAGAGAGCTGCGGACGCTTATCCTCGCGCTGCTCCACGGCGCGGCTGAGCTGCGAGAGCGCCAACACCGGGATTTGCAGCTCTTTCGCAATCGCCTTAAGCCCGCGCGTAATTTCCGCAACCTCTTGCACACGGTTATCCATACCCTGCTTCGAGCCCGTTCCGCGCAAAAGCTGCAGATAATCCACGATCAACAGCTCCAGCCCATGCTGGCGCTTTAGCCGCCGTGCCCGCGTGCGCACCGCGCTGATCGACAGCGCCGGTTGGTCATCAATAAACAGCGGCACTTGACTGAGCACCTGCGAGGCTTCAACAAATTTCCGGAAATCATCTTGCTTGATCTCGCCCTTACGGATCGAATCACCAGAAATGCCCGACTGATCAGACAAAATCCGCGTGGCCAGCTGATCCGCCGCCATTTCGAGTGAGAAAAACCCGACCCGCGCGCCTTCCGCGCCGCCAGTTTCCGCATATTTCTTCGCCGCATTAAACCCAATATTCACCGCCAGCGCGGTCTTGCCCATCGATGGTCGTCCGGCCAAGATCAGCAAATCTGAATTCTGCAACCCGCCCAGCTTTTTATCCATATCGGTCAGGCCCGTCGTCACGCCCGTGACATTCCCATCCGTCTTAAACGCCTTTTCCGCCAGCTCAATCGCCGTCACAACTGAGTCGCGCAGCGTCGTAAACTTACCCTTCACCTCACCGGTTTCACCCAGCTCATACAGCCGTGCCTCAGCCTTTTCAATAGTGTCTTGTGCGGTGGCTTCTAATGTGTGACTAAAGGATTCATTGACAATTTCCTCGCCCGTGCCAATCAGCTCGCGGCGCATATGCAAATCATAGACCGTACGCGCATAGTCCTCGACATTCACCACGCTGATCACACTAGCGGCCAGATCAACCAAATATTCTGCGCCGCCAACCTCGGCTAAATCTTCATCTTGTTCGAAATAATTCTTGAGCGTCACTGGCGAAGCATTTTGCCCGCGATCCACCATCTTCGCGATCGCCTCAAAAATCCGCCCATGCGCCAGCATAAAGAAATGCTCCGCACGCACATAATCACCAATCTTCTCAAACGAGCGATTATTAACCAGCAACGCGCCAAGCAACCCCTGCTCTGCCTCAATATTATGTGGCAAAATGCGGTAGATCGGTTTTTCATCCCCGCCCCCTTTAAGCCCGGGCGTTTCCGCCGCAGGGTTCTCTAAAACAATATCTTGTACCATGGAGAGAAGCATAGCAGAACGAAAAAGCCCGGCGCCAGAAATATGGGATACCCCCCCTGTGAATAGCGGGGATTAAAAAGGCTAAAAAATCTTATAACCACCAAGATCAAAAAACCCCGCCGGTAAAGCGAGGTTTTTAAGAATTTATCGCGACATAAAAAAACTTTACTCGGCTTTATCGGCCTCAGCTGTCTCTTCAGTTGCTTCTGCATCGCCTTCCGCTTCCGCAGCCTCAGCGGCTTCTGCTTCGGCCGCAGCTTTCGCAGCATCTGCTTCAATTTTAGCTTCAGCTCTAGCTTGCGCCTTTGCTTCTTCCTCAGCGTCCTTCACCTTAGCATCCGCCTGCTTTTCTTTTTCAGCTTCTAATGCGCCTTCTTCCAGAACATCTTCAAGCTGCGCATCAATTGCAGCCTCATCTTCTTCCGGGGTTGTTGGCACAACGGCTTCCGGCTCATCATTAATACGGCCATCAGCGATCAGCGCCTTACCAGTATCGGCCTGAATTTTGGCTTCTTCGGGTGTACGGGCGATGTTTACCGTGATGGATACTTTGACCTCTGGGTGCAAAGCAATATCCACGGGGAATAAGCCGATAGTTTTAAAGCTCTGATTAACCACAACCATTGCGCGGATGATGTCTTGCTTCGCTTCTTCGGATAAAGCTTTCGCAATATCACGTGAGCTCACAGAACCAAATAACTGACCAGATTCAGAAGCCTGACGAATAAGCGCAACTTTCAAACCATCCAGCTTCTTCGCAAAGCCTTCCGCATCCTTACGCTTATTATCATTATCCGCTGCCAGAACTTTCTTCTTGGCTTCGAAATAGGCGATATTGTCCTTGCTCGCGCGCAGTGCTTTTTTCTGCGGCAAAAGGAAGTTACGTGCATAACCCGGCTTAACAGCAACAACGTCGCCCATCTCACCCAGATTATCCACGCGCTCTAATAATATAACTTGTGTAGCCATGATCGGTTTTCCTTATCTTCTGCCTTGATAACCGCCACCGGTATCAATTTCCATGTTTACGTATGGAATCAATGCCATGTAGCGCGCGTTCTTAACGGCTCTCGCCAGCTCGCGTTGTTTCTTTTGTGATACGGCCGTGATACGGCTCGGGATCATTTTACCGCGCTCAGAGATATAGCGGGAAAGCAACTTTGTGTCTTTCCAGTCAATCTTGGGCGCATTTGCTCCGGCAAAAGGGCATGTCTTTTTGCGGCGGAAAAACGGTCTTGATACCGTTGGTGCGTCTGCTGCACTCATTATGCGGCCTCCTTCTTATCAGTTTTCTTGTCATCTTTATTATAGCGCGGCTTGCGATCTTCACGATCATCGCCGGATTTATCCATCACGCATGACGGACCTTCCGTCAACTCGTCCAAGCGTGTGGTCAAGCTGCGCATGATATCTTCATGTAAGTGAAGCAAGCGTTCCATCTCAATAACAGCGTCAGACGGTGCATCAGATTCCAGCAGAACATAATGACCCTTGCGGCTTTTATTTATCCGGTAGGCTAACGTGCGCAGGCCCCAATATTCAGTTTTTGTGATTTTTCCCTTTTGGTCAGTAATGACCTTGGAAAATGTCTCGATCAAGCCCGTTACTTGCGCTTCGGTCAAATCAGGACGAGCAATAAATACAGTCTCATAAAAAGACATGGTCTTAAACTCCTCTCGGTTCGTATCAATATCTCCACGATTAGAAATAAAGATGAGCTGATATAACAGTGATATCAGCGAGGTTTCTACTAAAGTTGGAGGTTTATACCGCTAAGACAGGCTGAAAGGCAAGCTTTCTTTTGGATGATTTGTAAAAAATGAGAAATAGAGACTCCGTAAACAATCAAGCCCCCCTCTTCCATTACTCCCCGTCACCCCCGCGGCTCAGCAAAGCTGAGCTTAAAACGGCGGGGGTCCACAATGTCAGCGTGCATAAGCACGCTGTCTTTACCCCGGATACCCGCACTTTAAGCGTGCTCATGCACGCGGCGGGTATGACGACAAGGGAAATAGTGTAAAACAAAGAAAAAACCGGGCAATCTCTTGCGCCGGCCTGCTATATCTCCTCGCTAAAACACCCCACTTCAAAGGGGTGTTTTCGTTTTTGTTAGCCAGTCGCTTCCTTTTTTGCCGGTTCTGAAAATGTATCAGCAGCAACATATTCCCCGCGACCTTGTAAAATCGGCTTTGCATTAGATGTGCGCGCAATATAATGCGCCATAAACGTAGCCCAGCAACATTCCGGGTCCACATGCTTGTGCTTGGCTGTGCCCGAACGCAACATATTCGTCAAATCATGGCCAGTCAGCTCAGGCTTGCGCAGCGCCTGTTTGAATGCCGGCAAAGACATGGTTGCGAATTCCGCATAATCACTGTTGATACTGCCCCGACAATGCGCAAACGCATCATTGGTTTCCTCGATCAACATTTTTATGCGATGATGTATAGATAATGCCATATTTTCAAATCTCCCTTCAAAATAAATTTAAAACCGATCCCTGTTAAGATCGTAAAGCTTTTATATTTAAATAGTCACACACGCCGGATAATCCAGCTTTGGCCTTCTTATAGAGGCTTTATTTTTATAAAAAATGTAATCATTTGAGTAATTTTTTTAAATTACCCATTTAGATTTAGTTAAAACTTTGTTAAGTGATCATACAATCGTACAAAAAGGGGGAGAATGCAAGATATTTTACAACCCCCAATGGTGCAATGCGAAATAAAAACACGATTAGACGTATGATTATTAAAATTATATTTCACTAATATAAACGTTAAAACAAGGTATTGGAACAAAAATGAGCATGGCATTCGTCTTTCCAGGACAGGGGTCCCAGCATGTGGGTATGGGTAAGGATTTAGCGGATTCCCACCCCGAAGCGCGTGATGTTTTCGATGAAATTGACGAATCGCTGGGGCAAAATTTAAGTAAAATCATGTTTGAAGGCTCCGAAGGTGACCTTAACATGACCGAAAACACCCAGCCCGCCTTGATGGCCGTCTCTATGGCGGTGATAAAAATTCTGGAAAAGTGCCATGGTATTCATATTAAAGACCAGTGCGGCTTCATCGCCGGGCACAGCCTGGGCGAGTATTCTGCTTTAACCGCCGCTGGCGCGTTTAGCATCTCCGACTGCGCAAAACTGCTTAAACTACGCGGCCAAGCGATGCAGCGCGCTGTGCCCGTTCGTGTTGGCTCCATGGCCGCCATTCTTGGCCTTGATTTCAATGATGTAAAAACCATCACCAATCATGCCGCGGCGCAAACAAGCGAAATTTGCCAAACTGCCAATGATAACTCCACCGGCCAAGTTGTGGTCAGCGGTCATAAATCCGCCGTTGAGGCCGCCGTAGCGCTCGCCAGCGAACAGGGCGCAAAGCGCGCTGTAATGCTGCCCGTCAGCGCGCCCTTCCACTGCGCCCTGATGCAGCCCGCCGCCGATGAAATGGCCGAGGCGCTGGCCGAAGCGACAATCAACGCGCCCGTCGTGCCCATTGTCTCCAACGTCACAGCCACAGCCACCAGCAGCCCCGATGAAATCCGTACATTGTTGGTTGACCAAATCACCGGCATGGTGCGCTGGCGCGAATCCGTGCTGTGGATGCGCGATCAGGGCATTAACCAAATGATAGAAATCGGCGCAGGGAAAGTCTTGTGCGGCCTTGCAAGACGCATCGACCGCGACATTGCTTGCATGAACGCCAGCACGCCAGAGGAAATAGAAGCGCTGGCAGAAACGTTAAAACGTTAAAAAAAACCGCAGATGGACGCAGATAAGCGTGGATTTATTTTTTGGAAAATGTCATTCCGAGCGAAGCCGAGGAATCTGACCCGGGTATTGCTGGGTTAAATCTCTCCTCGCTACGCTCGTTCGAGATGACGACAAAGAATAAATCCACGCTTATCTGCGTCCATCTGCGGTTAAAAAATCACAATCCCAAAATCACATGACAACTTCGTTTTACTTTGTCTAACTTTGCGGTTAAAAATTAAAAAACTAAAATTTAAGGAAGAAAACACATGTTCGATCTATCAGGAAAAACAGCCCTCATCACCGGCGCAACAGGCGGGATTGGCGGGGCGATTGCCACTGCTCTCCACGCACAAGGGGCAACGGTCGGCATCTCTGGCCGGAACGAAGACAAACTCGCGGCGCTGGCCAAAACGCTCGGCGATCGCGTTCATGTCCTGCCCGCAGATTTATCAAGCACCGATGCAATCACCGACCTTGTAAAACGCGCCGATGAAGCCATGGGGCAAATCGATATTCTGGTGAACAATGCCGGCCTGACCCGCGATGGCCTGTCCATGCGGATGAGCGATGAGGACTGGCAGCACGTCATTGATGTGAATATGAGCGCAACGTTCAAGCTCGCCAAGGCCGTGCAGCGCGGCATGATGAAGCGCCGCAATGGCCGCATCATCAATATCGCCAGCATCGTCGGCGTAACCGGTAATCCAGGGCAATGCAACTATGTCGCCAGCAAGGCCGGCATGATCGGCTGGTCCAAAGCCATGGCGCAAGAGATCGCCAGCCGCGGCATCACCATTAACTGCATCGCGCCGGGCTTCATCGCCACCGCCATGACCGAGGCCTTAACGGATGATCAAAAAGCCAAAATCAACGCCACCATCCCCGCTGGTAAAATGGGCAGTGCGAGCGACATAGCCGCCGCCGCCACATACCTAGCCAGCAATGAGGCCAGCTACGTTACCGGACAGACAATGCATGTGAATGGCGGGATGGCGATGATTTAGGCTTTTGTCATTTCGCTCCCGCGAAATATACAAAACCTTATGTCGTAGCTAAGCGCAGCGAAGGCGCAGACCTCGATATATCGGCTCACAAACCCATATAACCCTAAGCACCTAATAATTTAATTGACAGAACTTCAATTGTTTATTATTTATCCATAACCTAAAAAACTATAAGGATAAAAATTATGAATACAGAAAACACCACAGCGTTCAGCGAACTGGAAAATCAAGTTTTAGCCGTTGTCGCTGGAAATTTTGACGTGGCACTATCAAAACTATCGCTAACTACAGACCTCCATAATATAGAATGGAACCTTAACAGTCTCAGGTGCTATACTTTACTCGGATCTCTAGAGCGCGTGTTTGAAGTGCACTGCAGAAACGTTGAAGATGGATCTATCACAAAAATGTTTACAGACATGAATCAGCCTTGCACAATTGAGATGATGGTTGAAATGGTTAAAAATAAACGCCAAGAGGTGATACCCGCTTTCTAAGTTATGTCAAGTGAATAAAATCATTTGCAATTATAAACGATGCTGGTAAAGTCCGGCGCAATGAATTAAAAAGTAATATCGAGATAAACAAGACAAAGGATATCAAACAATGAGTGATGTAGCCGAGCGCGTTAAAAAGATCGTGGTAGAGCATTTGGGTGTTGAAGCAGACAAGGTTGTTGAGGGCGCGAGCTTTATTGATGATCTGGGCGCTGACTCCCTTGATACGGTTGAGCTGGTCATGGCGTTTGAAGAGGAATTCAGCGTTGAAATCCCTGATGATGCGGCGGAAAACATCCAGACTGTTGCGGATGCTGTGAATTTCATCAAAGAAAATGCGGCTGAGTAACACTTTATTACCGTCATCCCGTTGGTGAATTTGAGCGAAGCGAAAATGAACTTAAACAAACGGGATCCACAATGTCAGCCCGCCCTGCGGGCTGTCTTCTTTCTGGGTCCCCGCTGTTTTAGCGTTTCTACGAAACGCCGCGGGGATGACAATAGAGGATAATAGAATAATGAGACGAGTCGTTATCACAGGCATGGGCATGGTTTCCCCGCTCGGTATGGGCGTGGAGCATAATTGGAACGCCATCACCGCCGGAAAAAGCGGCATTCGCAAGATTGAGCATTTCGATGTCTCTGACATATCTTCTCAAATCGCAGGCATTGTCCCGCGCTCTGACAGCGATGCGCCAACCGATGGCGGCTTTAACGCTGATCTTTATGTTGCGCCAAAAGAACAGCGCAAGATCGATGATTTCACCATATTTGCCCTGGCCGCCGCTGGGGAAGCCATCACCGATAGCGGCTATACCGCCGATACGGACGAAGCCAAAAACCGCACTGGCGTTATGATTGGCTCCGGCATTGGCGGGCTTGGCACAATGGATAATACCTCTCGCATTTTGGCGGAGCGCGGGCCGCGCCGCATTTCACCCTTTGCCAATCCAGCGATGCTGATCAATCTGGCCTCCGGACATGTCTCGATTAAATACGGCTTTCGCGGCCCGAACCATTCTGTGGTCACGGCCTGCGCATCGGGCACGCACGCCATTGGTGATGCAGCGCGCCTGATCGCCTTTGATGATGCCGATATCATGATCGCAGGCGGCGCAGAGGCCGCCGTAAACCGCATCGGCGTGGCCAGCTTCGCCGCTGTGCGCGCGCTGTCCACCGATTATAATGACAACCCTACAGCAGCCTCCCGCCCGTTTGATACTGGCCGTGATGGCTTTGTCATTGCAGAGGGCGCGGGCATTGTCGTGCTGGAAGAATACGAGCACGCAAAGAAACGCGGCGCAAAGATTTATGGCGAGATTATCGGCTATGGCCTGTCGGGCGATGCGCACCACATTACCTCCCCCGCCGCTGATGGTAATGGTGGTTACCGCGCGATGGAGGCCGCGCTTAAACGCGCTCAAATCAACCCCGATGCGATCAGCTACATCAACGCCCACGGCACATCCACCCCCGTTGGGGACGGCATTGAATGCACAGCCGTAAAGCGCCTGTTCGGTAGCGCAATCGAGGATGTTTCCATGTCCTCCACCAAATCCGCAATTGGTCATTCGCTGGGCGCAACCGGCGCGATGGAGGCGATTTATACAGCCAAAACCATAGAAACCGGCATCATCCCGCCCACATTAAATCTAGAAAATATAGATGAAGCCTGCGCCGGCATTGATCTGGTGCCAAAGACAGCCAAAGAGAAAAAAGTCACATGCGCCCTAACCAACTCCTTCGGCTTCGGCGGCACAAATGCGAGCCTGGTTATTCGGGCGGTTTAGAGGTTTAACAATTGCTGCTTTATGTTCTCACATTTTTCATCAATATATAGTTATTCCAATTAATAATTGCACATAAATAAATCGTCCAATGGCGTGCCAAGCGGTAAAAATTGCCGTCGCCTTTTTAGGCTACCAAAGCTTTGTTCTATGGGGTTAAAGTCCGGGCTGTAAGGTGGCAAA
>JAJRYK010000012.1 GCA_024275825.1 Alphaproteobacteria bacterium
CTTACAGCCCGGACTTTAACCCCATAGAACAAAGCTTTGGTAGCCTAAAAAGGCGACGGCAATTTTTACCGCTTGGCACGCCATTGGACGATTTATTTATGTGCAATTATTAATTGGAATAACTATATTTCTGATTGGAAAATCAACGCCCCTAAAAATTTCGGAAAGCGAGTGTGAAATTTGAGGGGTGGGGAAGAATATTAATATCAAGCTCTTTTGATTGTTTTGGCAACGCCCCCAGAGTGGGACCGCCGTTATTGATATAGTTTTGAACGTAGTAAGTGCCTTTGTATCTGCGGTTTTCGAGGCTATTGATGATGGCTGCAATGTCTCTTTCATTCATCAAGGCTGTATGAACAGTGGTGCGGACTTCAAACGGAACGGTTTTTTGTGCGCAAAGCAGAGCCAGTGTTTTTTCGAAATCTCTGAATTTACTAATGCCTGTCACTGCCTTAAATTTTTCCGGCGGGGCTTTGTAATCCAGCGCAACGTAATCCAGCAGATTGTTGTCCAGAAGGTCACTCACAACATCGGGGCGGGTGCCATTGGTGTCGAGTTTGATAGCGTAGCCCATGGATTTCACTTTGCGGACAAAATCAGGCAGGCCCGGATATATCGATGCTTCGCCGCCGGACAGTACAACGCCGTCGAGCAGCCCTTTGCGTTTTTCCAGAAATTCCAGAACATTTTCAATCTTGCGTGTGCCCCCCTCTTTTTTCTTTAGGCCCTTCACGATTTGTGGATTGTGGCAATATCCGCAGCGCATGTTACAGCCGGAAAACCAGATGATGGCCGCACATTTTCCAGGAAAATCCAGCATCGTGAAGGGCGTGACATCATAGATAGGAAGCGCATCCCTTCCGCCATCCCCAGTAACACGGGGATGGCTGTTATGACTGAAATCCTTAGGCATTCTCAAACAGATCGGCAGACTCAATACGGCGCTCAAGGAAGTGCTGACGCTCTTTATGCTCGCCCTTCTTGCCAGTATTGAAGCTGGATACGGGTCTAAAATAGCCCATCACGCGCGTCCAGACATTGGTTTCTTCACCGCACGTCGGGCATTCGGGCTGCTCACCATTCAGATAGCCATGGGTTTCGCAGGTGGAGAAAACCGGAGTGATCGTGATGTATGGAAGCTGGTAATTCTCGATCACCTTTTTAACGAAGCGCTTACAGGCCTCACCAGAAGAGAGCTTTTCGCCCATATAAAGATGCAAAACCGTGCCGCCAGTATATTTGCATTGCAGCTTGTTTTGTAGCTCCAGAGCCTCAAACGGATCATCGGTATGGTCAGCCGGAATTTGTGATGAGTTTGTATAGTAGATATTCTCATCAAAGCCGGCCTGCAAGATATCCGGGTAGTGTTTGAGGTCTTCTTTTGCGAAACGATACGTTGTGCCCTCTGCCGGTGTAGCCTCCAGATTATAGAGATTGCCGCTTTCCTCCTGATATTCGACCATGCGGACGCGCATATGGTCAAGGATATCCATGCTGAGCTGAATGCCCTGCTCGTCAGTTAAATCATGCAGATCCCCAGTGAAATTACGCACCATCTCGTTCATGCCGTTCACACCAATTGTAGAAAAATGATTACGCAAAAACGGCAGGTAACGCGCAGTATAGGGATAAAGTCCACGATCATACATTTTTTGAACAAAAACACGTTTCTTCTCCAATGTTGATTGTGAAATATCCATCAGACGATCAATTTCGGTGATCAAACCCTCGTAATCACCTTTGAAGCGATAGCCCAGCCGCGCCATATTGAGTGTGACCACGCCGAGCGAACCGGTCATCTCCGCTGAGCCGAAGAGGCCATTGCCGCGTTTGAGCAACTCACGTAAATCCAGCTGCAGGCGGCAACACATGGAGCGCACAGCACCCGGGGAGTAAGCATCAGGGTTGCGAACACGCTCACCAGCTTCATTTGTCATCCACTGGCTGCCGACGAAATTCTGGAAGTAAGAGGAACCAACTTTGGCCGTATTCTCAAAGATCGCTTGCGCGACCTTTGAGTCCCAGTCAAAATCTTCGGTGATATTCACCGTCGGGATTGGGAAGGTGAATGGCTGACCGCTGGAATCACCCTCAGTCATAACCTCATAATACGCGATATTGATCAGCTCCATTTCCGGCCCAAAATGTTTAAAGCTCATATCTTCAAGGCTACGAATGCCCAGATCACGCTGCTGCGCTGTTTTGAGTAGATCGTCATTATCTATCGCCTTAAATAAATGAAGATCATCATAGGTTGGAAACTGGTCAGCCAAATCCTCCGGCACCGTGATGTCGAGCGTGATGTTTGTAAACGGCGACTGCCCCCAGCGCGCCGGAACATTCAGATTATAAACGAACTGGCGAATCGCCTTTTTAATCTCGTTATAGGGCAAATTATCCAAAAATACATATGGCGCGAGGTAGGTGTCAAAGCTGCTGAAGGCCTGCGCGCCCGCCCATTCTGATTGCAAAATGCCGAGAAAATTGCTCATCTGACCAAGCGCTTCGCGGAAATGCTTGGGTGGACGCGAAGATACGCGGCCATCCACGCCATTAAACCCTTCATTTAGAAGCGCCCGCAGGGACCAGCCTGCACAATACCCGGTCAAACAATCCAGATCATGTATATGAATGTCGGCCTTGCGATGTGCGCCGCCTTCTTCGGGGCTATAAATTTCATCGAGCCAGAAATTAGCAATGACTTTGCCGGCAACATTATTGATCAGCCCGGCATTGGAATAGCCTGTGTTGGCGTTAGCCTTAATACGCCAGTCCGATCCCGATATATATTCACTGACTGCTGCCGAGCAATCGACACCCGTTCCGCCAAACAGGGCGGTGATTTCATCGGTTGGGGCACTATCAAGTTGGGAAGGGGTGAGGGGGGCAATATTCGTCATGGCGAACTCCTGTGAAATATTTTTTGATATTTATGAATGAGGCGAAAGCCCCCGCAAACACAAGATGTTGTGCTTACGGGAATCACTCTACTACAATATATGGTGCTTCCTTGTTGATCCAAGTCAAGTTGAGGAATAAATTTTTTGCGTATAATAGAGCCTACATGTAGAATATTTTTGGAAGAACATTATGCAGTATCGGTTTGTTTTTGTGCATGGTTGGGGTATGCCACCCAGTTTCTGGGATAGCTTGATTGATTGTTTGCCTGAGATAAAAGCCATTAAAATTAATCTCGGTTTTATAGGTGAAGAACGGGAATTTTCTGAACAATCTTTTCAGCCTTCAATTTACATCACGCATTCTTTAGGGACAGTCTGGGCCTTAAAGAATCGCTATCCCGCTATAAAGGCGTTGATTTCAATTAATGGCTTTGGGTGCTTCAAAAATTTTATTTGCGCGCGCACATTGTTGGCGATGAAGGCCCGATTAAAAAGAAATCCTGTTCCACAGATGGGAGAATTTTGGGAAATGTGCGGCATTCCAGGTGGCAATGACCACAGCCTTAATTTGGATAAACTTCAAAAGGGGCTGGAATGGCTTGCATCGTGGGATGCCGGAAAAGAGCTTAAATTTTTAGGGCATCCCGTACTGTCTCTGGCGGGTAGAGAGGACCTAATTCTACCGGTAGACACAATGAAACAGGAGTGGGATAGTTTTGAGATGCATATACGCAAGGGCGGCGGCCATGCTTTGCCCTTAACTGATCCAGAATGGTGCGTAGAAAAAATAAAGGACTTCCTTCGTGACAACGCAATGGGCTGACAACGTGGCGCAAAGCTTCGAAGCGTGCGTTGATGTGTATGATCAATATAGCGATATTCAACGTAGAATTGCGCAAATTCTTGCCAATGAACTGCCTATTCTTGAGCGCCCGAATGTGTTGGAAATCGGGTGCGGGACGGGCGCACTGACACGGCATCTTCTGGACATATATAAAGATGGAAAATTCTATATCACAGATGTCAGCCCGCGAATGCTTGCTTTTGCACGCAAGCGCTTTCGTGCTGCGCCGGACATGCGTTGGGGCCTGATGGATGGTGAAAATCCGATAAGTGATCAGCGCTATGACCTTATTGTCAGCAATATGGTTGTTCAGTGGTTTGAAAATCCGGATGAAGCTTTTGGAAAACTTCTACGGTTACTTAAACCAGGCGGGGTTTTGTTTTATACAGCGCCTGCACCAACATGTTTTCAGGAATGGAAATCAGTATTGTCTGAATTGTCTTTGCCGACTGGCGTGCTGAATTTTGAAGCATTGCCGGGAGCTTTTCGGGAAGAAAAAATGGTCGTTAGCTATGGGAGCGTTTTCAACTTTCTTCAAAGCCTGAAAGGCAGCGGCGCACATATGCCACGCCTCGAATACAAAACATTAAATTATGCAGACATGAAACGTGCGTGCCATGAATTTGACGCGCGATTCAAGGGCCATGTTACGTGGCGCATTCTCTTTGGTTGTCTTAACGCTTAACCTTACGAGGCCTTGCTTTGTGTGAGCTGATTCATAATCAAGCGCTTAGCAGGCTTAATGCGGTTACCCAGTCTGAGCAAGGCGCGACGCGCAATTTTTGCAGCGCGCTTGTCATTTGTGTAAAGGCGCACCAAAGCATTTGTGCCATGATAAAGTGGGGCCGCGGCGCGGCGGTGCTTACGGCTATAGCGCTCCAATACGCTCTGTGCGGCAAAGTTGCCGCCAGTCTGTAAGGCGGTTTTTATCTCACTGGCGAGCGTATGAGCGCCGCGCAGGCCAAGATTAAAGCCGTGCGCTGTGACAGGGTGCATGCCGACAGCGGCATCACCAATAACGGCAAACCTGTTTGCATGAAATGTTTTGGCAAACGTCGCGACAAGAGGATAAGGAAAGAGCTCGCTTGTAAGTTTCATGGCGCCAAAACGCCCTTCGATGCGGCGCTCAGTGTCAGCGGCAAAATCGACTTCGCTCATGCCAAGGACTTCGGCGCTTTCCTCTGACTTGAGCGTAATAACGACAGAAACCTGATTGTTATTCATCGGCAGCACAGCCAGCGTACGATCAAAATGAAAGCATTCATAAGCTGTATCGTTATGCGGCAGCTCTGCGCTCATCGTACAAACAATGCAGGTGCGGCCGAAATCAAGCATGGAGGTAGAAATGCCCATCATACGGCGCGTTCCAGAAAAACGGGAATCAGCAGCAACAATAAGAGGCGCTTCGAGGCGCTCTCCATCGGCAAGCTCTATCCAGCCTTTTTCACTATCAGTGCCAAGCTTGGCCACTTCTTTCTCGCTCAAAATTTGAATATTTTTAAATCCGGCAAGCGATTCATAGGCGGCTTTTCTGATGGTATTATTCGAGACCATAAAGCCCAGATTTTCTTCACCGGCCTCTTCATGATCAAAAGAAAGCGCATAGGGCGATTTTCCGTTGAGGACTTTTGCGGTCTTAATCAGAGAAATGCGCTCATCCGGCATTATATCCCACATATCCAGGTCATTCATAATCCGGTGTGAAGAATGCGTAAGTGCAATTTCCCGCCCGTCATAGGGGGGATCGGCCAGCACGCTCTCGGGCTGTTTTTCAATCAAAGTAATGTTGAGGTCAGATTCAGCCATGTCTCGAGCAAAGCTAAGTCCCGCTGGGCCTGCGCCAATAACAATAATGTCATGTTCCATCGTTATGATCCTTATTCTCTATGTATAACAGAGTGTAGCAGTAATTCAAAAAGTCCTGACTTGATCCCAGTCAATGTGACTGGTTTTTTATATGGCTCTGGAATGTCTTGGCTGCTGCGGCGCTTTATCCAAATACGCATCAAAGACTGAGCAAATAATACGAACCATGCTTTTTGCGGCAAGATTAACAGAGACAAATCCATTTTTGTTTATCTCTAAAAACCCCTGTTTCTCATAGGGATCAAGGTTTCGAATTTCCTGCTCCAGATGATGTTCAGGAAAACCGTGTGCCTGGCAAAGTTCGTGAATATCAGCCTTAAAATCGCACATGAGCCTTTCTATGACAGCGCTGCGCAAACGATCTTCATCCAAAATCGGGCAGAATTTTTGGGCAGGTAACGTGCCTCCCAAAATACTTTTTTTGTACGCGGGCATATCAGCGGCATTTTGAACGTAACTATGTTTGAATTGCCCGATGGAAGAGAGCCCTATGCCGATCATAGCGTCTGCACAATCACTCGTGTAGCCTTGAAAATTCCGCTTCAAAGTCCCGTTCTTGGCTGCTTTTACAAGTGCATCCTCAGGCTTGGCAAAATGATCTATGCCAATCGCCTGATAGCCCGCCTCTTCCAGCTTCTCTGCACCTACTCCAAACAAATCAAACCGCTGACCCGTATCCGGCAAAGCCGCGTCATCAATCAACCGCATATGTTTTTTCATCCAGGGCACATGCGCATAGCCAAATAATGCAATGCGGTCCGGCTCAAGCAAGAGTGCCTTCTCAATTGTTTGCGCCATTGTTTCCGGTGTTTGATGCGGCAGACCATAAAGCAGATCAAGGTTGATGCACTCTATGCCATACGCTCTGAACAGACGGGCAGCATCATAACTTAAATGGAAAGGCTGCTGGCGATTAACCGCCTCAAGCGTCTTCTCATCGAAATCCTGAACGCCGAGACTGATGCGGTTTACGCCGTTTTTAGCATATGTGGCGACCCGACCTTCAGTAAGGCCCCGCGGGTCAATCTCTATTGCAATTTCAGCCATAGGGTCGGTTGAAAAACCAGAACGCACTTTATCCATGATTTTTTCAAAATCACAAGCCCGCAGCATGCCTGGTGATCCGCCGCCAAAATGGATATGTGTGATGTTATGCTCTTTGTTCAGCGTATCTGCAAGAATATCGATCTCTCGCATGATCAAATGCGCATACTCTTCAACCGGCGCATAGCGCTGGGTGATTTTTGTATGACACCCGCAATACCAGCAAAGCTTCGAGCAATAAGGAACGTGGAGATATAAGGATAGGCTTGCCCCAGCAGGCAATTCTTCCAGCCAGCCCTGGTAGCAGGATTTGTCCGTCAGAGGCTGAAAATGCGGCGCCGTCGGATAGCTCGTATAGCGCGGCACAGCGCGATCAAAGCGAAGTATGTTTTCTCGAGAGACGCAATTCATGCGCCCACTCTACAAAAGTAAGCTTATAGCACCTTGATTTGGATCAAACTTCCATACCAGATATGATCACTCTAAAAGGTGATTTTCGTACTATGCGTTATCATCCTGTCTAACAGGAAAACTAACCATCCGACACGCGGCAAAATGGCGGCAAGAGAAAACGGGCTATATTGGGGGTGAAAACGATAATCTCTGCGTGTGTCAAAATAGCGCATCGCCCACACAGCGGGACCTCAACACTAAAATTCTCTGAATGTGTCGGAAGGAAGAAAGAATGGCTGTGTGCGTAGTCTCGCGATAAAGCTTCTCTTTATTTCCGTACAAGTAATCGCTCCGCTTCCGTCCAATCCACATCTTCTGGCTGCGTGATATTCACACAGAGTTGATTGAGGATTTCGTTTTGCATTTCACTGAGGCGTTTAGCCTCGGCATAGGGCATATCAGGATGAAACATCACCATAGAATAGCGGGGGATGAAACGGTCGGGAAAACGCTTTTCAAGCTCGAACCCGACCCGTTTCTTTAGCTGAAATTTCGGATCCGCCGTGGTGGCACGCATCTCAGTGTAGTTCTCTATCGCCATATCGGCGATCGCATCGGTGTTAGCTTTTCGTTCTTGATTGAACGCCGCAAACACCGCCTCCCAATCAGCATCAGGGCCGGAGAGTAAATCATCAAGCACACGGCAATCTTCGAAACCGCAATTCATGCCCTGTCCAAAAAATGGTACAATTGCATGCGCCGCATCGCCGATCAGCAGCGCCTGACCGTCCACATGCCACGGATTGCACTTCACCGTCACGAGTGAGCCAACAGGGTTATTCGCAAATTCCTCCGCCAGCGTTGGTATGATCTCCAGCGCATCGGGGAAAGTCTTTTTGAAGAACGCGGCGGCATCTTCAGTGGTTTTCAATGCCGCAAAGCTCTCCTCGCCCTCAAAGGGGAAAAACAATGTGCAAGTAAAGCTACAATCGATATTGGGAATAGCAATCAGCATATATTGTCCACGCGGCCAGATATGGAGGGAGGCATCATCCATCAGGAACGCGCCATTTTCACCCGCCGGAATGACAAGCTCTTTATAGCCAGAGTCGAGGAAGCTCTGCGCATAATCAAAATTCATCACTTGATCGAGCATAGCCTTACGCAGAGCGGAAAACGCACCATCTGCGCCCATCACAATATCGGTCTGTACATGCTCGCTATCATTAAAGCTTAACATCTTGGTTTTGATGTCATAGCCCGTACAGCGCTTCTCAAAATGGATATTGATGTCACCGCGCGCCTCGGCCTCATCCATCAGCAAACAGTTCAAATCGCCGCGCGAAACCGCGTTGATTACCTCATTATCCTTTTGCCCATAGGGCACGAAAGTCGTCTCACCCTTGATGTCATGCAACATACGGCCTTTCATCGGTGTAGCAATCTCCATCACCTTATCGCGCAGCCCCGCGCGATCCAGCGCGTTCAAACCGCGATCCGTCACGACCAAGTTAATCGAGCGTCCACCAGAAATATCAGCCCGGCGCATATCGGGACGCGCTTCATAAAGCTCTACCTGAAAGCCCTTTTGCGCGAGAATAATAGAGAGCAAAGAGCCGACAAGGCCACTGCCCAGCACATGTATGGTTTGTTTTTTGCTCATGTTACACGGCCTCCTGTAATTGATTGCTTGCGCCAATGGCGGCGGCAAAGAAAGATACAAATTTATGGACATCCTCAAAGCTGTTATAAAGCGGGACAGGCGCCACACGGATACAATCGGGTTCACGCCAATCGCAGATCACGCCTTGGGCTTCCAGCGCATCAAACACAGCGCGACCATTTTCGCGCACAGCGATTGAGAGCTGACAGCCGCGCTCATCCTTATTTTTGGGCGTCATGATCGTGACATCATCGCGGCCAAAACTATCCAGCAAAAATTCCATGTATCCTGTCAGCTTCAAACTTTTTTCACGCAGCGCATCCATGCCGACCTCATCAAACATCTCTAGCGAGATTTTGACCGCGACCAACGATAGAATCGGCGGGTTGGAGAGTTGCCAGCCTTCCGCGCCCGGAATGGCTTTAAAGTCTGGCCCCATCTTAAAGCGCGTATTTTTGTCATGTCCCCACCAACCAGCAAAGCGCGGCAAATCATCATTGTCTGCATGGCGCTCATGAACAAAACAGCCCGCAACACTGCCCGGACCGGCATTGAGGTATTTGTACGAGCACCAACAGGCGAAATCCACGCCCCACTCATGAAGCTTGAGCGGTACATTCCCTGCCGCATGCGCCAGATCAAAGCCCACCATACAGCCTTGCGCATGACCCGCCTTCGTGATCGCCGCCATGTCAAATAGCTGGCCGGTATAGTAATTCACGCCGCCAAGCATGATCAGCGCGATCTCGCTGCCCTGTTCCGCAATCAGCGCTTCGATATCCGCGGTGCGCAGCGTGTGCTCACCCTCGCGCGGCCAGAGTTCGATTAGATCTTGCACCGGATCAAAGCCGTGAAATTTAATCTGCGACTTCACCGCATATTGATCGGATGGGAATGCGTTGCCCTCAATTACAATTTTGCGGCGCTGCGCCGTTGGATGGTAAAACGAAACCATCATCAAATGCAGATTAACGCTAAGCGTATTCATCGCCACAACTTCAGATGACTTCGCGCCGACAAGAGCCGCAAGCTTGTCCGTCAGAAACTCATGATAGGGCATCCATGGGGTTTTGGCA
Source organism: Alphaproteobacteria bacterium (assembly GCA_024275825.1). Lineage (GTDB taxonomy): Bacteria > Pseudomonadota > Alphaproteobacteria > Micavibrionales > Micavibrionaceae > JAJRYK01. The sequence continues at coordinate 9,787 of JAJRYK010000012.1, forward strand.
TTCCAGTGCCCCTCAACGCCAAAATTTTTCCAGTCTGTTAATTCCTGCGCCATGGCGGATTCCAGCGCCTTAGGCTGCAAGCCCAGCGAATTGCCGCACAGATACAAACACTCATCGCCATCTTTTGTCTTCGGGATGTAAAACTGCGCACGGTATCCCGCGAGCGGGTCGGCCGCGTCCATCTCTTTGGCAAAATTCAGGTCGGTGCGATATTCACTCATGCAGGGTCCATCCTATATAAAACGGGGCGGCTGGGCGCGGCGTCTGATCGGATATTGCCGATATTAAGATCCAGCATATACACCCCATCGTTAACATCATCGGGCACAAAAATAAACTCTGTAATGCTTTTGGATGAAGGCTGCGGCACATCGTTACTGCCCTGCTCTACGCCCCAGAAAATATGGTGATTGCTCAGCTTTCCATCATCCTCCAAACGATCAACCGAGGGTGCATCGAGCAGCAAATGCGCAAAACCTTCTGCTGCGATATAGGCCATTGCTTCATTACTAAAAAATGGGGGCGGCGTTTCATCGTAATTCTGCATTTTCTTGGACGCTTCATTCGGCGCGGTGCGAATAATCAAAGCACCACAAAGCGCGGGATTAGGATATTCCTGCAATGCTCTTTCCAACATTCTACGCGTTATAATTTTATCATTTTCATTAAATGACGGCGTATATTTTTCGCCAGACCCAGAGGCCACAACCGGCGCAACCGTAATCAATAAAGCAGGTTTCAAGCCCGGATGCCCAACAATATCCTGCACAATATATGGCTGCGCAGAAATATGCCCCACGCATTCCGTATGCGTGCCATGTAAATGCGCACTGAAATTAAACATTGGACAATTACAGCCTGCGCCCTCATCAACGCTGACGGTAAAGTCATCGCCGCTATAAGGCGCAGCGCTGGCGGACGGTGCGCCGAAAGCTTGAAACTGTTGCCCATCAAAGCGCACAGGGATAGATATATCGATCTCTTGCGAGAGATCGACTTTGTAACTTGCGCCATAGAATTCCACAAGAAGTGAAGGGTCCATTTTATTATTTCCTCTCTATATACCCAAGCCATTCTTTTGCCGTCTCCGACAACATATTACGTTTCTGCACGTCGCTAAATCTTGGCAGATCACGCGCGCCATCGGCGTTTTCTGGTGATAGCCACGGGAAATGCCTCCAGGCCACGTCCATATCACTTTCCGGGCCGGGCAGATGCTCAATCATATGCCCCGGATAAATACCCTTGGCCTCGAACGGGTCTAGCTCGCCCAGCGGGTATGGGTAGTCTGATCCCATCGCCACACGTGCGCTGCCCATCATCTCGACCAGCATTTGCAGCGCCCAGGGGCTGTGCGTCAGGGTGTCAGTATAAACACCGCACTCTTTGATCGTCTGCCACGGCGATTGTTTTGAGGCGCTTTCAAATAAATCAGGGCGCGCATAGGCGCCATGTTCCAGCCGCCCGAGCAGCGCCGGAAACACGCCGCCGCCATGAGCGTAGAGCACGCGTAAATCCGGCAAACGCTCATGCACGCGCCCGCTGCGCATCGCATCAAAGGCCAGTCCGGTCTCCAGCCCCATGCCAAGCAGCCACGGCCGCCAGTTAAGGTCAGCATGCATGCGCCGCTTCAAGCGCTCTTCCGTGGGCATCATAAAGCCGCCCCAAGGGTGGATAAACACCGCCATATCCAGCCGCGCGGCGGCCTCAAAAACCGGGAAAAGCAGCGGATCATCCAAATCCATACCGTTAATGTTCGAATTGATTTCTACCCCGCGCATATCCAGCGCTTTGATCCGTTCCAGCTCCTTCACCGCCAGATCAGGAAAGCGCATCGGCAGCGCGCCAATGGCCACAAAACGATCGGGAAAGGCGCTAACAAGGCGCGCATTATCGTCATTGAGAATCTTACAAATCTCCGCCGCGTCCGCTGCATCATCCACGTAATCAGTGATCATCATCGGCGTGGGGTAAAGCACCTGCATACTGACATGATGGTGATCGCAATCGGTAATCCGCGCCACGCCGTCGTAAGCATTATCGGCGATGATGCGCTGGACCTCACCCTTGCCATTGACCATCTCGGCGCAGCAAGGCTTTGTCTCATGCGCCCGCACCCGCACGAAATCCGCATAATGACCGAAGCGCGCCAGCGGCTCGAATGTCTCTGGCGAGAGGGTCGTATGGGTGTGAACATCCCATTTTTCCTGCGGTTTAAACGGATACGGCACGGATCGAATTTCCTTTGTTAATCGTTCTGGTACTAACCTATGGCTTTTCCAACATACTCTGACAAGACGGACAAGTGCGCTTTTCTTCACTGGCCCAAAACCCATCAAAAATTTTCGGCAGATCTTCAACAATGCTTTTCAGCGGGATATATTCCTCATGAATTTTTGTATGGCACTCATCACAATACCAAACAAAACCATCCAGCTCACCGCCTACGCGCTTGCGCTCAATCACCAGCCCAACCGTATTTTCAAAGCGCTGGGGAGAGTGATGGATATGCGGCGGCAAGAGGAAAATCTCGCCCTCCTTGATCTCTATATCTTTCGGTTTTCCATCCTCGATAATGCGCAAAACCATATCGCCCTCTAGCTGATAGAAAAATTCATCGCCCGGATCATCGTGGTAATCCTTACGAATATTCGGCCCGCCAATCACCATGATAATGAAATCACCGACCTCGTAAACCAGCTTGTTACAGACTGGCGGCCTTAAAGAATCCCGATTATCTTCAATCCATTTTTGTAAATTGATCGGGGCTAGAAATGAACTCATGCGCGTTCTCCTTTTATTGCATTACGTTACGAGGGCGAGACATTTAAGCTCTATCGCAATCGGGGTGGGTAATTTGTTAATTTCAATGGTCGTGCGGCAGGGCGGGTCATCAGCAAAATATTCCGCCCATAGCTTATTATAGACCGCAAAATCATCATCCATATTGGTTAAAAATACCGTGACATCAACCAAGTCACTCCACGCCGCGCCAGAATCCGCTAACACATCGCGTACATTCTCAAACACGCTGCGGCACTGCGCTTCAATATCATAAGCGGTGATCTCTCCGGCCTCGTTCAAAGTCACGCCGGGGATATCCTTTGTGCCCTTTTTTCGCGGCCCAACGCCAGAGAGGAACAAAAAGTCTCCCACCCGCCGCGCATGCGGATATGCCCCAACCGGCTCTGGCGCTGTGTCTGAGTTTTGAGCTATAGATTGTATCATATTTTTTTTCCTATTTATTCAATTGTACCCCGTCAGCACAAGTTGGACAGATGACGGCCCATTGTTAAGGTGATGTTTTTGGCTTATCGAAGTGACTGGAAGGAACGAAGATGAGACAAAAACAAGATCATAAAAACGAGGCGGACAAGGTTGTTCGTAATA
>JAJRYK010000013.1 GCA_024275825.1 Alphaproteobacteria bacterium
AGAAAATACAACGGCATTCCTGAAAAGCAATTTTATTGGTTCTTAAAAGAAACGGAATTTAGGTTTAATTATGGGTCGCATAAAGAGCAGTTAAAAACGCTCAAAAAATGGACAAATTTATAACTTATCTACGACAGCCCCGAGAAGAAATAGCGCTGTGAAAACGCCTTGTAACATCCCGCAATACGTTGTGATTTGCGGTTAGCCTAAAAATCTTTAAGGTAAATCTCATGTGCGGAATTATTGGAATAGTTGGTGAAAAAGAGGCGGCCCCTCGGTTATTGGAGGGGTTAAAGCGTTTGGAATATCGCGGCTATGATAGTGCGGGAATCGCGACGCTGAATAATGGCGCGATTGAGCGGTGCCGGGCCCGCGGCAAGCTGGTGAATCTGGAAGAAAAGCTGAAGGGCGAAGCGCTGACCGGCACTGTCGGCATCGGGCATACGCGCTGGGCGACCCACGGTGGCCCGACGGAGGATAATGCGCACCCACACGCGACTGATCGTGTGGCGGTGGTGCATAATGGGATTATTGAGAATTATGCGGCGTTGAAGGCGGAGCTTGAGCAGCATCAGGCACGTTTCGAAACCCAGACAGACACTGAAGTCATCGGCCATTTGGTAACCCATTATCTGACGCAAGGGATGAGCCCAACGGAAGCAGCAAACGCGACGTTTGATCGGCTTGAGGGCGCATTTTCTATCGTGATGATTTTTACCGGCGAGCATAATCTGATGATTGGTGTGCGTCAGGGCACGCCGCTCGCCGTGGGCTATGGCGAGGGCGAGATGTTTGTCGCATCTGATTCCTATGCGCTGGCACCGCTGACTAAAAAGATATCCTTCCTCGAAGATGGCGACCGCGTGCGCGTGACGCGTGAAAGCGTCGACATCTATGTGAATGATAACACGCCTGTCGAGCGCGAAATCCGCATTACGGCGCAGAGCAATGCCGAGATCGGCAAGGGCGAATATGATCACTTTATGCTCAAGGAAATTTACGAGCAGCCCGCGGTAATTGCTGAAACGCTCAATGCCTATGTGCACCCCTCGACCGGGCGGATCAATGTGCCAGATGATGTGCTGGAGGCGATTACATCTGCGCCGCGCTTGACATTGGTTGCGTGTGGCACGGCCTATTATGCGTGTATGGTGGCGAAATATTGGTTCGAAACGGTGGCGCGCATTCCGTGCGAAATTGATGTCGCGTCAGAGTTCCGCTATCGCGAAGCGCCGATGCCAGAGGGCAGCCTCTCCATCTTCGTTTCTCAATCCGGCGAAACGCTCGATACGTTAGAGGCGCTGCGCTACGTAAAGGCGCAGGGCAGCAAGGTGCTGTCCATTGTGAATACGATTGAGAGCACGATTGAGCGTGAGAGTGATCTTGTTCTCCACACGCTCGCTGGACCGGAAATTGGTGTGGCCTCGACCAAAGCATTCACGACGCAGATTACGACTCTGGCATGCCTCGCCTTTGCCGCTGCGCGCGCGAAAAAAGTCATCACGCGTGAGCAAATGATGGAGATGGGCGAAGCCCTGCGCCACGTTCCAAAACTTGCTGCAGATATTTTGCAGCATGATGAGGCCATTCAAGAGATCGCGCTGCAAATTGAAAAGGCCGCCTATGTGCTCTATCTCGCACGCGGCTCACTCTATCCGATTGCGCTTGAAGGTGCGTTGAAGCTCAAGGAAATTTCTTATATCTATGCCGAAGGCTACGCCGCCGGGGAAATGAAGCACGGCCCGATTGCGCTGATCGATGAAAATGTCCCCGTGGTTGCCATCGCGCCGGGCAATGATCGTCTGTTTGATAAAACGGCCAGTAATGTGCAGGAAACTGTCGCGCGTGGCGGAAAGGTATTTCTGATCACAGATGAGCAGGGCGCAGACAAGCTCAAAGACCAAACAACCTGGAGCATTATCATGGGCGAAGTCCACCCCTTCGTCGCGCCGATCCTCTATGCGATCCCGGTGCAGCTCCTATCTTATCATGTCGCGGTAGCAAAAGGCACAGACGTAGACCAACCACGGAATCTGGCGAAGTCTGTTACGGTGGAGTAGTGACGTTAGGGGGTATAGAGTTACGCCCATATGCCGTTTTTGACCTTATAATTCGGACCAATAAATTAGCTGTAACTCCTTACTCACCGTATCAAAGACAACTTCATAGCATGATTTTAAAAATGAGAAATGAGGGCTTCTCATACAACGCCATTGCTGATTTTTTAAACAAAAATGGCTTCAAAACTCCGCGTGGAAAATTGTTCAGAAATGCACATGCTCACTCCATTCTCAAAAAGAAAAATATCAGAGATGAACGTTTAGAAAGGGAATATCCGGTGGTTATTGAGAATTTTGATTTAGTGTATGAGTAGTACAGATTGTACCCCGTCAGCACAAGTTGGACAGATGACGGCCCATTGTTAAGGTGATGTTTTTGGCTTATCGAAGTGACTGGAAGGAACGAAGATGAGACAAAAACAAGATCATAAAAACGAGGCGGACAAGGTTGTTCGTAATA
>JAJRYK010000001.1 GCA_024275825.1 Alphaproteobacteria bacterium
AAATACAACGGCATTCCTGAAAAGCAATTTTATTGGTTCTTAAAAGAAACGGAATTTAGGTTTAATTATGGGTCGCATAAAGAGCAGTTAAAAACGCTCAAAAAATGGACAAATTTATAACTTATCTACGACAGCCCCTAATAAATTTATGATTGCCCCATCGGTATACCATCCGCATCCTGCGTCATAGACACCTTCACCTCAGGCTTGATAGCATCCGGCGCTGGTGGACCCATTTGGTCATGACCCAGATCCGACCCATTGCTTTTTATTTCAGCGAGTTTGCCGTACGTGCCTTTCGTTGATACATCCTCAAAACCCATCGTCATTGTCACGCCGGACGGCAGAGCGTTAACCACAGGCGCCTGATCCACCGCCTTCGCAAATTGCGAAGATGGCGCGCCTGGTATTTCATCAGCATCCGGAATCATCCGCATACCATATGGCAGAGACGAAACCATTTTAGACACTGGCGGTGTCGCCGTTTCGGTATTTCCACTCGCCGCATTAGCAAAAGTTTCTGGCAGAGACGGCACAACCGAGCCTTCATCACCAAAGGGATTAAAAGCATGCTGTTTAAAATAGCTATCTGCAACCTGAGCGTCCGACAAAGGCGCAGCCTTTTGCGCAAGAATTTCATTGGTTACTTCTGGTGCGTTGTCTTGGTCATGCCCCTTTAGCTGATCAATCAAGCCAGGCAACAAACTTTCAACACCGGCATCAAATTCTGCTGTACCGGGCTTAAGAAGTATGCCCGTTAACTCTTCCGCCAGCGCGCGGGCAATCTCCTCTACTTTTTCCTCATAATCCGCAGCATCAGGGTCGAGCGCCATAACGCGTCCAAACCCTTTCTGCTCAAGCGCAATAACTTTATCAGATTCAGAAGTTGTGTTTTTAGAAGCAGGTTCAGCCTTGCCTGTATTCTTCGCCTCTGATGAGGGCTGCTCTTCCTTAGGCAAAAACTGATCTAAAAGATTAAATTTACCGCCCGATATTTTTAGGACCAACCCATTCAGCGCATCCAATATCTGCCGACCAAAGGGCGTACTATACAAATATTCAATAACGCCAGACATAATCCCACCCATAGGGCCGGATAGGGCAAGTTGTGTGCCTAAATCAACCTTCTCTTCTTTTATTTTTCCTTTAGCGTGAAGAACATCAAGAGCACCCATAAACCCAGACATTTCCTCATTAAATCCAGCAATGACATCCTCTTGCATGATGGCCCCACTGTCCAACAGCCCTTTAATTTCAGGGGCCTTTTCTATCGCCATATCTATGACGAGCTCCTTATTATGCTCTGCCCACAACCCTAATTTTTCTTCAAGCTCAGCGCGAATCTCTGGCCTATATAAGTAAAGAGGGTCGTGCTCACCTTGACTCTTCATATCTAGAAAATGAGGACCACGAATAACTTTCATCATGCTTTGTAGCGCGGCATCCGATGTAAACTCACCATCTGTTGAAACACCGGAGGTCAAAGCAATTTTTGATGCGCCCTGCATCAACATGCTTGCAAATGGCCCTAAACTGCCGAGCTGTTCTGAAGCCTCACCAACCCTTTGCTCAATAATCGGATTAAGCGTCTTGCCCATAGAGAGCAATGTGCTCTCGACCAAATCAGCCGCCTGCGCATATTCATCACCAAGCGCAGGGCTTGTCGAGCTTGGTGCTCTGGTCGATGCTGCTGGAGCTGCGCCAAGATCAGCATTTAAATGAGGATCAAGCTGATCTACCTCTGTTAAAAGTGCAATATCATCTAGCATTTGATCGCTATCCAGAAGAATGGCCAGTAAATCTGTTGGGTTATTTTGAATTTCTATTGGCAAGCTTTTATAAAATGTCTTGGCTTGACCAAACTGACTTTCATCATCAGGAAGACTCTCAATCATTGCCTTTACCTGTTCATCAGTTTTGCCATTCACCATCATTTGAAATTGCCCAAACCCTTGAGATACCTTGAAGGCCTCTACATCTTGCTTAAACACTTCAAATGCCTCAACGCTCATTTCCTCAATCGGCCCCTTATCCGGCGCAATCACAGCCTGAATATCATTCACCATCCACCCTAATCTGGCATAAAAAAGTTGACCGCTTTCAGCCAATGCCTGCGCATCTTCCATTGTTGCCTCTGGTGAAAGCAGTGCAGAAAGAACGTTCTCTTGCGTAAGGTCAATGGCATTAAAATGAGCATCTAAACGCCCTACTGCATCGTTAAATGCCGCGAGTTCCTCTACAGAAATTTGCGGCTCTTGTTGCTCTATATTTGACGCCGGTTCCTGCTCTTGTATTTCCGGCTCTTGCCTCAACCCTTGCGCTGTTTCTCGTGATGCATTAAATGCTTCCACAAGCTCAGGCTGTTGTTCTGCAGCATTCTTCATATGCACAAAATCACGCAAAAGGCGATCGGCATCGCTCATGACATTCACAAATGAAGCAATATTACGCTGTATGTTTTCTGGATAAGCGGCAAAAGTTTCTTTAAGCATTGGGTTAGTCTGCCTAACCATATGTTTCATTGCATTGCTACGGCCCGAAGCATTATGACCATGATTTCCATCAATACGTTTAACAATCTCTAATTCATCTTTTGTAATTTCAAGCCTTTCGTCATCAAACCGGCCATGGTGCAAGGCCTCTAATTGATCAAAAGCCTTATTATTTTCAACATATTCTGCAACATCTCTTCCCAATTGCTTAAATGTTTCAGAATTTACCTCTGTAATTTCAGGAAGAGGAGAAGACACAATTTCACGCATTTGGTTTAATGCAGCCAACATGCTTTCGTTATCTGTTGAAAAACCAAGCGCACCAAGGTCTCGCTCAATTCTGCCATAAATTAATCCTAAATCGCGCTCTGTAAACTTTGGTAATTTCAAATCATCTGCCATGAATACACTCTCTATATTTATGTTTGCGCCATTATTTTTGTTTGTTTTGTGGCGTTTACGCTTGGGTTTACCGCGTGTTACCCTTTTGCAGCGTTACTATCTTTATAGAGTATTTCGGTTAATAAACCGTTAAATTGGAAGGGTTATCCAGCTATCTCATTGTAAAGATTGAGATAATTTTTGACGCTTTGGTCTTTGGTGAATTCGCTTAAGTATCGTTTATGGCCGTTTTCGATCATGGATTTTTGTAGGGATTCATCACCTAAAACACGGGAAATGGCGGATTTTAGCGCCTCTACATCATCAATCGGCACGACCAAACCATCTTCACCATCACGCACAAATTGCTTCGGGCCATCAGCAGCGCTGACAATCACCGGCGTATTTTGTGCCCAACTTTGTACAAAGACAGTGCCAAAGCCCTCTATACGCGAGATGAATGTGCAAATATCGCACGCCTGAAACAGCGCAGCGCGATCATCCTGCCAGCCCAGCAGCTTCACCCGATCACCCACGCCCAGATCATCAATCATCTGCTCCAATTCCGCCCGAAGGGGTCCCTCACCGGCAATCCAGCAATGCACATCCGGCAGATCCGCGACGGCGCGTATTAACACGTCGAAGGCTTTGCTTTCATGCAAGCGGCCAAGCCCGAGCAGGAGCGCCGCACCCTCTGGCGTATCAAATTCTGCGCGATCAATAATCCGCCCGGCCTGCTCCACTTCAGCAAAATTATTGATGTGACATACATGATTTTGGTCAATACCATTCTCCACCAAATACCGCCCAATATCGGGCGTGATCGGCACAAAATATTCAACCGTTTTGAAATATTTCATTTTGTAATAGCTGCCCAGCCGCGCCACATGATAATAGCGCGGCGCGGCCATTGATGCGTTCCAGCGCGACACCTTCGCCGGCGCGCGCGACATCCAGCTTTGTACAATGGCGGGCTGGAACTTCTTAATAATGCGCGTGATCGCCCAGGGCGTATAGAAATCAATAGCGCTGCCAAAAGGCAATGTATGAACCATGATTCCCGCAGCGCGCATTTTGGGCACGCGAATATCATTGGGGCGCGTGACAACCTCAATCTGCTGCCCTGCCTCATGCATCGCCAGACACATATCGACGAAGGCCGTTTCTGCGCCGCCGCGCTTTGCTCCGGCCATGACTTGGAGGATTTTCATACGTGCGCTCGTTTATTCTGTATCGTCTTGTTTCGTGTCCATAGGCACTTCGCCACTTTCAAGCACCTGCACCGCCTGCGGGAAAGACACCAGGGTAGAGCGCAAAAGCTTAAGCAAGTTTTCCTGCGTACCGTCCATCTTTTTGTTCAAGGCCGCGCACGCCTCTGATGAGGTCACGGGGATTTTTTGAAAGCGGGAATCGGTGGCTTCGCGAGCTTCATCCAGAGATTTAAAAATGTGCTTTATTTCTTTTTTCTTAGCATAGTCCTGCGCGATCACCAGATTATCCAGATTGTCATTGGCCTCATCCATAACGGTCTCAATCGCATCATCCCATTCATCAAAACGCTGATTAAGCTCGCCCTTCATATCGGCATTTTTATCACCGCATTGCTCAATAGCCTCTTCAACATCGCTGCGCACAACCTCAACGGTGCTGAGCAAATTGTAGGTGTTATAGATCAGGAAAAAATGTTTCTTCTCTTCGTCTTTAATGCGGTTAACCAGCGCTTCTATCAAATCACGGCTGGCTTGCACTGCCTCTTTTTGCTCCTCAACCATGGGGTCATTGGCGATATGCTCTTGCGCCTCTTTGGTTGGTATTGTAGCGCCCTCTTGCGCCATCGCCAGCGCGGAAACCCCACCAACGAAACAAACGAAACTGAGGCCTAAGATTATATATTTGATCATGAGGGATGTGCCTTTTTCTGCGTGAATATCTATTGCTTTGTTATATCTATCAAAAAAACAGCGCGGCGCAAAGCAGACAAAAAAAGGGCCTGTATGATTTATAGTCCGGGGCGCAAACTTAGGGGCAAACGCCGCGATAAAATCATACAGGCCTATAGGCATGACATAAGGTAACAAATAAAGATTGAGCCGAGAAATCACCCAAGAAACGTTAAAGCCAACTGCGGTTTATGGTTATATTTTCTGCACCATCCCTATATGTTTAACATAACACATAAAATGTAAATATAAAGTAAATAAAATTTGTTTTAATACCGTAAAAACCCCTTTTAATTCACATTGATTTTCTTGGTTTTTTATGGCTTGCTAAGCGCTTGTTTTTAAAGGATGGTTTCAGGAAAAATGAGCTTAAAATTATCACATAGATCACAGGTTGAGCCCTTCCGCGCGCTCGCGATCCTTAATGAAGTCGCGCAACGCCGTGCAGCCGGAGAAAATATCATCAGCTTGGCCCCTGGCCAGCCCTGTTTTGGTGCGCCTGCGCCCGTCCTTGAAAAAGCGCGCCAATGCATAACGGACGACCCTATTCAGGGCTATACAGCCGCGATCGGCATGCTGCCCCTGCGAGAGCGCATTGCGCGCCATTATGCTGACCAGTACGGCGCTCAAATCAATTATGAGCGCATCGCGATCACAACAGCCTCTTCCGCCGGGTTTGTCATCGGCCTTATGAGCGCGTTTGAGGCTGGCGATACCATCGCCCTGACCACGCCAACCTATCCGGCCTATAAAAACATACTCCACGCGCTGGATATAAACATCGTTGAAATCCCGACGCGCGCAGAACACAACTATCAACCCACGGCAGAGCTACTCGAACAAAGCGGCCTTAAATTTGATGGACTGATCATCACCAATCCCGCAAACCCCACCGGCGCAATGATTGGTGAGGGCACGCTAAAAAACATTTGCGGCTGGTGTGATAATCACGATGTGCGTTTAATTTCTGATGAGGCCTATCACGGAATAACATACGAAGAACCTGCGCAAACAGTATTAAAATTTACTGATAATGCGCTTGTCCTGAATACCTTCTCTAAATATTTTGCGCTGACGGGCTGGCGGCTGGGCTGGGCCGTCCTACCGGAAAATATGATCGCGCGAGTGACGGCGCTCGCTGAAAATTTGATGGTCTCACCGCCAACACTTTCTCAACATATTGCGCTAGAGGTCATGGATCACACTAGTGCCTTGGATAAGTATGTTGCGCACTATAAAAAGAATCGCGATATTCTACGCGAGCGCTTGCCGCAAATCGGGCTTAACAATTTGTCATCCGCACAGGGCGCCTTCTATTTCTACATCGACGCCCATAATCTGACCAACAACAGCGAAGAGTTTTGTCGCCGCATGCTTGATGAAGCGCGCGTCGCAATCACACCCGGCAATGATTTTGACTCTGCGCGTGGCAAGACCACTCTGCGTATTTCTTACGCGGGTTCACAAGCGGATATGATTGAGGCCTGCGACCGCCTAACACGCTGGCTCGCCTAAAATGCTTTCGCGCGCTATAGTGATTCGCATGATAAAATTCTCCTCACATTCATCAAAAGCCCAATCCGGCAATGTTCTATGGTTCATTCTGATTGCGGTTGTCTTGCTTGCGGCGCTGACATTAATGCTCACACGCTCGAGTTCAAGCGTTGATCAAAGCGGTAATTTTGAACAGCAACGTGTCAAAGCATCACAACTGATGCGCTATGCTAGCGGTGTTGAGCAAGCAATTGATAAACTTCGAACGATCAATAATTGTTCAGAAAATGACATCAGCTTCGAAAATACAATCGACTTAGATTACAACAACACAAGCAGCCCAGCCGATAACTCTTGCCATTTATTTGAACCTGAAGGCGCGGGGCTAAGCTGGCGTACATTCAGCGACAACACCTTAAATGATGCAAACAACCCGATCGCATTCGTCAATGACTTCTTGGTTAAGGGGGTTGGGCCGGATGATACAAACCGCACCGGCAATGATCTAATTTTCGCCGCCAGAGTTTCAGAGAACCTCTGCGACCATATTAATGCACAACTCGGTATTGCCACCGCTGATGCAGGCATAACTGTTGTATATGAAGATTGGGATAACCCATATGATGGCGCTTTTATTGGAGCAACAGCTGTTGTTCCCGATAATGGTGGAACGGCCCTAGATGGTCAGGCAACAGGGTGCCTCATCGATGTCAACGGCCACTTTGTCTTCTATCACACCGTTCTAGCGCGATAAGCCATACAGGCTATCTTTAGAAAAAACACCGCCTCTTAATTAAGGGACGGTGTTTCAAAATTTCATATCTTTACTGGTATGCCAACCACATAAAGAGAGAAAGTTACTTCCGGTTCCACCAGCCTTTTTTCTTTTCTCCTGGCGCTTCATTGACTTTTTCGTAGTCACGTGGCGGCTCGGGATCAGCCTTCACCTTGGCCTTTGACTTTGCTTTAGTCTTCGGCTTATCGTCATTTGAAACCTTGGCCGTGGATGCTGTCTCATCCTTATCAGAATCATCTTTCTTGGCTTTAGCAGCAGGTTTTTTCGTCGCCGCCTTCTTTGCCGGCTTTTTATCATCCGCCTTATCGTCCACAGGTTTTTCAGATGTTTTCTCTACGGCCTCATCTGATGAGTCCTCGGTCTTTTTACGGCCACGTCCAGATGGCTTCTTGTCATCTGTTTTTTTGTCTTGATCTGACGCGCCGTCTTTAACAGAGTCTTTCTCACCCTGATCCTGAGTTTCAACGGAAGATTCACCGCCTTCACGTTGCGCATTATTGTTACGGCGGCGACCACCGCGACGACCACGACGGCGCTTGCCTGTGCCCTCACCTTGCTCACGATTGTCGGTTTTTTGTTCAACAACGCCGCCGCTATCGCTCTCGTCATCACTCTCACCAGATTTATCTAGCGGCTTAGAGACCTCAACACGGAATTTTCCGTTCGCCATCTCGTCATCGACACGTAGTAGAACAGTCAGATTATAACGCTTTTCGATAGAGCTGAGCAGCTCGCGCTTGTGATTAAGAACATATTGCGCCACCTCTGGTGCAACATGCGCGATCAGCTGTGCTGCGCGGCCTTTCATGCCCTCTTCTTCCAGTGCACGAAGCACCATAATAGAAGCCGCATCGGCTGTGCGTACATGGCCCGTACCCTCACAATGTGAACAGGGTTTGAATTGCGATTCACCCAAACTTGGGCTCAAACGCTGACGTGATAGCTCCATCAAGCCAAAGCTTGAAATCCGCCCCACCTGCACGCGTGCCTTATCACCGGCCAGCGCATCACGCATTTTGCGCTCCACCTTGCCGTTATTGCGGCGGTCTTCCATATCGATAAAATCAATGACAACCAGCCCACCCAAATCACGCAAGCGCAATTGACGACCAACCTCTTCGGCGGCCTCCAGATTCGTATGTAGCGCGGTCTCCTCAATATGGCGCTGCTTCGTTGCCTTACCGGAGTTCACATCAACCGAGACCAAAGCCTCAGTCGGGTTAATCACCAAATACCCGCCGGAGGGCAGCGTGACTTCCGTCTCACCAATCTCGGCGATTTGCCCTTCAACCTGATATTTATTGAATAGCGGGCGATCCGCGTCTTTATATTCTTTCACCTTTTTCACATGCGAAGGAATCATCATTTTCATGAAATTTTTTGCGGTCTGATAGCCCTCTTCACCGGCCACCACGATCTCATCAACATCGCGCGTGTACAAATCACGCACAGCGCGCTTGATCAAATTGGCTTCTTCATAAATCATCGAAGGCGCAGAAGACTGCATCGTTTGCTCACGAATGTCGCTCCACAGACGCGTCAGATAATCTAAGTCACGCTTGATCTCGGCCTTCGTCCGTTCCACACCCGCGGTGCGCAGAATGACGGACATGCCCTTGGGCACATCCAAGGATTTCATCACATCACGCATACGTGCACGATCTTTGTAATTAGCAATCTTACGGCTGACACCGCCGCCACGCGGGCTATTGGGCATCAAGACACAATAGCGTCCAGGCAAAGACAGATAACTGCTGACCGCTGCGCCTTTATTGCCGCGCTCTTCTTTAGAGACCTGCACCAGCATGATCTGACCGCGCTTAACGACCTCTTGGATCTTATAGCGATTACGCAGGCTTTGACGGAATTTTTGTTCCGGCGTAAAATCTTCATCAGACCGGCCACGTCCTCTACCACCTTGGTGACGACCGCGTCCACCGCGCCCGCCATTATTGTTACGATCACGACCACCGCGCCCGCCTTGATTGCGACCACCACGGCCACCGCGCGAATTGCGGCGGCGAGCATTGCCACCACCTTCATCTTCAAGCGGATTGGCACTAACATTCGCACCTTCGCGATTGCCCTCTACATCGTCTTCTTCTTCACTGGGCTCAGGCTGTTTTTTATTGCCGATATTTTCTTTTTCGTCATCAGCATCGTCACCAGAATCATCAACAACTTTGTCGTCCTTGTTTTCTTTTACCTTCTTCTGCGCTGTCTTTTTACGCCCGCGAGGCTTTGCTTTCGACTTTTCAGCTTTTTCTTCCGGCTCGTCTTCAGCCTCATCAGCCGCAGCATCTTGCACGCCCGTCTCTGCGTCTAGATCATCCTCGTCATCCATATCCGAAACATCATCAGCATTCGTGCCCAGATCATCAGCGTTTTCATCATCGCCTTTCTTGCCAGGTTTTGCGGCATTCTTAATATCTTCGGCCTCTTCCTCTTCCGCCTGCTTTTCCGCTTCGACAATCATTGCCTCCTGCTCAGCCATTAAAGCCTCACGATCAGCGATTGGAATACGGTAATAATCAGGGTGGATTTCAGAGAAGGGTAAAAACCCGTGACGATTGCCGCCAAAATTTACAAAAGCAGCCTGCAGCGACGGCTCAACGCGCGTCACCTTTGCCAGGAATATACTGCTTTTCATGGGTTTGCGGAATTTGCTCTCATAGTCAAATTCCTCTAGACGTTTACCGTCCATCACCACAACCCGCGTTTCTTCCTCGTGGGTTGCGTCAATTAGCATGGTCTTGCTCATTTTAAATCTCCAATTTAGGCGCGTTCGCAAAGGCAGCTTCCCGAATCAGAAGACTCACAGGGAAACAACGCGATAAACGCGCGAATTCATTACATCAATTTTTGCTATTGCAGTCCGCGAAACTTTAAAAAGACGTCGGGCAGTGCCCAATTCAGCGCTAAGTCCGCAATAGTAAAATACCAATGTGCACTCTATACCCTCTTTCCCGATTGCTCAAGATAAAAGTGATTCGAATTTGTAAGGGTTTGATTTTTAAGGCTCTTCACTGCCGCCGCTTCACTTACACCTTAAATTTCGTTAAATAGAGCTGCTCTCTTGATTTTTAGCGCTCGAAACGCGATTGTATTATAGAAGGCTTACATATCGCCCTTCGTAGACATCTTATGACAGAGTATCCACCGTTGTTCAAACACGCTGCCCCCACATTCGTCGCCTCGCTCTTTTGTGCATTTTGCCTTTTGGCAAGCGGCGCGCAGGCGCTTTCCGTCGACAAAGCCCGCGTGGGGGTGTATCCAGACAAGACGCGGCTGGTGCTTGAGCTCAGTGCGGCGAGTGATTTTCGCACCTTTACGCTCGATACGCCTTACCGCCTGGTTATCGACATGCCGCATTTTGCCTGGAATGCAGGAGATTTCGACCGCCCGGCCGCCAGCGGGATTACAGGCCTGCGCAGCGGCGCGCTTAAGCCCGGCATTTCACGTCTTGTTCTAGATATGAGCCGCCCAACATCAGTGGAGAGCGCCTTCATCCTGCCAGAGCAAGCAGGCAAACCCAACCGGCTGGTCATTGATTACATATCCGTCTCCCCCGCCCAGTTTCAGGCTATGAAAAGCCGTGTTCAGGGCCGCTTGAATGTCGATGATCCTGCGCATGCGCGAAATGCGCCGCCAGCCCTAGCGGCGCAGACACAAGCACACGCCGCTCTAGATATTGCCAGCATCCCAAAACCCACGGCGAAGCCAGTGTCCAAGCCCCCAGCCAAACCGGCCTACAAACCCCTTATCGTTATCGATCCCGGCCATGGCGGCGCAGACCCGGGCGCCGTGGGGCATAATAATATTAAGGAGAAGAATGTCGTTCTCGCGCTCAGTAAAGAACTTAAACGCCAGCTTGAATCCTCCGGCCATTACCGCGCGATCCTTACCCGCAAGAGCGATAAGTTCATCAAACTTAGCCAGCGCCGTAAATTTGCTCGCGATCGCGGAGCAGATTTATTTATTTCCCTTCATGCAGATTCACTGGATAAGAAAAATGTACGTGGCGCATCAGTCTATACATTGTCTGAAAAGGCATCTGATAAGCAGACGGCCCGCTTAGCGGCGCGTGAGAACAAGGCCGATCTGATCGGCGGCATTGATTTGAGCGTGGAGGATGAAGAGGTCGCCAGCATTCTGGTTGATCTCGCCATGCGCGACACCACCAACCAAGCCAAATTCTTCGCCAATAAAATCGTTGATACATTCAAGGGGCTAGGCCTACGCGTTTTGGATAACCCACACCGTTATGCGGGATTTGCCGTGCTCAAAGCCCCCGATGTGCCCTCTGTTTTGGTCGAGGCCGGATTCATGTCAAACCGCCGCGAGGCTAACTTGCTCAACACTAGCAGCCATCGCAACAAACTCGCAAAGGCCCTGCATCGCGGTATTGATGCCTATTTTCTGCAAGTGGCGAAAAACCAACGCCTTTGACGCGCCACACAACGCCACCCCACGACATTACGAAAACATAAATCATGAAATTTAAGAAAACGCTTGAAAAACAGTGTTCAATACGCTTTGGTTTGTGTATAACAGAGTTTGTTATACAGGTTTCGCCTCTTCTTGTAGGAGGTTTACGACTTTATTAAACACAACTATATAGACGAGGAAAAACCATGAAAAAGTTAGCTGCTACATTATGCATTGCCGGAACGGCTCTTACACTTGCTGCTTGTGATACAACAGGAACAGGCAACGTTGACACTGCTGCGCCATACTCAGCCGAACGCACAGCCGGATACGACGACACACCAGCCGCTGCACCAGCGCAAGAGCGCGTATTCAGAGACGTACAATCTAAGTAATCATCTTTGACACAATTAAAGTTTTAAAAGGCTGCTCTGATATTTGAGCGGCCTTTTTTCTGTCCTGTTAACTTAATTATTCAGTGAAAAAGTCCGGCCACTTGGCGCATCATGCTGCTCAGCAACAACCGAAACACCATCTTCGAGCAATGGGCCATAGATCTCCGTCATCGCTTCCTTGATCTGGGCCTTATCGATTTCTTCTTCAGCGGCAGCGTCACCATCTGCTGCAGCTTCAAAAGCGCTGCGCCGCGCGCGGGCGATTTCTACCGGATAACCCTTACGCTCCCGCACCGCCGTACGCACCGCGGCCCAGCGTATGCGGTCCTTATGCACGCCGGCCACCTTCATAATGCGCTTTAAATCCTCATCATTGAGCTTGGGCGCTTGCACAGCGCCCGTTTCCTCCATCTCAATCGTTTGTTCAATATTTACATGCGCCTCAAGATAAAGCCGGTTATCAATCCAGCCCACCTTAATCGGCTGATCCACCACCGTAACCACCGTGCCTATATCAATCAGCCCAAACAGCTCCGTAATTTTTTCAGGATACATGCGAATGCATCCAGAACTGATCCGTCGCCCAATACCAAATGGTCGGTTTGTACCGTGAATGGCATAGGTCGGCCAGCCCAGATAGAGCGCATGCGTGCCCAGCGGGTTATCCGGCCCCGGCGGGTAATAGGGCTTAAGCTCAGGATCTTCATCGCGCATACGCTGCGTCGGTGTCCAGGTTGGTCGCTCTTTCTTTCGCACAATTTTGGTTGTACCAAGCGGCGTGTTCAGCCCCTCTCGCCCGACACCAATCGGAAAAGTCGCGGGCGCATCATCCCCGTTCACAAAGGCATAAAGCCGCATCTCCGGCAAATTAATCACAATCCCCTCATGCGGCGCTTCGGGCAGCAAATGCCGCGTTGGCAAAATCAGCTTCGTCCCCGCCCCCGGCACCCACGGATCAATTCCGGGATTGGCGGCCCGCATCTCCGTAAACCCCAAATTATAATCCCGCGCAAGATGCACAAACGTATCTTCATATTTAGCGCGGTACGTAATCTGTTCCCCCGTGTACGCGCCCTCATAGGCGGCGTGGGCGGGGGGCGCAGCAAGAAAAGCGATGAACAGAACTGAGAGAATAAAAAACTTCATAGATTAAGAGTTTACACTAATTTCTAAATTCTCAACCACCTTATCCAGAAACTCTTCTGTCGTGAGGTATTTTTGATCACCGCCAACCAGCAGCGCCAGATCTTTCGTCATGTGCCCAGCCTCTACCGTCTCGATGCAAACGCGCTCCAGCGTTTCGGCAAATGCCACAACCTCCGGCGTATCATCAAACCGCCCGCGATATTGCAAACCGCGCGTCCAGGCGAAGATGCTGGCAATCGGGTTGGTGGATGTGGGGTTGCCCTTTTGATGCTCGCGGTAATGGCGCGTGACTGTGCCGTGCGCGGCCTCGGCCTCCACCGTTTTTCCATCGGGGGTGAGCAGGACGGAGGTCATCAGGCCCAGCGAGCCAAAACCCTGCGCCACGATATCGCTTTGCACATCGCCGTCATAATTTTTACACGCCCAGACGATCCCGCCCTTGCCCTTCAGCGCGAAGGCAACCATATCGTCGATCAGGCGATGTTCGTACCACAGACCGCGCGCCTCAAACTCACCCTTAAATTCGCCGTCATAGATATCAGCAAATATCTCGATAAACCGGCCATCATATTGCTTCAGGATAGTATTTTTGGTGCTCAGATACATCGGATAGCCCTTCGCCAGCGCATAGTTAAAGCACGAGCGCGCAAAGCCTTCTATCGAGGCATCCAGATTATACATCCCCATCGCAACGCCGCTGGCCGGAAAATCAAAAATCTCCCACTCCTGCGCCTCGCCGCCGCCCGCTGGCTCATATTTCATGCTCAGGCGGCCGGGGCCGGGGATCTTCATATCGGTGGCCTTATATTGATCGCCAAAGGCATGGCGGCCAATCACGATCGGCGCTTCCCACCCCGGCACGTATTTCGGCACATTGCCCGTCACGATCGGCTCACGAAAAACCGTACCGTTAAGGATATTACGGATCGTCCCGTTGGGGCTGCGCCACATTTTCTTCAAGCCAAATTCCTCCACCCGCGCCTCGTCCGGCGTGATGGTCGCGCATTTAATGCCCACGCCATGCGCCTTAATCGCATTGGCCGCATCCACCGTGATCTGATCATCCGTCGCATCACGATTTTGAATCGACAAATCAAAATACTTCAAATCAATATCCAGATACGGCAAAATCAACCGCTCCCGAATAAAGCTCCAAATAATCCGCGTCATCTCATCGCCATCAATTTCAACGATGGGGTTTTTAACTTTGATTTTAGTCATGGGGAGTCCTTTGCTTTTTAACCACGAATGAACACGGATTAACTTAAATAGAAAATCCGCTCGTGTCTATCTATGTGAATCTACGGTTAAAATAAATCTTCGATCTCGGAAGAGAGCCGCTCAAATGCCCGCTCAAAAACCCCGCTTTTAGCGATGCGGCCTTTACCATGGAGGAAGACTTCGTACATCATGGTTTTGGGGCCGACTTTGCGGATGATGAATTGCAAATATGGCGCGTGGGATTCGGATTTATAATAGGTATAGCGCGCAAGCCCCTCGTCAAAATCGACCTCTACTGCGCGATAATTCAGCGCCTTGGCCGCAGCGGCGCGCAGATACAGCCCATCCAGCCGCTTAAACTGCGCGTTCGTGAAACCGGTTTCAGGGCTATAAGATGGGTTGTTTATCACGGTGAAACTCATATATACAGTATATCACACCCACCCAAGGCGGAGAAAACCATCATGGCCCTTATGCACACACCCGAAAAGGATGAGGGCTTTTATGCCCCTGATTTTACACTGAAAAATATTGATGGGGCGATGGTTAGTCTGGCTGATATACGCGGGGAAAAGGGCACGCTGGTGATGTTTATCTGTAATCACTGCCCGTATGTTATTGGCATTACGGATCGTCTCGGGCCAACCATGAAACAGCTGCAGGATAACGGCATCGGTGTGGTGGCAATCATGTCGAATGATGCGGAAAATTATCCAGCAGATTCGTTTGAGAATATGAAGATTTTTGCCACCGAAAATGGCTTTACCTTTCCCTATCTGATTGATGAAAGCCAAGAGGTTGCGCGCGCCTATGGCGCAGTTTGCACGCCAGAATTTTTCGGCTTTAATGCCGAGGGGCAGCTGCAATATCGTGGTCGTTTGGATAGCGCGGGGTACAACCCTGCTGACAGCGATACCATCCCAGAGCTGCTAAACGCCATGCTGAAAATCGCCAAAACCGGCGCAAGCCCGGCGGCGCAAACCCCGTCTATGGGATGCTCTATTAAGTGGAAGAATTAAAGCACTGGAAACTCCAGTAAAAATGATTAAAATAGCTTCTTAAATATAGAGGATGCTTAACACATGTCAGATTTACTATTGGAACTTGATGAGGCCATGCGTCAGGAGCGCGTGGAGAAATTTTTTCATGAACATGGAAAAACTGTCATCGCCTTTATCGTGGCAACGATTGTGATGACGGCGGCTGTTTCGGGCTATAAGCATTGGAACGCCGGGGCGCAGGAACGCGGCACAAGCGCGCTGATCGCGCTGCTTGATGATCCTGCCTTTCCAGACAACATCCAGACGGCTGAACTTGATATGCGCGGCGGGCTGCGCGGCATGGCGTTGCTGAGCGCGGGCGGGGCGCTGCTGGATGAAGGCAAGACCGAGGAGGCTCTGACGACCTATAAACGCGCGATGAATGACCGCGGCGTGGCCAAAGATTTTAAACAGCTAGCGACCATCATGGTTGTACGGCTCGACCAAGACGCGGCGACGAAACCGCTACAGCTGCTCCAGCCCATCTGGAATGATAAATCCAGCCCGTGGCGGCATTCAGCGCGGCTTGAGGCTGCGGCAATTCTGGCCAATCGCGATGCTGGTTTTGCAGGGGCACTCACCCATTTAAAGACCGTGATGCAGAGCGAAAACCTGCCCGACACAATCCTCAACCGCGCCTCTGCGCTTCACCATATCTATACGCTTAAGCAACAACAGGCCGCGCAGGATTCATGAGTATCTTTACACCACAAAACCGTCATCCCCGTCGTTTTAGCTCACTCTCGTTCGCCGCGGGGATGACGGTGATTATGATAGCGCTCTCAAGCTGCTCCGTCTTCAGCGACAAGAACGAAATTCCGCCGCTTAAAGGTGAGCGTATTTCCGTGCTTGAGCTTTCACAATCGCTTGAGCCTGATGATGCGGCGTTGCAGGCCCAAGGCCTGATCACCCCCGCCCCATGGCAAAATGCCTTCTGGCCACAATCAGGCGGCTATCCCAATCACGCTATGCAGAATCTCGCGCTGAACGAGGGCGAGCTGAAGAAGCTCTGGAGCGCTGATATCGGCGATGGCACGACGAATGATCTGCCTCTGACCGCGCAGCCCGTTCTGGTTGATGGCGTTATTTTCACCCTCGATACTGATTCAAACCTGTCCGCCTTCAACGCCGAAACCGGCAAGCAAAAATGGCGCGCCGGTGTCCGTGACCCGGATGAAGACGACCCGGTGATCAGCGGCGGCATTTCCTATGCCGCAGGCATTCTCTACGTCACCAATGGCTATGACGAGCTGCTGGCCGTGCGCCCGCATGACGGCGCGATCATCTGGCGCAAGCAAATCCCCGAACCCTCACGCGCCGCGCCGACCATTCTTAATGGCCGCCTATTCGTGACGACACTCGATAATCGCCTGCTAGCCCTCAACGCCACGACCGGCGCGCTCTTGTGGGAATATTCAGCGCTCAGCGAAAGTGTCAGCCTCGTCGGTGCAGCCAGCGCTGCGGCCAACCGCGATATCGTCATTCCCGTCTTTTCCTCTGGTGAAGTCTCAGCGCTCCGCGTTGAAAATGGCTCCATCGCTTGGTCCGATAATTTATCCGGCATCCGCAAAATGGGCGGCCTCGCGGGCCTGTCCGACATTAAAGCACTTCCCATCATTGATAAGGGCCTCGTGATCGTCATGAGCTTTAACGGAAAGCTTGTCGCCATTGATGAGCGCACAGGTGTACGTGTCTGGCAGCGCGAGATCGGCGGCTCTAACACGCCCTGGGTGGCCGGAAACCATCTGTTTGTTCTGACCTCAAACAGCGAGCTTGCCGCGCTCAGCCGCGATACAGGCGCCATAGCTTGGGTCACCACACTGGCGAAAAAAGTTGATGGTGATCCGATCTTCTATTCCGGACCCCTGATGGCTGGTGGACGCCTAATGATCATCGATACCGAAGGGATCATCAGCGAATTTAACCCAGAAAACGGAGACGTCCTGCGCCGCTGGGATACAGACAAAGAAACCGCCCTACCGCCAATCGTCGCCAATGGTGTGCTGTACGTGCTTGCGGAAGATGGCAGCTTAACGGCGTATAAATAGCAAGCCGCAACGTTTTTCTTTCATAAATCAGTATTATATTGTATTCGTAGCACTCGCCGCGCATAGAGCGGTAAGAATGAATGAAATTATAGTCGCTTGATTTTGCTTTTACAGTAGGTGCAAGTGACAACGCGTAGTTAATCTACGTTAGGAGCGCAGCAACGCCCTGCAAAAGTAAAAGAAAGTGCCTATATGACCTTTACACTCGCCCTTGTTGGCCGCCCAAATGTTGGTAAATCAACGCTCTTCAACCGTTTTGCGGGGAAGAAGCTGGCGATTGTTGATGATACGCCGGGCGTGACGCGCGATTGGCGCGAAGCGCCGGGGCATCTGTTTGACCGCTCTTTTCGTATTCTGGACACAGCCGGGCTAGAGGAAAGCTTTGATGATTCCATCGAGGCCCGCATGCGCACAAAGACCGAAGATGCGCTTGATCAGGCCGATGCTATCCTATTCATTATCGATGGGCGCACGGGCGTTACGCCGATGGACGAACATTTCGCGCAGTTCTTGCGCAAGCAAAAAAAGCCCATGATTCTGGCCGTCAACAAGGCAGAGAATGAAAAAGCCGTACAAAGCGCGATGGGCGAGGCCTACAGCCTTGGCCTGGGCGAACCGGTTGCCATTTCCGCCGAGCATAATATCGGTATGGAAGATATCTACAACGCCCTCACCCCGCACTTCCCGGAAGAGATAGATGCGCCAGTGAATGACGATGATGAAAACGAGTTTGATGGTATTGACGAAATTGAGGGCGATGAGGATTCCGAATTCATCGAGATCGAAGACGACGAAAAATCCCTGAAAATCGCCATCGTTGGCCGTCCGAATGTCGGAAAATCAACCTTGCTCAACGCCATTGTCAATGAGGAGCGCGTCATGACCGGGCCAGAGGCCGGTATCACCCGCGATGCGATTGCGGTCGATTGGGAATATAAAGACCAGCCCTTCCGCCTGGTCGACACCGCCGGTATGCGCCGCCGCGCCAAGGTGCAGAACAATATCGAGAAAATGAGCGTCGAAGACGCCCTGCGCGCAATTCGCCTCGCCCATGTGGTCGTGCTGGTGCTGGACGGCAATGCAATTTTCGACAAACAAGATTTGCAAATCGCCCAGCATGTGATCGAAGAGGGCCGCGCACTAATCGTTGCCGTCAATAAATGGGACATCGTTGATGACCGCAAAGACGGGCTGGAGGAGATTAAACACAAACTCACCAGCTCTCTGGCGCAAGTGCGCGACGTGCCCTTCATCACCATGTCGGCCAAAAATGGCAAGAATATCGGCAAGCTGCTGGAGGGCATTGTTAGCATTCACGCCACCTGGAACATCCGCATACCGACCGGTCAGATGAATAGATGGCTGCGAGGGATGGAGAGCAAAAACCCCGCGCCGCTTATCTCCGGCCGTCAAAACCGCCTGAAATATATCGCCCAAATCAAAAACCGCCCGCCGACCTTCGCCATGTGGGTTTCACGCCCCGGCAAAATGCCGACATCGTATAAACGATATATCATTAACGGCCTGCGCCGCGACTTCAACATCCCCGGCGTACCGATAAGATTACTTGTCAGAGCATCCAAAAATCCGTATGCATAGACCCTATTAAATTTAAATCTATTTAAACGGAGCTGAAATCATGGAAGATGTTGTCAATTCAGGGCTTTCCCTTTTTACCATTTGGGGCATGCGCGTGCTCAGCGCTGGGATGATTTTGGTTGCGGGCTGGATGATTGGGAATTATCTGCGCAAGACCATCCATAATTTCGACAAACTGGATGATACGCTCGAATCCTTCCTCGGCAATTTTGCCAAATATACGGTCTTTTTTGTCGCAATTATTGCCGTTCTGGGCCAGTTTGGCGTTCAGACTGCGAGCCTGCTCGCGCTGCTCGGCGCTGCGGGCTTGGCCATTGGCCTGGCCCTACAGGGGACTCTCAGCAACGTCGCCTCCGGCGTCATGCTTCTGATGTTGCGCCCGTTTAATGTCGGTGATTTTATCGAGGCCGGCAGCGTGTCGGGCACCGTCAAAGATCTGGGCCTGTTCACCACAGAATTTGCAACCAGTGATAACATCTACATCTCTGCGCCCAATTCACAAATTTGGAGCAGCGAGATCAAAAATTACAGCCGCAATAAGCAACGCCGTAAAGATCTAATCATCGGCATCAGCTACGACGATGACATCAACAAAGCCATGAAAACTATCGAAAAAGTGCTGGCCAAAGAAAAACGCATCGTGGCCACGGCAGGTAAAGAGCCGGTGGTCGCCGTGATGAATTTGGGCGATTTCTCTGTCGATATCACTGTGCGCTATTGGAGTGCATCATCTGACTTCTGGACCACGCAATGGGATCTGACCAAAGCGATCAAAGAAGCACTAGACAAAGACGGAATCTCCATCCCGTTCCCCACGACGACGATCGAGTATGCAAAAGGCAGCGAGCCAGCGAAAAAGGCGGCTTAAACCTCAATAATCTCGCCATGATGCTCACAATCTGCGCCAATCAGAGCCATGAAGTGCGGCACGATGTCTTCGGGTTTCTTCAACTCTCCATCATACCCGCCGGGGAAAGCCTCGGTTAGCAGCGCCGTATCCACCAAGCCAGGGCGCAAGAGATTAACCTTCATATTGGTCTGTAGCGTTTCCGCGGCGTAAATTTGCACAAAGGCATCCAGCGCTGTTTTGGTCGCCTGATACACGCTCCAATAGGCGAGCGGATCGGTAATGCTGGAGGTTGTGAAGACAGCCCGCCCCGAATCGCTGGCGCGCAGCAGCGGATCAAGCGTCCGCACTAGACGGACATTGGCCATGAAATTCACCGCCATCGCCTTCTCCCAATTTTTCGGGGCAATCTGATGCGCAGGTGTCAGCGGCCCGAGCATCCCGGCATTGCCGACAAGAATATCCAGTCCGCCAAAGCGTTCCAAAATCGTCGGACCGAGCTTATCAACATCATCCAAACGCCGCAGATCCATTTTCATCAACGTCGCAGGTTTGCCGGTGATTTCTTGAATTTTATCATCCAGATCCTCCAGCGCGCCTTGCGTCCGCGCCAGTGCTATTACATGCGCACCGCACCGCGCCAGCTCCAACGCAACCGCCTTCCCCATCCCGCGCGATGCGCCGGTAACAAGGGCTGTTTTTCCTGAAAAATCTGACATGGTTATGTGCTGGCCTGACTGTCCTTAAGTTTCACAACATCTACACCAGATTTCTTACGATCATGGTCAACCAGCTCAATCGCATAATCGCCAGTGAAACATGCATCGCAGAATTGCGGCGCTTTATCGTTGCGTTTTGTCTCACCGACGGCGCGGTAAAGACCCTCCAGCGAAATATAGGACAGCGAATCTGCACCCACATATTTGCAAATTTCTTCAACACTCATTTTATGCGCCAGCAATTCCTCTGTGCGCGGTGTATCAATGCCATAATAGCAACTATGCGCTGTCGGCGGGGACGAGATACGCATATGCACCTCCTTCGCCCCAGCGGCGCGCACCATCTCGACAATTTTCTTCGAGGTCGTGCCGCGTACGATGGAGTCATCAACCAATACCACCGACTTGCCCTCAATAAATTTGCGGTTTGCATTATGCTTTAGCTTCACGCCAAGGTGGCGAATCTGATCGGTCGGCTCAATAAATGTCCGGCCCACATAATGGTTACGGATGATACCCAGCTCAAACGGAATGCCCGTCGCCTGTGCGTATCCAATTGCCGACGGTGTGCCGCTATCGGGCACAGGCACAACCAAATCGGCGCCCTCAACCGGGCTTTCCTTCGCCAGCTCTATACCGATATTTTTGCGCGTTTCATAGACCGAACGCCCCTCCATCGAGCTATCGGGCCGCGCGAAATAAACATATTCGAAAATACAAAAACGGTGTGCTTTTTTCTCAAACGGGAACAGCGATTCCACGCCATTCTTACTCAGAATCACCATCTCACCGGCTTCAATATCGCGCACATATTTTGCACCAATGATATCCAGCGCGCATGTTTCAGAAGCCAGCACATGCGACCCATGCAGCTCACCCAGCACCAACGGACGAATACCGAACTGATCACGCGCGCCAATGACCTTGTCCTCTGCGCTCGCTACAATCGAATAGCCACCCTTTACCTGACGCAGCGCATCGGTCAGCTTATCAATGATTCCCACACGCTGTGACACGGCAACCAAATGTACGATGACTTCGGTATCGCTGCTGGATTGAAAGATCGAACCGCGCTTTACCAATTCCTCGCGCAGCATATCCGAGTTGGTCAAATTTCCATTATGCGCCAGCGTAAAGCCACCAATATTCAGATCAGCATAAAGCGGCTGCACATTACGTAGCGCCGGCTCGCCAGATGTCGAATAGCGATTATGCCCGATCGCGATATAGCCCTTGAGTTTTTCCATCACACTCACGGCATTAAACGTCGCATCAACCAGGCCTAGCGCCTTATGCGTGACAAAATCTTGCCCGTCATAAGCCACAATCCCGCAGGCCTCTTGCCCGCGATGCTGAAGCGCATGAAGTCCCAGCGCCGTTAGCGCCGCAGCATCATCATGACCATAGACGCCAAACACGCCGCACTCATCATGGAAACCATCCTGCTCTTCTGCTTGATCCTTCATTACATCAAATTCTATTTGATTACTCATTAAACGCCCCTGTTTTTTCGTCATAGATTTTACCCTCAAATAGCTGATCCATCTTGTCACGAAATTGCTCGTTATACCCTTCACCACTTTTGGTGCCTGCGCCCTCTTCAGGAATTTTATCCCCTTTAAGCAAATCAATGCTCTTCAGCTTTTCGCGCGCCTCATTACCCTGCAACAACGTCTCTGGCGCGTCTTCAATTTTTTGCACAGCGCTATCTGGCAAAAAACCGTGCAGGAAGCCCGCGCTTTTTTCCAAATAAAAATGCGTCTTGCTGCCGCTAAACCACTGATCCTTGGTCTCCTGATCCACCAGCATATAAACCGGCAAATAGAGCAAGCCGAGCAACAGCGCACCGCGAATGATCCCAAAGATTACGCCCAGCGTCCGGTCGATCGCACCAAGCCCAAGGCTCTTCGCCGATTCTGCTAAAAAGTGACTAACCAGAGACAATAAGATAACAACGGTGATAAACACCGCGCCATGCGCCAAGATATCACCAACGATGTTATAGGGCATAATACCGAACAAACGCTCCGGCTCTACGCCTTTTTCAACACCCAGCCAGCCATGAAACAGCGGCGCAAATTTGGGGCCCAGAAAATACGCCGCGGCCAAGCCGCCAAGAACCCCGGCAATCGTCAAAACCTCACGAATAAATCCGCGCAAAAATGCAATAAAGGCAGAGATCAAAAGAACAATCAAAACAAGGATATCAACAATCATAATGGGTCCCGCATGGCTCCTCAGAAGTGAAAGAACAGTGATAGGGAAAAGTGGCGCGAAATGCAAGAGATCTCTTTATTTCCCGGACTAGTCACGCTCAACCCGCCCCACCGCTATAACCTTCATGCTCTGCGGGTTTTGCACGCTCACGGCGTAGCCTTCGGCTATCATATCCACGAGATCAACACTCATGCTTTTCGCCGCGCCGTCCCAGTCTTCCAATGCTCTGAGATATGTCACGACATTCGCATACGTAATCGTTTCGCCGCGTTCTAAACCAGCGGCACCCTCAACGCTACGGCGTTTGCTATACCCAAACAGCCAAAGCTCTGCGGGCTCTTCAAGGGTGAGCGCCGGCAAATCAATCACAAGCGCATCATTAACCAAACCAAGTGCAATCGACGCCAACTGATCCTGCGCTCTGGCCTGCGTGATCGAAGGCATCAGCGCCGCCGTATCATCCTCCGGCGTTTCCAGCCAGCCATTGATGATGGTTTGCGGGGTATAGATCTGCCCATCTCTGAACGCAACGCTATAGCGCCCATGCCGCTCATCGCAAAATTCTTGCGCAAATGGATCATTATAGGTCCCCGGATTATCGGCATCGATATAGGCGTCCGGCACATCAAAATAGCTGACATGGCAACTCAAGAAAATCAGAGATTCATCGCCCTGATCAACGATGTCCCGCACCGCTTTATCCATCGGCGCGCAATAAGGGCAGCCGCGCACGGTGAAAATCTCTGCAAGGACTAAGGTATTTTGTGCATAGGCCGGCAGCGCGCAAAGCCCAAAAAACCACAATACTCAGAATCGCAAAAACATATCTCATAGCATTAAAAATCAGAGCAGCGCCCCTTCACTTCCCAATCACCAAAGCGCGTGGGTTCGAGCAAACCCGCATCCTTAAACCCGCCTTTTTCATCGTCCGGCGCGGTTTTTTCCGGTTTTTTTGAGATATGCTGCGTTTCTGTACTTGGTTTTTCTTTGCTCATGTCCCATATTCAACCCTATGAGCAAAAAAAGCCAGAGTGAAATTGCGGGCCTTATGAAACCTTACCGCGCGCGCATTGATGCGATTGACAGGGATATCATCGATCTGCTACGCAAACGCTATAATGTGATCGAAGAGGTCGCAGAATTTAAAGGCAGCGAAAACATCCCCCCCGTTCTGCAAGACCGCGTGGATGAAGTACGCGAAAACGCCGCCCGCATGGCCGCCGAGTGCAATTTGGACGAAGCCTTCATCCGCGATTTATACGCGCAGCTGATCAAGCATTGCTGTGATCTGGAAGATCATTTGATGTTTGGTGATGATGCGAGTGCGGCGCAAAAGAAAGCTTCTTAGTTTTAGCTTCATTGTCATCTTGACCGAAGCGTAGCGCAGTGGAGAGATCTGATCATGTTGCTATTGGGTCAGATCCCTCGACTTCGCTCGGGATGACATGGTAAGTATAGCGCATGAATATTAACGAACATGATCTCTACGCCGATCACCAGAGCGATGAGCCTGCGCCCGCGGGTGAAATGCTGTCTGCGCGCCGCTCTGCGTTGGATCTGCTGGAAGCTGTGCTGAGCCAGAAACAAGCGCTGGATCATGCGTTGGAGCGTGATGATGGCTTTAAAGCGCTATCCAGTCGCGACAAAGCCTTTTGCCGTATGATTACCTCCACCACGCTGCGCCGTCTTGGCCAGATTGATGATTTAATTACCAGGGCCGAGAAAAAGCCGCGCGTTAAAAATTCAATCCTTCAGAATATTCTACGCATGGGCGTGGCGCAGATTTTATTCATGAATGTGCCGAACCACGCCGCCGTTGATACCTGCGTGCGCCTTGCCGATGCGTATGAAATGGACAAGCAAAAGGGCTTTGTGAACGGCCTTTTGCGCACCATCACGCGGGTGGGCAGGGAATGGCAGAGCCGTCAGGACGAGGCGCGCTTAAACACGCCCGAATGGCTGCTGAAAATCTGGATCGCCGATTATGGTCTGGGGGAGGCCGCAAATATCGCCAAGGCCAATCTATCCGAAGCGCCGCTCGATATCACGATCAAGGATGAGGCGGAGCGCAATCATTGGTCAGCAACGCTTAAAGCCACGGCGATGAGCACCGGCACGCTGCGTCTGATTTCCGGCGGCGCGGTGCATGAAATGCCGGGCTTTGATGATGGTATGTGGTGGGTGCAGGATGCGGCCGCCGCCATTCCTGCGAAACTTTTCGGCGCTGATATAAAGGGCCAGCGCGTGATTGATTTGTGCGCCGCGCCGGGTGGCAAGACGATGCAGCTGGCCGCCGCGGGGGCGCATGTCACCGCGCTTGATCGCTCCGCCCAGCGCTTGAAACGGCTGGAGCAAAATCTGGAGCGCTTGCGCCTTGGCGCAAATGTGGAAATTATCGCCGCCGATGCCGCTGCGTGGCAGCCGCAACAGCCCGTACCCTATATATTGCTCGACGCGCCATGCAGCGCAACGGGCACAATCCGCCGCCACCCCGATGTTGCGCATCTAAAAACCCCGCGTGATGTGGAGCGCTTGATCCACGTGCAGGCCAATATTTTAGAGAATGCCTTTAACATGCTCGCCCCCGGCGGCGTGCTGATTTATTGCACCTGCTCCATCCAAAAATCCGAAGGCGAAGACCAGATTGCGCGCCTGTTCGAGGCGCATGAGGATGCCTATAAACTCCCGATCACGGCGGAGGAATTAGGCGGCTTCGAAGAGGCCATCACCGACCACGGCGATCTGCGCATCTTGCCCTACCATCAGGCCGCGCTAGGCGGTATGGATGGATTTTTTATTAGCCGGATTACGAAGAAGGGTTAGGGTCTGAATTTCTGCCCTAATTCTAATATCGTGTTAATGTGCGCTTTAGACATCCATCTATCAGCAAATTCTGCGCCATTACCATTTTTAATGGCTTGCCTAATAGCAGCATTTTCCTCTATTTGATCTTGCCTAACATCATCCAGCGCTTCATCAAGCCGCCCCAACGCCGCTGGTAAAAACTCTTCCCGTGTGGGTATCTTTGGTGCGTTGTCGCTCATGTGATGTTCTTATCCTCCGTTGATCCTTTATACGATAATTATATCCGTAACACAAAAACATTCTTTACGGTAAACAAAAGATGAATTTTCACAGCTTGCGCCCACACGCGTATTCGCTGTATAGTATCTGTAAATACGGTGAAGTTACCCACAATGTTATCCACCTACCCTCATTAAACGGCGTGCACGATGTCTGATTCTGAAATTTTGATTGCTCCTTCTATTTTATCGGCGGATTTTGCGGCGCTGGGGGCGGAGGTTGGCGCGATTGATGCGGCGGGGGCGGATTATATTCATATTGATGTGATGGACGGGCATTTTGTGCCGAATTTAACCTTTGGCGCGCCGGTGGTGAAGGCCATTCGCATCCATACGAAAAAGGTTTTTGATGTTCATCTGATGATCGCGCCGGTTGATCCGCTGATCGCGAATTTCGTAGATGCGGGCGCGGATATTATCACCGCGCATGTCGAGGCCGGGCCGCATCTGCACCGCACTTTGCAAAATATTAAGGCGCGCGGGGTAAAGGCCGGGGCGGCGCTAAACCCCGCAACGCCGGTTGAGGCGATCGCGCATGTGATGGATATGGTGGATTTGATGTTGATTATGACGGTTAATCCCGGCTTTGGCGGGCAAGGCTTTATCCCGCTGCTGGACAAGATTACGCAGGCCCGCAAGATGATCGAGCGTACCGGTCGGTCTATTGATCTACAGGTCGATGGCGGGGTCAACGTTGAGACCGCTAAAGATTGCATCAACGCTGGCGCCAATGTCTTGGTGGCCGGATCATTTGTCTTCAAAGACGGGCCAGAGCATTACGCCCGCAATATCTCAGCCATTCGCGGCTAAACTTGTTTTAAAGGAAGCAGCCTTATGCCGGTTCAGGTCTTTAGGCATTTGAAAGATAAGACGAGCCAGATGGCTTATAGCTCCGCGCTCTATAATTGGAGCCTGAGCGGGGACGTGCCCGACCGCCTGGTCGTGCGCCCGGTTGATCCATGGCCGGGCAAAGCCGAGCATGGGCGAATTGTGTGCGGCGAGGCCTGCGCAATTGAAGGCGACCAGCTCGATATCGAAGTGCAGGCTCGCGTTGGGGCGGATCGGAGGCTGTCTTTTAACGGAGAATATCCGGCCGCGATGCATGATTTTACGTGGCTGCGTGATTTGCGCGCGCTGGGCAATGCCGCGGCGCGCAGTCAGGCCCGCGCAATGATTGAGGAGTGGGCGCAGCACTATCACAAATGGGATGCGGTGGCCTGGAAACCCGGCGTGATGGGCGAGCGCCTGTCAATGTGGATCGCGCTTTATGAATTTTTTGGCTCTCATTTAAGTGACGCGGCGGCTGATGCGCGGTTTCAAGATGTGTTCTTTGACTCTGCCATCCGTCAGGCGCGGCATTTGGCCCGCGGCGCGGTATCTGAGGTGCATGGGCTGGATGCGCTCAAGGCACTGAAGGGTTTGCTCTATGCCGGGCTGGCTTTTGAAGGACATGAAGAATGGGTGGAGCAAGCGCTGGGCGGGCTTGAGGCTGAAATCACGCAGCAAGTTTTGGGCGATGGCGCGCATATTTCGCGCTCACCCTCGCAGCTTTTAAGCGCGCTACAGGTATTTCTGGACGTTAAAACGGCGCTGACCTCTGGCGGCTATCCGCTGCCTGAAACCATCCAGCACGCGATCGATAAGATGGGCCCGGCGCTGCGGTTCTTCCGCTATGCCGACAAGCATTTCGGGCTGTTTAACGGCGCGCAGGAGGGGGATGAGAGCTTTATTGACTGTGTGCTCGGGCAGGCAAACGTACGAGGAAAGGGCCTGCAGAGCTTGCCTTGCGCCGGGTATGAACGCCTGAGCCAGGGCCGCACGGCCGTGCTGTTTGATGGAGGCGCCAGTCCAGCCTATCCCCATGACACGACCGCCCACGCCGCACCGCTGGCGTTCGAGATGAGCTACGGCAAGGATCGGATCTTTGTCTCCTGCGGCACGCACCCGACCTCCGCTGGCTGGCAAGACGCGCTGCGCGCCACGGCGGCGCATAGTGCCGCAACGATTGATCACCGCAATGCCTGCGAAATCCGCGAGGATGGACATTTTGCGCGCAAGGTGAAGCATGCGATCCCTGTGCGCGAAGATAGCAAAGATGCAATTTTGGTCGAAAGCAGCCATGACGGCTACGTTCCGCTCAACGGCATCACACATGGGCGGCGATTATTCCTGAGCAATAAAGGGCATGATTTGCGCGGTGAAGATAGCTTTAGATCACAAATCCCCCTCACTGAACCAAAAGAAATCGTGATCCGTTTCCACATCCATCCGCGGGTTAATGTATCGCTGGTGAAAGATGGGCAAGAAGCGCTCTTGCGCCTGTCCAGCGGTATCGGCTGGCGTTTTAAGCAAACCGGCGGGTATGTTTTGGCGTTGGAGGATAGTATATATCTGGGCTCTGGCATACGACCCCGCAAGACAAAACAATTGGCTATTTATGGTCAAATTACTGATAATGAATGTAAATTCAAGTGGGCAATGCAGCATGAAGGGTAAGTTTATGAAGGCAGGTTTATCATGAGCACGACCGACATCGCCCTGCTGCAACGTATCCAAGCCCTGATCCATAAGGCGCAAGACTTCTCTGACACCGCGCAAAAGTCGCAAGCCCAAACACAAGCCACACACACCATCAAATGCATGACCGCGCTGGGCGATGCCATATTGCGCGGTAAAGCCATTTTCGGCGTAGAGCCGTGGCATGTGATTGATGCACATGCGCCACTATCCGCGCCCGGCGAGTATTTGCTGCGCCTTCAAAACGGCACAGGCACACCGCTTTCCCCCTATCCGGCGATCATGAGTTTCTACGAAAACGGCATGACGGCCGATATTGATGTGGTGCTGTTCCTCTGTGCGCTCAAACAATTTTTGGCGAGCGATGAAAGCCAAATTTCGGTCAATATCTCTGCCCGCTCGCTGTGTGATGCCGACTTCATTCGCACAGCGCTGGAGCGGCTGGAGCAGGCCAATCTAGCCGCGGCGCACAAAACCATCATTATCGAGGTCCACGAAACCACGCAAGACATCAAGATGAGCAAGGATGTACTGAAAATGTTCCGCCGCGCTGGCGTGATGTTCGCACTAGATGATGCCGGCCTGTCGATGGGCGATGTGATGCGCATGGCGGAGTTCGAGGATATGGCCGACTTCATCAAGCTCGACCGCCACAGCGTCTGCGCCCGCCCCGATCGCCCCGATGCGCTGGATCATTTAATCTCGCTGGTCAGCTCCCTGTTCCCCCACGCCTCAATCGTCGCCGAAGGCGCAAAAAGCACTAGCCACGCCCGCGCCCTCAAGGCCAGCCACCCACAGCTTCACTATGTGCAGGGACTATATTTGCCAACTAACCGGTCGGTATTTGAGGCAGAATGGAGAGCGGCGGAGAAGAGAGTGGCTTAAGGTCTTAGCAAGCACTCCATTTAATTTTTGTTCTTGAAATGTTCTCTTTTTGGGGGTAGAGTGATTCTCAAGGAAAGAGGGTATATGGCGATGGCTAAGCTGCAGAAAAATTATGTGTGTAATGGGTGCGGATCGAGCGCTTCGAAGTGGTCGGGCAAGTGCGAGGGGTGCGGCGCGTGGAATTCGATTGCGGAAGAAACGAGCACAATTGTCGCGGTGCCGCGCGGACTGGGCAGCGGGACGGGGGCGCGCAAACGGGGGCGCAGGATTGAGTTTGCCTCGCTCGACGGTGCGGCGGAGCAGAGCTATCCGCGTTATGTGTCCGGCATTAAGGAATTTGATCGCACGGTGGGCGGCGGGCTGGTGCCCGGCTCCGCTACGCTGATTGGCGGTGATCCGGGGATTGGGAAATCGACGCTACTGCTACAAACCGTGTGCGCGCTGGCAAAGAAGAACACGCGCTGCGTTTATGTATCGGGGGAGGAGGCCGTGGACCAGGTGCGCATGCGCGCCGTGCGTCTCGGCCTTTCCGATTCCCCGGTGGAGCTGGCCAGCGCAACGAGCGTGCGCGACATTTTGGCCTCGCTCGATCCGTCTCCGCCCGGAAAGGGGCCGGGCTCCGCCGCGACAAGTGGCGGCGAAAAACCCGTACAATTGCTGGTAATCGATTCGATCCAGACCATGTTCGCCGATAATATAGATTCCGCGCCGGGAACGGTAACGCAGGTGCGTACATCTGCGCAAGAGATTATCCGCCATGCCAAGGTCAAGAACATCGCGGTTATTTTCGTTGGTCATGTGACCAAAGACGGGCAAATCGCCGGACCGCGCGTACTGGAGCATATGGTCGATACGGTGCTGCATTTTGAAGGTGATCGCAGCCACCATTTCCGCATTTTGCGCAGCATAAAAAACCGCTTCGGCCCGACTGATGAAATTGGTGTTTTTGAAATGGTCGGTCATGGCTTGGCCGAAGTTGAAAATCCGTCTGCGCTGTTTCTTTCACAACGTCATGAAAATGTAGCAGGCAGCGCGGTTTTGGCCGCACTAGAAGGAACGCGACCGATGTTGGTGGAGGTGCAGGCGTTGGTCGCACAATCCTCACTCGCCGCGCCTAGGCGGGCGGTATTGGGTTATGATAGTAACCGGCTGGCGATGATTATCGCGGTGCTGGAAACCAGGTGTGGTCTGAGCATTAGTGGGCAGGATATCTTTCTGAATATCGCGGGCGGTATTCGAATCAATGAACCCGCGGCCGATGTCGCGGTGGCCGCGGCCCTGATCAGCGCGATGAGCGGCGAAGCCTTACCGGCCGAGAGTGTGTTTTTCGGTGAAATTGGCCTGGCTGGTGAAATTCGCCAAGTCGCACAGCCTGACCTGCGATTGAAAGAAGCGGCGAAACTGGGCTTTAATGAAGGTGTTATCCCAACTGTGAAAAACCGAAAAGGCAGCAAACTGCCGGAGGGGATCCGCATGAGCGAGCTGAGCCACGTGCAGGACTTAGCGGATATGTTTACGGCGCAGGATGTGTACGCGGCGTAGGTGCACTAGAGCGCCTAACTCGCCAGATCCAAATCCAAAATCACCGGCACGTGATCGGAGGGTTTTTCGACGTCACGCAGGGACGTCGGGGCACTGTAAGATTTGAGCTTGGCCTTCAAAGGCTGCGTCACCCAGATATGGTCGAGGCGGCGGCCGCGATTTGATTTTTTCCAGTCGCGGTTGCGGTACGACCACCAGCTATAGGCTTTTTCGTCTTCGGGGACGAAGTGCCGGGCGGTATCGATCCAGTCGAGCGAGCGGCGCATTGCGTCCAAGCGCTCCAGCTCCGGCGGGGTGTGAGAAACGACCTTGAGCAATTGTTTGTGCGACCACACATCATGTTCGTGCGGCGCGATGTTAAAATCACCCACGGCAATGACGGGCTTATCGGGCGTATAATGCGCGCCGAACCAATCGGTTATTTCCTCAACGAAATCGAGCTTGTGTTTGAATTTGTCGTTGATCATCGGGTCCGGCTCATCTCCGCCGGCGGGAATATAGAGATTGTGGAGGTCGAAATGTTCGAAGCTGGCGGAAATATGACGGCAATCGGCGCGGCCCACACGGTCGTGTTTTTCAGGCGTCTCAAACGGCACACGCGCAATAATCGCCAGCCCATTATAGCTCTTCATGCCCTGAAAATGCACATGCTTATAACCAGCGGCGCGAATGGCCTCGAGCGGAAAATGTTCATCCGGTGTTTTCGTTTCCTGCAAACATAGAATGTCGGGCTGATATTCCGCCAGAACCCGCTCGACCAGGCCAATGCGCAGACGAACAGAGTTTATGTTCCAGGTGATGATGCGCATTAAAATGGCAGCTTACCAGCCGCATCTGCGGGCATGCCCATGTCGGTCATGATCTTTTTGGTTTCTTCTTCGATGCGGGCGTCTTTGACTTCGCTGGCGTTGTTGACGGCGGCCATGATCAGATCTTCGGTCATGTCTTTTTCTTCCGCATCGAACAAGCTCGGAGAGATCTCCAGCGCCGTGATTGTACCCGCGCAGCTCATCGTGACAGTCACCGCGCCGCCGCCCGATTCGCCGGTCACTTCGATGTCTTTAAATTTTTCCTGCATCTCGGCCAGTTTATTTTGCACCTGCTGGGCTTGCTGCATCATCTTCTGAATATTCATCATTTTATTCTTCCTAATTTGCTTTGCTACGTCGTTGTTTCGTCACTCGCGTATTATAAATACGCTTCACTCCTCACGCCTAGTAGAAAAACAAATTCGCTCGACTAAAAAAGCGCTAAAAAATTCTACTTTTCACCTTCTGTTATATCCGTCAATTGCGCATCTGGAAAGACCTCTAAAATTTCTTTCATAATCGGCATTTGAAGGATTTCATTGCGCTGCATATCCACAGCAGCGCTTGCCTGCTTCGCCAGTGTTGACTGACCGGGCGCGCTAGAGACACTGACGATCCAGCGATTGCCTGTAATTTCACTCAAGCGTTTGGTTAAATCCTGCGCCAATTTTGGTGAGGCTTGCTCACCGGGGCGAATTTCTATGAGGCCGTCTTCGAGCTTCACAAGATGCGCATTATGATAGACCTGCCCGGCGAGAATCATCTCAGAGGCATTTTCGAGAATCTGTACAACATCATTGAGCGTTGTGATCTGTATTGCAGGCTGCGGCGCATCTTGCGCAGGCACGATGGACAGCG
Organism: Alphaproteobacteria bacterium; assembly: GCA_024275825.1. GTDB lineage: Bacteria > Pseudomonadota > Alphaproteobacteria > Micavibrionales > Micavibrionaceae > JAJRYK01. The sequence continues at coordinate 32,458 of JAJRYK010000001.1, forward strand.
CGACCTCCGCACCACCAGTGCCGCGTGCTGTTGTCTCTTGCGGCATTGCAGTTTGCGGGGGAGGGACGGCAGGTGCTTGCGCCGCGGTCCTCACCGGTGCTTGTGTCCCTGCACTGTCCGCTGACACACTAGCGGATGCATTAACGGTTTCACATCCACCAGCAGCAGGCACGCCGCCCGGTGATGGTCCAGCGCCGCCGCCGCTCGTTCCACCGTCCGGCATGTCTTTGAGCTGTTTGATCAGCGCCGCCGGGTCGGGCAAATCCGCCGCATAGGTCAGGCGGATAATCACCATCTCGGCGGCGTTTTGGGGATTGGGGGCGCTCTGCACTTCGGCAAGCCCCTTGAGCAAGAGCTGCCAGGTTTTACCCAGCGTTGGCATGGTGAGATTTTGCGCGAGGTCTGCCGCGCGCTTAACGCTATCGGCGGCCAGCGCATCTTTCATGTCTTTGGCTTCGGGTACGGCGCGCAGCTTTGTCAGTAAGTGTGTGAGATCGAGAAGATCTTGGATGAGCACCGTCGGATCAGCGCCGGCGCGGTAAAGCTCGTTCATAATCTCTAGCGCTTCGGGCATATCGCCAGTCAAGGCACGTTCGAGCAAATCCAGCCCGCGCGCACGGTCGGCAAGGCCCAGCATTTCCTGCACCTGCGCGCCCGAAATTGCATCATCACCCAACGCCATTCCCTGATCTAGTAAACTTAGACCATCACGCACAGAACCATCAGCCGCGCGCGCGATCAGCGCAATGGCTTCATCCTCTGCCTTTACGTTTTCAGCCTCACAGATCCGCACAAAATGAGCACTAAGCGTCGGCACATCAACCCGGCGCAGATCAAAGCGCTGACAGCGCGACAGCACAGTGATGGGCACCTTACGAATTTCCGTTGTCGCGAAAATGAACTTCACATGATCGGGCGGCTCTTCCAATGTTTTGAGCAGCGCGTTAAATGCCTGCTTAGAGAGCATGTGTACCTCATCGATGATATAGACTTTATAGCGCGCCTCGGTCGGGGCGTAGCGCACACCGTCGAGGATCTCGCGGATATCATCAATCCCAGTGCGCGTGGCGGCATCCATTTCGATGACATCGGGGTGGCGATCCTCGGAGATTGCTGTGCACAAGGCACAATCATCGGTCGGGCCGGTGGTCGGGCCTTGCTGACCATCAGCACCTTTATAGTTCAGCGCCTTGGCAATAATGCGCGCCGTTGTGGTTTTCCCCACGCCGCGCACACCCGTAAGCATAAAGGCATGCGCAACGCGCCCGGTCTCAATCGCGTTTTTCAAGGTGCGCACCAGCGCATCCTGGCCGATCAGCTCTTCAAAATTCTGGGGGCGATATTTCCGCGCGAGAACGCGGTAGGCTTCCTGTTTTTCACTCATACTCTATATGTAGAATGATTCCCGGCGCGGGGCAAATACTCCCGCTGCGTTTTTGGCTTTAATCAAAAGAAAAGATTTAATAGCCTAACTACTATTTTAAAATTACGGCCTTGGAGAAAGGTCAACCTGTCCATCAATATAAAGACCAAAGCGACTATATGTTTCAGGATCAACAAGAACATCCATAGATTTATTATTTAGATCAAAGCTATAAGAAAGCACTGCGCCATTATAATAAAATGTACCCTGAGCAATACCATCACCATCAGGATCTGTAAATGTCGGCAAAGTGTTCAGCAATATAGCATCACTCACCCCCTCATACTGAACAGCTCCAGAAGCACCAAAAATATCCTGAAGGCTAGTGCCTTGCGGTAATTCACCAAGAAAAACTTTATTGTAACGCGAATCGCGCTCCAGATCATGGTGATAATTATCGTTATCATAGACTGCCGCCACATGCGTAGGCACACCATTTTCCACCACGATATAATGGCCAGCCGCATCAGCACGATCGTAAAATTCATCAACCAAATGCCCCGCTGCCACCGGCGGTAAATTACTAACTACAAAGCCTACAAAACCAACCATGCCTGCGCCTGCAGCCCCTAAAATAACTTTATTTCTAATATCCATATCAAATGCCTTTTTTGTAGAAAAATATTACGTAAATATACATAGTTTTCAAGTTTTATTCAAGGCGTATAATAAAAGTCCATACGGATCAATGTGTTAGACACACGCCTGGGGAGAGGGATGATAGAAGTGGAAGACTGGACGACCCAGTGAAAATCGTTACGGCTGCTGCCTTTCGGCCCTGACCGGGTTGGCGATATCGCCGCCCGCCAGCCTTCCGCTGACCTATATAGCCAGTCATGGCACAAAATACAAGAATTTGTTGCAGGCTATTATCGACGACACTAAAAAGACGAAGGCCTAGCTCTTTTTCTTCGCACTTTTCTTCGCACTTTTCTTAGGAGCTTTCTTGCCTTTAGATTTCTCCTCGGGCAAAGCCAGTTCCGGCGCTAATTTACGGACCAATGGCTGCAAGCCCTTCTCGTATTTACGCCACTTCTCAACAGAGGTGGTGTAAACCGGCTTAGTCACCTGCGCCCGGCTTGCCGTCATAACAGCACGCTTGAGCTTATGTGGCTCAAGACAGGCATCATTCCATTCAAGGCCGAGATAGTCGATCATTCTTCTCGCTTGCTCTTCCAGGTTGGTCACCGTGTCCTCATACTGAACCTCTAAAAACCCACCAGGCAAGACCTCTCTCCAATGATCCATGGCTTTATCATGCTTCATATAGAACTCAGCGCAGTCCTCGAGATCATAAGACCAATAGTGCCCCATGAAGAAGTTTTGCTGATAACACGACAAACAGTTATCCATCGGATTACGGCGGCAATAAATGATCTTTGCGTTGGGCAGAATGGCCTTGATGTAACCAATGAGCATGTAATTCCCCGGCATTTTATCCGTGAAATACTTTGCCCGGTCCTCACCAATAAAGTCCTGCGCTTGAGCAATATACTCTTCTCCGGCAGCCTTTAAATCTTCCAGCGCTTCATGCGGATAAGAGGCATTAACGCTGGTGATAAAGGTTAGCTCGCCACCAGGCGTCACGTCTGGATGTGACGAAATAATTTGCTCAGTCAAGGTCGTGCCGGAACGCGGCATACCCATGATGAATATCGGCTCATCTGTGTCCAGCCCATAGCCCTTAACGCCGTCGAAAAACTCCGGCGTGTATGTTTCTTTAATACTAGCCACGGCAGCGACCTGACGCTCCAGGCTGCGCTCACCAGAAATAATCTTTTTGCGCGCATCATTTCCTTTTTTCAGATATTCAAACCCCTTATCGTATTCGCCCAGGCTATGGTAAACATGTGCAAGAGACAGATAATAGGCACTTTCAACCTGAACACCGAATGTATCAATTCTATCTTCAAATTTCAGCATCGCCTTAAAGATTGGGTCCTCTTCTGATTCATATTCCTTAAAGCCGGCCAAAATATTATAGGCTGCGGGAGAGTTTGCAGTGCTCTCAATCATAGTATTGGCGACCTCTTCGGCCTCCTCAAACCGCCCCAATGATGCCAGTATTTCTGCCTTCTGCGTCAGCGCACCCGCCCATTTCGGCGAAAGCTTCAAGGCCTGATCAATAAACTGAAGAGCCTCATCCATTTTCTGCTGATGGAACAAGATCGTACCTTTTCGTACAAGCCCCTTCGGCATTTGCGGGCTCAGCTCAAGCGCACGATCAATCGCACTATGCGCTTCTGGGAAGTGCCCCATATATTGACGAATCTCTGAAAGCTTAATGTAAGCGCGCGCCGATTCAGGCTGACGGTGAAGCGCCTCTTTAATAGCGGCTTCCGCATCATCATACTGATCAAGCGCCTCTAAAACCTCAGCAAGGTTAATATAAGGATATGCATCATCATCCTTTGAATATTTAACAGCGCTTTGCGCCGCTGTATGAGCTTGCGCCAACTCACCGAGATTCGACTGAGCTGTAGATAGCGCAGAATACGCCTCTGAAACACCTGACTTAAATGCAATCGCATAGCGCGCAGCAACAGCAGCCTCCCTATAAAGGCCTTCATCATTTAAAGCCACCGCAAGGTTTGTATGTGCCTCTGGGTAATCAGGCTGTATATCTGTTGCCTGACGATACACCTTGATCGCCTCTTCAACATTACCGCCATCTCTAATAATATTCGCATAGTTATTCAAAACAGTTGGATCTTCAGGATCAATATCATAGGCCTTTTTACACTTTTCGTGCGCCTCGGGCATGCGGGACATCTCGCGTAGCGCATTACCCAGATTGCTGAGACACATGGCGTTCTCAGACTCAACCTCCAAAGCTTTTTTCCAAGCATCAATGGCTTCTTCAAATCTAAACTGCTTACTCAGCGCGATTCCTAGGCTATTCAAGCCATTTATATTATCGGGCTCTATTTTCAACAAGTCTTGCGCAGTCTGCTCTGCTTCAGCAAAGCGCTTTAACTGCCACAGCGCATATGCCTTATTAGAAATTGCATCCGTATATTCAGGGGCAAGCGCAATAGCTCTGTCCAAATATTCTATAGCTTCCTCAAACGCGCCAAATTGTAAAAGCACACCTGCGTAGTTATTGACACACCTGATATCTTCCGGCTCAGCCTCTAAGGCTTCCGAAAAATATTTTTGCGATTCTTCAAAATATCCGCATTGAAATAAAAGAGCGCCCAAGAACTGGGTAGTTGGAAAATGCTGCGGCACCGTGCGCAATATATCCCGATAAGTACGCTCGGCAAGAACCAGGTTGCCTGTTTGATGGTGACCCTTTGCTAGAGCCAAAGCATCATCTAAAGTAACCTCATGATTTTGCTGCACTAAATTATTTGTGGACATTAATAGAGAACTCCTTCACCTTAGTAATACTAAAGCTATATACAATAGATTTTATATTGATGACAACTCTTGTTAAAGAATTTTTAACCATTGAGCCTGTATATTAATATAAGGGAAACCTTATGAAATATTATTTTTATAAAAAACTATTTTATATCGCTTCCAAATAAAATAAGAGTGTGATATCTTTGCTTCTGTGAGGTTATACATTCGATACGGCACAAAAGGATGTTTGTGCTATGCCAACTGCGTTAATTTATACTTTTAATTGATGCTACTAACTAGGAAAGGAAGGAGCTTGGCAATGTCTCAAGTTAAAAACAATTCTTCAAAAAAAGCAGGTTATATTGCCGGAGGTGCACTTGTTGCCCTTAGCAGTTTTGTTCCGCAGCCCCCGATGCTAAACGGTGTTGTGCTTCAAAATCAGGCTCATGCTGCGAAAGTGACCGTACCGGTTTCTGGTAAGGTCATATCAGGTATCACACTAACTGCCGGCGCCGGGTTCGACTTTGGTAGCTTCATTGCCACAGCAACAGCCGGTCAATACGGGGTCAAGCAAGTTGATGGCGGCGTCACAGGCGCAGCCAACGGTAAGGTTGTCGTCGCCGCAACGCGCGGGAAGTTCAAGTTTGTTGGTGCCATTCTGGCCCCCATTGATATAAAGGCAAGCAAGATTGGTACAGACCTTGCCTTAAATTCCATCGGTGGTTTTAAACAAGGTGATGTGACACTAAAAACCCTGAGCTTCGGAAAGGTTCTCAATACCGGCGTTGATCTGGATTTAAAAACACTTGGCGCGGCGACGTTTGCCGTCAATAACGGTTTTGTAATCAACAAGGGATATAAAGCGGTAGATGCTGCCGGTAAAGTTGTCAGCTTTGGCGGCATCCTCAGATGGACTGGCGCACGGCCAATTGGCGCGATCACCAACACAGGTGGTAACATCGTTCTCACCATCACCTATTAAGAGACCCAAAGAAAGGAGCTCGAACATGTCTAAAAGTAAAAAAAGTTTATTATCGAAGAAGCAAGCCGCCGGAGTTTTGATGGTGAGTTTATCTGGGTTTGTACCGCAGGCCTATATGCAAACAGTGGATGCAGCCGTGGCCAGCATCGCCCTCGCCGGAAATATCCCGAGTGGTATCACTTTAGGTAACCCCAAGAGCATAAAATTTGGAGATCTGGTCGCCACAGCGAAAATTGGTGCATATGGCCTAAAAACCGACAATGGCACGACCAACGTTGTCGGTGCCGTGAAAGCGGCGGCCGGTGTTGCCGGTAAGTTTGATTACAAAGCGTTAGTTGCCGCAAATATTGACATCACCATCAGCAAGTTGGGCCCACTTTCTTTGGCCGCAGTGGGTGGCGCAGGTCCGTTTGGAACGGTTAAACTTAATAAAATCAGGTTTGCCACCCAATTGGGCGGCGTCGGGCTTACACTAACAGCCGTTGGTACAAAAGCATCAACAGCAAACTACGCTGCGACAAAACAAACAGGCGTGGCAAATGCTGCGACATTTGGTGGAACATTATCATGGGATGCTGCTGGTAACCCTGTTCGTCCACCGGTTGGTGCACTGTCCGTAGCAAGTGGCGGTATTGTGATTACCATTAATTACTAGACTACGACGACCCTCTAATTCATAAAAAACCCCTGGATATAATATCCGGGGGTTTTTTATGACAGTGAAGAAAATTTTACCTTAACGAAAATCACATGATCAGGCTGCTGCTGCAGTATCATAACTTTTAATGTTTTCCTTATAAGCTGCGATCTTTTTAAGCTGTGCCTTCGCTAGAATCCTCATCCTTAAAAGAGAATCAGACGCGCCCTTTTCTTCTACAAGCTCATCAACATGTTTGAGCAAAGATTCATAATCTTCTGCATTAACATTCAATATTTTTTCCTCTGCCGCCAGCGCCCACTCCTGCACATCAAAAGTGATATCTTGATCAAAATTCGAATACATATGTTCTATCGTATATTTAATCACCCGCCGCATTCCAAGTGGGGCCATGCTCTCCTTGAGCGGAATAATCACAAAAGATAGCTGCATATCCTGCTCTTCAGGCTGCTTGCCCTCGTCTTCTGTAAATTTAAATTGTGGTGTATAATAGATCAAATCCGACAACTCCGCCGGCAAAGGCTCATGTATCTTCGGATCGTGCCCTTTATTATCAATCAGAATTTTTCGCCCATCGGGCACCTCTAACTCCAGCTTAATAGAACGTATAATCGGCGCACTCTCATCAACAAAGTTATAGCGCAACAAGCTGTCACACGCATCCAGAACTCCATAAAAAGCAAAGCATTCATTATTACCCTCGATGGGCTGACTGCTGGCAATGGTCAGATCCCCCTCCCGCACACCAGAAACAACCGAAAAATTCGCCCCGTCCCAATGGTGATTAAGAAAATCAATTATTGGCATAATTGTGCTTACATTATCCTCACGTATAGGGTCATTATAACCCAAAGGTCGCGTCTGAATGAATGTATCAATCAAAAATTGCTTAAAGAGCACCTCATCCATGCCTTCTTGAAGGCCCTTGTACCATTCCTGATACTTAGGATTAGTCATTCTGTTTTTACTGAATTTTTCCATCAGCGTCGGGTAATCTCTTAAGGAATATAAAAAACAAATGTCTTTATGCTCTGCAACCTTCGCTGTGAGATTATAAATCTCAAACATTTGTTCAATGATTGTTCTTTGAACCTGCGTCACTGTTGTGTTAAGAAAATAATCAACCACAAAGTTATCACCGACCAAGGCAATGGCATACTGATCACTCGGCATCAGCGCTGCGCGCGGTATTCTGATCATTTCCTTACCGCGTGACATCGCCTCTTTAGTGCTTAATGTTATATTTTTATTAACGACACTAATTTGAAGCTGTGAATGAAAGCCGGATCCGGCCTGACGTAACGTATCCAGGAGATTATTAAATGCTTTTTCTATCTGCGGACTGTCTGATGTAACGGTAACCATGATTTATCTTGTACCCATGTTTTTAATATTTTAATATGCTCCCATATATACATCTAAAAGGCGAAGAAATGAACACAAAAAACGTAACATTGATTGCCGTATCAGCGCTCGCATTATCAACAAGCTTTGCTGGGCCTGTATTTTCTCAGGTCATTATTAGCTGCCCTCAGAGACTAACCATTGGCAATATTATATTGTGCTCAACTGGCAGATTGGTCATCAACCCGGATGGCACAACAACCTCCATGACCGGATGCGCCCATGTGACCAATACCCCAACCCCTGCTCAGTGTGTTGTTCAGACAGGTGGCATGCCAGTTGCAAGTAATGTTCGTGTAGACTTCGCGGCCTCTTCTGTTACGATCACGAAAGCTGGAGATACCATTTTAATTGATCGACTGCGGATGACCTACACTGGCGCAACAACACCAGCCACGGCTATTACACTCACGCCGGCGCAAGTTTCTGGTGGTGTGACAGTTAACATAGGAGGGCGACTTAATATGTCCGGCACTGCACAAACGCTTGGCGTATACAGTTCTAACATCACCGTACAAGCAAACACGATATAAATACATTTTAAACTGAAAGGCGCGAAACATGAAAACACCACCATTATCGAGATATAGAAAGGCAAGGTTTTTAACCTTTTTTATAGCAGCGGCCTTTTTCACTTTAGTGCCCCATCTAGCACATAGCTCATTTATTTCGCCCATGCGCGTAGTCATTGATGCCAATAAGACAACTGCTGAAGTTGTCATCTTAAATAGAGAAGATGTCCCCATGGTATATACCTTCGGCTGGCAGCGCCGGGCTATGGATATCAACGGGAAAATTGTTGAACTTGGTGAAGACGGTGAAATGGAAGGATACAGACCAGCAGACCCTTACCTTATATATTCCCCAAGGAAAGCTATCGTTGGACCAGGGGAAACGCAGCGTATTCGTATCCTGGCCAGGCGCACAAAAGACATGGTGGACGGGGAGTATCGCTCTCATATCCTGATCAGCCCCAAAACAACCAAAAAACCCAAACAAACAGTGGTTAAACATACTGGTGGGTCAATTCCTGTTTCAGCGCGCGTTGGCATACCGGTCTTTTTAAGAAAAGGAAAAACAACCGCCTCTGTTGAGCCAAAGCGTATTGAAATCGGCAAAAGAGACGGACTCGATGTTTTGTTTTTTGACTTAACAAACAACAGCACGCGCACGCTTTATCCAAAGACAGACCTATATTGCACCAGACCAGGGGAAGAAAAGCCCGAGCTCATCGAGCTAAGCGCACTACGCCTGTTCTATGAAGCTGTGAATATAAGCTATACGCTCCCCATTCCTGAAGGTGCAAACTTGGATAACTGTACATCCATCACACTAAAGCTTGTTGATCCAAAGGACTTCGAATATTCAAAAACACCACTATTGGAAACGGTTATACGGTAGTAACAAAGGCATATAGCCTTTGAATGGGGCTTTGACTTCATTTTTAGTCACCCAATAAAAATATACACATATTAAAAGAACGGGCTGTGGATAACGCCCGCTCTTTTTTTTTGGTGTTACCGCCACGAATCGCGTTGTGATAGAATCACTGTGGGCTATTCTATAACTACTCTCTGCTCTATTTCATGAGCGATCATCATTATTGGTACGTAACTGGGCGCACGCTGCGTCTTGCATTAGTCATTGCGCTATTTGCAAGCATCAGCGTGATAAACCCGGCTTCGGCTGTTGAAGCATCTAACGAAACAGCACAAGAGACCGTCATTTCTAATGACCAGGTCACAGTACTGAGTAATGACCAATTGTTATCTACCAGTGTCGGTACCAATACCCTTTCTGATGCTCAAACCGGTGAATTAACACTGTCATCGAACGAGGATCCAAAAGCTCAGACCGAGGATAGTGCGGTCGAGAATGTTATTTATGACCCGGGTGCGATTATAAACGCAGACGGTACTTTTTCGTTGCCGAAGACCGGAGAGCTTCTCGAAGTTGTTCTCGCCGTAAAACGCGACTCAAACTTTATTATACCTGCTATTTTTGGATATGAGCGAGATGGCGAGTACTTCATTCCTGTCAAAGGGTTCTCTGAAGAGCTCCAATTCCCCGTTACCCTAGATAAAGAAGCACAGCGCGTTGAGGGCCGTTATTTCGGGGGAAATAGCGTTTATTACGTGGACCTGATCGCCGGCACATATTCCACGTTCCAAGAAAGTATACAACTGCCAGAAGGCTCATATGTCTTTAGAAACGAAGGTGATGATCTGGATGATATTTACGTCTCTATAGACGTACTAAATGACATGTGGCCACTGGCCTTCGAATTAGAGCCCGACGAACAAGTCCTTAAAATTGGCACCGCGCGTCGATTACCTTTCGAGCTTGCAGCAGAGCGTGCGAAGCGACAGGAAGAACTAGAGCGTCGACGAGCAGACGCAGCAGAAGACCCCGACGAAAAATATATATATGTTCCAAACGGCTTTAATTTTTTAGGGCCTCAAATTTTTACACTGAGCCAATCAGCACAATGGCGCAATGATACCAAGGCACTAAACAACAGCAGCTTTGTTTCAGGCCGGGGAGACATTCTTGGCGGCAGCGCCGATTATGCCGCCAGTTTCATCAAAAGAGGCAGTGAAGATCTTGGTCTTAACAATGCACGATTCACATGGCGCCGCACGGATTTTGGAAACAATAAACTTCTGCCATTTGGATTAAAAGTCCTGGAGCTTGGCGACACACAAATCAGAAGCTCACAGCTCGTTTCAAACAGTATCGGCGGAAAAGGGGTATTCATCTCCTCCGATACAAAAAATATATCGCAGAACTTTGATGATGTCACAATTAGAGGGACCGCCGAACCCGGCTGGGAAGTTGAAATATATAGAGAAGGCGTATTAATTGATTTCGGCACCGTTAATGAGCTAGGAGAATACAGATTTGATAATATCCCTCTTAATTTCGGCGGCAACCGCATAAAGCTCATTTTGTATGGCCCACAAGGTCAAATAGAAGAGCGCACAGAAGAATACAATATTGGCCGCAGCCTTTTAAAACCGGGAGAGATAAGCTACCAAGCGGGTATTGTTAAAACAGGCAACACCTTACTCAACGTTAATGATAGAAACGATGAAAATGCGAATTCTTCAAAATCTCTAAGAGTTTCTCGCGGCCTTAATCAATTCATTACCACCTACGCAAGCCTTACAGACCTTCCTGTTTTCCGCATCGGCCAACAACAATATGCCACTATCGGCGCAGATTTCATTGCCTTTAACGGACGCGGCAAGGCCGAACTCTATAAGCAGCTGGACGGCGGTCACGCTTTAGATTTCAGATACGGGAACACATTCCTGGGCGTCAATACACTCCTGCGCGGTTCACTATATAGCAATTTTGAAAGTCAGCAGGCTGGTATTGGCAATAATAAACGTACAAATCAAGGTACCATTACATTTGGAAAATCCTTTACAACCAAACTGGGGGCGCTCAGCCTTGGCCTATCTACAGACTTTACCAATTTTGAAACACAAGACAGCACAGCCACAGTTTCAAATACGCAAGGCCTGACAACAAATGATTTTGGTAGCTTCAGCCACTCTTTAACCTCCCAATACACAGACGGCACACTCGACACCAGGACTGGGCAATTCTCCTTTAGTAAGGCCCTTGGCCGTAAATATAGTTTTTCCAACTTTCTATCCTACACCCTTGAACCCAAGGAACGCTTCACCACAACGGGCTTTAACTTCCGCTATGATGATAACGACAAGCTAACAGCCAATTTTGGACTCAATCAATCTCTGGAAAAATCAAGCACTCGCAACTTTGATTTAGGCGCGTCATATAAATTTAAAAAGTTCCGGGGCAATTTCGGACTCGATTGGGACAACAAGAACGGCTTTGACGTTCGCGTTGGCGCGTCAACAACGCTGGGGCCAGAAGGTGAAAACCTAGCCTACGCCATCACCAACGAATTCAAACAACTCAGTACAGGCCTGACGGTCAAGCTGTATCACGATATAAATGGTGACGGTGTCTTTAATGAAGGTGACCAGCCCGTACCCTACACTCGCCTTCAGCTAAGTAATGGCAGCCTCACCAGTCTCACGGATGAGAATGGCGAGGCCACATTTAGCAGAGAAGGCGGCGAAGGATTCGTCAACATTACGCTAGATCGCGAAACACTCCACGATAACTCCTTCCTTGTTCCTGCACGCAAAAGCGGATTTTCAACCATTCTGCGCCGCGGCACAAAGCCATTTATCAATTTCCCCTTAGTCATGTCAGGATCCATCGACGGCACACTCATCAGTGCAAATGACGAAGGGCTTGAAGGCCATGTTGTCCAACTTGTTGACGAATATGGCGAGCTGATTGCAGAGACCAGCACAATTTCCGATGGTTTCTATGTTTTTGAATTAGTGAGGACCGGACGCTACATCGTACAGCTCCACCCCTCACACCGTATTTTCGTTCCCCCCCAAACCGTAACAGTTTCATCTGAGGATCTATTTGCCTATGGCGTAGATCTGCGGGTCCTTGAGCAGGTACCTACAGACGAAGCGGCTGCAGTAGAAGTAGAAAGAGATGGTAGAGTAGCCCATACTTACCATGATGCTTCTGTGGCCGGGAGGGACGAAAAACCTGCTCAATCCCAATCTGATAGCGGGGTCCAATCCGTTATCAGAGCTGTTCGTGTCGGGGAGTATCTAGGCAAGACTCGTCTTGTTCTGGATCTCTCCGGCCCGCTCAGTTACCAAGTATCGCGAAGCAAAAGCGGTTATGCGATTTACATCGATTTACCGAGTGCCTCCACCAGCGTAAAATCCGCTGACTGGACATCCGGCCCTCATGCGCTTTTCTCTTCTATCGAAATACACCAGCCACCCCGCGGCGGAACTGGAACGCAGATCAAACTCAATGCCCTTGCGCCGCTCGATGTGCATGAAAATGCACTCTTGCCCGCGAATAACGGCCTGGCTGATCGCATATATATCGACTTCACTAAAGCTAAATAAGACCGCTTGTTATTACACACGCGGATAAGGTGCTCACACTCATTCATTGCGTGAACCCTTTATCTATCGCTGCGTGGAGATAGCATAACTATCTATCCCCATCGTTTACTCCTCTTGTGGCGGCCCAATATTGACGCGCTGCGCCAATCGCCCATAGGCTAAGCAATAGATTCTCATTTATTTATTCGCTTTAGGTATTCGCCATTGTTAAACCAATTTTCGGCATTTAGGAAGACCCTAAAATCTCTTTTTTGCTCCGCGGTGCTGCTTGCGAGTGCCAGCGTGGTGTTGAGCGGGTGCGGATGGGAGTGGCCAAGCTATGAGGGGTTTCAGCGCGACCCCCTATCCTTCCTTGGCGATAATGGCCCAGATGAAAATATCCCGCCGCCGCCCAGCGTCATCCCTAAAGATGCCCCGGACCAGAATGATCCGCATTCAACGCTGATCCCGGCGAGCACAATGGGCCTTAATCTCAACACCTATTTCGCGCAAGACATCGATGACCCCAACACACGTATTCAGCGCCTGGAAAATGTCTTGGTGGCCGTTCACCATGATATGCAACAGATGTCTGGCGGAAAATCTCTGCCGGTTTACAAAACCCCAGAGCCCGTTGAAACGCAGACCAAACCTGTTGCGCCCGTAAGCACGGCAACGCCAGCGCCAGCACAGGAAGGCCGCACCGTCCTCGCCAGCGGCGGGCCGGAAAACCTGGTGGCTGGCGATACTGCCGCGCCAACAAAATCAGCCTCCACGCCCGTTTATGAGAAAAAGACGCCGGCCAAAGCCACGGCGCCAAAATTCACACCCAACACCTCCGGGCCAACAACCATCACTGGCCTGCGCATTGGCGTACATAAAGATAAGGTGCGAATCGTCATGGATGTGACGCGCAAAACGCTCTATTCTGCCGATCTGGATAATGGTGAGAATCTGCTGATCGTTGAGCTGCCCGATGCAGGATGGAGCGCCGCGGCGCAAAAAAGCTTTGGCAAAACACCACTGCTAAAATCCTACCGCATTGATCCGTTCAATGACGGAAAGGGTCATATTTTAGTACTCGAACTGAAGGGCTCATCCTCCATCATCAAACAAATGCAGATCCCAGCCCTTACTGGTGGCGGGCAGAGAATTTTCATTGATTTGGCCCGGTAAGCGCCTTTAATCTTACTGTCATTGCGAGCGACCAACGGGAGCGCGGCAATCCAAAAGGTTTACTTGTCGCTCTGGATTGCCGCGTCGGCTCCGCCTCCTCGCAATGACGAATGGTATATAAGATCTAAACTCTAGATTTCTCCACCAATCATTATATAGTCAGTGGCGATGAAAATGCTCCGTACATACGCTCTACGTCTTGCTCAGGCTGATATGGTCTTTTGGCTCATGCCCGCACTCATCGCACTGCTTCTTGCCGGAACAATTGCGCAGAAATGGATGGGGCTCTACGCCGCGCACCAGATGTTTTTTAGCTCTTTTATCTTTTGGGTGGGGCCGCTCCCGCTGCCCGGGGGCTATCTTCTGCTCGGCATTCTCAGCATCAACCTGACCCTTAAATTCCTGCTAGGCAGTGAATGGCGCTGGAGCAAAGCCGGGATTAATTTGACGCATCTGGGCGCATTAATCCTGCTCGTTGGCGGCTTACTCACGGCCCTCACCGCGCATGAGCGCTATATGGTGATCACGGAAGGCCAGGAAACGCCCTATATGTACGACTATATAGAACGTGAGCTGAGCATTTTTGTCGATGAGCATCTGAAATACAAAATACCCTTTGATAAGCTCCCGCGCACGCTCTCAACATTGCCCTTCACCATCGAGATCATGAGCACATGCAAAAATTGCGAAATCACAAAACGCGCGGAAACGCAGCCTGATGAATTTGGCGACACTGCGCTGCATGGCATGGCGCAATTCATGGCGCTCGATCCAAAACCGCGCGAGAAAGATCCAGAGGCTGATCTCTCTGGGCTCATCTTTAAAGTCGACGGACTAGATGCCACGCAAGATGGCATTTACGTCGCCATCGAAGGCATGCCCGCGCCAATCATGCTCACCCATAATGAACAGATTTATCACATCATGCTGGGCAAAGCGCAGAGCATGCTGCCTTTCTCGCTCACCCTGCTCGATTTTGTTAAAGAGAGCTATCCCGGCACAGATAAAGCCAAGGCCTTTAGCTCTGACATCATCATCAAGGACGGTGATCTTGAATGGCCCGCAAAGATCGAGATGAACAAGCCACTGCGCTATAAGGGCTATACCTTCTTCCAATCCTCGTTCGAGCGCGCAGGCGGGGTGGAGCGCAGCATCTTTTCCGTGGTCGAAAATAAAGGCCGCCTGCTGCCCTATATCGGCACGATCATCCTCACCGCCGGGTTATTGCTGCATATCTTTATGATTTTGCGCCGCCCGAAGAAACGGAAAGCCTCATGATTCGGCTGTTTTTCACGCTCTTACTTTTCCTTTGTGCACTGCCGCAATATGCACGCGCAGCAGATTTTGATTATAGCGCTTTCGCACAAATCCCTGTGCTACATGAAGGGCGCATTAAACCGCTAGACAGCTTTGCACGCCTTCATCTCAAGCGCTTTTCCGGGCAAAGCCATGTCAGAGATCTGTCGCCCAGCGCATGGCTTGCACAAACGCTGTTTGACCCGGCCCGCGCCACGGAAACGAAGCTGTTTTTTGTGCAGAATAAAGATCTCAAAATGCAGCTAGGCCTTCCCCTTGATCAGAAACTATTCTCTGTCATTGAGCTACAAGGCGCGCTCGCCCCAACCCTTTCACAAATTCCGGCGCTGCTCGCAAAAGAGGACGGCGCGCTCACTCCGGCGCAAAATGAAGTGCTGCAACTTCACGACGATGTACTGCAATATTTAAGCCTGATGCGCAGCTTTTCGATGATCTTGCCGCTCAATATTGACCTGCCGGAAAAATATAGCGATAGCGCACCAAACTATCTGGCGCTCTATCCGGTGCAAGACGACATTTTGCGCGATGTGAAACGCATCATCAAAGTCAAAGGCGATAATATTGAGCGCTATAGCAAGGATGAGCAAAAGCTCGCCGCACTGTCTTATCAACTCACCATCCTTCAAAATGCTGCGCAAAATAATCAATCGCTCGCTATCTTTCCGCAAGGTGGCCCCGGAGGGTGGCGAGCACCATGGCAGGTTTTTGCGCATGAAGACTTAACGTTGTGGCAAAATTTAGCCGCAGCCTATCGCAGCAATAATGCGCAGCACTGGCGCGATATCAGCGCACAAATTACGCAGCATGCGCAGGATAATACGAGCGCAACTACGCCGCAAAAATTAAAACTCGAAATCCTGTATAACCGTTTAAAACCCTATCATGTAGCAATGGCGCTCTACGCGCTTTCAATGCTCCTGATCTTCGCGCCCGCCCGCTTTATCTGGGCACAAGCAAGCTTTAGCTTGGCCGCTCTCGCGCACAGCGCCGCGATTACTGCGCGCATGATGATTTTAGAGCGCCCGCCCGTTGGCACGCTTTATGAATCTCTACTGTTTGTCGGCTTGATCACTGCATTAATCGCCCTATTTATCGCTCTGAAGCAGCAAAGCCGTGCCGCGCTTTTTGCGGGCGGCATGGCGACACTTCTCTTACTCAGCATCGCGCCATATTTGCTGCAAGATGGCGACAGCCTGGAAATGTTGGTCGCCGTCCTGAACACCAATTTCTGGCTGACCATCCATGTACTATGCATCACCGCGGGTTATGCCCTTTGTATTTTATCCGCCTGCCTTGCGCATGTTGCGCTCTTCTTGCGCCTGCGCGGCGGCGCGAAAGATCTTTTGCGCAAACTGCAGCAAAACATCTATCCCATTTCCATGTTCGCCTTGCTCTTCACGGCCGTAGGCACGATTTTGGGCGGCATCTGGGCGGATCAATCATGGGGACGATTTTGGGGCTGGGACCCTAAGGAGAACGGCGCCTTGCTGATCGTCCTGTGGTTAATTTGGTTGCAACATGGACGTATCAGTGGCCATATGAAACCGTTGCACTTCCTGATCGGCAATGCGTATTTAAATGTCATTGTTGCGCTTGCATGGTTTGGTGTAAATTTGCTGGGTGTGGGCCTGCATTCCTATGGCTTTATCAACGGCATTGCATGGAGCTTAGGTCTGTTCGTTGCGGGCGAAACCCTTCTGCTCTCAGGTCTTTGGATCATGATTCGTATACGGGAGAAAAAACCGCATGAAGCTTAATATTATGATCGCCATTGCGATCGGTGTGCTGACCTATGGCCTAACCCTTTATTTCAACCATAATGACCGGCCCAATATGGTTGTGCAGCCAGAGGATAGCGCGCTCATCAAGCCCGTCCTCGGCAAAATAGCGCCCGATTTTTCATTTACAGACACCAAAGGCAGAGCCCGTGCTTTACGTGATTTTGGAGGTAAGATTGTCATCCTGAATTTCTGGGCCTCCTGGTGCGCACCATGCATCAAAGAATTCCCGGCGCTAATTGAGCTTGCGAGCACCAATAAGGACGTTGTGCTCATCGCGCTATCTTCAGATTTTGAATCCAGCGCGATGCACAAATTTATCGAAAAAATGAAGAAAAATCACCCGGCGATCGCGCGCAGCAATATCTACATCGCGCTGGATGAAGACAATCGTATTACCGGGCCGCTTTATGAAACATTTAAACTGCCCGAAACCCTGATTATTGATCGCTCACAAATGCTTGCTCATAAGCTGATTGGTGCAAACTGGACAGTTCTCGGCGTCCAAAACATTCTCTCTGACCTGTGAAAAAACGATAGCATCGCGTAAGTTTTATTTGAATTATTCGTCAAATTTTGTTCTAATGGAGAGATTAGTTCAAAGAATTTTGACGCAACATGAATCCAGGAGGATAACCGCATGCGAAACGCTGGTGCGAAAAAAACAAAACCCTTTAATGCTGAACAAATATTAGAGCTCGTCCCGCTCAATGTTATGACCTGTGACCCCAAAAGCTTTGTGATCGATTTCGCAAACCAGTCCAGTATTGATACATTAAACAGCATTGCGCATCTTTTGCCCGATGGTGTAAGAGGCGATAATATTGTTGGGCAGTGCATTGATATCTTTCACAAAGACCCGTCCCACCAAAGAAAAATGCTAGCCGATACCAGCATTTTTCCGTACCAAACCATTATCCGCGTGGGTCCAGAAATGCTCGATCTGCACGTTGAGGCACTCTATTCCGGCAAAAACGTGAAAAAACTGTTGCTGAGCTGGAGCGTCTGTACAGAGCGCGAGCGCCTGAAGATCATGGTCGATAACATGCCGATCAATATCATGATGGCCGATCCTGAGACACTGGAAATCACCTTCATCAATAAAACCAGTGTTGAAACACTGCGCACCATTGAAGACCTTCTTCCAGTTAAGGCCGACGACATGCTGGGCACGTGCATTGACGTATTCCACAAAGATCCATCACACCAACGCCGCATTCTGGGCGACGCCAATAATTTACCATGGACTGCCAAAATCAATGTTGGCGATAATATTCTGGACCTCAATGTGGCCGCTATTCTTGATCATTCCGGACATTATATCGGCCCGATGGTCAGCTGGTCTGTGATCACAGAGCAAGAAACTATGTCTAAAAATATGCTTAATATTTCAGAAGCCGTCAGCAAATCAGCGGAAGAGCTTCAGGAAACAGCGCAAACCCTCTCTGCAGCAGCAGAAGAATCATCTGTACAATCAACATCTGTGGCTGCGGCATCAGAAGAGGCCTCTACGAATGTTCAAACAGTAGCCGCTGCGACAGAGGAAATGACCGCTTCGATCAAGGAAATCTCCGAGCAGGTTAATCGTTCAAACCAAATCGCATCCGAAGCGGTGGAAAAAGTTGAGCACACCAATAGAACTGTTGAGCAACTCAGCGAAGCCTCGCGCCAAATTGGTGATGTCGTGAGCTTGATTAACGATATTGCAGAGCAGACAAATCTTCTGGCGCTGAATGCCACGATTGAGGCTGCGCGCGCCTGCGATGCCGGTAAGGGCTTTGCCGTTGTTGCCTCTGAGGTTAAAAACCTGGCCGCCGAAACTGCCAAGGCCACAGAAGAAATCAGCGAACAAATCAATACCATGCAGACCACAACAAGATCCGCCGTTGACGCCATGGGCGCCATTAAAGAAACCATTGAGGTGATCAGCAATGCCAGCAGCTCGATTGCCGCGGCGATTGAAGAGCAAACAGCGACAACAACGGAAATTGCACGCAACGTTCAAGAAGCCTCGAAGGCCACAGCGGAAGTGAGCAGTAATATCACGAACGTCCAAACCGCCGCCGAACAAACAGGGAAAGCTGCAACGGATCTGCTCAATCTGGCGAATGGCCTGTCTGAGCAATCTAGCGACATGAATGGACAGGTCACAACCTTCCTTGAGGGCAGCGACAAAGAAAACTAAGCGCTAAAAACGACTATTTATAATCTGATCTTCATTTTAAAACGGCCCCTATCATTTTAGTGATGAAGGGCCATTTTTTTATAAATCCACCACCTAAAGTACGACAAATAAAATAAAACTGTGTAATCAGCCATTTCATAACAGTGCAAAATTAGGTATAGTGTCCCGGTTATACGCATTTCGCAGCCCCCCTAATCAAGCGACAAAATCATGCCAAAAAAACTAATCGCCGAAGCCTTAAAATCTCTCCCCGCCAAAGCATCAAAAGCACAAAAAAACCTTCTTGAGGGGCTGGGGCGACATGTACCATCCGCGGATGTGAAGCTGTTCGACAATGATTTATTTCTGGAGATGACCACCTCGCATTGGCAGCTTGCTAAAACACGCAAAGCACATGAGCCGAAAATTACGGTTTACTGCCCGCTCTCCCATACCGGGAAATTGCGCAAAACTGTAATCGATATCGTTAGCGATGATATGGCGTTTCTGGTAGATTCTGTTGCGGCTGAAATTAACCGCCACGGTCTCTTAATTGATTTCCTAAGTCATCCCTTTTTCTACGCTAAATATAACAGCAAAAATCAGTTAACTGATTTCAGCATAGATCCTAAAAAGGGCTATACACGCCAGTCTCACATTCATATTCACATCAAAGACACCATTTCTGATGATATCCTGGAAGAGCTGGAGAGCGGCCTTTATAACGTCATGAAAGATGTGCAGGTGTCCAATATGGATTGGCGCAAAATGCTACACCGGCTAGAAGATGCACGCGGTGAACTGGCGAAAGCCCGCACCAAAAGAGAGCCAAAAGAAATTGAAAAATATTGTTCCTTTCTGGATTACCTGCACGACAATAACTTTACCTTGCTGGGCTACAGAGAATACGAATTCACCGAAACCAAGAACGGGCTAAAAAGCAAAATCGTAAAAGACGCAGGGCTAGGTCTGCTCAATGATGATGTTCGCCCCGTCTATGTGAATGATTTGGAAGAAGGTCTGCCCCGTAACTTACAAGAGCTGCGCCGGAAATTACCACCAGTCTCTATCTCTAAAACCAATCGCCTGGCCACCGTTCACCGCCGCGTGCCAATGGATGCGATTGCGGTTAAAACCTATGATATTGAGGGTAATGTTAAGGGCGAGAAGCTCTTCCTCGGCCTCTTTACCTCCGTAACCTATTCCCGCAGCGTTGCCGATGTGCCATATTTGCGCGAAAAAGTTGATGCCGTCATGGCGATGTCGGATTTCCTGCCGCAATCTCACGACCGCAAGGGTTTGCGCCATATTCTCGAAAAATACCCGCGTGATGAGCTGTTCCAGATCTCTTAAAAAGAACTGCTGGAGATTGGCCTGAACATTCTGCGCCTGCAAGAGCGTCAGCGCGTCGCGCTGTTTATGCGCCGCGATCCCTTTGGCCGCTATATATCTTGCCTGATCTATATTCCGCGCGAGCGTTTTGGCTCTACATTACGCAAACGTATGGGGGAAATCTTGAGCGAAGAACTCAATGCCGAGATTTCCAGCTTCTTCACCAGCCTCGATGATTCCGTCTTTGCGCGCGTGATGTTTATGATGAAGGTTGAGCAGAAAAATCCACCTAAATTCGTCGCCAGAACCATCGAAGAAATGCTGCAAGAAGAGGCGCAAACCTGGCAAGAACGTCTGGGCGATGCACTGACCAAAAAATTAACCGACGAAGATAAAATTCTGGCGCTTACCTTAAAGTATGGTGAAGCATTTCCAATCAGTTACACCGTTCGTTTTAAAGCTAAGCAATCCATATTTGATATCTATAAAATTGAAGACGCGCTTGAAACAAACCGGCTTCAGCTTGACCTTTATAAGCAGGAAGATGAAAATGGCGGACAAGTCCGCCTAAAAGTCTACAACCCCGGCAGTCCAATCATTTTGTCCGAGGTCATGCCAATTTTGGGACATATGGGCGTACGCGCCATTTCAGAGCTGCCCTTTGAAATCACACCCGCCGGCGATAGCGAGCCCGTCTGGATTCATGATTTTCATCTGGAAGTTCCGGATCGCGAAAAAGTACCTGAGTTGGAGCAAGTCAAAGAAAAATTCGAGGCAGCCTTCACCAAAATCTGGTACGGCACCATGGATAGCGATGCCCTCAACACACTGGTTATGCGCGCCGCCATGGATTGGGACGAAATTGTGACCCTACGCACCTATGTCCGTTATCTCAAACAAATAAAATTCCCGTTTGGTCGTTTGTTCGTTGAGAAAACACTGGTCGAAAACCCCAAGATTGCCGGACTTATGACTGATCTTTTCCGCGCGCAGCTCGATCCGAAAATCAGCAGAAAACAAGCAGACGAAGACTCTGCGGCCTATGAATCTGCCTTAGAAACAGCACTGGAGAATGTCACGTCCCTGGATCAGGACCATATTTTGCGCAGCATTACCAATCTGATCATTGCGACGCTCAGAACAAATTTCTTCCAGCTGGATGATGATGGGCAGCACAAGCCTTATCTCTCAATCAAGCTTGATTGTACGAAAATTGACGATTTACCAGCCCCCAAACCCTACCGCGAGACCTTCACCTATTCTCGCCGCGTCGAGGGTGTTCACTTGCGTGGTGATAAAATCGCGCGGGGCGGCTTGCGCTGGTCCGACCGTCACGAGGATTACCGCACCGAAGTGCTCGGCCTGATGAAGGCGCAAATGGTCAAAAACTCCGTGATCGTTCCCGTGGGCGCAAAGGGCGGTTTTGTGGTCAAAACTGAGACAAATACACGCGATGAATTTATCGCTGAAGGCATTGAGTGCTATAAAATTTTCATCCGTGGCCTGCTCGACATTGCCGATAACCGCAAGGGTGAGAAAATCATTCCACCAAAAGACGTTGTCCGACGTGATGGAGATGATCCATATCTGGTTGTGGCTGCTGATAAGGGCACCGCGACCTTCTCTGACATCGCCAATGGCCTATCACAAGAATACGGATTCTGGCTCGATGATGCCTTCGCCTCTGGCGGCTCGGCGGGCTATGATCATAAAAAGATGGGCATTACTGCCCGCGGCGCGTGGGAATCGGTCAAGCTACATTTCCGTCACCTCAATCACAACACACAAACGCAAAATTTCGACGTGATCGGTGTCGGTGACATGGGCGGGGATGTCTTCGGCAATGGCATGATTCTTTCCGAGCATATACGGCTCGTCGGTGCGTTTAACCACCTGCATATCGTCTGTGACCCAGACCCAGACCCGGCCAGTAGCTTTAAGGAGCGTAAACGCCTATTCAACAAGGTAAAAGGCTGGGACGCATATGATACATCCAAACTCTCCAAAGGCGGCCGCATTTACTCGCGCAGCGATAAAGTCCTGACCCTGACACCAGAGATCCAAAAACGCTTTGATATTGATAAGGAAAAAGTCACACCGCTGGAACTGATGAATAAAATCCTCAAGGCACGCGCGGACCTTCTCTGGTTTGGCGGTATTGGTACTTATATCAAATCTAGCGACGAGACAGACGCCGATGCGGGTGATAAGGCCAATGATGCCATCCGTATCGATGCGCTGGAACTGCGCACCAAAGTCATTGGTGAAGGCGCAAATCTGGGCATCACCCAGCGTGGCCGGATTGAGTTTTCCGCCCATGGCGGCCTGATCAACACAGACTTTGTCGATAATTCCGGCGGCGTTGATTCCTCTGACCATGAGGTAAACATCAAAATTTTACTCACCGAGATCATGAAGAAAAAATCCAACACCATGGATTTAAAGGCGCGCAATAAACTGCTCGAAAGCATGACCGAAGAGGTCGCCGATCACGTTCTGCGCAATAACTATCAGCAAGCGCAAGCCATTAGCTTGGCTGAGTTACAAGCCGCCGATAACCTCAAAATCCAGGAAGAATTTATCCAGGATATGGAGCGCAATCACGGGCTGGATCGTAGCGGCGAAGATTTACCCGATCAGGAAGAAATTGAAAATCGCCTGCGTATGGGCAAGGGCTTAACACGACCAGAGCTTTGTGTACTAATTTCCTATGCCAAAATCCGTTTCACACAGGAGTTACTCGCCTCTGACATTCCGGACCGCCCGGAAATGCAGGACTGGCTGATTAAATACTTCCCCAAAGCTATTCAGGATAAATTTAGCAAAGAGCTACTAAAGCACCGTTTGGGCCGTGAAATTATTGCAACCCGCATGGCCAGTTCGATGGTCAACCGCATGGGCCCCACCTTTGTGCTCGAGCAAATGAAAAAAACCGGCGCGAGCAGCGCCGACATCGCCGAAGCTTACCTCGTCACGCGTGAGGCCTTTGGCCTGCGCCAGCTTTGGGATAATATCGAGGCGATGGATAACCAAGTTCCTGCGGAGGTGCAGCTCAAAGCGATGCGTTCACTCTCTCGCCTGACGGAACATACCGTAAATTGGTTTTTAACCCGTATGGGTCGCAAGCTAGATATGAGCCAGGACATAGAAATTTTTGGCGACAATATTGCACTCTTGCGCAAAAACATCAATAAGCTCTTAACCAAAAGCTTAAAAGAAAGCATCAAACAACGCAGTGATTCGCGTGAACGTGATGGACTTGCTCCAAAACTGGCAAAAGACATTGCCCTGCTGCCTGCCCTATCTTCAGCTTGCGATATTATCCGCATTTCTGTTGAGCATAAAACAGACCTGTTTGATACGGCGCGTGCGTATTTTGATTTGGGCGAGGCTTTCCATTTCGATTGGCTCCGTCGTCAAACCCGTTATTTGGAGGCCTATGATTACTGGCAAAGCGAAGCGAAAGAGGGGATCATCGATCAACTCTTTAGCGCGCAAGCAGGCTTAACCGTTCATATTCTAGAGGACATGAAGCGTAAAAACACCAACGGTGATTTGGTAGATCAATGGCTAACAAAGAACGAAAAACTGGTAAATCAGCACAGCACCTTCTTCGAACAAATTCGTGAGAGTGGCGCCGTTGAGCTGTCTATCCTCGTTCTGGCGGTGCAGCGTTTGCGCAATATTTATGGCGGCTAACGCGCTTAAATAAACACCAAAAACGCGGCTGCAAGTACCAAAACGCCATAGATCGTATTTGATTTGAAAATATCGAGGCTGCTTTGCGGGCTCTCCGGTTGCCAGGCTTTGACTTGCCAGAGCATATGCACCGCAGCAGGCATCAAGAAATGTGTGTAATATACAGCATTATTGGTCATATGAAACGCCGCCCCTAGAAACACCAGCGCCAGCACATAAAACCCGATCACCCAGCGGCGGCTATGCGCCCCGAATTTCAATGCTGTTGATTTAATTCCCGCCAGCGCATCATCTTCTCTGTCCTGATGCGCATAAATCGTGTCATAGCCCAAGGTCCAAAATATGCCGGAGAGATATAAAAGCGCAGCAGGCCAGGCCAGCGCGCCCGTTACCGCGCTCCACCCCATCAGCGCTCCAAAATTAAATGTGAGGCCGAGAAAAGCCTGCGGCCACCATGTGATACGCTTCATCAATGGATAGATCGCAATTAAAGGCAGGCTTGCCGCGCCCAGAATAATCGTCAACCCATTCATCTGCAGCAAAATCAACAACCCCGCCAGCAAAAGTAGCGCCAAAAATCCAAACGCAGCGCGCGGTAACACAGCGCCAGAGGCCAGCGGGCGGGCGGATGTGCGCTCCACCTTCATATCCAGTTTCCGGTCCCATAAATCATTCATCACGCACCCGGCGGCGCGCATCACAACTGCGCCCACACCGAACAGCACAAATATCCCCCAGCTACGCACCGTCATCCCTGCCAAACCTCCAGAGGCCAACATAATCGCCCACCAGCCCGGCAGCAAAAGCAGCCAAATCCCAATCGGCCGGTCAAGCCGTGCCAGATAAGCAAAGGGCCGAATCACCTCAGGCAGATGAGAAATCCAATTTTTTGTTTGAATATCAGTGAAACTCATTATTAAAAAAACCACAGATGAACACGGATGAACACAGATAATTTTTTAAGGCGTCATTTCGAGCAAGGTAGAGAAATCTAAGCAAAGCGCAACTGGATCAAATTTCTCCATGCGCTTCACCCTACTCAGGGTGGCCATAAAATTATCTGTGTTCATCCGTGTTCATCTGTGGTTAAAAAAACTATGATAAAAAACGTTACAAAATTACCGCGACTTTATGTTACGGATGCTCTGCAAGGGGGGAGGCTGCTTTCTCTGGCCAGCCAGCCTATGCATTATTTTAAAACCGTGCTGCGCCGGCAGCCCGGGGATTTCTTTCGGGTCTTTAACGGTCGTGATGGGGAATGGCTGGCGCAAATTAATGAGCTAAGCAAGCGTAATGGCTCCGCTCTTGTAACGGAGCGCATTCGAAAACAGCCACAATCGAAACCAGCCGTCCATTTATTACTTTCACCCGTGAAGAAACATCGCCTTGATATGATTATCGAGAAATCTGTGGAGCTTGGAGTCACTGATTTTCAGCCAATTTTGATGCAGCGCACGGACGTACGGAAAATAAATACGCGCCGCATCGAAATACAAATCATTGAGGCCACCGAACAATGTGAACGCTTGACAATTCCGACCTTGCACACACTCCAGCCGATGGAGAGTATCATCGCTAAATGGGACAAAAGCATACCCCTATATGCATGTTTGGAGCGCAGCGATTCTAAAATACTCAGCGCCTATGATGTGAAAGGCGATGCCGCATTTTTAATCGGCCCGGTCGGCGGGTTTTCGGATGACGAATGTTCATGGCTAAACACGCAAAACCATGTGCAAGCCACATCACTCGGGGAAACGGTCTTACGGTGCGAAACGGCGGCGCTGGCGTGCCTGAGTTATCACATGCTGACAAACAGCTGAAAAACTTTACCCAGATTTCTCAAACGGCACTTGCATTTAGTGCACTATATTTATATCAGTAACTTAAGCACCATCACGTATAGACCATGGCCTTGAATTAGGGCATAATGTTGCCGGAGCACATCAACAAAAGATAGATTCACATGCGATTTTTTTCTTTATTCCTGAGTTTGGTTATCACGATCATCGCCAGCCCTGCGCTGGCTGACACAATCGTCGGCGCGCCGGTTGAGTGGGGCACGAACCTCCAAGACGCAGCATCGCCGACAGCCGAGCATATTCGTGACTTTCATAACCTTCTGCTTTGGATCATCTCTAGCATTACGCTTTTTGTTTTACTGCTTCTGATCTATGTGGTGCTGCGCTTTAATAAAAAGGCCAACCCCAAACCTGCAAAATTCTCGCACAACATCTTGATCGAAGTCATATGGACCGTTGTGCCGATCGTTATTTTGATCATCATTGTTATCCCGTCTATGAAGCTTTTGTATTTCACGGACCGCACTGAAAATCCAGAAATGACGCTAAAAATCACCGGATACCAATGGTATTGGGGCTATGAATATCCTGACCATGACGACATTAACTTCCTGTCTTACATGGTGCCGGATGATGAAATCGACACAGCAAAAAACCAGACGCGCCTGCTCTCTACCGATAATGTTGTGGTTCTGCCAATCGATACAAATATCGCGCTGCAAGTGACCGCCGCCGATGTAATACACGCCTTTGCGCTGCCAGCGCTCGGCATTAAAATCGACGCCATTCCGGGCCGTTTGAACGAAACATGGGTGCGCATTAACAAACCCGGCATCTATTACGGCCAGTGTTCAGAGCTGTGCGGGAAAGACCATTCCTATATGCCGATTGAGATTCGCGCCGTAACCAAGGAAGAGTTCGAAGCCTGGACCATCAAAGCAAAAGACGAATTTACGAGCCTGTGGCCGCAAGACAAAATCAATCTTGAATTTGCTTACTTACAAGATCAATAAAAATACTGAAATTAAAGACCATATAATTAAAGACAAAAAGGATGCTAAAGCATGGCTGATCAAAAACTTGGATTTTTCAAACGGTGGTTCATGTCCACCAACCACAAGGATATCGGGACGCTTTACATTATATTCTCGATTGTTGCAGGCATTGTTGGCGGCGCGGCGTCTATGCTAATGCGGGTGGAGCTTCAGGATCCGGGCGTACAGTTTTTAATCGATGATGCCGGGAACCCGGACGGACATTTGTGGAATGTCATTATCACTGCTCACGGCCTGATCATGGTGTTTTTTGTGGTTATGCCTGGCCTGATTGGCGGCTTTGGGAACTGGTTTGTGCCGATTCTGATTGGCGCGCCGGATATGGCATTTCCGCGGCTGAATAATATTTCATTCTGGCTGTTGGTGCCTGCACTCCTGTTGCTCGTTGGTTCTGCTGTAATTGGCGGAGGCGCAGGAACGGGCTGGACAGTCTATCCGCCGCTCTCCTCGGTGCTTGGGCACCCGGAAATGGGCGTTGATATGGCGATTTTTGCGCTTCATTTGGCCGGAGCCAGCTCTATTTTAGGCGCAGCAAACTTCATCACCACCATCTTTAACATGCGCGCGCCGGGCATGACGCTTCACAAAATGCCGCTCTTTGTCTGGGGTATGCTCATCACCGCGTTTTTGCTGGTGCTATCTGTGCCTGTGCTTGGCGGCGCGATCACGATGCTGCTGACCGACCGGAATTTCGGCACGAACTTCTTTAACCCAGAGGGCGGCGGCGATCCAATTTTGTATCAGCACCTCTTCTGGTTTTTTGGTCACCCAGAGGTCTATATCATGATTCTTCCAGCCTTTGGTATCATCAGTCAGATCGTTGCCACCTTCTCTAAAAAACCAATCTTTGGCTATCTCGGCATGGCCTATGCGATGGTTTCCATTGGCTTCGTCGGCTTTATCGTATGGGCGCACCACATGTATACGGTGGGCATGGATGTGAATGTGCGGGCGTACTTCACCGCCGCAACGCTGATTATTGCCGTACCGACGGGGATTAAGATTTTCTCCTGGATCGCTACAATGTGGGGCGGCTCGATTGAGTTTAAAACGCCGATGTTGTGGGCGATTGGCTTTATCTTCCTGTTCACTGCGGGCGGGGTAACCGGCGTGGTACTGGCCAATGGCGGTATGGATACGGCGCTGCATGACACCTATTATGTGGTGGCGCATTTCCATTACGTACTGTCGCTCGGCGCAGTCTTCTCTTTATTTGCCGGGTATTATTACTGGATTGGCAAGATGTCAGGACGGCTCGTACCGGAATGGATGGGCCAGGTGCATTTTTGGATTACCTTCGTGGGCGTGAACCTCGCTTTCTTCCCACAGCACTTCCTGGGGCTGCAAGGCATGCCGCGGCGCTATATCGACTATCCCGACGCCTATGCCGGCTGGAACGAGATTTCGTCCTACGGCGCATACCTAACAGGCATCGCAACGCTCTGGTTTGTCTTTGTCGCACTCTACACTCAATTCTTTGGCAAAAAAGCTGGCGATAATTACTGGAACGCTGAGCCACAGGTCATGACCCTGGAATGGACACTCTCTTCCCCCCCACCGTTCCACCAGTTCGAGATCCAGCCGAAGGTGAAATAGGCCATAAATCTCAACCACATAGACAAAATAAAACGGGCCCTTATGAGGCCCGTTTTTTATATTTCAGGGGTCAGAATTTGTAAACAAACCTCATTCATGCTACAGCTGGTCCTATGTCTATAAACGCCGCAGCATATGAATCACCTTCTGCACCGGCTGTAAACTTGGGGTTTACAGGGGCTTCTATGGCTTATTCACCGCCGCGCCAACAGGGGCAGATAACATCCCTCCATGAACAACAAGCGACAGAAGAAGAACAGAGTAACGTTGGAAACACTGAGACTGGCAGCCTTGACCTTCTCTACCCTTCTGAACCTGAACGCGCAATTTTAAACAAGCTGCGGTCCCTCTATAATCAATATGATGATGTTGCCGCGGCGCATTTAATCATCAAAGTTTTGCAAGAAAGCGAATATCTATCTGCAAGACTTTATGAAGAACTTTCGCTCTTCACTGAACAGCTTCAAGAGAGCAGCTACTCAATTGAAGCGCAATGTTTGTGCAATGACATACAAAACCACTTCCTCCCGGGCTTTACGCAAGGGTTGAACGTTGATTTATCATCACTCACCGCCGATGATGGACCTGTGATATCTAACAAGGAAAATGTTGGCAGCAGCCGGAATAGCGGCCTTGTTGGAAAAGTTGCAACGGCAGAAACAATGCAAGAAAACCTTGAAGCCTTAAAACGCACGAATGCTGCTCTAGCCTCCAATCTTGCGCCGCCAGGATTAAACGCCGCTTAAAAAACCCGCTGTTTTTTTGCGCGCCATATGCTACATATGGCCTATGACGCCATCGCCACTCACCATTGATCAATCCGTTAGCCGCGTTTCGGACTTTTTTGCGCTGCTCAAACCCCGCGTCATGAGCCTTGTGATCTTTTCGGGCTTTGCCGGCATGGTGGTTGCGCCGGGATTTTCTGACCTGCATCCATTTTTAGCGGTGGTCGCCATGATGTGTCTGGCCGTGGGCGCAGGCGCGGCGGGCGCGGTGAATATGTGGTATGACCGCGACATTGATGCGGTGATGAACCGCACAAAAGATCGCCCTATCCCTGCGGGCCGCGTGAATGCGGATGAGGCGCTGTCCTTTGCCATCGTGCTCAGCATCTTTTCGGTGATGATCATGGGCATGGCGCTGAACTGGCTCGCGGCCGGGCTGCTCGGCTTTGCCAGTGTCTTTTACATCGCAATCTACACCATGTGGTTAAAGCGCTCCACCCCGCAAAATATCGTCATTGGCGGCGCGGCCGGGGCATTCCCCCCAATGATTGGCTGGGCGGCAGTGACGGGCGATGTTACGCTCTACCCGATTATCTTGTTCCTGATCATCTTTATCTGGACGCCGCCGCATTTCTGGGCGCTCTCCCTGTTTGCCAACGAGGATTACAAGCGCGCCAATATTCCGATGATGCCCATTGTGGCGGGCGAGCGTTCGACAAAGATTCAAATGCTGATCTATACGCTGATCTTGCTGCCGCTGACGCTCGCGCCGTATTTTCTGGGCTTTGCCAGTGCGCGCTATGGGGTAATCGCGGGCGTGCTAGGCGTGTTATTTGTGCTTTCTGCCGTGCGGGTGCTCATGCATCAAGACCTCAAACATGCGCGGCTGATGTTCGGCTATTCTGTCTTTTATCTTTTTGCATTATTTTTGGCCGTGATGGCCGGATAGGCCACGCAGGCTAAAGCGCCAGAAACGCCGCAGCAACGGCCGCCAACGTCACGGCCGGCCCTTCACACAATAAAAAACAATGACCCAGTTGCCGCTTTTTTTGAAAAACTGCTCAAACCGGTTCGCGCCAAGGGGGCAATTTTGTGTTTTTACTTGCATTTTATCGCTCATACCTATCATTTTATACTACAAACCCTAGCGATCTCTTAATGAAACGATGGAAAGAATGAAACATGCCTAAAGCTAAGATTCACGATAAAAAACGCAAAACCAATCTGGCCATTTTTGCTGGCGTTATTGGGCTTTGCGCACTGATTTTTGCTATCACACTGGTTAAAATGTCAGTGCAATAGCGCTATTCTTTTGCCAGAATCGCCGTTTTGCGCTACAATGAAAGAGCAAAAGGGGATTTCAACCATGACCATACGGCTCTTCATTTTTACCATATTCATCGCAGGGCTAGCTTGCGCTGCGCCAAAGCAAGCGCAAGCCGGAATCGTATCTGCCGGCGAGCCGCCCTTTATCCGCGTCGATAGCATGCCAGACTTCGTCTATCCCGATATTTACCAGCGCCAGCTCGCCTATCGCGAAACGCTGCTCATGCTCCAGGACGATATGAAGGCCCGCCAAAAAGCCTTCATCGCGCCAAGTCTGGAGGCGCAAAGAATGTATGAGCAGGATTTAGAAGCGCTCCACACTGTAGTTAGCGAATAATCCACCTCTACCCTCCTGACATCTCCCTGTTTTTCGTCTATATTATTAAGGTATGACTAACCACCCCACACCAGAAGAGTTGACCCGCAAAAATGCCCGCACCGGGCTGGCGGTGATTGGCATTGTGGTATTGATGATGGGCTTATCTTTCGCCGCCGTGCCACTCTATGACGCCTTTTGCCGCGTCACAGGCTTTGGCGGCACAACGCAAACGGCGGAGGCGCTGCCCGACACCATCCTCAAGCGCACCGTTACGGTCCAATTCAATGCCGACACCAGCCGCAAATTGCCATGGGTCTTCAAACCAGAACAGCGCTCAATTAAAGTAAAGCTCGGGCAGCGCGGCATAACAGCCTTTCATGCCCGCAACCGTGAGAATCATGCCACTGTAGGCACCGCGCTCTATAACGTCACACCGCTCAAAGCCGGAAAGTATTTTCACAAAATTCAGTGCTTTTGCTTTGACGAGCAGGTCCTGGCGCCGAATCAGGAGGTCTCCATGCCTGTACTGTTCTTCGTCGACCCTGCCATGAACGATGATCCAAACATGTTTGACGTGCACACCATCACGCTGTCCTACACTTTTTTCCCCGCCGAGTCGAAGGCGCTTGAAGAAGCGCTCGAAGCGTTTTACAATGAAGGCGAAAATGGCGATTAATCCGCTACCCTTTCGCGCACAATTAAGGAATTCAAAACATGGCTGACAACATCGAATATGGCACAACCGGCAAACCACACCCTTATCACATCGTAAGGCCCAGCATTTGGCCACTTGCCGGCGCGCTTGCCGGCGGGCTTTTTACTTTTGGTATGGTGCTGTTCATGCATGACGTGGAGTTTCTCGGCGTTAAAATCGGCATGAAGGGCGTTATCCTCGGCCTTATTGCCATCCTCGTCACCATGTTTTTCTGGTGGAAGGATGTGATTTTCGAAAGCGTCACGGAAAAAGTGCATAATCCCATTACTGAAGTCGGCCTGCGTTTTGGCATGATGCTGTTTATCGCGTCCGAAGTTATGTTCTTCGTCGCCTTCTTCTGGGCATTTTTCAGCAGCGCGTTTTTCCCGACCGAGGCCATTGGCTTTGTCTGGCCACCGGAAAATATTGAAACTGTCGGGCCCTTTGGCCTGCCTCTCCTGATGACCATGATCCTGCTACTCTCGGGCTGCACAGTCACCTGGGCGCACCACGAGATCCTGCAAAAGGGCAAAAATCTTCAAGTTGTACAGGCGTTATTCCTTACTGTTGCCCTGGGCTCCATCTTCCTCGGCTTCCAGCTTTTTGAATATAGCCACGTGAAATTCGGCTTCACCGACGGTATTTACGCTTCGGCCTTTTTCATGGCCACGGGCTTTCACGGCTTCCACGTTTTGGTTGGGACGATCTTCCTCGGCGTGTGCTGGCGCCGCGCGAAAAAGAATCACTTCACCCCCGAAAAGCATTTCGGCTTCGAGGCCGCCGCCTGGTACTGGCACTTTGTTGATGTGGTCTGGTTGTTCCTCTTCGTCGCCATTTACTGGTGGGGCAACACGATCGGCATCGACCACAGCGCGCTCGCCATCGCCGCGCCATAGGTGGTGCACCCGCATGATCCCGCCTGCCCTCATAGATACAGAAATGCTCAAGCTCGGTCTATCTTGCAAATGTCCCAAATGCAAAACCGGCGATCTCTACCCGCCCGGCTTTACCCTGACGCTCAAAGATACATGCGAGGGTTGCGGGCTGGATTTAAGCAAAAATGACAGCGCCGACGGCCCGGCTGTGTTTCTGGTGTTTATTCTGGGCTTCCTGCTGGTGCCGCTGGCCCTCTGGCTGGAGTTTTCGTTAAGCCCGCCGCTCTGGGTGCACGCCGTGCTCTGGACCATCGTGACGCTTGGCCTAACACTCGGCCTGCTCAAGCCGCTTAAAGGATACATCATCGCCCTGCAATATAAACATCGTCCCAATGACTGGAAATAATCGCAGCCTTCAAAAACCGCCCTTCTGGGCAACGTTTTTCACCATCATTGGCGCGCTCATCCTATGCAGCCTCGGCACGTGGCAGTTTCAGCGCGGTGCATGGAAGACTGAAATTTTAAGCAAGCTCAATCGGGCTTATGACGGTGCAGCAGCGCAATCTCAAGATCTTTTCGCGCAAAATTTCACCGATGGCGCTTTTCTTTATGGCCGTGTGGAAGGGCGCTTCCTCGCTGACAAAGCGCTCTTTGTCGGTCCCAGAACAAAGGGCGAAGAGATCGGCTTTCACCTGCTTGTTCCCCTTGAGACACAGACGGGCACGCTGTTCGTTAATCTCGGCTTTGCAAATTCTCAAAAGCGCGTACAGGCGATTAGACACCTGAACAATCAAACCCTCTGGTTCGAAGGTCTCGCCCGCGCGCCGGACTGGAACAGCTTCACCCCTGACAATCTGCCGGAAGAGGATGTCTGGTATAAACTTGATCTAGAGGAAATCGCAGCGGCCAAAAACTTGCCCCCGCCACTGCCCTACATATTATACGCCGAACGTTCATCAGAGCGCTTTAAGCAAGGCGCGCCAGACCGCATCCCTACGGATATGTTCCCCAACAACGAACGCTGGTATCCGCCCAATAATCACGGGCAATACACGTTATTCTGGTTCGCCATGGCGGGGGTATTGATCGTTATTTATGGATTGAGGTTTTTGAGAAAACCTGAAGAATAGGCGCTTGCCCCCCACATCAATCCTCCCTCTCAGGGGGAGGAAGCTTTATACAAAAATGATGTTTGCTTAACGCAGAATCTTTGATTCGGCTTGGCCTGCGCGTGTCTGTGCCAACTTCACGCTATCCTTCGGCTTCAAGCTCGCATAGCGTTTATCAAGTTTCTTCACTACACTTTTAAAGCGCGTCAATTCCGCGCCCGCCAATTGCTCGCCCGTTGGCAGGTCAATGCTCTTAGGGTTCTTCTGTACACCATTGACCATCACCTCATAGTGCAAATGCGGCCCCGTAGAGCGGCCCGTCGTGCCAACATAGCCAATCACTTGGCCCTGCTTCACGCGTTTGCCGGTGCCCATGCCCTTGGCAAATTTATGCATATGCGCGTAGGCGGTATTGAGCTTGCCGTTATGGCGGATCTTAATATAATTACCGTAACTACCTTTGCGCCCCTTATAGGCAATAACGCCATCGCCCGCCGCATAAATCGGCGTGCCGGTGGCCGCGGCAAAATCCATACCCTTATGCATCTTACCATAACCCAGCACCGGATGCTTGCGCATGCCAAAGCCCGAAGAAAGCCGCGCGCCATCAATAGGCGTTTTCATCAAGGTCTTTTTAATGCTCTGTCCATCAGCCTCAAAATATTCTGCGTGGCCATCTTTCATCTCAAAACGGTAAATCGGGATATCCTTCCCGCCAACACTCAGGTTGGCATAGAGGATATCACCATATTTCGCGTACTGCCCATCATCGGTTTCTTTGGTCTCGTACAACACCTCGATTTTGTCACCACTGCGAATATCACGCTGAAAATCAACGTTCCAGGAATAGGTGCGGATAACATTGGCGATGATTTGCGCCGGAATGCCCGCCTTCATCGCAGAGCCATAAAGCGAGGTTTCAATTTGCGCGCCGCGCGCATAGGTTTTTGGCTTCAGCTCTTTTTCATGCAGCGTCACAGTGAATGTTTCATCCGCGCCCTTGATCACCTCAACCTCTTTAATTGGGCTGATCTGCATGGTTAGTTTTTTAAACA
This sequence comes from Alphaproteobacteria bacterium, assembly GCA_024275825.1. Lineage (GTDB taxonomy): Bacteria > Pseudomonadota > Alphaproteobacteria > Micavibrionales > Micavibrionaceae > JAJRYK01. The sequence continues at coordinate 67,256 of JAJRYK010000001.1, forward strand.
TTTGCGCATCATCTGGTCCCGGCTTGAAATGCACCCGCAGCTTTTGCCCCGGCTTTACGCCGCGCAAATCCGTATGCTCACCCAGCGCCTTTACCGCGAAATATGAATCCGTAGCGCTCAAACCTGCCTTTTGCAAAATGCCAGCAACCGTATCGCCCGGCCCAATCGTCAGGTTTTTATCCAGCGGTACAGGGCGCTTTTTAATCGCCTCCGCCGCCAAACGCATGCCTTCGGAAATGTGATCCTGCAGTGCAAGGCGCTCTGTCCCATCGTTGCCACCTAACAGGGCAATTTCCTGTCCATCGCTGGCCCGATAGCGCCTCTCTAAAGACTGGTGCACATCACTCATCAAGGGGGAATGCGCGAGCCCGGCCATCGCAGCAACGATGCATAACGCGCCCGCGCCCATCATATAGCGCAAGCGAATCCGGTTACCCGCCGTAAAAACGTAACGGCGACGGAATTTGAACAGCCTGTGGAGGGCGTATCGTTCTTTAAAGGATGCGCTATTTTGCACCGTGTCATGCTCCAAATGATCGTCTAATTCATAAAAACCAGCGCCACTTTCACACCGCGCTAGCTTATTGAATTTAAACACTCTTAAAAATGATGTCCGTTCAAATAGCACAGCCCACCTTAAATTCCAAGAATTTCTGTAATATAGCCTCAAATCAACAGGATAAGAGGCCTAAGCCCCACCAGACACGACATCCGAAAGGGCCAAGATGTTTATCCAAACTCAACATCAAGAGAATCAAGCGCCGCGCGGATATGATCACCCGGCTCTGCCAGCTTCTTATTAATGTCATAGAAGATAAAAATACCAAAGAATACAAAGACAAGCGCATCTGCCGCGCCACTTTCCGCGCCGCTCGTCTCAATAGAACCGGGCAAGAGCCCTGTAAACAAAACAAGCAAAAACAGCGATGTATATGAAATAAGCAGTGACCGAGATGTGTCCGAATACCCATTCACCAAAACACGGATTTTTTCCTGGCTTTTAATAACACTGACATCGATATCGACATTCGCATGACGAACTAACCCCTTAGGGCCGCCCGTTGTACCAACTAAATGAAAACCTGTGTCTTTTTCAGTCAATGTATCGACCTTAAATGCACGGCGCATACGGGTTAACAAAGCCTGCTTCACATCTTCTTGTTCAGCTTCCTTGGTCAGATGTATTTTCTGAGAGACATCAATATACTTCATTGTCTTAATCCTTCTTTGGTTAAACTTTTGTTAAATTAACGGCATTCCTTCTTTACTCGGTCTTGGGCTGCGCCAGAGCCGCGCAAACTAAATGTATCCTTCGTCTTGGTCCCGCGCGAAGATACGCCGCGCACAACCATTTTAGAGCCCGTCTTTATCGCCGCAGCCAAACGATTATCCATGTCCCCATCCGGCGTCCAGGCCGTATCATCTTGCGTAAAGAGCACAAAAGACTGCCCATCAATGTCAACACTGGCATCGCTGCCGGCCTTATAATCATAGCCGGTAATATAGCTAAAAACATTGCGCGAGCCTTCATTCGGGCGATCAGTGATCAGCGCAAAAATCTCGCCGCGACTGGAGTATTTACCTTCGGACTTTGTTGGCTTGCTGGCAATATAGCAAACTTTATTGCCGCCTTCGGTAAACACATAGGCAGACCAATCGCCCTCAACGCTTAACAAACGTGGCTGAGAGGCGTGCGCGCTCGTTGAAATCACGCCGGCAAGAGCCACGCTAAACATCATTATCGTCAGGAAATAAGCCGTACGTTTCATGAAAAACCTTTATTGACGTCAATAATCAGACAGTGTTAAGGGGCGGCGCCCCGTAAAAGAACATATTTTCTACACATCATTATACGCTTGTCTGAGAATTTTAAAATAGCTGCTGTTAAATTAATCCATAGGCGCATTTCCACCGTACAAGATACAATGATACCGCGCCCCAAAGAAAGAAGAGCGATTGCGTTTTTATTTTGACGATCCCGGCCAAATGGGCCTTAATGCGCCTATGAACACCGCGCCGCCCATTGCGAGACTGCCCGACCAGCCTGCCGAAAATTTCGAGCAGTTGCTGGAGGCTGTCGGCAAAACGCAAGATCGCGAAGCTTTCATCACCCTGTTCAAGCATTTCGCGCCGCGCATTAAATCCTTTCTCATGAAAAACTATATGAGCCCAGAGGCCGCGGACGAGCTGGCGCAGGAGACCATGCTCGCCGTGTGGGGCAAGGCTGGCTCCTACAATCCTGCGCGCGCAAAGGCCAGCACCTGGATCTACACCATTGCGCGCAACAAGCGCATCGATTCGCTGCGCAAAACCGGCCGAGAACCCATCGTTGATTACGATCCGATCTGGGTTGAAGACGACAAACCCGGCCCATCAGCCAGACTTTTAGCCAAAGACGAGCATGGAACCATCGGAGAAGCCCTTAAAACCCTACCCAAAGACCAATCTGAGCTGCTCTATAAATCTTTCTTCGAAGGCAAAGCTCATGGCGAAATAGCCGAAGAGACTGGCCTGCCGCTCGGCACCGTGAAATCCCGCATCCGCGCTGCGCTCAAGCGATTGCGCAGCAATGAACAATTGGAGGCCCTGCAATGAGCCAAAATCAAAACCTCAGCTATCAAAATGACCTGTATCTCAGCCTGTTGGCCGAATATGCCGCTGGATGTTTGCCGGTAGAGCAGCGCGTGATCGTCTCCGCCCATCTCAGCCTGCAGCCACAGGCGCGCGGCTTTATTCGCCAATGCGAATCACTTAGCGCGGCGCTGATCCAGCAGCACTGCCCGCCCGTATCCATGACCGCAAACGCGCTTGAGCACGTACTGGACTGTATTGACCAAAAAGCCAAACAACAGCGCTGCACCGAAGAGGGGAAGTGTGCCCCCTGGCCAGAGGATCTTTGCAGCCTGCCGCACGCCATAGAGCATTATCTTCTAGAGCGCCTGTCCCAGGCACGCCAGACATTACAGTGGCATACCGACCGGCCGGGTATTGATCGCTTTGACATCCCTGTTACATGTAAAAAAAGCCAGATGGGCATGACCAAAATGGCGCCGGGCTGCGACACTGCCCGCCGCGAAGTGCGCTATAGCGAAATCACGCTTGTCCTCAATGGTGGCCTAGGCAACGAGGATGAGGAATATTATACTGGCGCGCTCATTATCCGCGAACGTGAAAAACCAGTCCCGGTCGTGCATGCCTGCAAGAAAAGCGGGTGTGTTTATATCAGGTTATCGGGAGCGTTTGAGTAGACCTGCCTTAAGCGCGTTTCGTCCGCACCTTACGCCGATGTGCGTGCGCAGGCTTCACACGCCTTTCCAGCGGCCCGCCTGCCTTGACCGGTCGCTCGGCAAAGCGTCCCATGGAAATCATCCGGTCATACATCACGAGCGCCGCCGCAACGCCAACATTGACGCAGAATTTCATCGGAATTTGCACCACGTGATCACATTGCTCAATAATCTCAGGCGACAGGCTGCCCATCTCCGGTCCTAAAATATAGGCCGCGCGGGTAGGGTGGCGAAAGCTGGGCAGTTCAACCCCATCCTCCACCAGCTCAATACCAACCAGTTGGCATTTTTTGGGCAGGTCAAGCACCTCAGCGCTCTCATACTCGTAATACGGCATATGCTCAAACGAATCCGCCGTGTCCGACACCCGCATCGCCTGCATATCCACATCAGGCGCGATCGTAAAGAAAAAGCTCGCCCCAAAGGCATACGCGCTGCGCGCAATCGTGCCCACATTCTGCGCCTTGCTGATTCCCTCAACCCCAATGCCGAAATAGCCCCGCATATATTTTATCCATTTTCCAGCTTTGGCTGTGGGCGTTGATCTAAAAGTTCAGCACGTTTTTTTACAGCCCAACCATAAATGGTATTAATCATGTCTTCACCAGAAATTGGGTTACCCTCATGGTCTTTTGCGATATATGTGTCTGGATCATCAGGCATTTCTTCATTCAGTACTTTATTAAGCACTTTTGCAATCTCCTTACCACTTGGTGTTTCAGGAAAAGCTGGAAGTGCGACAAAATGATCCGGCACAGCATAACTCCCAATATTTTCTGAAACAACCCGGATAATCTGCTCTTTAAGAGCCTGCGGAAAATCCGTTGACCCATTTTTTAAGGCCACAAAAAAAGCAATTTGGTTATCATCGCCAACAAAGAAATTTAAAGACGCCCTCTCCCTGATCATTGCTTTATATTCAGCAGGCAGTTTTTTATCGAGTTCATTGTAAATATCATAGGGCTCAGAGCGCAAATTATGTTTGTTATGTGTTAAACCTGATCTACCATAAATAACAATTTGACCGCACTGTATATCAAGATTATGAGACTGGCTGCTCAAATCTACAACAAAGGTCATCTTGTCTTCATGTCCCCATATTGGATATCCACGGTCATTAACTTCATGGGCAAGAAAGTACTCCTTGCCTAAGCGCTTAGCGCCTGGATCCTGGAGCAAATAAACCGGCATAGAAACAAAAGGCGCTGTAAAACATAACTCTCCTCGCACGCCTGGCGCCAAAGACTTACTATCTTCACTCAAATTCTCTGCTTTTGTGCCCAACATAGGCCCAACAATCTGCCCAGCAAAAACCGGACTATAAGCATTGGGGCCAACTGCGATAAAGTTTCCATCTGTCCCGCCTGAGCAACTATAAATAGGAATGCCGGAAACAATACACTCACTAATCCATGTAAACATTGGTGCCGCAAGCGCACCGCCCGTATAACCAAAACATTCAAACATATCTAACGATAAGTCAATCTTACGCAAATCAAGTCCCGCTTCGTGCCACCCCTTCACCTTTGCTGCTGAGGTAACAAAATGCGTACAGCCATGATCATGTGCAAACTGCAGCTGTGTTTCAGGTTTGGGATACATGTAGTCACCATCATAAATCATAATGGTCGTGCCTGACCCCAAAGCAGAAACGTGATAGGGCATCATCATCCAGCTAATAACTGTATCCTGCAGATATATTTTACCAGGACAAAAGTTCATGTTAATGGCTTCGCCCTTGTGGCGTACAACCATACGCCCATGGGAATGAGCCAGACCTTTTGATGTTCCTGTAGAGGCTGATGTAAATAGATAATATAAAATATCATCAAAATCATGTTCCTCAAACTCAAGTGGTTTGGACACAAAGCCATTCACTATAGCGTAAGCATCATGTGTGTTTGATAAATTTTCTGTATTTGCCGTTTCTCCATTCGCGTAAGGCAAAATCCACGTATCCTCAACAGTCGGTAAATTCTTTTGCAATTTCTCAACGCACAATCTTTTTTCAAGCGGACGATCCGGTCTTCCGCTATTTTCCGCTAACATATGGTTGAGAATTCTATTTTTATGCTTGAATCCATCTATTGAAATCAATAATTTTGGATCTGCTTGCTGAAAACGTTTAGTAATAGCCACCAACTCCATCTCAGTGCCTGCAAAAATTAGTGGTGCGCCAATCATAGCTGCGGCCAGGGTCAAAGCAACAACATCCAGTGTGTAAGTGGTGTTTAGAGCAATGCAGTCCCCTTTTTTTATACCTTGCGCGCGAAGGGCTTGCTCCCATTGGCTTACCTTCTCGCATAGTGTGCGTCCTGTCCATTTAATAACATTATCGCCTTGATGTGAGTAAATAATGGCTATTTCATCTGGATTCTTAATCCAGTAATCCAGTATATTTTCAGTATAATTTACTTTTGAATCCGGAAAGAAACGATAATAAGGCGCATGATCTATCTTTTCCATGACCACTGGTCCACGCTCACCAATTACACCTGTGAAATCCCAGACGTCAGATAAGAAATCTTCAGTTGTATTCGGCGTCCATCCAGGACGCTGTTCAGGACGCTGGCCTTCTTCCAAAACATTCTCGTAATCAAATCCCACACTCCAGGTGAATATTTCACGATACGCGTCTTGCCCGGGCTCTCCAAAATCAAGGCCTCGCTTCGCTTCAACAAATTGCTGAAATTTATGGAGAACACTAGAGTACATCTGCTCTGGCGTTGGCTCCCAAATAGGTTGTGCTGGCTGTTCAGACATCACGGATGCTCCTTGAAAGTCGGGGGTCATGGTTTAATCCTTACGCAGTATTTTTTATTATATTTAGACATAAAATCATGATTTTAATGTAACCGCAAGCCTTTAGCCCACGAATTAATTCATATGTATTTCCAAGTCTTAAAACGATAAAGTAACGGAAGATTGAAACAGGGTCTAGCGAGGCCTGAATCTTTGCGCAAAGGTTAAAGTATGCGGTTTAGTTTAAAGTATTTATCATTACTCTTGCTGCTCTGTGCAGTTTTTATGCTAGCACCGCCGCTAACCAGCAAGGCTGAAACACGGCAAAGCACCGCGCAAGAGCCTGAACAATACGTACAGACCCGCCTTCTCCCTGAATACGGGGCTATTCAGCCCGGGCAAGAAATATGGGTGGGGATTGAGCAATCGATTTACCCGCACTGGCATACCTATTGGGTAAATCCCGGCGATAGCGGGTCCGCCGCGCGCATTAATTGGAGCTTGCCCGAAGGGTTTGAGATTAGCGAATTTTACTGGCCGGCGCCCACTAAAATTCCGTATGATCCGCTGCTGAATTACGGTTATGAAGATCATGTGACCCTACTGCAAAAGCTCAAGGCACCAGAAATACTACCCGATGGACCACTGAAGTTCAGTGCGGATTTTGAAGTTTTGGTTTGTAAGGAAGAATGTATCCCGGAATTTGGCACATATGAGTTCACCCTCAACGGGCCGAATGCGCAAGACGAAAACAACCATGATTATCTGCTGGAAGCACGCGCCAGCCTACCCATCAAAACAGACTGGTCGGTTTTTTATGGTGAGGTTGATGGCCAACTGACACTCGACTTCAGCCAAGCACGCGACCTTGATCTCACAGGCATTGATCTAAACACCCTCGCGTTTTTCCCTCTTGAATGGGGGGTAATCGACAATCCGCAGCCCGTACAAGCCAGCCCTGATAACGGCGCACTCACCCTCTCTCAAGCGCGCGGCGATCGTGCTTTGTCTGCCGTTGGCAATATAGAGGGCGTCCTCACCTTCAGCGCGCCAGATGGCAAGCGCCAGGCGGCGCAGTTCACAGCTAAGCCTGCCGCTACAATGGCAAGCGCGCTAAGTGAGCCCACATCTAAGGCCACATCCGGCTCCATAAATAACGCCCTACCCAAAACCACATTCATCAGCGCGCTCATATTCGCGCTGCTCGGCGGTATCGTGCTCAACCTCATGCCTTGCGTCTTCCCGGTACTCTCGATCAAGGCGCTGAGCCTGGTCAAAATCGCCGAAAAACATCCTGAGCAGGCGCGCATGCACGGCCTATCTTACACAGGCGGCGTTATTCTCAGCTTCCTCGCCATCGCTGGCGCGCTGATCGCGCTGAAAATGACGGGCGCTGAAATTGGCTGGGGCTTTCAGCTGCAAAACCCGCTTGTGGTCGGACTGCTGGCCTATCTGCTCTTCATTATCGGTCTTAATCTTTCGGGCATGTTCGAGTTCGGCGCTAACCTGACCAATATTGGCGGCAAGCTCACGCAAAAACGCAATGACAAGAGCCACGGCTACAGCAACTCCTTCTTCACCGGCGTGCTGGCAACTCTCGTCGCCACACCATGTACAGCGCCCTTTATGGGCGTTGCGATCGGGTTTGCATTACTCCAACCCGCCATCGTCAGTCTCACCATTTTCGCCGCGCTCGGCTTCGGCTTGGCGCTGCCTTACCTGCTTTTGTCGGTCCTGCCAAGCTTGCAACACATCATGCCCAAGCCCGGCGCGTGGATGGAAATTTTCAAGCAACTTCTCGCCTTCCCGATGTACGCCTCTGCCGCATGGCTGGTCTGGGTGCTCAGCCAGCAAGCCGGATCAATGGGCACAATCGGCGCGCTGATGGGCATGATCGCGATTGCGTTTGGGATTTGGCTGCTCGCGCATAAACCAAAAAACCAAAACCTGCGCATATTCGTCATAATTTTAGCGGCCATTTCATTCCTCGGCGCGGTTAAACTTCTCCCCTCCGGCGGCGAACAGTCCCAAACCACACAACAACAAAGCGTACGCGCATTTGGCGAGGTCTTCAGCAATGAGGCCCTAGAGAGCGCTCTATCCACCAATGATCCCGTCTTCGTGGAAATGACCGCCGCCTGGTGCATCACCTGCAAGGTTAATCACGCTGCGGCGATCAACATCAACAGCACGAAGGCGCTGTTCGCTGAGAAAAACGTACGCTTCCTGATTGGTGACTGGACCAACCAAGATCCAAAAATTACACAATATCTCGATTTATTTGGACGAAACGGCGTACCGCTCTATGTGTATTACGGGGCGCCGGACGCAAATGGCATACGACCAGCGCCAAAGATTTTACCGCAAATTTTGACGCCATCAATGGTGGCTGACACGATCAACACCTAAACCAAACACTAAAGGAGACTAAAACAATGAAAAAACTCACCCAACTGCTCGGCGCATTCATGCTGCTGATCGCCATGCCCGCCCATGCGGCGCCCGTGGTCGGCGAAACTGCGCCGGATTTCATGACCACCGATATTCACGGCAATGCCTTCAAACTATCCGATCATAAGGGCAAGATTGTCGTGCTGGAATGGACCAACCATAAATGCCCCTTCGTCATCAAACATTACCGCAGCGGTAACATGCAAGCCACGCAAAAAGCCGCAGCAGCGATAGACGGCGTAGAGTGGATCTCCATCGTATCTTCCGCCCCCGGTAAACAAGGCAATGTCGATGCTAAAGAAGCGCAAAAGATCGTCGATGATCAAGGCGCCACCATCACCGCAAAAATTCTCGACCCCAGCGGCGCAATCGGCAAGCTTTATGCGGCCAAAACCACGCCGCACATGTTCGTGATTGATACGCAAGGCACGCTCGCCTATGCCGGTGCGATCGATGATAAGTCAAGCCCCAGCCCAAAAACGATTAAAGGTGCAAAAAACTACGTCCTCGCCGCGCTTGACAACCTAACGACCGGTCAGCCCGTTGAAACACCGCAAACCATGCCCTATGGCTGCGCCGTGAAGTACTAAATAGCCTTCCCAAATACCCGTATAAATAAAAACCGCGCTCCACACAAAGGTGCGGTTTTTTGCTATTTAGCTTGTCAAACTCACCCTTTTTAAATTATGGTATTAAGTAGGGGTTCGCAATCGCTAGCCCTTTCATCTTCTGTTCAAGATTTTTTATCCATGTTTGGTCGCAAACGAAAACAAATACCGCAAGATTCTCTTGCCACGCAAATGTCTCAAAAAGACGACGTGGCGCGCATTGCTGTGGCAGAAAACGGACAAATTTTATTTGCCAGCGACAGTTTTCGCCAGCTCTCTCACATGGATTCACGACAGAACAGCGCTGATATCAATGCGGTTCTGAGCTTCAGGGCCGGATTCAAAACCATTGATGATGTGAATTCCGGCCTTCACCATGTGAAAATCAACGGCCATGAAACGGAATTTTCGTTCCAGTTTGACTGGCTAACCACGCCGGATCAAAAGCGCTATCTAATCGGCTCAGAAGCCTCTGCTACTGCGCCAAAGAAAAGAAAACCATCGGGCGCAGACAATCAAAACAGCGAAGAGCTTGCCCATTTCATGAGCCTTGCGCATGCGACGCTAGAGCGTAGCAAGAAACAGCTGGAAGAGGCAGAATCCATCGCGCGGATGGGACATTGGCAATGGATCATTGGCCAAGATGACATTACCTGGTCGGATGAAATTTACCGCATTTTCGGCTTTGCGCCCGACGAATTTAAGCCAACCATCGAATCCATGGCGACGCTGATTAATCGCCGCGATATTGCACGCGTGAACCAAGCCTTCGAGCGCGCCATCATCGAACATAATAATTACGACATGGAATTTTCCATCACCCGCCCCGATGGGCAGGTGCGCTATATTCACTGCGAGGGGCGCTGCGCGATTGATGAGGACGACGATCTCACCGCGCTCTACGGCATCATGCAGGACATGACCGAGCGGGTTTTATATGAGCAAGAGCTGAAAGCCGCGAAAGAATCAGCCGAGCGCGCCTACGCCGCCAAGTCACAGTTTCTTGCCAATATGAGCCATGAGCTGCGCACGCCGCTCAATGCCGTTATCGGCTTTTCAGAGATGATGCAGCAACAGCTCCTTGGTCCAATCGGCAATGAAAAATATCTCGATTACATTAACGGCATCCGCGAAAGCGGTGAACATTTGCTCGATCTGATCAGCGATATCCTCGACATGTCAAAGATCGAGGCGGGTAAATACGAGCTGGTGCTCGAAGAATTCAACGTGGCCAAAACCATGAAAATGGCCGCGCATATGGTTGAAAATCGCGCGCTAGAAGGCGAGATCAAGCTCAATATTAAGGGTATTCAAAATGATGCACTCAAAATCGTTGGGGACCGCCGCGCGTTTTTACAAATCATCCTCAACCTGCTTTCCAACGCCGTAAAATTCACCAATCAAAATGGCGAGGTGAAGCTTGAATGTCATGAGCGCGCTGACTATCTTGCGGTTAAAATCATCGATAACGGTATCGGCATTCCGGCCAACAAGCTGGCCAATATCACGCGGCCCTTCGAACAAGTCTCTGACTCATACGCCCGCGATCACGAAGGCTCCGGCCTCGGCCTGGCCATCACCAAAGAGCTTACCGAATTGCATGGTGGACACCTTCATATCGACAGCATAGTCGGGCGGGGAACAACAGTGACGGTGCGTTTGCCCTATGATGCGCATCAGGCGCTTAAGAATAAAAAGTAATTAACGCCCCATCCCCTTAAACAACGAGACCACATAATCTTCGGCTGCCATACAGCCTTCAAGGCCGGCGCGGAAATTCGAGTACTTTAAGTTCACACCCAGCTCTTCTTTAATTTTAGCATTTTGCACGCGGCGATTATCCATGTAAAAACTGCGCGCCATCGGTGAGAGATCAGCATCCTCAAAATTCACTATTGGCGGCAACGGGCGCTTCAATAATTCACACGCATAGGCAATCACCTCATGACTCGGCGCAGGCTCATCATCGCACACATTATAGGCTTGCCCCGGTTGTGGGCGCTCAAACGACGCAAGTAAAACATTGGAAATATCTTCCGTATGAATGCGGCCAAAGGCATGGCCCGGCTTGTTAATCCGTCGCGCAACGCCCGCACGTACAGAATCAAGCGCACTGCGGCCAGGACCATAAATACCGGAAAGGCGGAAAATATGAAGCGGTAAATTGTCAGACTTTAGTAACGAACTCCATTGCTCTTCCGCCAAGACCCGGCGCGATCCACGTTGTGAAGTTGGACGGATTTCAGATGTCTCATACACCTTTTCGCCATCGCGATTACCATACACACCGGTGGTGGAAAGATAGCCCACCCACTCAATGCTGGTGGTGCGTAGAATATCCTGCGCATGATGCAGAAAAGATGGATCGCCCTCATCCCCCGGCGGCGTAGAAATCAGCAAATGTGTCGTTCCCTCAAGCATATGAAACGGGTCAACCAGCGGATGCTCTCCATCAAATAAGTGTGCTTCAACCCCACGCGCCCGCAAGATTTGTTGCTTCTCCTGATCACGCGTTGTCCCAGAAATCGTCCAGCCTCCGCGCTGCATCAGCTCATGCCCTAAATAGTCACAGGAATAGCCGTAGCCAAAACAGAAAAGTTTTTTGTTATTTTGCATGCACATAATGTGATGAATTATGCTTTAAAAAGCAAGAGCATGACTCAAAATTGAAATATTAATGCGCAGTTTAAGCGCTATTAGAAGTCAGCATCTTCGTAATGGCCAATTGGATCAAAGCCAGGAATACGATCTTCAAGAAGAGGCTGGAAGCTATCACGCGCCTTGACCTTCGCATACCATTCCCGCGCGGCCTCATGCTCTTCCCATGGCACATCACCGATATAGTCAATTGCAGAAAGGTGTGACGCCGCCGCGATATCAGCCAAAGAAAACTGATCCCCCGCCAGCCATTCGCGCTTTTCCGTCAAAAATCCGATATAATCAAGATGATAATGAATATTGGCATGCCCGGCACGCACAGACGGCCCATGTGGCTCACCCATTTGCAAAAATTGCTTCATCAGCTTTTCATCGACCAGATTATCGGTAACCTCACGGTTGAACTTTACATCGAACCAGCTCATGAGCCGCCGCGTCTCCGCGCGCTGCACGGGATCGGTGCCAAGCAAACATGTTTCGGGGTAAACCTCTTCGAGATATTCACAAATCACCTGAGAATTTGCGAGCGTCGTACCATCTTGCTCAATCAATACCGGTACATCACCAGCAGGGTTAAGCGCCAGAAACTCCGTACGGCGCTCCCATATTTTTTCAATCTGCAAATCGAATTCCAGCCCTTTTTCGGCCAAAACGATTCGCACTTTCCTTGAAAACGGGTGCAACCATAGATGAAACAATGTTCTCATAGCGTTACTCTAGCTTAGAGTCATGGCGAAGGCCAGACTCCTTAGTTTAAGATTTATGTTTTAATTTTCTTATATAAAAATCATTAGCGCGTTTTGCCCGCCAGCGCAAACACGAAAATTATGCAGCGCCGCTATTGAAATGCCTGTAGCGTAATCGTTAAAATCACTTGGTTTCCTATGTATTCCGTACTTTCCCACTGGCCTTGCCCTACACGCCATGCTAAACGCTCTAGCATCAGATTGCCCTTCATCTTAGCGATATGCGCGCCGTCTGCTGTCTTAGAAATATCGAGTGTAAACGGCAATATTATCGGCAAAGTCATGCCGCGAATCGTTAAATCCGCATCGACCTCGTACCGATTCGCCTCAATATGGCGGAAATTCTGCGTTGTAAAACGGGCCTGTGGAAATGCCAGCGCATCAAACCACTCATCGGATCGCGCCTGCTCATCCCGATCATCGCTGCCGGTTTTGATGCTGGCAATATCAATCGTGATATCGGCGTAACTGCTCGCTAAATCATCAACATCAAACATAATTGTGCCGGTAAAAACCTCAAACTCTCCGCTAAAAACCTGCCCATGTTGTATGACCTCAAACGCGATTGTGCTTTGCTCATCATTAATCAACCATTCATGCTCGCTGCGCACAACCTCCTGTACGCCAGTAAACCCCGCCTCACGGTCTAAAACATTCTCTCCCCCAATACGCGAATTAATGCTTGTTTCTTTCTTATTTAATTTTACATAATCAAGATATATAAATGTTAGTGGCGCTGTAAGGAGAAGCCCGACAACGACAGCCAAAAGGCCACCACGCCAAAAACCGACCAGACGGCTTGTCATGCGCTGCAGCGTTTCATCGCCATCAATAAAGTGATGCTTAAGCGCCCCCGCGACATGCAGCCCAACAATGCCGATAATCACAAAGGCCGAAACCTCATGAACCTCTTTCATCAGCTTGAACAGCGCTTCGTCCTTCCCCGTCAAGGCGGGCAGATCAAACAGCCCAAAGAACGGCACCGGAAATTCCGCAGCCGAAGACATGATCCAGCCCGAAAGCGGCATGCCGATCATCGCCGCGTATAGTAAAATGTGAATTAGTTTCGCCAGCACCCTCTCCCACGCTTGATGCGAAGGCAGCGCCAACAGATGCGCGTTCGTAAAGCGCCAGATTACGCGCAGCGCCAACAGCATCAGCACCAAAATCCCAAAAGATTTATGCCAGCCATAAAGCGCGAGCTTAAACGGGCTAAACGCCAGCCCATCCATATAAAACCCTAGTGAGAGCAGCCCTAAAATAATCAGGGCCGTGCTCCAATGCAGAGCCTTAGCAATTAAGCCGTACGTATTTTTGGTGCTACGGAGCATGATAAAGCCTCATTATCCCGTTGATGATCCAGCACCGCGGAGATGACATTTTCAATGTCATTTATTCCCCGTACCTTCGCCGCCTTGCTCTTCGCGCATAGATTCAACCTCAAGGATAATATTAACCTCATCACCGATCATCGGCAGACCATAATTCATGCCGAAATCAGAGCGCTTAATCTGCGCTGTGGCTGAAAAACCAGAGACATACTTACCACTAAAGGCATGTTTGCCGGATTTATTATGCGTGGTGACGAGCATTACGGGCTTCGTGACGCCCAAAATGGTCAAATCACCCATGATATTGGCCGTATTGTCACCATTAACGTCAATATTTGTGCTTTTAAAAATCATATCCGGGAATTTTTCGACATTGAAAAAATCTTCATTCTTCATATGGTCGTCCCATTTTTGATCATCCATATCGATGCTGGCGGTTTTGATGGTGATCTCCACGCTACCGATTTCCGGCGCAGCTTCGTCGAACATGATGTGCCCGTCATACTCTAAAAACTCACCCCAAGACTGTGAAAAACCCAAATGGCTGACATTAAACAAGATCTGCGTATGCGCCTTATCGAAATTATATTTGGCAGACTCCGCCTGCGCGCCTGCGCTTGCACCAACCATCAATGCGCCGCTCAGCGCCACTAAAAGAAATTTACGAACCATATTTACGGTCTCCCCATTACATTAAACAATATAACGACACTAGAGCGATAAAGCGTGAGGTCAAGTCTCATCCAAAATATGTGCGACATGGACCATGGCGATGTTTTCGCTTAAGCTAGTGCAAAATCAAGGATAAAAAAGCACATGCCTCTCTTTCACATTCTCCTTCTCGCGCTCGTTCAGGGCATTACAGAGTTCCTGCCCATCAGCTCCAGCGGGCATTTGATCTTGCTGCATGATGTTTTTGATGAACAAGATGCGCGCCAAACTCTGCTCATGGATATCGCGGTGCATATCGGCACATTATTCGCCGTTCTTCTTTATTTTAGAAAAGATATTACCCTCCTTCTTTTTGGATTATGTAAAATTATAAGGGGTGATATTCAAGATGAAAACGCAAAACTGGGGCTGCATATCCTGCTCAGCTCCATCCCGGTCATCGCTGCCGGATTTATCATGCACCATTTTGATTTATTCTCTGGACGCAATATTGAGGTCATCGCCTGGACAACGCTTATTTTCGGCGTTCTCCTCTGGGCTGCGGATCACTACAAGCCGCAAACAAAAGCGCTCCCCGATCTCACATGGAAAAATGCGTTGTTCATTGGCTTGGCACAAATGCTCGCCCTCATCCCCGGCACCAGCCGCTCTGGCATCACCATGACGGCCGCAAGATGGCTCGGCTTTTCACGGACAGAGGCCGCGCGCTATTCCCTCCTCCTCGCCGTCATCGCCATCAGCGGGGCAGGCACGCTCGGCGGAATCAGCGTGCTGAAAATGGATAATATCGCCTTCACAATGGATATAGTGCTCGCCGCATTTCTGGCCTTCATCGCTGGCCTGATCGCCATCACCCTCATGATGAAATGGCTAGAACGCGCCAGCTTCGCCGTGTTTGCAATTTACCGCATCGCGCTCGGGCTTTTATTGCTTGGGATTGTTTATGGGACCGGCCTCTAAGAATTGTTTTTACAAAAACAATTCTTTATACATAATGTTCGTATGATTGTAAAAGAAATTGTGTATGGCTCTGATCTTTACCTGCTTTCTGTCGCTTTTCGGGAAGAAATTTTAAGAATCCCGCAAGGTCTTGTGATGAGCGAGAAAGATTTGGAAAATGAAAATTTTCAAACTCATATTGCTGCGCTGGATGATGAGAAAAACATAATGGGCACTGTTGTGCTAAAATACATCGCTCCAAAACAAATGAAACTACGGCAAATGGCTATATATCCTGCTCTTCAGGGCACAGGCATCGGCTGTAATCTTATGAACTTTGCCGAAGATTTTGCCAAAAATGCAGGATGTGAACGGATGGAAATGACCGCACGTGTTTCCGCACAAGATTTCTATAAAAAATTTGGATATGAAACTGTTGGCGAGCCTTTTAAAGAAGTCAGAATTAATGTAACAAAAATGGAACGGCAACTTTAAGCGCTATATTCTAACAAAATTACATTCGTATCACCGTACGTCTTTTCGCTTAAAATAACGTACACCCCATCAAGCGCATCAAGGGCTGCGCTAAAATCAAAACCCTTCTCCGCTTCAACCATTATAATTGCATTTCTGCTTACCCATTTTGCATTATGTAAATTAGAAAGAGTGGGCAAGATAAGATTTTGATCATAAGGCGGGTCGAGGAATATGAGGCTGTAAGGCGGCGTATCTTCGGGACAAGTTTTGATTTTCGTTGCGTCTTGCAGCGTAAATTTAGCCTCATCACCAACACCCAGCGCCGCGCCATTACGCTTCGCCAGTGCCAAAGATTCCCGGCTTTTATCAAAGAATAAACAGCTGTGCGCGCCCTGCGACAGCGCTTCAAACCCCAGCGCGCCTGTCCCGCAAAATGCATCAAGCACATGCGCGCCCTCCACCGCGCCGCGGCTTTGCAGCGCATTAAACACCGCCCCGCGCACTTTATCAGATGTGGGGCGAATAACCCGATCCTTTGGCGTTTCTAAAATGCGCCCGCCATATTTCCCAGCAACAACTCTCATGATTATTTTTTAAAATATCCCTTAATCTGCTCCCGCAAAACCTTATCCGGTACCTCTTCCACGGTACCCTTCTCCAGATTCCCGAGATTAAACGGCCCATAAGACGTACGGATCAAGCGATTCACGCGCAAATTCAGCGCCTCCATCACACGGCGGATCTCACGGTTCTTGCCCTCACGCAACACCACGCTCAGCCATGAATTTGTACCCTGTACGCTATCAAGGCTCGCCTCAATCGACTTATAATCCACACCCTCAACCGTGATGCCTTTTTTAAGCTTCGCCAGCCGCTCTTCATTCACCCGGCCATGGACACGTACGCGATAACGGCGCTTCCACCCCGTCGCAGGCAGCTCGAGATAGCGCGATAGGCCGCCATCATTAGTCAATAGCAGCAGCCCTTCGGTATTCAAATCCAGCCGCCCAACGCTCACCACGCGCGGTAAATGCTGCGGCAGGCTTTGAAACACCGTCGCGCGGCCCTGATCATCGCGATGCGTTGTCACCAACCCATCAGGCTTGTGATAAAGGAACATTTTCGTCGCCGACGCGCCCGGCAAGGGCCGATTATCCACGATAATCTCATCGGCGTCCGTGACGACGCAAGCCGGCGTTTCAAGCTTTTTACCGTTCACACGCACGCGTCCCGCTTCGATCCAGCGCTCCGCATCCCGCCGCGAACACAGCCCCGCCCGCGCAATTCTCTTGGCAATTCGCTCACCTTTGTGTATCTCTTCTGTCATGGAAAGCGACAATACATACATGCAGCTGGCATTGGAAGAGGCAAAAATGGCCGCAGCGCGCGATGAAGTGCCCGTGGGCGCGGTGCTTGTGCACGGCGAAACAGGGGAGGTGGTCATGCGCGGCTCCAACCGCTCGATCGAGTTATCAGACCCTAGCGCCCATGCCGAAATGCTTGTTATCCGCGATCTCTGCGCGCAACTGAAGAGCCAGCGCATTCCCGAATATGACCTCTATGTCACGCTAGAGCCCTGCACCATGTGCGCCGGCGCGATCAGCTTTGCCCGCATCCGCAAAGTTTTCTTTGGCACATATGATGTAAAGGGCGGCGCAATCACGCAGGGCGTAAAGTTTTTCGACCAACCCACCTGCCACCATAGGCCAGCGGTAGAGGGCCCCATAATGGAAAACCCCTGCGGCCAGATTTTAAAAGATTTCTTTAGAGAGAAGCGCCTATAAGACACATTATTTTGTATAAAAAAAACTTGCAAACTTCGAAAATATTGTTTACATAGCCTTTATGACAGAAAAACTATGTGAAATCTTTAATAATATCAACGTTGATAAGCTTGCTGCTAATCGCGGAATAGAGCTTACACGATTTAAAATGGCTTTTTGCCTTCGCTTAAAGAAAATCTCACAGCAAAAATTAGCAAATTTACTACTAAAAGAAGGGTTTCAAGTTAATCAAACCGCCATAAGTCGTTTTATTCGTGGAGAATCTGATAATAAATATCTTGGGGCTGTCGTAGATAAGTAAAATTATTTAGGATAGTTTATGGGTTTAAAGCGTTGCAGATTAAGGGATAGAGTTCAGCGGAAGTTGCTGGAGTTTTTCGTGGCCGAAGTCACGGCACGCACAGCGGCTGATTTGATGG
>JAJRYK010000014.1 GCA_024275825.1 Alphaproteobacteria bacterium
CTAGAGAAAACCGGCAAGAAAGTAGGTGTTTTAAACATTCTCTACGCGTGTCGGCTTACCGCTCATGCCCAAGGGCCGCGCAGCGCCGGGCTTCACGTTAAAAATTCTCTGATACCGATGGATTGGAAGACTGAATGGCAGGGGCATGGAGACTTGAACTCCAGACCTACGGTTTTGGAGACCGTCGCTCTACCAACTGAGCTATACCCCTAAAAGCCTATTAAAGCGAGCTTATTCTTACTGTTTATTAAAGAAAATGGCAAGTGTTTGTGTGCTTAAAATTTTAGAAACTAAAATTATGACTGCTTATCTTTAGTGTCTTTATCTAGATCAAATCTAGAGACCTGTATTCCTTTCCCATTAACAAATTTGAATCCTCGCGGCGGGGGCAAAATGAGGAGTGATAACCTTTAGTATGGCAGTATGTTGTCGTAGTGGACATTATCGTTTCTTAAATTTATTCATTATAATATTTTTTGAGGGGTAGTGGCGTTTAGTTCGTATAAGAGGTAAGGTTGAACGAATGGAGTAAAAGATATGTTGTTGAAAACCATTGATAAATTACTGGATCGGTCTTTTCAAAAAGAGCCGAATTGTAGCCGTCTTAATCGGCTGGAATCTGATGTTTGGAGGCAGATCAGGCAGAGTAAAACAGCGCAGAGTGCCATATCATTCATGATGCCTGTCTGGGGCAATACACAGCTTCGTTATGCCTCTTTGAGCTTGGCTCTTATTGGTGGGCTGATGGTGTCGCAAGCTTCTATCCAACCCACGCCGCACGCTTATACATTGGGATTAGAAGTATTTTCACCTAACGCCCCCTTTCCTATGACAGCAAGTTTTGAACAGCCGGACCCAGCCTCCTCATGAAAAACATTCCTCACATAGCCTTCTTTTTAGTGATCGTCGCCTGCGCCGGGTTTGCCGGAGTTTGGATTGGTCAAAATACATTGATGGTGCGCCAGCATCCGCATGGAAATACTGGTGATATGCACTCTATACTGCACGACCAATTGGAGATCACAACACAACAAGAAGAGCAGCTCACGCCAATTGAGAAAGAGTTTAAGCGCCTGAAAGCCCTGTATCAAGGCCAGATGAAAACCGCAAATATGGAGCTGGCACAGGCTATTAAGGATGGCGGTTATGAATCCCCTGAAATTGAAACAATCGTTCATAAAATCCACAGCGCCATGGGATCTTTGCAAAGCTTAAGTCTTGAGCATCTTGCGGATATGCATAAAACTCTGAGCGCAGAGCAAAATAAAAAACTGCAGGAGATGGTTGTTGAGCAGCTTCAACGGAACGCCGGAGAATAACAGCGCGCCGGATAATCGCAGCGATGGAGAAATTATGCTGGCTCTGCAAAGTGGTCAGGATAAGGCGCTTGATGCGTTAATGCGTCGTTACAAACAGCAGCTTTTTCATTTCGTGACTCGTTATACGCGTGATGAAGATACGTCTTACGACATTGTGCAGGAAACATTTTTCCGCGTTTATAATAAGGCTGAGAGTTTTAATCCGGCCTATAAATTCAAAACATGGCTTTATCAGATTGCGCTTAATTTATGCCGCGATTACGCGCGTAAAAAGAAGCTGCAATCCTTTGTGTCACTGGACACATGGATGGGTAGTGATGACGGCAGCGGATCGCTGCACGATATTTTGACCAGCGGTGAGAATATTGAGAGCCTGACCGAGCACCGTCAAACACTTAAACTGCTGAAAAATCAGATCGACCGGCTGCCGCATAAGTTAAAGACGGCTCTGATCTTGTTTGCCCTTGAAGGCCATTCACAAGAAGAATGCGCGCGTATCCTGGGCATTACACCAAAGACGGTGGAGATGCGGGTTTATCGCGCTCGAAAAACACTGCTGCAAACCCTCTCTAAGAAAATTTGAGGGATTACGCTATACTCTTCGTACTAGACTTAAGTGACTTTAATTTCGGAGACTATTATGACCTTCAAAATCGTTCTAAAATCCCATCTTTTTGCTTTGAGCGCGGCGCTTGTTTTATTAAGTTACGGCTCTAGCTTTGCCGTCTCGTTTGATGAGTATATGCAGCGCTTGAGCGATCACCCGCAGGTCATGAGTGTTTTGGCGCAGAGTGAGGCGACAAGAGCGCAAGCACAAGGGGAATTGGGATTGCCTGACCCAACTTTTTCAATCGGTGTTGATAATGTGCCGGTTTCAGATCCGGCCTTTGACCGGTTTTTACCGACCTCTAAAGTTATCGGGTTTAACCAGAAAATTCCAAATCCGGTCATGCTGCGCGCGAAATCAGACAAGTTGGAACAGCTTTCCGAGAAACAGAAGTTAATGGCAGACTACACGGCTGCGCGGCTGCGTTTTATGTTGGTGACCAAGCTGGCGGAGCATGAAGCGGTAAAAACGCAGACGGGGCTAATTAAGAAGCAGCTTGGCTTTTATCACGAGCTGGAAGACACATTTAAAGGCCAGATTGAATCGGGGCGCGCGGTCTATCAACGGTTTTCTGAAGTGGATGTGGAGCGCGCCGAGGCCGAGCGGAAGCTGAATGATCTTGATGCTAAACTCACGTCAATTGAGGCGGAGTTTGTGCGGCTGATTGACGAGGTGCCGGAGGTTGAAATCCCTGAAATTGCTGAGGCAGGCTGGAATAAAGATTCTAGTGCGTTATACCCCGTTTTGATTGCGGCGCAGGATATTGATATCGCGAAGAAAGGCGTTGGTATTGCGGACGCAGCCTTCCTGCCGAACTTTGGCGTAAACGCCATTTATAAGCAACGCGAAGATGGAAAAAATGGAAGTTTTTCTGGAGATGACTGGTTCTCTGTCCAGGCGCAAATTACAGTGCCACTCTGGGCCTCACAAAATCGAAAACCCAAATTGAAAGCTGCCAAAAACCGTGAGCGCAGCGCGATGTTTGCTTATGATGATATGCGCCGCCAGTGGGTACAAAAAATGACAGCGTTGCAAAGTATGCGGGATGCGGCGGGTAAAAATGTTAAAGTTCTGCAGGATAAAGACCATGCGATGAAGGGCAAAATCAAAGCTGCACAGCGCAATTACGAAGCCGGAACAGCGGAGCTTGACGGTGTCTTGTTCGCCAAAATTGACCGTCTGAATATTCAAGCACAACTCGCGCAGGTTAAGGCTATGCACACATCCAGAGCCGCAGAGTTTAATTCAAATATTATAAGTGGTTTTACGGCAGATACTTCTGCTGATTTGCTAAAGGAGACACAAGAATGAAAAAATTAGTCCCGGTTCTGTTTTTGGCTCTGGCCTTTGTCGTTGCGCCATTATTTCTTTCGGCATTTGTAAAATCCCCGGCGTTTATAAGTGGGGCGGCCTTCGCAGCGGAGCAGCAATATACATGTCCTATGCACCCGCATTATGTGGCAGATCGCCCCGGATCCTGCCCGATTTGCGGGATGGATCTGGTCGCCCTAGAAAGTGACGGGGATAGCGACGATGAAGAGAATGGCGCTATCGAGGAAGACGTGATGCAAGCAGCGCCTTCACCATCAACCAAGACAGGCGAGAGGAAAATTTTATATTGGGTTGCGCCGATGAACCCGAATTACAAAATGGATAAACCGGGCAAATCGCCTATGGGTATGGATCTGGTTCCGGTTTATGCGGAAGATGATGCTGGCGATGATACATCCGCAGGTAAAAAGAAAGGGAGCAATAAACGCTCCGGTGTAACGATTGCACCCGAAACCATTCAGAGCATTGGTGTGCGCACGGAAAAGGCGCAAATGGCAAGCTTTGGTACACTGGTACGCAGCTACGGCGATGTGACAGAAAATGTGCGCTTGCAAAGTGATATTTCAGGCCGCGTATCGGGCTGGATTAAAGAGCTGAAAATCAAAGCGGAAGGCGACGAAGTTAAGAAAGGTGATCTTCTTTTTATGCTCGATAGCCCGGAGTTGATTTCCGCGCAGCAAGACTATATCAGCGCTCGCAGCACAGGAATTAAGGGTCGCATTAATGCCGCCAAAAGACGGCTCGGATCGCTTGGCGTACAAGATATGGCTATTCAGGAAATTAAAGGCAAAGCAAAGCCTTATATCCCGTTTTATGCCACGCAGGATGGGATTGTCAGTGAGATCAATATCCGTGAGGGTAGCTACGTTAAGCCGGGTATGAAAGTCATTCAGATACAGGATTATTCATCAGTGTGGATCGATGTCAGCATTGCCGAGCAGGATATTTCTTACGTGAACGGCGAAACCAAAGTCAGTGTAGCTTTTCCGAATTTAGGCATTCAGGCGCAAGACGCACAAATTGATTATATCTATCCCACCATTGATCGCGCAACGCGCACAGGCCGCGTACGGCTGGTTTTGGACAACGCAGATAAGATGATTAAGCCCGGCGCGTATGCCGATGTAGAATTTGAAACGGGTGTAAAACGTCGCCTCTCTATCCCTAGCGATGCAATTCTTAAAAGTAAAGATGGAGATTTTGTTGTTGTCGCGATTAGAGAAGGACGTTTTCAACCGCGCAAAGTTTTGTCAGGATTGCGCTATAAAGGCCGCACGGAAGTTCTGGAGGGGTTAAAGAATAACGATAGCATTGTGGTGAGCGGTCAATTCTTGATCGATTCCGAAAGCGCCCTGCGGGAATCTTTCCGCAAAATGAAGCGTATGCAAACGGATCTAGCCGCGCTGGATATTGATGATGACCAAATGGTGATGATTGATCATCTGGTTGATGCTGCGCTTTATATACATGCGGAAGTCACAGCCGGGCGTTCTCCTAACGCCAAAATGATTATGCCTGCCCTTACATTGGGTGATCACTTGATTCCTGTCTTTCGCGGGACGCAATTACAATTTGTACTGGAAGATGCTGAGCGTGCGCTTATCAAAGGCAAAGAAAGCCTGACGGATAAGGAATGGCTGGAGACTATGAATGAACTGGTCATTGCTCTGAAGCCATGGATTTTAGAAGGAAAGCCCGATTATTATGTTTCTAAAGATGTGAACATTTATATGGATCACGCCTTAAATACATATTGGCTGCAAAGAGGCGATGCACCGCAGAACCCTTATAGCGATGGCATGGCGATGAAGGTGAGTAATACAGATGAAAAGTAATAATGAAGACGAGCATCTCTCCCATGACCCAACGCAATCTTTTGTTGCGAAAATCATTGAATGGTCGGTGAATAACCAGCTTTTGATTGGCATGATGATGATCGCGCTTTTGATTGCGGGCGTGATGGCGATCAAGAATACGCCGCTTGATGCCATTCCCGATATGTCCGACACGCAAGTGATTATCAAAACTGAATTTGCCGGACAATCGCCGCAAATTATCGAGGATCTGGTAACCTATCCGCTTTCCACCACTATGCTTGGTCTGCCGAAAACCAAGAATGTGCGCGGGTTTTCGATGTTCGGCACGTCCTTTGTTTATATCATCTTTGAAGATAAGGTTGACCAATATTGGGCGCGTAGCCGCGTCATTGAAGCGCTATCTAAAATTCAGGGCGATTTGCCGCCCAATGTCGTGCCGCAAATTGGCCCGGATGCCACGGGGGTGGGCTGGGTTTATCAATATGCTGTGATTGATAAAACCGGGAAACATGATTTATCGCAGCTGCGATCTTTGCAAGATTGGTTCCTGAAGTTCGAGCTGGCCACCGTACCGGGCGTATCAGAAGTCGCCTCGGTTGGCGGGTTTGTGAAGGAATATCAGGTTCTGATCGATCCGAACCGCTTGCGCGCCTTTAACGTGCCGATCAAGCGTTTGATGGATGCGGTGCGCAGTGCCTCTATGGATGCGGGCGGGCGCGTGATTGAAAAGGCGGAGATGGAGCTGATGATCCGCTCCAAGGGCTATGTCACCAATATAAACCAGCTCAAAAAGATCGTGCTTTATGCGCGTGATGGAACGCCGGTGAAGCTATCGGATGTTGCCCGCGTGATTGAAGGGCCAGAGCTGCGGCGCGGCGTGACTGAGCTGAACGGCGAGGGTGAGGTTGTTTCCGGCGTGGTGATTATGCGCTCTGGCGAGAACGCTCTGCATGTGATTGAGGGCGTGAAGGAAAAGCTCGAAGAGCTGCAACACGGCTTGCCCGAAGGGGTTGAGATTGTATCCGTGTATGACCGCGCGCCGCTGATTGAGGGCGCGGTTGAATATCTGGTGGAAAAATTGATTGAAGAAGGTTTTGTTGTTTTATTTATCTCCTTCATTTTCCTTTTACATGTGCGCTCGGCTTTTGTCGCGATTGTCACGCTGCCGCTTGGCGTTTTGGCGGCCTTCATTGTGATGTCGGCGCAGGGGATCACGGCCAACATCATGTCGCTGAGCGGCATTGCCATTGCCATTGGCGCGATGGTGGATGCGTCCGTAGTGATGGTTGAAAATGCGCATCGAAAGCTCTCGGATTTAGGAGATGGTGCCACGCGAGAGGAAAAGAACGCGGCTATTCTGCTCTACACCAAGGAAGTTGGGCCGGGGCTGTTTTTCTCTTTGTTGATTATCACCGTGTCATTTATGCCGGTTTTTGCGCTGACGGGGCAATCTTACCGCCTGTTCTCACCGCTGGCCTTTACTAAGACCTATGCGATGGGGTTTGCGGCAATTTTCTCCATTACTGTTGTGCCTGTTTTGATGCTCTGGCTTATACGCGGTAAAATCCGTAAGGAAGAAGAAAACCCGATTAATCGCTGGTTTATCCATATGTACAAGCCGCTTTTAAACGGCGCGCTGAAAAAGAAATATCTGACACTTATGCTCGCCTTTGCTTTGCTTTGCTCTATGATCTGGCCCATTGCAAAGACAGGCTCGGAATTCATGCCGGCGCTTTATGAGGGGGAGCTGCTCTATATGCCCACCACCTTGCCGGGCGTGTCCATTACCAAGGCCAAGGAAATCCTCCAGCAAACTAACCGTATGATCAAGCTGGTGCCGGAAGTGCATCACGTTTTCGGTAAGGTCGGCCGCGCCGATACCGCCACTGACCCTGCGCCGATTTCAATGATCGAGACATGGATCAAGCTCAAACCCAAATCGGAGTGGCGCGAGGGGATGGATGTTGATGCACTGATTAAAGATTTTAATAGCCGCGTGAAAATCCCCGGCGTGGTGAATAGCTGGGGCTATCCCATCACAACCCGGATGGATATGATCTCAACGGGCGTGCGCACGCCGATCGGGATCAAGATCGCAGGTGATGATCTGGATGTTATCGGACGGGTCGCGCTTGATATCGAGGCCAGTATCAAGGATGTTCCCGGCACGCGCTCGGCCTTTGCCGATCGCGTCACAGGCGGGAAATATCTGGAGATTGAGCCAAATAGAGACGAGCTTGCACGGCGCAATATTGATCTGGGCGTGTTCCAAAACATTATCGGCACCGCGCTGGGCGGGATGAAAATGGCGGAATCTATTCAAGGGCGGGAGCGCTATAACATCATGCTGCGCTATGACCGCCCGTTTCGCGAAGACCCGGAAGATCTCTCTAATATCCTGATCCCGACACCGCAAGGCCAGCATATCCCGCTGGGCGAGCTGGCAAGCATTGAGTTTGTCGAAGGCCCCCCGATGATCAAGAGCGAAAATGCGCGTTTGACGGGCTGGGTCTTTGTTGATATCGAAGGTGTAGATATCGGTACATACGTCAAAAATGCACAAAAAATTGTCGCAGAAAAAGTTGACCTGCCGCCCGGTTACGCCCTGATCTGGTCGGGGCAGTTTGAGCAAATGATGGAGGCCAAAGCACGGATGCAAATTGCTGTTCCAGCGGCAATCTTTATTATATTTATGCTGCTGATGCTGCATTTCGGGCGGTTTGATCGTACGCTTCTTATTATGCTCTCGCTTCCCTTCGGGTTGATCGGCGGGGTGTGGGCGCTCTATTTCGCGGGCTATAATTTCTCTGTCGCGGTCGGTGTTGGCTTTATCGCGCTGGCGGGCATAGCGGTGGAAACTGCTGTGGTGATGCTGCTCTACATTGACCATCAAGTGCGCGCCTATCCGCCCAAAACGCGCCAAGAGCTGTTCGATGCCGTTATGCATGGCGCGGTGCTGCGCGTGCGGCCAAAGCTGATGACCGTTAGTGTGATCCTTGCGGGCCTAACCCCGATTTTTCTAACCTCCGGGCTGGGCTCAGACGTTATGCGCCGCATTGCCCTGCCTATGGTTGGCGGCATGGTCAGCACGACAGTCCTAACCCTGATCGTTATTCCGGTTGTATATTATATCTGGGAAAGCCGCAGATTTAAAAAAGAGGAAAATTCTGAGGGATAAGCGTTTTTGCGCCGTACTATTATATGTGAGGCATAATTTAAAAAGGAGATCACTATGAAGAAGAAAAACCTAGCGCTATCCATGACCATATCCACGGCAATCTTGAGCCTGTCGGCAGCGGGCGCTTTGGCGCATTTGGAGCCGCAGGACGGCGAAGACATGCAGAAATGCTACGGCGTGGTTAAGGCTGGCGAGAATGATTGCGCATCTGAAGCCAATCAACATGGCTGCGCGGGCATGGCGGAAACAGATTCCGATGTGAATGAATGGATCAAAATTCCAAACGGCCTTTGTGACAAGCTGGTTGGCGGGGCCTTAGCAGAAGGCAAGACAGCCCAACTGGACAAAGACAAAAAAGATTAACCACCATAAAAGAGAGAGGATTTAAGCAATGAAAAAAATATTTTTAGCAGCCATTATAACGGTTCTGACATTTCCGGCGATGGCAGATGAAATGAAAATGAAGGACGGCATGATGATGGACCATGACGCTATGCCTGCGCAAACAGACACAAATACAGAGACAAAGGAAGCGCACGAGGATGGCGCGCATGCTGACTGGTTGAAACCGGTTGAGGCTAAATATGTCTGTATGGTCAATAATGCACGCTTTGAGGATGTGCAAATTCCAACAGAGGTAAATGGCAAGACCTATTATGGCTGCTGCGAGATGTGCAAAGCCAAGCTGGAAGGCTCGCAAGAATTGCGTGAAGCAACAGACCCTGTCAGCGGGAATATTGTTGATAAAGCAACCGCCGTGATCGGTGCGGATGTGAGCGATGATGCCGTTTATTATTTCGAAAATGAAGAAAATTTCCAGAGCTTTTTGAATAGTCGCAAAAAAGACAGCGACCATGAAGAAGATCACGATAATCACCATTAAAAACGGGGAGCGCTGATATGCTGGGCATTGAGATCATACCAAACTGGCACCCGATCTTTGTACATTTTACGGTTGGGCTTTTAAGCATATCGGCACTGTTTTACTTGGCCGGGCTGGTGCTGCGAAAGCCTAATTTTTTGCTTGTTGCACGGTGGAATCTTTGGGTTGGCGGCGCGATAACGGTTCTTACGGTTCTGGCTGGTTTTTATGCTTATGGCACGGTGGCGCATGATGCACCATCCCACGCCGCTATGACCGATCATAAAAACTGGGCTTTGGTTACAGCCTTTATTTTTGCCGGACTTGCCGGATGGTCACTGGCCAAACATCGCGGGGCGAAATCCGTAAGTTCTGGCTTTGTCGTTCTGATTTTACTGGCAACAACAGTGCTCGGCATTACAGGATTTAAGGGCGGCGAAGTCGTTTATCGTCACGGCACCGGCGTTATGCGTATGCCGGAGGTTTCCGGTGATGGTGGCCATGACAGCCATTCTCATGGTGAAAACACTATGGAAGGATCTCACGGCGGAGAAGAAAGTCAAATGCCGGAAAGTGATCATGATAGCAACCCACACGGACATTAATTCCTGAACGCAATCAAAAAAGGAAGCACAATGAAAAAATCTTTATTCACCATAGTCCTTTTACTCTTTATGAGCGCCGCTGTAACGGCCTGTTCAGACAAAGGTTACGTCCCACCCGGCGGACAACATCAAAGCGGTGGGCATTCGCATTAAAGGCTTGACCTTGGAGTATGCTCCAAGGTGTAGACTCTCCAGTGAAAGGGTTAAGAGCTATGGGCAATATGACGATTGGGCAATTGGCGAAGGAAAGCGGCGTAAGAACGGATACTATTCGTTACTACGAAACGCTGAAACTTGTTGAGCCTGTGGGCAGGACAAGCGCTGGTTACAGGCTCTATGACACAGATTCTATTGAACGCGTTTCCTTTATCAAGCGCGCAAAGTCGCTGGGATTTACCCTGTCTGATATCTCTGCCCTGCTGGAGCTGAAATCTACGCAGAGCGCAACCTGTCAGGAAATGCTTGATCGGACGGAAGCAAAAATCAAAGAAGCCAAAGACAATGTCCGGCATTTAAAACATATTCATGACGCACTGGAAAAACTGGCAAGCGCTTGCCCCGGCGGAGATATACCGCTCAGTGAATGTCCTATTCTTGATCATCTTTATCCTAAAAACAAAGCAAAGGAGCCAAAGTCATGAACCACGATCACGAACATTACCACAAGCCGGATAATAAGCAGCCATGGTGGAAAACGTCTTTCGGCATCACTTGCATATTCTTTTTTGCAGTAGCGGCTTATTTTTTAATTAAAGAACACGGCGCGCATATTGGGAATAACTGGATTTACCTGATCTTGCTTGCCTGTCCGTTGATGCATGTGTTTATGCATGGTGGGCATGGCGGCCATGGTAGTCATGACGATAATGACAACAAAGACAAAGACAAAGAGGATTAGATAATGGAACATGCAATGCAATCTTATGGCCTCTGGTCACTGGTGATTTTAAATTCCCTGATTTTTATCATCTTCGCGTTTAGCTTTGCCAAACCGCAAACAAAAACGGACTGGCGAAGCTTTGGTGCTTTTTCAGGGTTTATCGTCGCACTTTTTACCGAGATGTACGGGTTTCCGCTTACCATCTATCTAATGTCTGGCTGGCTCGCAGAAAAATATCCCGGTGTCGATTTTATGAGCCATGAAAACGGGCATTTATGGCACACCGTTTTTGGCTTTAAGGGCAATGCGCATTTCGACCCGATGCACATGGTCAGCTTTGTTTTCCTTGGTGGTGGTTTTTGGATTTTATCAGCCGCCTGGCCTGTGCTTTTCCAAGCACAGCGCGCTGGAAAAATGGCTGTGACAGGCCCTTATGACAAAATACGCCATCCGCAATATATCGGGTTTATCGCGATTATGTTCGGGTTTTTGCTGCAATGGCCAACCATTCCGACCGTCGTACTGTTTCCGATTCTGACATATATGTATGTCCGGTTGGCGCGGAAGGAAGAGGCGGATGCGCGGGCTGAATTCGGCAAGGCCTATGATGATTACGCCGCCCATGTCCCGGCTTTTATTCCAAAATTTTCATCAACGAAACCAAACCATGAAGGAGCACAATCATGACACATGAAGATAAACAAGGCGGCGGCTGTTGCGGCGGTCACGATAAACATTCTGAAGTCGAAAAACCAAAAAAAGAAAATGGTGCTTGCTGTCACGATAAAGAAAAAGACAAAAAGCCTGAAAAAAATGAGTCCGATAGTTCTGGCGGGTGCTGCGGCGGACATTAAAACAAGGAAAGGGCCAAACTCATGGATCATTCACAGCATGAAAAAACCACACAATATAAAGCAGGAAGCCTGAGTTTGATTGGTGCGGTGTCCATGGGTACTGCTGTGATTATTGGCGCAGGCATTTTTGCATTGACCGGACAAATTGCGGAGCTGGCAGGGCCGTGGTTTCCTTTGGCATTTCTGGTGGCCGCCGTGGTCACGGGCTTTAGCGCCTATTCCTATGTGAAGATGTCCAATGCCTACCCTTCCGCAGGTGGCATTGCGATGTTTCTGCAAAAAGCCTACGGCAGGGGCACGATCACCGCAGCCGGGGCTTTGCTGATGTTTTTCTCCATGGTGATTAACGAAAGCCTTGTTGCGCGCACTTTTGGCACATACACCCTACAATTATTCGATGTAAGCAAGGATAGCTGGCTTGTTCCAGCGCTGGGTGTGGGGCTGTTAATTTTTGCTTTTCTGATTAATATATCCGGCAATCGTATGATTGGGATGTTCTCCCTTATTATGTCCGTACTGAAAATTGGCGGAATTGCAGCGTTTGGCGTTGTCGGCTTGTGGTTTTCCGGTTTTTCCTTTGAGAGCTTTAACGCCGCATCTGCGCAAGCTTCCGGCGCTGGGGCGAGCGGTTTTTTGGCCGCTGTAGCGCTGGCCATCCTGTCTTATAAGGGGTTTACCACCATCACCAATAGCGGCAGTGAAATTGTTGATCCGCACCGCAATGTCGGGCGGGCGATTATTATATCCATTGCGATCTGCGTGGTTGTTTATTTTCTGGTTGCTTTGGCGGTGGCAGCGAATTTAAGCCTGCCTGAAATTGTTGAAGCCAAAAACTTTGCACTGGCCGAAGCGGCGCGTCCGGCCTTTGGTGATTTAGGCCTCTACTTCACAGTCATTTTGGCGATCGTTGCCACCGTATCAGGCGTGATTGCCAGTGCCTTTGCCGTCTCACGGATGCTGGCAATGCTCACCGATATGAAGCTGGTGCCGCATTCTCATTTCGGAATGCCGGGCGATATTCAAAAACATACGCTTGTTTATACGATTGTACTGGCCATGTTCCTCACCGTGTTTTTTGATTTGAGCCGGATTGCCTCGCTGGGCGTGATTTTCTACATCGTCATGGATATTGCTGTGCATTGGGGAATCTTGCGGTATTTGCGCAAGGAAATCCAAGCTAATGCCGCCATTCTGATCACCGCGATTGTGATGGATGTTGTTGTGCTGGGCGCATTCTTGATGATTAAGGCGCAAACGGATATGCTGGTGATCTATGTATCTATCGCCTCGATCATATTCATTTTTGCCGGAGAACGGCTGTTTTTGCGGGGTAAAATTAATGAAGACAAAGGAGAACATCACCATGGGGGATAGTTGCTGTAACGAGAATCATGAAACTCAAGAGGGTGTTGTCAAAGACCCTGTATGCGGGATGGAGGTTGATCCAGAAGAAACCGTGCATCACTTCACATTTGAAAAGCAGGACTATCATTTTTGCTCTGAAAAATGTTTGCACAAATTTGAAGCCTCTCCGAAAGAATATCTGGGGCCGAGGGAAGCTGCATCCGTTATTGAGGGCGCTATTTACACTTGTCCGATGCATCCAGAAATTGAGCAGGTGGGGCCTGGAGATTGTCCGATTTGCGGCATGGCGTTGGAGCCTAAAAATGCAATGGAAGGCGCGGAAGACACAACCGAGTTAAAAGATATGAGCCTGCGCTTTTGGGTCAGTGCGGTTTTGTCTGTGCCTGTTTTACTGCTTGTGATGCTCGATCACCTTCCCGGCAGACCGATGGCGCAGTTTATATCTTCCGAAACCGCCATGTGGATAGAGTTTGCGTTGGCAACGCCTGTGATGCTATGGGCCGCTATTCCGTTCTTTAAACGCGGCTGGGCTTCCATTGTTACGCGCAATTTGAATATGTTTACGTTGATCGCTATCGGCACAGGTATGGCTTATCTCTATAGCGTCATCGGCGCGATTTCCCCGCAGGTTTTTCCTGCCGAGATGCGGATGGAGGGTGGCATGGTGGATGTCTATTTCGAAGCCGCCGCCGTTATCATCACGCTCGTATTGCTAGGGCAAGTGATGGAGCTTCGCGCCCGAGCCCAAACCAGTAGTGCCATTCGCGCTTTGCTTGATCTCTCCCCCAAAATCGCGCGCGTGATCCGTGATGATGGGAGCGAAGATGATAAAGAGCTGGATCAGGTGCAGGCAGGAGATCGCTTGCGCGTGCGCCCTGGTGAGGCTGTGCCCGTTGATGGGATTATTCTGGAAGGCTCTAGCACGATTGATGAATCCATGATTACGGGCGAGTCCATGCCCGCCACCAAGAAAGAAGGCGATAGCGTCACAGGCGCAACGCTTAATCAAACGGGCGGATTTATCATGCGCGCAGAGAAGGTCGGCGCAGATACCGTGCTGTCTAAAATTGTACATATGGTTGCTGAGGCGCAGCGTAGCCGTGCGCCTATCCAGAAAATGGCCGATATTGTGGCCGGATATTTTGTGCCTGTAGTGCTTTTGGTTGCTGTTGTTACGGCTGTGATCTGGGGGTTATGGGGGCCGGAGCCGAGACTGGCTTTTGCAGTGATTAACGCGGTGGCTGTGCTGATCATCGCGTGTCCGTGTGCTTTGGGGTTGGCAACGCCGATGTCAATTATGGTGGGAACCGGGCGCGGGGCGCAGGCGGGTGTGCTGATTAAGAATGCTGAGAGTTTGGAGCTGATGGAGAAAATTGATGTGCTGGTCATTGATAAGACCGGAACATTAACCGAAGGTCGTCCGAAATTAACCTCCGTTATAACCACCGAAGAATTTAGTGAAGACGGTTTATTGTTTCTGGTCGCCAGCCTTGAAAAAGGTAGCGAGCATCCGCTGGCCACCGCCATTGTTGAAGGCGCGCAAAGCCTGGAGATTAAATTATCCGATGCAAAAGATTTTGAATCCTTCACGGGCAAAGGCGTTGCAGGAACTATTGATGGGCGGAAAGTAGCGCTTGGCAATGATAAATTGCTGGAGACTCTGGGTATTGAAAAAACTGATATCATTGAGAAGGCTGACGAGCTGCGCGAACAAGGGCAAACGGTCATGCTGGTGGGCGTTGATGGAGAAATGGCAGGGCTTATCGCTGTTGCTGATCCAATCAAAGAAACTACGCCACAAGCCCTCCGTGACTTGCGGGCGCAGGGGCTGCGTATTGTCATGTTGACCGGTGATAATGAAAAAACGGCGCGCGCCGTGGCTGGGCAGCTTGAAATTGATGAAATTGAAGCGGGCGTTTTGCCGGAGCGCAAAAGCGAAGTCGTTAAACGCCTGCAAGGCGAAGGCTATAAGGTTGCTATGGTGGGCGATGGCGTGAATGATGCCCCAGCTTTGGCACAGGCCGATGTTGGAATTGCCATGGGAACAGGTGCAGATATAGCCATGGAAAGCGCCGAAGTAACACTGGTGAGGGGCGATCTAAGCGGTATAGTCCGCGCCAGAAAACTCAGCCGCGCTACGATGAAAAACATTCGCCAAAATCTGTTCTTTGCCTTTATCTATAATGCGACAGGTGTGCCCATCGCCGCCGGGCTTCTCTATCCTGTTTTTGGCTTGCTCCTCAGCCCCATCATCGCCAGCGCCGCAATGACCTTTAGCTCTGTGTCCGTGATCTTAAATGCTCTGCGATTAAAGAAGGTAAAGTTATGAAATGAAGAAAACATTAGCCGCCTTTCTATTCTTTCTAACATCACGACCAGCGCAAGCTGCACCTGTGACTTTCAATACAGCCCTTCCGGTCAGTCAGAGAGAGGTGATATGGCGGGAACAATTCATCTATAAGAAGTTTGAAAAAACACTTCTTACAGATGAAAAATTGACAGAGTTGTTCCCTGAAAAATGATTTACCTATTTAAGGGCATGGGGGAGGGCAGCGCTCTCCTTAAACTTAAAAAAGGCGATTGCTGTGTATTTACTCTTGCCCGTTACATAATGGCTTGGAATTTAGATTATGAGCTGTTGTCAAAATTTATACTTAATGTTAGATTACTCTCGATGAAGAATGTTTTGTTTTTGATATGCGCTCTTGCACTTTTTTCCGCTGGTCTTGTTTCGGCGGCACATGCTCATGTTGAAAAACAAAGTCCGGATCAACAAATCGAACTAAGCATTGATCAGGACACTGCAGACGGCGCAAACCCTTCCGATCCCTTATGTGATATACATTGTCACAATCATATGACGCCGGCAAATTTCACACAAAAAGCTCTTCCGAAAGTAACAGGCCAGCGTCTTTCTGTGCTTTCTGAGAATGCTGTATCTTCCCTTATTTACGGACTTAAACGCCCCCCAAGACTCTAGGTTCAGGGGTGCGGTGTATCTTGATTCAGGCTCTAGAAAACTACGAGTCCGCTTGAATTAATCTTTCCAAACATTCCCTTGTATGACTGTGTACCGAGAGCTGTTCTCGCTCGCGTACTGTTTTTTATTGCCTCAAATAATTATAAGGATTACTAAAATGAGACAACAATTAAGATTATTAACTTGTTTAACTATTGTGGGGTTATCGGCCTCGGCACACGCGCAGGAACAGGTGGCTCTGGATAAACCAAACATAGAGCGTTTTATAAACCATATCTGGGATTTTAGCCCCACCATTGCGGAATCTGAGGCTAGAGTTTTGGCTGCTGAGGCTGGCCAGCGTGCGGCTTCAAAATGGCGACATAACCCGGAAATTGAATTTGGGTTAGAGGATGTCGACGGTGAAGATAAAACCAAGACGCTCGGCATAAGCCAAACGATAGATTGGAGTGGTAAATTCCTGTCATCGGGGCAGGCGGCCTCCTTTGAGTTGCAAGCCGTGGAAGCGGAGCGTGATGGGGTTCGCCAAGATACGGCGCTGAACGTCCTCTCTAGCTTGGCTGATTACCGTGCGGCAAAGGATATTTATAATCTTGCTGTAGAGCGCTCCGGTTTGATGGAGCGTTTTGCAACACTGGCGCAAAAGGGCTTTAAGGCCGGAGATATTGATCAGAGTGAGAAAAATCTGGCGCAACTGGCGCTGTCCGAAGCACTTATTGTGCAGGCAGATGCGGAAAATGAACTGGGGGAAACGAAGCAGGCATTGGATTCTTCTGTTGGTTTTCCATTAGAGAATGGTTTTAGCTTACCGGAATTGCCCGGCAGCTTGCCAGAGCTTCCAGAAACGCTGGATGAAGAGCAAATTTTAATGGCCCTTCCCTCTTTGCGCGCGATGAGAAGCCGCGAAGCGGCTGCGAAAGCTGTGATCACAGGTGCGTGGAAAAATCGCTTACCAGACCCCACCATTGGCATTACAGGCGGTCAGGATACCGGCGCGGATATGATTGGGTTTTCGGTGTCGGTGCCGCTCAATATTTTCAATACATATGGTGCGGAAGTGGACAGGGCTAAGGCGGACGCCCTTGCCGAAGCCAAGGCTGGACAGAATGCGTTTTATAGCGCCAGGACACGCATTAAAGCCGCAAAGCGCTCTTACCAGCTCTCGCGAAAAGCATGGGAGAACTGGCAAGGAAATGGCGCGCAGGCTTTGGCCGAGCAAGCCGATATTCTTGATCGTAAATTTAAAGTTGGAGATTTAAGCGCGACTGATTATCTGGTGCAGATCGAACAAGCGCTGGATACGCAGGTTGCAGCGGAAGAGCTTCATGCAAAAGTGTGGAGGTCATGGTTTTCATGGCTGGCCGCATCAGGAAAAACCGAACAATGGATTCAAAATTCAGGAGAATAAACGAAATGAAAAAATTATTACTTTTAAGCACAGTTGCATTATTTACCTTCTCAAACTCGGCTTTTGCGGAAGATGACGGGCATGGTCATGGGGAGGAAGAAAAGCCTCATGCTGTATCTGAGGCCGACCATGATGACCATGATGATGAGGGTCACGATGATGAGGGTAATGGGGAGGATGACCATGATGATGAGGAAGAAAAAGAAGATGACGGTCACGGTCATGCAGAAAGTGGCGGCGGAGAGCATGACGAAGAAGGTGGCGCAGAGGTCGATTTAAGCCCTGAAAACATGAAAGAAGCCGGCATTCTTGTTGAGCCTTTAACACTGCAAAATCTGGAAGCTGAGGTGAAGGCACCGGGCGAGGTAAAGCTGAACTCTTACCTGAGCAGCAAGGTGACACCGCGCATCGAAGCGCAAGTGGTGGAGCGCCATGCCAAGCTGGGCGAGGTTGTTGAAAAAGGTCAGCCGCTTGTGACGCTATCGGGCGTGGATATGGCCGAAGCGATTGGCGCGCTTATGGTCGCGCATAAAGAATGGAAGCGCGTTAAGCAGCTTGGTTCTTCGGCGGTATCAGCTAAGCGTTATAGCGGCGCGAAAATCGCTGATGAGCAGGCCCGCGCAAAGGTCATGGCTTATGGCATGACCGAGAGCCAGGTTAAAGCGCTGCATGAAAAAGGCTCTGGCGGTAATCCTGGCATGTTTCAACTGGTTGCGCCGCAAGGCGGTACAATTGTCAGCGATGATTTCATCGAGGGCGAGTTGATCGAGCCGGGGCGCGTGTTGTTCAATATCGTGAATGAGGACTTCCTGTGGGTGGAAAGCCGCCTGTCCCCTGAGCTGGCTAAGAGTGTGGATGTTGGCGCAGGGGCGCGTGTTCATATTCCCGGTAATGGCTGGCTGCAAGGCGAGGTTGTGCAGAAACATCATTTACTGGATGAGGAAACCCGCACGATTGGTGTACGCATCGCGGTGGATAACGAGGAAGATCGCCTCCATCCCGGCATGTACGTTGATACGCGCATTCAAAGCGGCAATGGGGCGCAGTATCTTGCTGTGCCGACGGCTGCTGTTTTGCGCTCCTCCGATGGGGACTGGGTGGTTTTTGTTGAGAGCGAGGGCAGGACCGGAGAGTTTAAGCCTGTGGAGATTGAAATGTTGCGTAACATTGAGAATTACACCGTGATTAAAGGCTTGCCCGAAGGTACACGAATCGTGACCGAAGGCGCTTTCTTTGTGCAATCCGAACTCGCCAAAAGCGGGTTTTCAGTACACAACCATTAAAACTTGTACCGAGTAAGTGCGAGGTGCCCGATAGGGCGGAAAAAACAAAAGGAAATAAATAATTATGCTGAATACAATTATTGACGGCGCGGTGCGTAACCGCCTGATGGTGGTCTTGATGCTTATATCCATTGTGGTTGGGGCATTCATGATGCTGCCGAAACTCAATCTGGATGCCTTTCCTGATGTGACGAATGTTCAGGTGACGATTAACACCGAAGCCCAAGGGCTGGCCTCTGAAGAGGTTGAGCAGCTTATTACCTACCCTGTTGAGGCGGTGATGTATTCCCTGCCTGATGTGGAAGAAGTGCGCTCGATCTCCAAAACAGGGCTTTCGCTCATTACGGTGGTGTTTAAAGAAGGGGTGGACATATATTTTGCCCGCCAGCTTGTGTTTGAACAGCTGCAAGATGCACGGGAGCAAATCCCCGACGGCGTGGGAACGCCGGAGATTGGGCCAAACACGTCCGGGCTGGGGCAGGTTTTTCAATATATGCTAACCACCGATAATCCTGAAAAATTTGATATTATGACCTTGCGATCCCTGAATGACTGGGTTGTGAAATTGCTGCTTATGCCGATTGATGGCGTAACGGAAATTTTGTCTTTCGGCGGTGATGTGCGTCAATATCAGGTGCAGCTAGAGCCTGCCAAACTTCTGTCTTACCAGCTCCACGCTGAGGATATTGTGAGCGCGATTGAGGATAATAACAGCAATGCAGGCGGCTGGTATCTCAACCGGGGCGCGGAGCAGCTTGTTATTCGCGGCGTTGGCTGGGTGCGCGGCGGGGAAGACGGTATCCGCGATATTTCCAATATCCCTGTGAAGGACGAAGATGGCGTGGTTGTGCGCGTGCGTGATGTTGCAAAAATAGCTTACGGCTCAGAAATACGCCAGGGCGCGGTGAGTATGACCCGGCGCAATGAAGACGGAAGCGCCGGTCCGATGGGCGAGGTTGTTGCCGGCATCGTTATGAAACGTATGGGCGCCAACACCAAAAATACGATTGACGAGATTAATGCGCGCCTGCCGATCATTCAAAATGCGTTACCAGAGGGCGTGAAAATCGAAGCCTTTTATGATCAAGCTGAATTAATCAGCAAGGCCGTTTATACGGTTACTCAGGCTTTAACCCAGGCCTTTATATTGATTGTTATTATATTATTCTTGTTTCTTATGAATATCCGCGCTGCATTTTTGGTTCTGATTTCCGTGCCTATTTCTATCATTCTGGCCTTGATGGCGATGGCCTATTGGGGAATTTCTGCCAATCTGATGTCGCTTGGCGGGCTAACCATTGCCATTGGGATGATGGTGGATGGCGCGGTTGTGATGATGGAGAATATTTTTAAACACCTCTCCCATCATGATGAGGAGGAAAACCCGGAGAGCGTAAAACTTCGTATTTTAGAAGCCGCTCGTGAAGTCGGCCGCCCTATATTTTTTGCAGTATTGATCATCATTGTCGTCTTTATGCCCCTCTTTACATTGGAGGGTGTGGAAGGGAAATTATTCCAGCCCATGGCATCTTCTATTGTGCTGGCCATGTTGGGATCATTGATTGTGGCGCTCGTTGTTATTCCTGCGCTCTGCATATATCTCTTCAAAAAAGGCGTTGATCATAAATCAAACTTTTTAATTGATGCGTTTGATGCGGTTTATAAGAGGGCTCTAACGGGGGCGTTAAAAGCCAAAAAGACGGTGGTGGTGACAGCCATTGCAATCTTTGTTGGTTCACTTTTACTCGTGCCATTCCTCGGCACTGAATTTGTACCGGAGCTGGAAGAAGGCACGCTCAATATCCGCGTCACGCTTGCGCCGTCCTCCAGCATGGAAACATCTCTTGGCGTTGCCTCTAAATTAGAGCTGAGGCTTCTGGAGTTCCCGGAAGTGCTCTATGCTTTTAGCCGTGTCGGCCGCCCGGAGCTTGGCGGTGATCCGGAGCCTGTGTCCAATGTTGAGATTTATGTCGGCATGAAACCTGTCAATGAATGGACATCAGCTAAAAACCGCTTTGAGCTGCAAAAACTTATGGAAGAAAAAATGTCTGTTCATCCGGGTTTGCTCTTCACCTTCTCTCAGCCGATCGCTACGCGTGTAGATGAGCTGCTGTCCGGCGTAAAGGCACAGCTTGCGATTAAGCTGTTTGGCCCTGATCTTGATGTTTTGGCCGAAAAAGGCAAGGCCATTGAAACGTTGGTGCGCACAATTGAAGGTGCGCAATCGGTGGAGATGGAACAGATTGCGGGAGAAGCGCAGTTGGTCGTGCGCCCTGATCGCGACAAGCTCGCCCGATACGGCATTCCGGTGGGCCAAGTCATGGCTCTGGTATCGGACGCGATTGGCGGGGCCGCCGCCGGACAGGTCATTCAAGGCAATGAGCGTTACGATATTTATGTGCGCTTTGCTAAAGAGTACCGCAATGACATAGAGGCAATATCCGACATTATCATGCAAGCCCCAAGCGGTGCATGGGTCAGGCTGGGCGATGTGTCTGATGTGTCTATCGAATCGGGGCCGCCGCAAATCAGGCGCGATGATGTGCAGCGCCGCGTGGTGATACAGTCCAATTTAAGCGGGCGCGACATGGGCAGCTTTGTTGAAGAAATCAATGAGCGCATTAAGGAAGAAATCAACCTCCCGTCCGGTTATTCCGTGGTATTTGGCGGGCAATTTGAGAACCAGAAACGCGCGCAAGCACGGCTCATGATCGTGGTGCCGCTTTCGCTGGGGTTGATTTTCTTGCTCCTGTTCTTTGCCTTTGGCTCGGTCCAGCAAGCCGCTCTGATCATGCTTAACGTCCCGCTGGCCATGATCGGCGGTATTGCTGCGCTGTATTTCTCCGGGCAATATTTATCTGTGCCGGGCTCTATCGGTTTTATCGCCCTGTTTGGCGTAGCGGTGCTTAACGGCGTGGTGATGGTCAATGCCATTAATTTGCTGGTGGAAAGCGGGACAGAGGCAGGCCGAGCTGTCTTTGACGGCGCATCATCGCGCCTGCGCCCCGTTCTTATGACTGCATTTACAACAGCGCTGGGGCTAATCCCGATGCTGCTGGCCACCGGCATTGGATCAGAAGTGCAAAAACCGCTGGCTACGGTCGTGGTTGGGGGATTATTTTCCTCAACTTTGCTGACATTATTTGTCTTGCCGGTTCTCTACAGCGCATTCTCGCAGCGACTCATTAATGAACGTAGGTAGGGAGTGAAATATATTTTGCTTTAAAGAAAGGATGTGATGTAGAGAATAGTTAGCACCAGATTGCAAGCACTGCCATTCGTGATAGTTACCCAAATTGACCAATATGTCGAAGGATGTATCTAGCGTGTAGCATAGCTTTCCGCTGATTAGAGAAAAGCTCGAAAACACATATCCGAGAAGTTAGCATTTTCCATCGATTTCCGAACTTTTAAAGATGTCTCCCTATTTAACAAAGGCTCTAAACTAACAAATCTATATTGCTAGTCTAGAGCCTAACAAATTAACTATATTCTGGTCAAATCTCCCACTCGGCTTCCATACAGGCATCCGATAAAGCTTCCCCTCGATCGTTCGCGGTTAAGGTTTAAATGCCGCAAGAAATTTTATCTGTATGGGGCGGGGCGTCAAGTGCAAAGCGTATCGAGAAAAACCTGACCATATTTGTTCAGCTTTGATTGACCTATGCCATGGATCAGGGACATGTCGAGCAGCGTTTTGGGCTTTTTAGTCGCCATATCAATTAGGGTTTTGTCGTGGAAGATAACGTAGGGGGGGACGTTATGCTCTTTGGCGATGCTCATGCGCAGGGTTTTTAGCGTGGCAAAGAGTGCGCGGTCTTCGTCTGTCTCCAGGCTTTGTGCGGGGTCGGTTTTTGCGCTGGAGGTGCGATTGGAGGTGCTGCCGATCGTGGCGGGATCTAAGCGGAGCTGGATTGTGTCTTTATCACGCAGGAAAGCCGCGCCCTGATCTGTTGTTTTTAGGCCGCCGTGATTGTCGGTGTCGACATAGATCAGCCCGCGCGCGACCATCTGGCGGATCAGGCTTTGCCATTCTTTGGCGCTATGCTCTGTGCCGATGCCGTAGGTGCTAAGGTTTCCATGACCGAATTTTTTGATGCGCTCATTATCCTTGCCCAGCAGGACATCGATCACATAGCCGGAGCCAAACATATTACCGGTGCGGTAGATGCAGGAGAGAATTTTTTGCGCAGCCACCGTGCCGTCAATGGTTTTGGGCGGCGTGATACAGGTGTCGCAATTGCCGCAGGGCACGCCGTCATCATCGAAATAATTGAGCAGCACTTGGCGGCGGCAGGTCGCGCTTTCGCAAAAGCCGAGAAAGGCGGTGAGCTTTTGTCGTTGCACGCGCTTTTGCTCGTCCGGGCTATCACCGCTTTCGATCATGGAGCGTTGCAGCGCGAGGTCTTGCAGGCCGTAGACCATCCAGGCGACAGCGGGCAGGCCGTCACGTCCGGCGCGGCCGGTTTCCTGGTAATAAGCTTCGATATTTTTCGGCAGGTCCAGATGCGCAACAAAGCGCACATCGGGTTTATTAATGCCCATGCCAAAGGCGATCGTGGCAACCATGATCACGCCGTCTTCCTTAAGGAAGCGTTCCTGATTTTCGGCGCGTGTTTCAGGCGTTAGGCGGGCGTGATAGGGCAGAGCGTTATAGCCCTTGTCCTTCAGCCAGCGCGCCGTGTCCTCAACCTTGCGGCGGGATAGGCAATAGACGATGCCGCTTTCCTCTGGCGCGCGGGCCTTGAGGAATCGTTGAAGCTGCGCGCGTGGGTTGTCTTTGATCGAGACGTAATAGGATATATTGGGGCGATCAAAGCCAGCGATATAAAGTTTAGGCAGGGCTAGCCGATCCACAATGTCTTTGCGCGTGGGCGCGTCCGCTGTGGCAGTTACCGCAATGCAGGGCACATCCGGATAGCGCGTGCGCAGGAGGGAGAGCTGCCGATATTCCGGCCGGAAGTCATGTCCCCATTGGGAAATGCAGTGCGCTTCGTCAATCGCAAATAATGCGAGGGTGATGTTATCGAGAATATCAAGAAACTCATCATTGACCAGGCGTTCCGGCGCGACATAGACGAGGTCGAGCTGCCCGTCTCGCAGATCATTCATCGCCTGACGCAGACCTTGGTAGTCAGCGCGGAGTGGATAGCCGCGGCCTTTATGCCCAATTCGTTCAGCGCCATCACCTGATCCTGCATCAGCGCAATCAGCGGTGAGATAATGACGCCCACCCCATCGCGGCACAGCGCGGGGATTTGATAGCAGAGTGATTTCCCGCTGCCCGTGGGCATCAATACGCCGCAGCTATCCCCGGCGATAACGCTCTCGATGATCTCTTTCTGCTCACCACGGAAACTGTCATAGCCGAAAATGGTTGAGAGAATTTCGGCAGGGTTTTTGCTCTCTATGTCGAGCGGAGCGGTTGCAGGGTGCGCAGTCATGGAAATATCTTCTTAAAATTTGTGCAAAATTATATTTTTGATCATAGCCCTATAGACTCTTGCCTGCAAAATGGTAATTTAATTTTTCTCATAACGAAGGTGGATTGATGAATTTAAAAACTGCATTGCATGAACTGCATTTAGAGCTGGGCGCGAAGATGGGACCGTTCGCGGGCTATGACATGCCGCTTTATTATGATCTTGGTGTGATGAAGGAACATTTATGGGTACGTGAGAGCTGCGGCCTGTTTGATGTTTCGCATATGGGGCAGGTGATGATCAAAGGAGCTGGCGCACGTGAATTGCTCGAGCGTTTGACACCGTCCCCCTACAAAAAGCTCGGCATTGACCGTACGAAATATACGGTGCTAACGAATGAGCAGGGCGGAATTATTGATGATCTGATGGTC
Source organism: Alphaproteobacteria bacterium (assembly GCA_024275825.1). Lineage (GTDB taxonomy): Bacteria > Pseudomonadota > Alphaproteobacteria > Micavibrionales > Micavibrionaceae > JAJRYK01. The sequence continues at coordinate 24,345 of JAJRYK010000014.1, forward strand.
ACCAAAACTGGCGAAGACAGCTTCCATCTGGTGATCAATGCGGGGTGTAAGGATAAAGATATCGCTTGGATCAAAGAGCATCTGAGCGATGATCTGGAGTTTATCTATTTTGACGATTGGGCGCTGCTGGCGTTGCAGGGGCCGAAGGCGGAAGTGGCGCTGAAAAATGCGCTGGGCATTGATACATCGGATATGCCCTATATGGCGATGATCCCGGCTCAGTTTGAGGGCAAGGATATTTATGTGAGCCGCTTGGGTTATACCGGCGAAGACGGTTTTGAGATTGCTGTGCAGAATGACAGCGCCGCCAATATGGCGCGAAAATTACTCGCTGAGGAGGCTGTGAAGCCGATTGGCCTTGCGGCGCGCGATAGCTTGCGTCTTGAGATGGGGTATTGTCTCTATGGTCATGATATTGATGCGGAAACCTCACCGATAGAGGCCGATCTGGGTTGGGTGACAAGCAAGAATAACGAGGGCTTTATCGGCGCGGATGTGGTGTTGAAGCACAAGAGTGAAGGTACGCCGAAAAAGCGCGTCGGTGTGCGCTTGACCGGTAAGGGCGTTGCGCGCGAGGGCGCTGAAATTCGCAATGAAGCTGATGAAATTGTGGGCACATTAACAAGTGGCGGGCATTCGCCGAGCCTTGGTCAGTCGATTGGTCAGGGCTATGTGCCTGCGGATATGGCTGCGCCGGGCACGAAGATTTTTGTGAATGTCCGCGGGCGTAATATTGCCGCAGAAGTGGCGCACATGCCCTTCATGCCGGCGCAAACGAAATCAATGAAGAAAAAAGAAGAAGCAGCATAAAAAGGAACTTATAAAATGCCAAACTTAAAATTTACCAATGATCATGAATGTTTGCACGTCGATGGCGATGTGGCATGGGTGGGAATCACCAAATACGCGCAAGAGGCGTTGGGCGATTTGGTGTTTGTTGAATTGCCAGATGTTGGCAAGCAGGTGAGCAAGGGCGATGAGCTGGCCGTTGTGGAATCGGTAAAAACCGCGGCGGAAGTGTATTCTCCTGTTGATGGTGAAGTTGTTGAGGCGAATAGTGACATGGAAGGCGATCTAGATTTGATGAGCAAAGATGTTGGCGATGGTGGCTGGATTGCTAAAATTAAAATGAGTGATGCTGCGCAGCTTGAGGGCTTGATGGATGAAGCAGCCTACGCTGAATATTTGAAGACTGTAGACTAAAACTAAAAAATAAAAAAATAGGTGGAATAGAGTATGCGTTACCTCCCTCAAACTCAGGCATCACGTGATGAGATGCTCAGCGCCATTGGCGTGGACAGTGTTGATGCGCTGTTTAAAGATGTGCCGAAGCGCGCCTTTGTTGATGGGCTGGTTGATTTGCCAAACCATATGGGCGAGCTGGAGGTTGAGCGCCAGCTCGGTGCTTACGCCAATGAAAACATGGGCGCATCCGATGGTCCGTTTTTTCTGGGCGCCGGGGCGTATTACCACCACATTCCCGCCAGCGTTGATCATATCATTCAGCGCTCTGAATTCTTGACGGCCTACACGCCGTATCAACCAGAAATCGCGCAAGGCACGTTGCAGGCCTTGTTTGAGTATCAAACCTTTGTTGCGCAGCTGACCGGGCAAGATATTGCCAATGCTTCGCTTTATGATGGCGCGAGCGCAACCGCCGAGGCTGCGCTGATGGCAATGCGCGTGACGAAACGCAGCAAGGTCGTGATCGGGAATGCGCTGCATCCTGATTACCGCGAGGTTTTAAAAAGCTATGTTGATAATTTTGAGGGCACGGTTTTGGGTGATGGTGGGCTCGATGATCTTGATAATGAAACGGCTTGCATCATTATTCAATCCCCTGATTTTTATGGTGCGCCGCATAAATACGAAGCGTATCGTAACAAATGTGATGAGGTGGGTGCATTACTGATTGTTGTGGTAGCAGAAATTGTTTCGCTTGGGCTTTTACCTGCTCCTGTGGAGGCTGATATCGTCTGCGGTGAAGCGCAGAGCATTGGCTTGCCGATGAGCTTCGGCGGCCCGCATCTTGGGTTTTTTGCGTGCCGGGAGAAATTTGTGCGTCAGGTGCCTGGGCGCTTATGCGGCGCGACGGAAGATGCGGATGGTAAGCGCAGTTTTGTGTTAACGCTCAATACGCGTGAGCAACATATTCGCCGCGAGAAGGCAACGTCGAACATCTGTACAAACCAAGGGCTGTGCGCGCTGGCGTTCACGGTGCATATGGCGTTGCTGGGTGAGGATGGTTTTAAGCGCCTCGCGCGCCTTAACCACGAAGCGGCGTGTAAGCTTGCGGATACGCTGAGCGCTGTCGACGGTGTGGAAATGGTGAATGATACATTCTTTAACGAGTTTACAATGAAGCTGTCCAAGGATAGTAGGGAGGTTGTTGAGGCTCTGGTCTGCAAAGGCATCATCGCTGGCCTGTCGACCGATGATGGCCAGCATTTGATTGTTGCCGCAACCGAAATGAGCCGCGATGAAGACATGGAGGCTTTTGCAGAAGGCTTAACGGAGGCGCTGGCATGAGTGCAGATGCGAAGGTAGTAGAAATGACACAAGACGAACAAACAGAAATGAACCGCGGTCTTCATTATGAGGAAAATTTGCTGTGGGAGAAAAAGCGGAGCGATCATCCGGGCGTTGATTTGCCCCAGCCTGCGGGGCTGAAGAGCCGCACGGGCGTGCTAGAGCGAGGCGATATTGGCTTGCCGCAAGTGTCTGAGCCGCAGGTCGTGCGGCATTTTGTGCGGATGAGCACGTGGAATTACTCCATTGATCACGGGTTTTTTCCGCTTGGGTCCTGCACGATGAAGCATAATCCGCGTCTGAATGAAAAGCTCGCGCGGCTTCCGGGCTTTGCGCATATCCACCCAATGCAGCCGGAAAGCACGGTGCAGGGCGCGCTGAAGCTGATGTATGAGCTGCAGGATTGGCTGGCGGAGCTGACGGGTTTGCCGGGCGTGTGTTTGGCACCGGCCGCGGGCGCGCAGGGCGAGCTTGCGGGCATGATGACGATTAAGCGCGCGCATGAGCTGAAGGGGCAAAGTCAACGCAAGGTTGTGCTTGCACCTGACTCCGCGCATGGGACGAACCCGGCGACGGCGGTGATGTGCGGTTATGAGATGCGCACCATTTCGACCAAGCTGGACGGTCGTTTGAGCATTGAGAGCTTTAAAGAGGCGCTGTATAAAACCTGCGATAAGGGCTCTGACATTGCCGGGATGATGGTGACCAACCCCAATACGTGCGGTTTGTTCGAAACCAATATTGTTGAAATTTCTGACTTGCTGCACAAGGCTGGCGGGTATTTCTATTGCGATGGTGCGAATTTCAACGCGCTGATCGGGAAAATTCGTCCCGGTGATTTTGGTGTTGATGTGATGCATCTTAATCTTCATAAAACATTTTCTACGCCGCATGGCGGCGGCGGGCCGGGCTCTGGGCCGATCTGCACGACCGATGAGCTGGCGCCCTATATTCCTGTGCCGACGGTGGTGAAGGAGGGCGATCGCTATGCTTTGCAATGGGCGGATAGCCGCGAAACCACGCTGGGCCGGATGAAGGGCTTCGTGGGACAGTTCGGGATGCATGTCCGCGCGCTGGCCTATATGATGAGCCACGGCGCTGATGGGCTGAAGCAGGTTTCTGAAGATGCCGTTTTGAATGCTAATTATATTCTCAGTCAGCTCAAGGATGATTACTACGTGCCTTATGATGGGCCGTGCATGCATGAATGCATGATTACCGATAAACATCAAAAGGAGGCCGGTGTCACCACGCTCGATATCGCCAAAGGGCTTTGTGAGTATGGCTATCACCCGATGACGGTTTATTTTCCTCTGGTTGTGCCCGGCACGATGTTGATTGAGCCGACAGAGACGGAAAGCAAGGATTCCATCGATCGTTTTATCACCGTGATGAAAGGTTTCGCGGCCGATGTGAGGGCCGGAGACACTGAGAAATTCCACGACTTTCCGCTCTCTACCCCGCGCAGACGTTGTGATGAAGTGAAGGCGGCGCGCAATCCTGTTTTACGGTGGCGGTAGGTATTCGCACCGGTTTCTTATAGTTCGTTTGTGAAAGCATACGCAAGGGGCGCGAATGGTGTTTGCGAGGCATGTATTAGGATAAAATTCCTATTTTGTAAAGGGATGGTGAGCCGCCGCCGCAATAACTCCTACTTCTGATATTTCTCCAGCACCTTTTGCAGGCTGCCCAGTAGGGGCTCAACATCGGCGCAGAATTTTTCGCGTTTTTCTTCGGGGATGTCCTCGCTGATGCGCTCAACCATATCGCTCATTTGATCAAAGAAATTAGATGTGTTTTTGAAATGCTCCATCTGGCCCTTGGTTGTGCTGCGCAAGCGGCGGGCCAGAACGTTGATCAGGGCGCGGACGGCTTTGTCATCTATGCCCTTAATACGCCCCTCGACCTCATCCCGGGAAATGGTGGTGACCACGGTTTCGCTTAATGCTTGTACGCTGGCGGAGCGCGGAGCGTTATTGATTAGCGCCATTTCGCCGAACAGATCGCCGGCGCTAAGCTCTGTGACTTTAAGCTCTTTCGTGCCGTCCTTGATGATGATTGCCACCGTGCCCTTTTCGATGTAAAAGGCGCGATTTCCGTCATCGCCCTGATGAACGATGATATCGCCGTCATAATAGACTTGGCGGTTTAAAATCTCGCCCGGTTGTCCATTATTTTGTGACCTGGGGTCTAAATCTTTGCTTTCGCTATTCATTTTTTGTGCTCCACCCTAAGCTACAGTATAGATCGTTATATATTTACATAAAAACAAAGCGCTTTTATAAGCGCATTTTTGAAAGTGACATCAAAGAGATTTAAAAGGACTATAGAGCCTGTGTAAAGCGATCTTAAATCAGTCTCATTTTATATTTAGAGGCATAAGCTAGCATATTTTTCTGGATTTGCAGGAATTTTTGATGTATCACAGTGGCATTCCCTGACAATTTAGTTCCTTTGACCCGCGCCACACAAGAGACGCAATCGCCGGAACTCTGTCTGGGAGTTTGGTTTTAGCGCCGATAACAGGAAAGAAATACGTGATGTCGCAAAATGTTGAAAAGAAGAGTTCTCCGGTAGAATTTGTGGGCCAGGTGCGCTCGGAAATGAAAAAGGTCACTTGGCCGTCTCGCCGTGAAACGATGGTGAGCACGATTGCTGTTTTCATTATGGTCACGATTGCGTCGCTGTTTCTGTATTTCGCCGATCAGATTATCGCCTGGGCGGTACGGCTGATCATGAGCATTGGCCTTTAAAGAATTTTAGAGCATTAACGATTTAACTATACAAAGAAGAGAGAAAAACGATGTCTGCAGCAAAATGGTATGTCCTACATGTTTATTCAGGGTTTGAATCTAAAGTGGCCGATGCCATTAAGGAAAAGGCGCGCAAGCTTGGTTTGGCCGAACAGGTTGAGGAAATTCTGGTGCCAACCGAAGAAGTGGTCGAGGTGCGCCGTGGACAGCGCGTGAGCAGAGAGCGCAAATTTTTCCCCGGATATGTTCTGGCGAAGCTGGATATGGATGATAATGTCTGGCACTTGATCAAGGACACGCCAAAGGTCAGCGGTTTCCTGGGCGCCGGCGGGAATAAGCCTGTGCCGATCAGTGAGGCCGAAGCGCAGCGCATCATGAACCAGGTGCAAGAAGGTATCGAGCGTCCGCGTCCATCCGTGATCTACGATATTGGCGAAGAGGTTAAGGTTGTTGACGGACCGTTCGCGTCCTTTAATGGCAGCGTTGAGGAAATTGACGAAGAAAAGGCGACGCTGAAGGTGTCTGTGTCTATCTTTGGGCGTGCGACGCCGGTTGAGCTTGAGTATTCGCAGGTTGAGAAAATATAAAACTTGCATTTAATTCTGGGCGGGCTTATTGTCCGCTCCGAACCTGTGGAAGGTTGTCTGCGTACCGTTAAGTCCATGCGCTAGAGCCGCACCACGAACTCTTAATTTTTTTGCTTAGGAGGATATAATGGCAAAGAAGAAAGTATCAGGTTTTATTAACCTGACAATTTTGGGTGGCTCGGCCAACCCATCTCCGCCTGTTGGGCCAGCGCTTGGTCAACACGGCGTTAATATCATGGAATTCTGTAAGGCGTTTAACGCCAAAACGGAAGATAACAAGGGCATTCCAATCCCGGTTGTCATCACCGTTTATGAAGACCGCTCATTCGACTTTATCACCAAAAAACCTCCGGCGAGCTATTTCATCAAGCAGGCTGCGAAGCTGAAAAAAGGTGGAAGTACGCCCGGACGTGAGGTTGCTGGTCAAATCAGTAAATCACAGGTAAAAAAGATTGCCGAAGAGAAAATGGTTGATCTTAATGCAAATGACATAGAGGCCGCGATGCTGATTATAGCAGGATCTGCGCGCTCTATGGGCATCGAAGTATTGGAGGATTAGGGCAATGACAAAACAAACAAAGAAAATGAAAGCCGCCTTGGCCAAAGTTGATCGCGAGCAGTTCTATAAGGTTGATGAGGCTGTTAAAATCCTTAAAACCTGCGCAAAGGACCGTAAATTTGATGAAACGATCGAGGTGTCGATGAATCTGAGCGTTGATCCAAAGCATGCGGACCAAATGGTGCGCGGTATGGTCAGTCTGCCGAACGGCACAGGCGCAAGCGTGCGCGTGGCCGTATTTGCCAAGGATGATAAGGCCAAGGATGCGAAGGCCGCCGGAGCGGACATCGTGGGCGCAGAAGATCTGGCTGAGAAAATCAAGGGCGGGGAGATCGATTTCGATCGCCTGATCGCCACGCCGGACATGATGCCGCTGGTTGGTCAGCTTGGTAAGGTTTTGGGTCCGAAAGGCCTGATGCCAAACCCGAAGTTGGGCACGGTAACGCCGGATGTGGCCAAGGCCGTAAAGGATGCCAAGGGCGGCGCGATTGAGTTTCGCGCTGAAAAAGCTGGTATCGTGCATGCGGGCGTTGGTAAAGCTTCCTTCGATGAGAAAAAGATCGTCGAAAATGTGGTGGCATTCATTGATGCGATCCAGAAAGCCAAGCCAACAGGCGCCAAAGGCAACTACATCAAGAAAATCACACTGAGCTCGACAATGGGTCCAGGGATTAAGATTGATCTTGAAAGTTTGGCCGCTTAAGGCGTCGCCTTTTTGTTCGCTAGCGTCGTTAAATCCCGGTTCACGTACTCAAGCGTACGCTTCACCAGAATTTACCTAGCCACGAACAAAAATATTTAGCCTGGTTTCATGTAAAATTCAAAAGCCCTTGAGAGCGATCTTGAGGGCTTTTTAAATAAAAGCTTGACGTGGGTGCGGGGCTACTTTAAAAAGGCCGCAAGATTATAAACCTGATCCAAGACCGCAGGGGCCAAGAGGCTTAATGAACCTGCATAGAGTAAGGAAAGAAAGACCCGAAGCACTGACGTAGGGTTATCTTTTGTTTTGGATGAGGGGGGTGAGCTTAGCGGCTCATCTTTTTTTGTTTTTGGGTTTGCGCCTCCCTGATGTGAGTGGGGCGTGAATAAAATGGATAAGAAGGAGTTTTGTTATGGGCATGAGCCGGACGGAAAAAGAAACAGAAGTAAAGGCGCTTAATGAGCGTTTCGCCAATGATGAGTTGGTGGTTGTCACGCAATATTCTGGTTTGACTGTGAAGGAAATGTCAAATTTGCGCGCTAAGCTGCGTGAGCAGGGCGCACAATATAAGGTAACGAAGAATTCACTGGCGAAGATCGCAATTAAGGGTACGCGTTTTGAGCCGATATCTGATTTGTTCACTGGCCCGACGGGGATGGCGACATCGACAGACCCAGTTGCGGCGGCAAAGGGCGCTTATGATTTTGCCAAGACGAATGACAAGCTTATTATTGTCGGCGGCGCGCTTGGTGATAAAATTCTGGATGAAGCGGCGATTAAAGAACTTGCTAGCTTGCCATCCGTTGATGAAATTCGCTCTAAGCTTGTTGGCTTGCTTGTGGCGGCGCCGACGAAACTTGTTGGATTGTTGCAAGCCCCGGCGCGTGACATGGTCGGTGTGACTAAAGCATACGGCGAGAAAAGCGAATAGAATTTAGGTTGACTGACTGTTGTAGGTCGGTCGCTTTGATAAGGTTTTTAAATTAGCTATAGATAAAAGGAGAAACATTATGGCTGCTAACTTGGATAAAATTGTTGAAACTCTCTCTGAACTGACTGTTCTGGAAGCTGCTGAGCTTTCAAAGCTTCTTGAAGAGAAATGGGGCGTTACTGCCGCTGCTGCTGCTGCGCCTGTTGCCGCTGCTGCTGGCGGCGCTGCTGCGGAAGAAGAGCAAACAGAATTTAATGTTGTTCTTGAAAGCACAGGCGGAAATAAGATTGCCGTTATTAAAGAAGTACGCGCAATCACAGGTCTTGGCTTGAAAGAAGCGAAAGACATGGCCGAAACTGCTGGCGCTGTTGTTAAAGAAGGCGCGTCTAAGGACGAAGCAGAAGAGATCAAAGGCAAGCTTGAGGCTGCTGGCGCGACTGCAGTACTTAAGTAAGATTATACTACTGAATAAGCATTTCCCGTTTGGGCCCTTTTTTAAGGCAGCCTTGTGAGCGGGAGATGCTTTTTTATGCCTGTGGCGCTTGACATTCAAGCGCGGCTGGGCCATAAAGCGATCAACATTTTCGATAGAGAAACGTGAGCGGCGCAATTAAACATAGACACCAACACCGCTAAGCGGTTGATTTTTAACCACTTCAATCTTCTTTTCAAGGAAGGCTGTAAGGGGTTTTTGCGCATTTTTGGCGCATGTCATGTGCGCGAATCTAACGTTCGACAACGAAAATACGCTGTAATGGGCCGCTGTAATGGGCGAAATGAGAATATTTTTTAAGATCATTGGGGGGGTAATCCACCGTTATGGTCTTTTGGCAGATTTGAATTTTTAACAGGTAAGGGCTAAAAATGAGCGCAGCGAAATCTAAAAACACAGAAAAGCAAATTCCTCCCGCAAACAGTATTGAGACATTTACAGGCCGCAAACGCGTGCGCCGTAATTTCAGTAAAATTCCAGAGGTTGCGCCTATTCCTAACCTGAACCAGGTTCAGTATGATTCATACAAACTGTTTCAGCAGAAGGACACGCCCTCCGAGGATCGCCTGATGCAGGGTATTCAAGAAGTGTTCTCGTCTGTGTTTCCGATCAAGGATTTCTCTGATCGTGCTGAGATTGATTTTGTTAAATACGAATTTGAAACGCCAAAATATGATGTTGAGGAATGTCAGCAGCGCGGCATAACCTATGCGGCGCCGCTGCGCGTGACGCTCCGTTTGTCTGTGTTTGATGTTGATGAGGATACGGGCTTGCGCTCTATCCGCGACATTAAGGAGCAAGACGTTTATATGGTCGATATGCCGTTGATGACCGATAACGGGACATTTGTGGTGAACGGAACGGAGCGCGTGATTGTATCGCAAATGCACCGCTCTCCCGGTGTGTTCTTCGATCATGACGGCGGCAAGACGCATGCGAGCGGGAAGTACCTCTTCTCCTCACGTGTTATTCCTTACCGTGGTTCATGGCTCGATTTTGAATTTGATGCGAAAGATTTGATGTATGTGCGTATTGACCGTCGCCGTAAATTGCCGGTCACGACGTTCCTGCGCGCGCTGGATTCCGCGAGCACGCAAGCCTATCGCAAAGAGTGCGAAGAAAAGGATGTTGATGTTGATCCGTTGATGGTTCAAGGAATGAGCAATGAAGAAATTCTAAGCACATTCTATGAAACAGTATCCTACACAAAGGACAAAAAGGGTTGGAAAACATCGTTTGATGGCGAGCGCATGCGCGGTGTGAAGCTGGTGGCTGATCTTGTTGATGCGAAGACCGGTAAGGTTGTTGCAGAAGCGGGTGAGAAAATCAGCCCGCGTAAGGCGAAGAAATTCGTTGAAGATGGCCTGAAGGATATTTTGGTGCAATCTGATGATTTGCTGGGTAAATACTTGGCTACCGATAAATTTGATGCCAAGACCGGCGAAATTTTGTTTGAAGCCGGCCATGAAATCACAGAAGAAGATCTGGAGGCTTTTGAAGAGCAGGGCGTTAAGGAGCTTCCTGTTCTGGCCATTGATGACCTCAATGTTGGGGGCTATGTTCGTGACACGATGATCGCTGATAAATGTGACACGCGTGAAGAAGCGCTGATCGATATTTATCGCGTGATGCGTCCGGGTGAGCCGCCGACGGTTGATTCTGCGAGCGCATTGTTCGACACGCTGTTTTTTGATCCGGAGCGTTATGATCTGTCCCCTGTTGGCCGCGTGAAGATGAATGCACGTTTGGAGCTGGAGGCGGATGATCAATTCCGCGTTCTTGAAAAGGCCGATATTCTGGCAATTTTGAAATATTTGCACGGTCTGAAAGACGGCTTGGGCGAAGTGGATGACATTGATAACCTTGGCAACCGCCGTGTGCGCTCCGTTGGTGAATTGATGGAAAACCAGTTGCGCGTTGGCCTTTTGCGCATGGAACGTGCAATCCGCGAGCGTATGAGCTCGGTTGAGATCGACACATTCATGCCGCATGATCTGATTAACTCTAAACCGGCGCAGGCCGCTGTTCGTGAGTTCTTTGGCTCATCACAGCTGTCACAGTTTATGGATCAGACTAACCCGCTATCCGAGATTACGCATAAGCGCCGTCTTTCTGCGCTTGGGCCGGGCGGCCTGACGCGCGAACGTGCGGGCTTTGAGGTGCGCGATGTGCACCCAACGCACTATGGCCGGATCTGTCCGATTGAAACGCCTGAGGGGCCGAATATTGGCCTGATTAACTCACTCGCTACATTTGCCCGCGTGAACCAGTATGGCTTTATTGAGAGCCCATACAGAAAAGTGAATAACGGCAAGGTCACAGACGAAGTGATCTACATGTCAGCGATGGAAGAAGCGCGTTACACGATTGCGCAGGCTAATTCTGAGCTTGATAAGGCTGGCAAGTTCACAAGTGATCTTATTTCTTGTCGCTCCGGCGGTGAGAACGTGATGTCTAACCCCGAGCAAATTGAATATATTGACGTTTCGCCAAAGCAGATTGTATCTGTCGCCGCTTCGCTGATCCCGTTCCTTGAGAATGATGATGCGAACCGCGCCTTGATGGGGTCAAATATGATGCGTCAGGCTGTGCCGCTTTTGACATCTTCCGCACCATTGGTTGGTACGGGTATGGAAGCGACTGTCGCCCGCGACTCTGGCGCCGCCGTTTCTGCGCGCCGCGCAGGGGTTGTGACCAAGGTTGATGCGATGCGTATTGTTGTGCAAACCACCGAAGCGCTGAAGATTGGCGAGCCTGTTGTTGATATTTACAAGATGGCGAAATTCCAACGCTCTAACCAAAATACCTGCATTAACCAGCGCCCGCTGGTGAAGGTTGGTGATAAGGTTATTGCCGGTGATATTATTGCCGATGGCCCGTCCACACAGTTTGGTGAGCTTGCGCTTGGTAAGAACGCATTGGTCGCGTTTATGCCGTGGAATGGCTATAACTTTGAGGATTCAATTCTGATTTCTGAGCGTATTGTGCGCGATGATGTTTACACGTCCATCCACCTTCAGGAATTTGAAGTGATGGCGCGTGACACGAAATTAGGCACCGAAGAAATTACGCGTGATATCCCCAATGTTGGGGAAGAAGCGCTGAAGCATCTTGATGAAGCCGGCATCGTTCATATTGGCGCCGAAGTTGGTCCGGGTGATATTCTGGTGGGCAAGGTAACGCCAAAGGGTGAAAGCCCGATGACGCCGGAAGAAAAGCTTCTGCGCGCTATTTTTGGTGAGAAAGCGGCCGATGTTAAGGATACATCGCTGAAGCTGCCGCCGGGCGCAGTGGGCACCGTTGTTGAGGTGCGCGTGTTTAACCGCCGCGGCGTTGACAAAGATGCGCGGGCCATGGCGATTGAGGCGCAAGAAATTGAACGTCTCGCGAAAGACCGTGATGATGAGCGCAAGATCCTAGAGGACGGCTTCTATGACCGTCTGCGCGATACTTTGACGGGCCATACTGTGGCCAAAGCGCTTAAGGATGCTGGCCTGAAGAAGGGCACGAAGCTGACGGCTTCTGACCTTGATGGCATCGAAAAGCGCGGTTTGTGGCGTCAAATTGCGATCGAAAATGAAAAACGCATGGCAGAGATCGAAGCTATGTCGCAGACATTTGATGACGCGGTTGATGGCATTAAGGAGCGTTTCGAGAACAAGGTTGAAAAACTTCAGCGCGGTGATGAATTGTTACCAGGCGTGATGAAGATGGTTAAAGTCTTCGTGGCCGTGAAGCGTAAAATGGCGCCGGGCGATAAAATGGCCGGCCGTCACGGAAACAAGGGTGTGGTCTCCAAGGTTATCCCGATGGAAGACATGCCCTATACCGAGGATGGTGTGCCGGTTGATATCGTACTGAATCCATTGGGCGTTCCGTCACGGATGAATGTGGGTCAGATTCTTGAAACTCATTTAGGCTGGGCTTCGGCAACGCTTGGGAAGCAAATTGGCGATCTGATTGACGGCTTTGCTGACAAAAAGAAAATGGCAGATGCAGAGAAGAAAAAGCTCTGTGCGAAGCTGAAGGATGCTTATGGCGAGCGCGAATATGATGAGAAAATCACCAAGCTTGATGATACGCAGCTTCTTGAAATGTCAAATAATCTGCGTGACGGGGTGCCGATGGGCACGCCGGTCTTTGATGGTGCGCATGAGGGCGATATTTCTGAGCTGCTTGAGCATGCTGGCCTGGATACATCTGGTCAGGTGACGTTGGTTGACGGGCGTACGGGTGAGAAATTCCACCGCCCGGTGACTGTGGGCCGTATGTATATGCTCAAACTGCACCACTTGGTTGATGATAAGATCCACGCGCGTTCAATCGGGCCATATTCACTCGTAACGCAGCAGCCGCTGGGCGGTAAAGCCCAGTTCGGTGGTCAGCGCTTCGGAGAGATGGAGGTGTGGGCGCTGCAAGCCTACGGCGCGGCCTATACGCTTCAGGAAATGCTAACGGTTAAGTCCGATGACGTGGCCGGTCGCTCGAAAGTGTATGAAAGCCTCGTGCGCGGCGAAGACAATTTCGAGATTGGTATCCCGGAAAGCTTTAACGTTCTGACGAAGGAACTAAGAGCGCTGGGGCTGAATATTGATTTGAAGCAGAGTGGGAACGGTTAAAACCTTCCACAGTCGTCATCCCGGCGCAGGCCGGGGGGGCTATTGGACGGTAAGGATTGGGCTGAATTTTTTAACGCGAAGGCAAAAACATGAATGAACTAAATGCAGTGATTGATGCTTTGAAGGCGCACAGGGATGTGTTGGCCACAAAGGGTGTTGTTCATGCTTCTGTATTTGGTTCAACGGCGCGCGGGCAGCAAACGGCGGATAGTGATGTTGATATTTTGATTGATCTGGATGAGAGCCGCACGATTAATGTGTTTGATTATGCCTCAATCAAGGATGAGATTAAGCAAATTGTTGGCGGCCGCGTTGACGTTGTAACGCGCGAGGGGCTGAAAAAAGCGTTGCGTGAACAGGTTGAAAAGGAGGCTGTGGATGTCTTTTGAGAGTGCAAAGGTGCCTCTGCTCGATATTTTAGAAAATATTGTGAGAGCTGAGACTTTTGTGAAAGACATTGATTTTGAACAATTTTTAGAGGAGCCGATATATGCCTATGCAGTTATTCGTGCGTTAGAAATTATATCGGAGGCGTCGCGGAAGCTGCCCGAGGATATGAAGGAGAAATATCCGGAAATCCCATGGAAGCAAATTGCCGGATCAGGAAATATTTTTAGGCATGATTACGAGGATGTTTTGGAAAAAATTGTTTGGAGTACGGTAAAGGATGCTTTAGGGCCGCTGGAGGCCATTGTAAGAAAAGAATTAGAAAATCTGGATTAGACTAAAAAAGGAAAAAGGGCGAAAAAAATGAATGAATTAATGAACCTATTTGGTACACCGACAGGGACGCAGAGCTTTGATAGTTTGCGGATCTCGATTGCTAGCCCGGAGCAGATCCGTAGCTGGTCGTTTGGTGAGGTGAAGAAGCCCGAAACGATTAATTATCGTACATTTAAGCCCGAGCGTGATGGTCTTTTCTGTGCGCGGATTTTTGGCCCGGTTAAGGATTATGAATGTCTGTGCGGCAAATATAAGCGCATGAAATATAAGGGCATTATTTGTGAGAAATGTGGCGTTGAAGTCACGCTGACCAAGGTGCGCCGCGAGCGTATGGGCCATATTGATCTGGCCAGCCCGGTGGCTCATATTTGGTTCATGAAATCACTGCCCAGCCGTATTGGTTTGATGATTGACATGACGCTCAAGGAACTCGAGCGCGTTTTGTATTTCGAAAACTTTATCATTATTGAGCCGGGTATGACGCCGCTTAAGCCGTTCCAGTTGCTTAATGAAGAAGAATATTATGCTGCGCAGGATGAGTATGGCGATGAAAATTTCCGCGCCGGGATTGGCGCTGAAGCGCTGAAGGAAATTCTGGCTGCTTTGGACATGGAAGCGGAAAAAGAAAAAGTTGAAGAAGATCTGCGCGAGACAGGATCAGAGGCCAAGCGTAAAAAATACGTGAAGCGTTTGAAGCTTTTGACGGCATTTATTGAATCTGGCACGAGGCCCGAATGGATGATTTTGGACATTGTTCCTGTTCTTCCGCCGGAGCTGCGCCCTCTGGTGCCGCTTGATGGTGGCCGTTTTGCGACGTCCGATTTGAATGATTTATATCGCCGAGTGATTAACCGCAACAACCGTTTGAAGCGTTTGATGGAGCTTCGCGCGCCGGATATTATTGTGCGCAATGAAAAGCGGATGCTGCAGGAATCTGTGGATGCGCTGTTTGATAATGGCCGCCGTGGCCGCGTGATTACGGGCGCGAACAAGCGTCCGCTGAAATCTCTGTCTGATATGCTTAAAGGGAAGCAAGGTCGTTTCCGCCAGAACCTTCTTGGGAAGCGCGTGGATTATTCCGGGCGTTCCGTGATTGTGGTTGGGCCGGAGCTAAAGCTGCATCAGTGCGGAATTCCGAAGAAAATGGCGCTCGAGCTGTTTAAGCCGTTTATTTATCACAAGCTTGAAATTTATGGCATGGCCTCCACTGTGAAGGCGGCCAAGAAGATGGTGGAAAAGGAACGCCCGGAAGTTTGGGATATTCTTGAGGAAGTTATCCGCGAGCATCCGGTTATGCTTAACCGCGCGCCAACGCTTCACCGCCTTGGGATTCAGGCCTTTGAGCCGATCTTGATTGAGGGCAAAGCCATTCAGCTCCACCCGCTGGTTTGTACAGCGTTTAATGCGGATTTTGATGGTGACCAGATGGCCGTTCACGTGCCGCTATCGATCGAAGCGCAGCTTGAAGCGCGCTGTTTGATGATGGCGACGAATAACATTCTGGCTGCCTCTAACGGGAAGCCGATTATCGTGCCGTCGCAGGATATTATTCTGGGTCTATATTATATGTCGCTTGAGCTGCCAAACCAGCTTGGTGAGGGCATGATTTTCCGCGGTGTGGGCGAGATTACGCACGCGCTGGAGAACAAGGTTGTGTCTTTGCATGCGAAGGTGAAATGTCGCTACCGCACAGTTGATGCGGAAGGGAACGATATTTTGCAGATCGTTGAATCAACACCGGGCCGCATGATGCTTTCTGAGCTTTTGCCGCGCCACATTGAGGTGCCGTTTAGCACAATCAATCAGGTTCTGACGAAGAAGGAGCTGTCCAACGCCATTGAGGATGTTTATCGTCATTGTGGTCAAAAAGCGACTGTAATCTTTGCTGACCGTATGATGAAGCTCGGGTTTAAATATGCGTGCATTGCCGGTATTTCTTTCGGTAAGGATGATCTGATTATTCCTGATGCGAAGAAGTCTTTGGTTGAAGAAGCCAATGGTAAAGTTGCCGAATTTGAGCAGCAATATCAGGATGGTTTGATCACCAAGGGCGAGAAATACAATAAGGTGATCGATATTTGGTCAAAATGTACCGATGACGTTGCCGACGCGATGATGAGCCATATCTCGAACATTGATGAGGGTAACCTCAACTCTGTTTACATGATGGCGCATTCTGGAGCGCGTGGTAGCGCGGCCCAGATCCGTCAGCTTGCCGGTATGCGCGGTTTGATGGCCAAGCCGTCTGGTGAGATTATCGAGACGCCGATTATTTCCAACTTTAAGGAAGGTCTGTCGGTTCTTGAATACTTTAACTCCACCCACGGCGCGCGTAAGGGTTTGGCTAATACGGCCTTGAAGACTGCGAATTCCGGGTATTTGACGCGTCGTCTGGTTGACGTTGCACAGGATGCGATTATTACCGAAGTGGATTGTGGCACGAAAGATGGCGTTTCAATGCGCGCGGTTCTAAACGGTGCAGATATCGTTGTATCGCTGGCTGAACGTATTCTTGGTCGCTCTGCAGCATTGGATATTAAAGATCCACTGTCTGGTAAGATGATTGTGAAGGCGGGCGTTATCATTGATGAGATAACGTCAGAGCAAATTGAAACCTCCGGCATTGATGATGTGCAAGTGCGCTCTGTTTTGACCTGTGAGGGTGAGGCAAATGGTATTTGTGCGGCCTGTTACGGTCGTGATTTGGCGCGCGGCACCGAGGTGAATATCGGTGAAGCGGTTGGTGTTGTCGCGGCGCAGTCTATTGGTGAGCCGGGTACACAGCTGACAATGCGGACATTCCACATTGGCGGCGCAGCGCAGAAGGGCGCAGAGCGCTCTCAGGTTGATTCAAATATGGATGCGATTGTTGAGGTCTTGCATGAGAATGTTGTTAAGAACTCAGACGGTATTAACATCGTGATGGGCCGTAATACAGAGGTCGTGCTGAAGGATAAGAAGGGCTCTATTAAGGCCTCTCACCGTATTCCTTATGGTGCGCGCCTGTTGGTTGAAAACGGTAAGCCCGTTAAAGCCGGCGATAAAATGGCCGAGTGGGACCCGTATACGGTTCCGGTCATCACCGAAAAAGACGATGTGGCGCATTACTTTGATCTGGTTGAAGGTATTTCTGTTGCGGATGAAGTTGATGAAGCGACGGGCATTTCTTCGAAGAAGATTATCGATTGGCGCAGCCAGCCGAAGGGTGGCGATTTGAAGCCGCGGATTTCTTTACTCGACAAGAAAGGCAAGGTTATTAAGCTGCCGAACGGCTTGCCTGCGAACTATTACCTGTCTGTAGATACGGTTTTGTCGATTGAGCCAGAGCAAGAGGTGAAGGCCGGTGACGTGATTGCGCGCATTCCGCGTGAGACATCGAAAACGCGTGATATTACCGGTGGTCTGCCACGTGTGGCGGAACTCTTTGAAGCGCGCCGTCCGAAGGACTTTGCGGTGATTTCCGAGATTGATGGTTATGTTGAGTTTGGCAAGGACTATAAGTCCAAGCGCCGGATCAACGTGAAGCCCGCCAATGCGGAAGATGGTGAAACACGTGAATATATGGTGCCGAAGGGTCGTCACTTGGCCGTTGTCGAAGGTGACTTCGTGCGTAAGGGTGATCGGATTCTCGATGGTGCGCTTGTGCCGCATGATATTCTTGATGTTATGGGCGTGGAAGCGCTGTCCGATTATCTGACCCAGGAAGTGCAGGATGTTTACCGTCTGCAGGGCGTGAAGATCAATGACAAGCATATCGAGGTGATTGTGCGCCAGATGATGCAGAAAATTGAGATCCACGAGGTTGGCGATTCAACTTATCTGGTCGGTGAAAATGTAGACCGTGAGGAATATGACGAGGCTGTGGCTAAATACAAGGCTGATGGCTTGCGTCCGCCAAACGGTAAGCCGGTTCTGCAAGGAATCACGAAGGCCTCTCTACAGACTCGCAGCTTTATCTCTGCCGCGTCGTTCCAGGAGACCACGCGCGTTCTGACCGAAGCCGCCGTTCAAGGTAAGGTTGACCGTTTGCACGGCCTGAAGGAAAACGTGATTGTTGGTCGCTTGATCCCGGCCGGTACAGGCGCGTTTGTGGCCGACATGAAACGCATTGCCTCCGAGCGTGATGCTGTGATCCTGGAAGAGCAGCAAAAGCAGCGCGCTCTGGAAGAAGCAGCTTACGCTGCAGCTAATCCACCACCAGCCGAAGATGTGCCGGAAGATGACGGCAAGGAAGCGGCTGCCGGTTAAGAGGCTAGCATTTGATATTAGAGTTTAAAAAGGAGCCATTTGGCTCCTTTTTTCCGCGCAAGAGAGATTTGTGCCATTTTCCCGAAACAAAAGCTTGACGCGCGGGCAGGTTATCGACTATATTCCGCGCAACTTCGAAGAATCGGCGCAGTTTATGAGCGCTTTTTTATTGAAGTTTGATTGAGATATTGGCGTTTTTTCGCGGGGTTTTGGCCTCTATAGAGATGAAGAAGCGCGTAACATCCACCGGTTTAATTTAACCGTTCGGATGCTCTGCATAAGTCTAGAAGTACGGCGAGAGATGTCAACATGTTGACTAGGCCGTACATTCCACGCTAAATGCACGCATCCTGACATTATAGACGTTTAAAAAGAAGGGCTTGATATATGCCAACGATTAACCAATTGATCCGTAACCCACGGAAAAAAGTTGTGAAGCCAAAGAAAAACCGGGCGCTGAAAAGCAATCCGCAGCGCCGCGGCGTTTGTACGCGCGTTTACACAACCACGCCAAAGAAGCCAAACTCGGCTTTGCGTAAGGTTGCCAAGGTGCGTTTGACCACGGGGCACGAAGTTATTTGCTACATCCCCGGCGAAGGCCACAATTTGCAAGAGCACTCCGTTGTTCTTGTGCGCGGCGGCCGGGTAAAAGATTTGCCGGGTGTGCGTTACACCATCATCCGCGGAACGCTCGATACACAGGGTGTTGGCGATCGTAAACAGTCCCGTTCACGTTACGGGACGAAGAGACCGAAGTAATAAAGGAAGTATTCACCACAAAGTCACAAAGGGCACAAAGATCCTCAAAGTATTTTTTATTTTATTCTTTGTGAAACTTAGAGAGCTTTGAGCCTTTGTGGTGAAATTAGAAAGAAAAGAAGGAAAATTGAATGTCACGTCGTCATAGAGCAGAGAAACGCGAAATTCTACCAGATCCGAAATTCGGAGATTTGGTGCTGTCGAAATTCATCAATAACTTGATGTTGTGCGGTAAGAAAGCCAAGGCGGAAAGCATTGTTTACAGTGCGATCGATATTTTGGAGAGCAAGGCCTCTAACGAGAATAAAAAATCGGATGGCGATGAAGAGGGCGAATCCGAAGGCGGCGATGCCATTATGATGAAGAGCGCTGGCCTGCGTCTGTTCCATGATGCGTTGAAAAACGTAAAGCCAAAGCTTGAGGTTCGTTCACGCCGCGTGGGCGGGGCGACCTATCAGGTGCCGCAGGAGGTGCGCTCTGAACGCGCGCTGGCGCTGGCGATGCGCTGGATCATCGGCGCAGCGCGCAAGCGCGGCGAGAAAACAATGATTGACCGCGTGGCCAACGAATTATTCGAAGCCGCCAACGAGCGCGGCTCCGCCGTAAAGAAAAAAGAAGACACCCACAAAATGGCCGATGCGAACAAAGCATTTGCGCACTTTAGATGGTAGGTAGAGTATTGATTTTATGGAAGTAGATTTAAAGGGATTGATAAGAAAATTGGAGCAACTTCCAAGCGTTGTGTCTGGATTTAAAGAGGTAACTCATGAAGGTGAGGAGATGATAATAACTTCTGGGGCAATACTTTCGGAAGAGCAAAGAGAAGCGATACTAGAGCATATGGGTTCACAGGCGGTGACTATAAGGGACGCTCAGCCATCGTTGGCGGTGGGTCGCTCTGTCGATATAGACCCAGAAGAATTGAATAACGGTTAAATAGAAGAATTTAAGAAAGAGAATACAAGACAATGGCACGCGAGCATCCAATTACGCATTACCGGAATTTCGGCATTATGGCGCATATCGACGCGGGTAAAACCACGACGACTGAGCGCATTTTGTTTTATTCCGGCAAGTCTCACAAAATTGGTGAGGTGCATGACGGCGCGGCGACTATGGATTGGATGGAGCAAGAGCAGGAGCGCGGCATTACGATCACCAGTGCGGCTACCACAACATTCTGGGATTCGCAAAAAAGCGGCCAGTTTGCCGGCGAGCGTTTCCGTTTGAACATCATCGACACGCCCGGTCACGTGGATTTCACGATTGAGGTTGAGCGCTCCCTTCGTGTGCTTGATGGCGCGATTGCGGTGTTTGATGCCAATGCAGGCGTTGAGCCGCAGACCGAAACCGTATGGCGTCAGGCTGATAAATACAAAGTGCCGCGTATGTGTTTCGTGAATAAAATGGATAAGATTGGCGCAGATTTTTATAACACTGTGGATATGATCATTGATCGTCTGGGCGCGGTGCCGTGTATTGTTCAGCTGCCCATCGGTGCAGAGAATGACTTTGCCGGTAATATTGACCTTGTGAAAATGAAGGCTGTTGTTTGGGATGGAGAGGCGCTGGGCGCAACATTTAACTATGAAGACATTCCAGCCGATCTGGCCGACAAGGCCGCCGAATACCGTGAAAAGCTGGTTGAGCTTGTTGTTGATCAGGATGATGCGGCGATGGAGGCATACCTTGAAGGCAATGAGCCTGATGAGAAGACTCTGCTGGCGTGCATTCGTAAAGGCACAATCGCCGGTGATTTCGTGCCGGTTTTGTGCGGAACAGCGTTTAAGAATAAGGGCGTTCAGCCAATGCTTGATGCCGTTGTTGAATTTTTGCCAAGCCCGGCCGATATTGGCGCGGTTGCGGGTAAGAAAATTGATTCTGACGAAGATGAAATGCGCGACCCAAGTGATGATGCGCCGTTCTCTGCGCTGGCGTTTAAGATCATGAATGACCCGTTTGTGGGCTCGCTCACATTCGCGCGTCTTTATTCTGGCACCGTTGAAGCTGGATCTTATATTCACAACTCAGTCAAAGACAAGCGTGAGCGCGTTGGCCGTATGCTCTTGATGCATTCAAATAACCGCGAAGAAATTCAATCAGCGCATGCGGGCGATATTATTGCCTTCGTGGGCATGAAGGACACAACCACAGGCGATACGCTTTGCGACAAAGACCAGCCCGTTGTGCTGGAGCGTATGGAATTCCCTGAGCCGGTGATTGAGATCGCGATTGAGCCGAAAACCAAGGCTGACCAGGAAAAAATGGGCGTGGCGCTGCAACGTTTGGCGGCCGAAGATCCATCATTCCGCGTGTCTGTTGATCATGAAAGTGGTCAGACGATTATGGCGGGCATGGGCGAGCTTCATCTTGACATTCTTGTCGATCGTATGAAGCGTGAATTTAAGGTGGAAGCCAATATCGGCGCGCCGCAGGTTGCATATCGGGAGAGCATCACGAAGAAATGCGAAATTTCTTACACGCATAAAAAGCAAACCGGTGGTTCTGGTCAATTTGCGAAAATCGAGCTGATCTTTGAGCCCGGCGAAGCGGGCAGCGGCTTTGTGTTTGAAAGCAAGGTTGTTGGCGGTAACGTGCCGAAGGAATATATTCCCGGCGTTGAAAAGGGTCTGACCATGGCCAAGGAAACGGGCATCGTTGCCGGCTTCCCGGTTTTGGATTTCAAGGTAACCTTGGTTGATGGCGGATATCACGATGTTGACTCTAGCGTTATGGCGTTTGAAATTGCAGCGCGCTCCGCCTTTAAGGAAGGCATGCAGCAATCTGGCCCGCAACTTTTGGAGCCAATGATGAGCGTTGAAGTGGTAACCCCGGAAGATTATATGGGCGATATCATTGGCGATCTAAATTCCCGCCGCGGTCAGGTGGCCGGCATGGAAGATCGCGGAAACGCAAAGGTAATTACGGCGATGGTGCCACTGGCGAACATGTTCGGCTACATCAATACGCTGCGCTCAATGTCACAAGGCCGCGCAAACTACACGATGCAGTTCGATCATTATGAACCTGTTCCTGCTGCGGTGGCGCAAGAAGTTAAAGAGAGCTTGGGGGCTTAGGGGAAAGAAGAATTTTACCGCAGATGAACGCGGATAAACGCTGATAAAGAATAAAATAAAAAATCTGCGTATATCTGCGCTTATCAGCGGTTTAAGAAAAAAGTTTAATTGAATTGTGATTTTAATACGAAAGAAGGAGAAGTATCATGGGTAAGGAAAAATTTGAGCGTAACAAACCGCATGCGAATATCGGCACTATTGGTCATGTTGATCATGGGAAGACGACATTGACGGCGGCATTGGCGCAGAAATATGGTGCGGGTGAGTCTGTTGAGAATATCGATAAA
>JAJRYK010000015.1 GCA_024275825.1 Alphaproteobacteria bacterium
CCTTACAGCCCGGACTTTAACCCCATAGAACAAAGCTTTGGTAGCCTAAAAAGGCGACGGCAATTTTTACCGCTTGGCACGCCATTGGACGATTTATTTATGTGCAATTATTAATTGGAATAACTATAAATCTAAGCCACTATATTTTTGAAACGCAAAGTTAGACAAAGTAAAACCTGTCCTATATAAAATGATTATATTTCTCCAAGTTTAACTTTACACAGCGTCACATCGGAGCGTTGTTATTAATGATCTTACCTTTTAATGTTTTTCAAATTTTAACGCGGAGAGGCGAAGTCTCAGCATTCCTTATAAGCTCCGTGTCTCCGTGGTGAAAATAAAACACAAAAACATTGAAACAATTTATAATGGACAGGCTATAACTGTTAAAAGCTTAGGGTACAGCTCCATGGCTTAGATAATCAAAAAAACTTTGTCTAACTTTGTTTTACTTTGCGTTTCAAAATCTTCAATACTCTACCGGGCGCACTTCCTGTACCTCTGGCACAAAATGGCGCAGCATATTCTCGATCCCGCTCTTCAGCGTCATCGTCGAGCTGGGGCATCCCGCGCAGGCACCGCGCATTTCAAGAAACACAATGCCGTCCTCAAACCGGTCAAACACGATATCCCCGCCATCCATCATCACGGCTGGGCGCACGCGCGTTTCGAGCAGTTCCTTGATCTGCACAACAATCTCATCATCATCCTCGGTCGCAGCATTTTTTTCCGCTTGCGCTTCCAAAACCACCGGCTCCCCGGTTGAGAAATGCTGCATCAAAGAGGCAAGCACCATAGGCTTAAGCATACTCCAATCCGTATCATCAGCCTTGCTCACAGAGACAAAGTCAGTGCCAAAGAACACACCCGCAACGCCCTGAAGCGCAAATAAGCGCCGCGCCAATGGTGAACTTTCAGACTCATCAAGCGACTTAAACTCCGCCGTACCACGATCGAGCACCGGCTTCCCCGGTAAAAATTTCAACGTCGACGGGTTCGGCGTTTCTTCCGTTTGTATGAACATGATCTCATCTTCCTTATCATCCCCCCTCCCTGAGGTAGGGGGTTAGGGGGAGGGTTTAGGAACGGTAAGCTAATCAAACACCGTCACCCCCCCGCCTCAATCCTCCCCCTCAGGGGGAGGAAGTTAGTGCTTGCCTAGAATAAAGGATCCATCGCGTTTTCGTTTAAATGACCCGGTATAATAGTTAGAGGCACATTGAGCGATGACAAGCCTTTGCCGCTAAAATATGCAACCAGCTCCCCCGGATTACTCCCATGCGCTTCCGCGCCCAAAATCAAGCGGCGGATATGTTTATCTTTATTGATCATCTCCGTGATCACCTCAAGGCGCCCGCCCTCTTCCAGATAAATGCCGGGCATAGTGCACCCCATATCTTTCACCGTCTTCGCAGCATTATCGAGCAAAGCCTCAGCGCCTTCCCGCTGCTCTTGATGAATGCGTTCCTGAACGCCGCCCCAATGCTGGAAATCCTCTTGATCCATCACATGCAAAATCGCCAAATTGGCGCCCACACGCATAACGCGCTTAACCGCATAGCGCAGCGCGAGCTGAAAGCCTTCGCTATTATCAGCAATCACCAGATAAACATCCTGACTTTTCTTTAAACTAGCCCTATTGGATGTAGCTTTCTTTTTATTGGGCATAGCCATATCCCCTTTTCTTTAAATCCACACTCATAGCCTGCGCCTTATGAAGTCAGACAACCACCCCATAAAAATCGCAAACATCACACATACAAGCCCGTACCATAGTCCGTTTTCCTTGGCAAAACCATAGATTTCTGCGCTAAAGCCGACCTGTCCAACCCGCACATTCGTCGTGCTCACATCTTTCACGGACGTCTTGCCTATCAAATACGTCTTAATCTGATATTCACCCGTCGGCACATCAGCCGGGATATAGAAGGACGTTTTAAAGAAAGTATCGCTCATGAATGTAATGTCAGCGGCCGCCTCCGGAAAGCGACCTTCAGCTTGTTTATTGCGGATCAGCGCGCCTTGAAAGACTTTTAAATCGTCCGGCCCGACATTCTCTTCCGTTTCAAAATGCAAAGCCTCCAGCCCAATTCCGCTTTGTGCCAAAACGATGTTCAGCGCCGCGCGCGCTTCAACGTCTTCGCTTTCCTCATCACCGTCAACCTGCTCCAGCGCAAAATCGTAATAAACAGGCACATTGTCAAACTTAATCCCGCTCAAATTCGCCCAAACACCAAAAATGCGCTGCTTACGCCGCACAACCATTTCGCGCTGCGGCCCGGTAATCACCACTGCAATCCGTCCCGGCGCATCACGCACACCAAACAGCTTCAAATCCGCACCATTAAACCCGGTGGTGATATCAATACTCTCTTGCGCCAGATCAACCGTCACGGCGCTCTGCGCCATGACCGGCGCACTCAACAAAACCATCAACACGACAAGAAAAATTCGCATCACCGCACCACCGTCGAAAACAGCTCATCAGGCATCATAAAGACCTGCATCGACAAACGCACCGCGACCGAGAGAATAAGCACCGCCAGCAAAACTCGCGCATGCGTCGTCTTAATCCGGCGAGAGAGCACCGCGCCAATCTGCGCCCCCACAACCCCGCCGCAGATAAGAATCACCGCCAGCAAAATATCCACCGTGTTGTTTGTTACCGCATGCATCAGCGTGGCAAAGGACGTGGTAAACACAATCTGAAACAGCGAGGTGCCCGCCACCACAATCCCCGGCATGCCGATAATATAAATCATCGCGGGCACAATCATAAACCCGCCGCCAATCCCCAAAATCGAGGCCAAAATCCCGCTCATAAACCCCACCCCAATCGGCAGCAAGGCGCTGATATACAGCTTCGATTTAGGAAAGCGCATCTTAAACGGCAGGGTCGCGACAAAGTCATTCACCTTAAATTGATTAAACTCCAGCTTCACACTCTGCTTTTTACGCAGCAATTTTGACACACTCTCATAAAGCATCAGCAACCCAATAGAGCTTAGCAAAATCGTGTAGAGCATCGAGATCGCAAAATCGATCTGCCCCAGATATTTAAGGAGTTTAAACACAAACACACCGATCACTGTGCCGACGCTACTGCCCAGCAGCATCACCGCGCCCATCTTCACATCAACATGCCCCTTGCGCAGATGCGCGAGCATGCCCGACAGGCCGTTCGCCGCGATCTGGCAGGGCTGCGTTCCCACCGCCACGGCGGGCGGCACGCCCATAAAGATCATAAATGGCGTGGTTAAAAACCCGCCGCCAATCCCGAACAAGCCAGACAAACACCCCACAAACAAACTCACGAAGAAAATCGACTCCGCCGGAATGGCCATCTCAGCAATAGGAAGATAAATCTGCATGCGTCACTTTTTATTTTTATCATTGTCGCCCCAACGAATGTACGGCAACGCCCTGATAAAGTGAAGAAATTTTATAAAGAAACCACGGATGAACACAGATGAACGCGGATTTATTCTCTATTCACGAAATCCCGTTGCAAAACGGGATCTTCTGCTGATGTCGCTAACGAAAAAGGCCCCGTGTCAAGCACGGGGTTGCGGGCATCAATGAATAAAATCCGCGTTCATCTGTGTTCATCCGCGGTTAAAAAACCCTAATACGTAGCCCAATCAACCGCCCGCACCGCTTTGATTTTCAGCCCGCCATCACGGATAAAGTCACGATAATGTCCCGCCGGAAATTCATGAATGGCTTTGCGGAAATCGACGGCCTTCGCCACATTCATGAACGCATCATGATGGCGCGCATAAGCATGTGCCTCGGCGCTACACTCCAGAATATAGGCCTTGTCACGATAGAGCGAGGCAAACATCACGCCGCGCTTTTGCATTTTCGGCCCAGCCGATGTCACAAAGGACGCCTCCGCATATGTCCCAAAGCCACGCCCGAGCCCAGCATTATCCCACATTTCATGAATTTTATAGCCATCAAACTCCGCCAGATAATCATCCCAGAATTTTCCTGCATTATACGCCGTGCGCTGCACTTCATCACTAAAGCGCACCGGGTAAATCATAAAGCGCCGATCCTTGCGCACCCGCATCCGGCAGCTCGCATGATCATCCGCCCCCGGCGCATAAAATGTCACCACATCATCCGGCTTTTGCCCATGCACCATCCGCCACGTATCGGGAACCGTAAGCGAAACCTTGCTCACCGGGTCCTGCCACTGAAATATCTCAGCTCTTGCCGGCAATGAAAAAGCCAGCACAACGGCCCCCGTCATTGCGATCAACCGCAGGATGCGCCCACCCCCACCGTCATCACACGCTTTATGCGTGTGATCCATAGATTGCACGGACAAACCATGCAATGACGACAATAAAGACCGTAAAAAAGAATAAATAAAACGCATAAGAACCCCTTTGCTTAGAAATTTATTATGCCAGATTCTGTGAACCTATACCACCCTTCACCGTCATCCCGGCGCAGGCCGGGATCCATACAGTATCACCGGCACCCTATGGATCCTGCGGTCAAGCCGCAGGATGACGATATTAGAGAAAACTTCGCGCCCTTCGCGTACTTTGCGTTTAAAAGCCCTTACCCCCAAAACCCCATAATCTCCCGCGTCTCTCTTACAGTCTTCTCCGCAATCACGCTCGCTTTCTCGTTCCCCGCTGCCAGCGCGCGGTCAATCTCCGCCGGATCGGCCAGCAATTTATTCATCCGCGCCGTAATCGGAGCAAGTTTCGCAATCGCCACATCGATCAGCGCGGGCTTGAAATCGCCAAAGCCCTTCCCCGCAAACTCCGCCACAACGTCCGCCGCCGCTTTCCCCGACAGCGCCGCGTAAATATTCACCAGATTAAGCGCTTCGGCGCGCCCTTCCAGCTCTTTTAGTGTTTCTGGCAGGGCTTCCGCATCCGTCTTCGCCTTTTTAATCTTGCGCGCAATCATATCCGCATCATCGGTTAGATTAATCCGGCTATTATCGCTCTCATCGGATTTGCTCATCTTCTTAGACCCGTCTTTCAGGCTCATCACCCGCGTGCCTTGCCCTTGGATAAAGGGTTCGGGCTGGATAAAAAACGGGGCACCGTAGCGCGTGTTAAACGTGCTGGCCAGCTCGCGCGACAGCTCCAAATGCTGTTTCTGATCCTCGCCCACTGGCACGTGCGTGGCCTTATAAATCAGGATATCAGCCGCCATTAAAACGGGATAGGCAAACAGGCCCAGCCCCGCGCGCTCCGCATTCTTTCCGGCCTTGTCCTTGAACTGCGTCATGCGCTCCAGCTTGCCCATCTGCGCCATCGTGGCCAGCAGCCACATCAGCTCTGAATGCCCGGAAATGGCAGACTGCACAAAAATTGCGCTACGTTTCGTATCGATACCGCCCGCAATATAGGCCGCCGCAATTTCCCGCGTAGATTGCGCCAATTTTTCCGCATCATGCGCTTGCGTAATCGCATGAAGATCAACAACGCCATACAGGCACTCACTATCAGGCTCATCCTGCAAATGCACCCAATTCTTAAGCGCCCCCAAATAATTCCCCAAATGAAGATTATTCGTCGGCTGCATGCATGATAAAATTCGTTTAGTCATTTGCTTTAAACTCCCTACCCTTATCTTCTTAGTGAACCTTAGTGCCTTAGTGGTAAATTTCTTTTTAAACCACTAAGACACTAAGATTCACTAAGGTTTTTATACTGATATTCTCTTAATACCGTCCTTAATAAGGCTCACATTAAAGTTAACAAGCAAGCCTGTCTTTACTTTTGAAAGCTTTAAATATGTAATAATTTGCGCTTGATATAGAGGTATCATCCTTTCAACCGCCTTCAGCTCAACAATAAAGTCATTCTCAATGAGCAAATCAATTTTATACCCAGCCTCAACTTGAACGCTACCATAAAGAACAGGAAGAACCTTCTGTGATTCAACGCTCAACCTACGTTTTTTAAGCTCATGAATCAAACAATGCTCATACGCACTCTCTAACAAACCGGGCCCTAGCGCCTTATGAACAACAAAGACACAGTCAACGATAATCTTTGAAAGATCCGCTTCATTTTCTTTTGTTAACATCTTAGTGAGCCTTAGTGTCTTAGTGGTTTAAAAACTTCTTTAAATCTTGAGCAGCAACAACTCCCGTCAAAATCACCGCCATACCATAGGAAATCAGCCCCGCCAGCACAAGCCCCGCCAGCGCCGCCGCCCGTTCAAATGCCCCGCCGCCCTGAACCACATCATATAGCGCAAAATGATAAACCCCATAAATAACCGCCGCCATAACAACCGTCGAGCATATAATCCGCGGCAAAGCGCGCTTAAACCGTGCATCATAGCGCACAACGCTTTGCCCCTTCAGCGGCCGCGCCAGCAGCCAGACATAGAGCCAGCCCACAATTCCAGTCGAAAGCGCAATGCCGGTAACGCCCATGAACTGTACAAATATCAGCGCCAGCACAATATTGCTCAGCGTCACAATAATCGACATTTTCACCGGGGTCATCGTGTCCTGGCGTGACCAGAATGCGGTGGAAAACACCTTCACCGCGATATAGGCCGGCAGGCCGATAACGTAGCCGCGCAGCACCATTGCGGTAATCTCCGCCGCTTCGGCCGTAAATGCCCCGCGCTCAAACAGAACGCTGATAATCGGTTCCGCCAGAATGAACAGCGCCGCAGCGGCCGGCAAGCCAATCAGCAACGTAATTTCCAGCGAGCGGTTAAACAGCCCGCCTGCCTCTTCCTCATCTCCCGCTGCCACTGCGCGGCTGAGCATCGGCAGCAGCGCCGTACCCACCGCAATCCCCACAGTACTAAGCGGCAATTGGTTCAGCCGATCGGCGTAATATAAATACGAAATCGAACCGCTGGGCAAAAACGAAGCGATAATCATATCGACAAACAAATTCACCTGCACCACACCTGCGCCCAGCGCGCCCGGCCCCATCAGGGTGAACAGCCTTTTAATCCGCGGCGTAAATCTTGGCCGCACGATTTTTATCCGGTAGTTAATCCAGCGACGCGCCGTGATAAACAGCAACCCAAACTGCAAAAACCCCGCCACCAAAACGCCCCAGCTCATCGCCTCGCCTACATTCTCAAAATGCCCCGCGCCCAACAATGCCGCGATCAGCGAGAGGTTAAAGAGCACCGGCGCAACGGCAAATGGCGCAAAGCGGCTATGCGCATTCATCACCCCGCCAATCAACGCCGTCAACGACATCAGCAGCAAATAAGGAAATGTAATGCGCGAAAACGCCACCGCCATCTGATAGCGGTCCGCCGCGCCAGCCATAGCCCCGGCCTCAGCCACTGCAGCGCCCTCCTGCACAAAGCCCGGCGCAATGGCCGCAATAATCACCGGCATCACCACCAGCGCAAACAGCGTCACGATACTTAGCCCCGATAGCATTATATAAAATACATTGAGGGAGAAAGCATCGGCATTTTCCCGGCCCTCTTTTTCTAAAATCTCAGAATATATAGGCACGAACGAGACGCTAAACGCGCCCTCCGCCGTGATGCGCCGAAACAAATTCGGCAGCTTCAACGCCACAAAAAACGCATCCGCCACCGGCCCCGCCCCCAATATAGAGGCGGTCAAAATATCCCGAATAAACCCGGCAATCCGCGACAAACCCGTCAAGCCCGCCACCGTCGCCATCGCTTTGATTAATTTCATGAAGAATATTTAACAGGAAGTGACGTGGAGAGGAAGAGAGAAGCTTTCTAAAGCGCCATAAAAAAGGAATACCCTGAATTTTTGTCTCTAATAACCTGAAATCTCTCTATTTTATTACCCTCATCATCATAGATCTGAGTCGTATCATCATACTGTAGTTTATCGAACCGTGCCCCCTCAAGAAATTCTAAAGTTAACATTTTACCACGCGCATCAAATTCACCAATCACGGCATTTCGTAGAGAAACACACCTCATATCACTATTATCGCACCGCAGCCTATCGGTACTAAAATGATCCATTACCGACCTAGGTTTAATTTTAGCCATTACACTCACCATAGAATTAAATAAACACATAGATTACATAACAATAAACCCCGTGTCAAGCTTCTTGTTAAAATAGGAATATTACCCTGCGATACCCTTTTAACCCTACAATAAAAAAGC
This sequence comes from Alphaproteobacteria bacterium, assembly GCA_024275825.1. Lineage (GTDB taxonomy): Bacteria > Pseudomonadota > Alphaproteobacteria > Micavibrionales > Micavibrionaceae > JAJRYK01. Next base: position 8,119 of record JAJRYK010000015.1, read on the forward strand.
CCACCGCCATGAGTGTCTTCGTGGTTTAAAAAAACATATTCAAACAAGAATAAATGCGTTAATGAAAGTGACATGAATAGTAACCCCAAAAAAGATCCAGAGCGCAATTGGTTCGGCGAGCGCCATGTCTCTCCCGACGAAAAAACCGGCCTTGTGCAGGGCGTTTTTGGTTCCGTATCAGACAGCTACGACATTATGAATGACCTGATGTCTGGCGGTTTGCACCGGTTGTGGAAAGACAGTTTCGTGCGCCGCATTCGCCCACGTGGGGGGCTGAAATATCTCGATGTGGCGGGCGGTACGGGCGATATTGCCTTTCGAATCAAGAAGAAAGCGGGGCCAGAGGCAGATATAACCATCTGCGACCTCACCCACGATATGCTGCGCGTTGGCCGTGACCGCGCGATTGACAGCGGCTGGCTTGATGATTTTGAATGGACGTGCGGCAATGCCGAATCGCTGCCCTTCCCGGATAATCATTTTGATGTGTACAGTATCGCCTTTGGCCTGCGCAATGTTACGCATATTGATACAGCGCTGAAAGAGGCCGCGCGCGTATTAAAGCCCGGCGGGCGGTTCTTTTGTCTAGAATTCTCGCACGTAGAAAACTTATTTTTATCAAAGGCTTACGGCGCATACTCAAACCATATCATCCCCGAAATCGGGGCCATGGTCGCCAAGGACGAGGAAAGCTATCAATATTTAATCGAAAGCATTAAAAAGTTTCCGAAACAACAAGATTTGGCACAGCGCTTGCAAGACTCTGGACTGAAAAATGTAAGTTTTTCAAACCTTTCGGCGGGCATTGTGGCAATTCACCAAGGCATGAAGCCTTAATCACTCTTCCAAAAATTGTCATAATAACAAAAACTTACGAATTTTAGTTGACAAGAGGAGGTGTAAAAAGCGATGGTATCCCTCACCTACCATAATAATGAAATCTTGAATTTTGAAGAGAGGAAAAATTCTATGAGCAACTTTACTAAATCAATCGTGTATTCCGGGGCAGTTCTGGCCGTTGGCCTTATTGCTATTTTTGCAATCTATAACAACATGTCACCTGATGGCACAAACTATGGCGCGCTTGAGCCTGCTGCTGGTGAATTCGCTGGCGATATTCAAGACGGCACTGAAAATACAGACAGCTTCGCAGGCGCTATTCAGAAGATTTCTTCTGACGCTGACAATATGGCTGATGATGCTATGGGCGCTGCAAATGAGGCTGTTGACACAGCAACAGACATGATGAGTGATACATCAGCCGAAGCCGCAACAGATGCTGTTGATCCTGCGACTGAAGCTGAAACGCATGCTGATCATGCAACGCACGCTACAGACGAAGCGCATGACGCAACAACAGATGCTGCTCAAACAGCAACAGACGCAGCAGAAGACGCTGTTGAGCCCGCTGCTGGCGCTATCGAAGACGCGACGAAAGCTGCTGACGAAGCTATCGATGATGCTGTTGATGCGGCAACTGATACGGCAACGGATGCCATGAAAGACATGATGCAATAAGCGCCGCTCTTTCATCTACAAAATTAAAAAAGCCCTGCTTTCATTAGCGAGGCTTTTTCTTTATATTGAAGGCCATGATACAGACTCTTGAAAATAAAAGCATTCTTCTGATCATCTCTGGCGGCATTGCAGCCTATAAATCACTAGAGCTGATCCGCTTAATCCGCAAATCCGGCGGCGCTGTGCGCGCAGTCCTCACCAAAGGCGGCGCGCAGTTCGTTACACCACTCAGCGTCTCTGCTCTATGTGAGGAAAAAGCCTACACCGATCTCTGGTCCCTCAAGGACGAGACCGAAATGGGTCACATCCGCCTCAGCCGCGAAGCCAATCTGATCGTCATCGCACCGGCCAGCGCGGATCTGCTCGCCAAAATGGCAAACGGTTTCGCCGATGATCTCGCCTCCACAACGCTGCTCGCCGCCAACACCCCAATCCTGATCGCGCCAGCCATGAACCATATGATGTGGGAAAATGCGGCGACACGGGACAACCTCGCAAAGCTAAAAGATCGCGGCGTCTCAATGGTCGGCCCAAATGAGGGCGACATGGCCTGCGGCGAATACGGCATGGGCCGCATGGCCGAGCCGGAAGAAATTCTTGAGGCTATACAAAGCACTACCAGTTAATCTTCATGCCCTTAACCAACCTCAAAGCCCTCGTCACCTCCGGCCCAACCTATGAGCCGATCGACCCCGTGCGCTTCATCGGTAATCACTCGTCAGGCAAGCAAGGTCACGCGATTGCGGCGGCTCTGGCAAAGGCCGGCGCAGACGTCACCTTAATCTCCGGCCCTGTCACATTGCCTGATCCGGCAGGTGTAAAAACACTCCATGTCGAAACAGCGCAAGATATGCTTGCGGCCTGCGAGAGCGCCCTACCAACCGATATCGCCATATGCGCCGCCGCCGTTGGTGATTGGCGCGTAAAAACGTTGGCCGATCATAAGCTCAAAAAGCGCGAGAACACTGACGAGCTAACATTAACCTTCATCCAAAATCCGGACATCCTCAAAACCTTATCCAACCATAAAAATCGTCCAAAGCTTATCGTTGGGTTTGCTTCTGAAACCAACGACTTAATCGATAATGCTCAAGCAAAGTTACAGCACAAGGGCTGCGACTGGATACTCGCGAACGACGTGAGCGCTGGAAAAACCTTCGGCGCAGATGAGAATCATGTATATCTAATAACGCAATCTGAAACACAAGAATGGCCGCGCGCGCGTAAAAGTGAAATCGCACAAACGCTTGTTCAAAACATTATAAAAGAGTTCAAATAAACCATGCCCGAAAACAGCCCAAAGAATAGCAATGACAACATCGTCGAAGTCGCCCTCACCCCTCTGCCACACGCAATCGGCCTGAATTTGCCAAAATATGAAACTGAGCTCTCTGCCGGTATGGATCTTTCCGCAGCGCTGGAAGACGATCTAGAACTCGGCGCTGGCGATCGCGCACTGATCCCCACCGGCCTATGCATCGCCCTGCCCGCGAGTTTTGAGGCGCAAATCCGCCCCCGCTCCGGCCTTGCGGTCAAACACGGCATCACCGTCCTGAACACTCCCGGCACCATCGACGCCGATTACCGCGGCGAGATCAAGGTCATCCTGATTAATCTGGGTAAAGAGCCTGTCACCATCAAACGCGGCATGCGCATCGCCCAAATGGTCATCGAAAAGCACGAACATATCGAATGGAAAGTCGTTGAAAGCCTTGATGAGACAGAGCGCGGCGAAGACGGTTTTGGGTCGACAGGAACGAAGTAAAAATTAGCATCGCCTAAATAGGCTGGATTTCAGCCACAACGCAGTTCATACGATCACCCTCTACAAAATTACACTGAACGTCTTTCCCCTTCAAGCGCTCAGCCGTTTTCAGTAGGAAAAGCGGAATTGCTGCTGTGTTAACACTCGCACCTGCGTGAGTGGGCGCAAAGCTATTAAATTCCACCACATAATTTGAAAGACCGTCTTGGGTATTCGATGACTGTTTTACTGTAATTACACTTTTATCAACACCACGGGTATAGTTATTCCAATTAATAATTGCACATAAATAAATCGTCCAATGGCGTGCCAAGCGGTAAAAATTGCCGTCGCCTTTTTAGGCTACCAAAGCTTTGTTCTATGGGGTTAAAGTCCGGGCTGTAAGGTGGCAAAGGCA
>JAJRYK010000016.1 GCA_024275825.1 Alphaproteobacteria bacterium
AATACAACGGCATTCCTGAAAAGCAATTTTATTGGTTCTTAAAAGAAACGGAATTTAGGTTTAATTATGGGTCGCATAAAGAGCAGTTAAAAACGCTCAAAAAATGGACAAATTTATAACTTATCTACGACAGCCCCTTCCTAAATCATATGCTGCTCATGCATATAATAACTTATCAATGTCCTTGCAGCGCTACACAATTATAAGAATTTGTTCATTTTGGGACAGCTATGGTCTTGATAGAAAAAGTATTCCAACAATAGCCTCCCTTCTAAACACAGCTAAAGTGGCCAATGAAATTTTTAAAGAACAAGAGGATTGGCATAACAATCTTGTTGTAAACACCCATTATCTAAATCCAGACCCTGATCCAGAAATTCAAGCAAGTATTGTTAATGATAATGTTAATAGAGGAAAAATCGACGCAAAAAAACTTGCAATAAATCAAGTTCAGAAAATTAAAAAAATTAGAAAAAAGGCAAATGTGGTAGCCAATTCAAAACGGTATGCTGAATTTAAAAAATTCAGAGACCATACCGCTCATAATTTAGAATCTGAAAGTCAAAAAAGTGATGCTGCTAAAATAAATTTGCTTAATGAAATAGATTACTTTCGTGATGAAGCTTTTACTTTGGTAAATGAATTATATTTGTACGTATGCGGCGTTGGATACGACTTTGAGGAGGAAAGTATATTCTATGCAAACAGTAGTCGATCTTTATGGCGTAATTGTAAATTCAATATAGACTTGAAATCCGAAAAAGAGACTTGAATCCAGGGAAAATAAGTTAACGCCCAGCCTCCTTCAACAGCTTAGACAATTCCACATCCAGCGTCTTGCACAACTTGCATGTGTGTAATGGTGCTCGGCCTTTGCGTTATAAAACCCTTGATCTTCTGGGTAAAATATAGGATAATATTCCTATTTCTAAATCAATATGGAGCAGGGGTGAAAAAGATGCGGCGGGGCGATTTGAAATATCAACCAACAAACTATTGGCAGGGCGGGAAAAGCTGTTTGATTTCAATGGTCGCGGCCCCCCTACTCGTTGAAATTTACGAACGAACTGAACAGCTCAAATTTCCCTTCCATATCAGCACATTATCGGGCATAACACACCCATGACCAACGTTAATGAAATCATCGATCATCTCATTCTCTCCGCCGTTACGGATGAATGGCAGAAAATCGCGCTGATGATCTCCAAAATCTATGACGACTCAGCGCTGACGGACATCCCGCAGGACAAGCGCGGCCAGGCTATTGCGGATCGTCTCTACATCCTCATCGATAATGGCGGGCTGGACTGTCAGGGCAATATGCGCCGCTGGCGTGATAGTGAGGTGCGGATGGTGCAGGGTAGGGCAAAGCCATGAGCGATACACTCCCCCCCTGCCCAAAATGTGCCTCCGCCTATACTTACGAAGATGGCGCGCTGCTCGTTTGTCCCGAATGTGCGCATGAGTGGAGCGCGGCGGGTGAGGCGGTGGAAACCGTACGCGACGCTGTTGGCAACGAGATTAAGGACGGCGATACCGTCACGGTGATTAAGGATCTGAAGATCAAGGGCTCTTCCAATGTTGTAAAGGTTGGCACAAAGGTCAAAAGTATCCGCCTGGTCCCTGTCGACGAGCAAGTGGGCGGCCATGATATTGACTGTAAAGTGCCCGGCGTGGGTCCGATGGGGCTTAAGTCCGAATTTGTTCGGAAAGTTTCTGACTAACGGCGCGCATACACACGCGCATTCCTCTCATGCTTTCTTAACCCAAATGCGCTAGAGTAGTGGCTGGGTTTTCTTTGGGGAAGCAGTCATTATTATGAGCGCCGAAACACCAGCCATCAGCAATAAGCGCCTCGTTGCCGTCGTGGACTCGTCCGCGGCGCATCGGCAGAAGGTCTGCGCGGCGCTGATGTCCTATTATGATCTCAAACCGATTGGCGATGCGAAAGAGGCGCTGGCGAGCTTAAGCGCTGATCCGCCTGCGCTGATTCTTCTCCACGCTACGCTGGAGCCGATGAGCGCGCCGGAATTTATCCGTGAAGCGCTCGCTCGCGATGCGCTTAAAAATACGCCGATCATCTATATCGCTGAAAATGAAATCGACCCGCAGATGGACGCTGTGAAAGAGGCCGGCGCGGATGGTGTGGTCACCAAACCCTATCCGCGCAGCGTCCTGACGCGCAGTATCTCGGCCCAGCTCAATACCAGTATAGAGAAGGAGTGGGAGGCCTTGCCCGATCCGCAGCGCGGCGCGCTGCAAAAAAGCATCGCGGTGTTCAACACAATTTCCGATGCGCTGGCGACCGGCGAAACGCTGGCCTTTGAATCGGTGAAGGATAATTGTCAGCCCTTGGTTGAGGCGATTGAAAATAATGACTTCAAAGCCATCCTCGATGGTGTGCGCAATCATGATGACTATACTTATGCGCATTCGATGCGTGTGGCCACATTGCTCTCCCTGCTCGGCCATGCCGCGGGGTTTAAGAATGATGATCAGTTGCTGCTGGCCAGTGGCGGGCTGCTCCATGATGTGGGCAAGATGATGATCCCGCATAATATTCTCAACAAGCCTGGCAAGCTAACGGAGGAAGAATTCACCGTCATGAAAAGTCACGTGCCCGAAACGGTGGAGTACCTTAAAAGCGCGGGCGACATTCCCAAGGGCGTGTTTATCATCGCCGAGCAGCATCACGAGAAAATCGACGGCACCGGCTATCCTCATAATTTACAGGGCACGGCGCTGAACGAGCTGGCCCGTATGGCTGCGGTTGTTGATGTGTTTAGCGCGCTGACGGACCGCCGCGTCTATAAACCCCCGATGGAGGCCGGCAAGGCGATGGGCATCATGACCGACGAGATGACCAGCCACCTCGACCCCCACTATGTGAAGCTGTTCCGTAAGGTACTGATGGATGCGGATATTTTGAGTTAAGAGTGTGATTATTAGCAAAGGTGCAGTTTTTTAAACAATGTTAATGGTTATTATAAGAAATCTCCTCATATTTGTTGGTAGATATAACCATTAAAATCATGTAAAAAACGACCTTTGAAAAATGTCAGGAAATTATTTTCTTGCTTTTTCCTCTTGCAAATTCAGAGGTAGCGCAAGGGATCATTGAAAGGGCTCTGTGTGAGCAGTTTTTAAGAGAGGCTACTATCAGTAGTAGCCATGTTGTTGTAAGCACTTATTCTGCCATTAAAACTGATAGAGGTGAGTGGGCAGTATCTAATTTTGCAGAGCATGGAGATCCAGATTCGGTGATATTTGATGAAAATTATGCGCCTGAGGGAATTGCCAGTAAAATGGCTGAATTTGCAGTTAAAGATGTTATGGTTGATGCTTACAACTATGGTTGACAAGAATTATAAAATATAGGATAATATTCCCAAGTAAACAGCCAAAAACACTTTGATATCAGCGCCTTACATCCCCACCCCCTAAATTTGAGCAAACAAAAAGAAGAAAACGCACTTTCTTCAAGTAAATCAGTGCGTTATTGGCGGTAAGGATTTTTATCCAATTTCGCCTGTATGTTCGCGGTTGTCAGCGCTTATTTTCCTGTTCATACTGTTGCTTCGGCTAATGTAATCAAGGGGATAAAATCATGACAATTGCTGCGAATTTGGGATTTCCACGAATGGGTTTAAAGCGCGAGCTGAAAAAATCACTCGAAGCGTTTTGGAAGGGTAAGGCGAGCGAAGCTGAACTTCAAGACACCGCAAAAATGCTGCGTCTTCGTCATTGGGACATGCAAAAAACTGCAGGAATTGATGGTATTCCATGCAATGATTTTTCCTTCTATGATCAAGTTTTGGATATGAGCTGTCTGCTCGGTCTTGTGCCGAAGCGCTATAACTGGTCTGGCGAAACGGTCGATTTGGAAACCTATTTCGCGATGGCGCGTGGTATGCAAAAGGACGGCAAAGATGTCGTGGCGATGGAAATGACCAAATGGTTTGATACGAATTATCATTATATCGTGCCGGAATTTGAAAACGGGATGAGTCCCAAAATTTCCTCGACTAAGATCTTCGATGAATTCGCTGAAGCCAAAGCGGCTGATATCAACGCGCATCCCGTTTTGATCGGTCCGGCAACATATATGTATCTCGGCAAAACGCGCGCGGATGATTTTGATGTGCCAGCATTTATGGATCAGGTTTTGTCCGTCTATATCGAGATCCTGACAAAGCTGGAGTCGCAAGGCGCAAGTTGGGTACAGATTGATGAGCCAATGCTCGTGCTTGATATGGGCGAAGCTGCGCAAGGCATGATGAAGAAAATGTATGATCGCATCGCTGCGGAGTTGCCGAACCTGAACATCGTGCTGACAAGTTATTTCGGTGATCTGCGCGATAATCTGAGTACGGCGCTGAGCTTGCCTGTTGCAACGCTGCATGTCGATTTCGTGCGCGCGCCGGAACAGCTTGATGAGATTCTCGCAAGCCTCCCAGACGATAAAACGCTCTCAATGGGCGTCATTGATGGGCGTAATATCTGGAAGGCGGATTTAGCAGGAGCACTTGCGATGTGTGAAAAGGCTGTCGCGAAACTCGGTAGTGATCGCGTTGCCGTTGCGCCGAGCTGTTCATTGCTTCACACGCCGGTTGATCTGGATGATGAAACGGCATTGGACGCAGAGCTGAAAAACTGGATGGCGTTTTCGAAGCAAAAATTGATAGAAGTGAAATTGATCAGTGATGCACTGAACGGCAATAAAGATGAGGCGGCATTCGCGGAGAATGTGGCGGCGATTGAAAGCCGTAAAATCTCTGAGCGAATTCACAATAAGGCTGTAAAAGATCGCGTTGCAGGCATTACCGAAGCAGACCTTGAGCGTAAAAACCCGTTCCAGAAGCGCATTCAGGCGCAGCGAGATGTGCTGAACTTGCCGCTTCTTCCCACAACGACAATCGGCTCGTTCCCGCAAATCCCAGAGCTTCGCCAAATGCGCGCGAAATTTAAAAAGGGTGAGCTGAGCCAGGAAGAATACGATTCCTATCTTGAAAAACTGACCGATGATGCGATGGCGTTGCAGGATGAGATCGGCATTGATGTCCCTGTGCATGGCGAGTATGAGCGCAATGACATGGTCGAATATTTCGGTGAGAAGCTCGACGGCTTTGCGTTCACTAAAAATGGCTGGGTGCAGAGTTACGGCTCACGCTGCGTGAAACCGCCAGTGATTTTCGGTGATGTCTCGCGGCCTGAAGCGATGACGGTGCGCTGGTCAAGCTACGCCAAAAGCAAGACCGATAAACCGGTTAAAGGTATGCTCACGGGTCCCGTCACGATTTTACAATGGAGCTTTGTGCGTGATGATCAACCGCGTGAAACGACCTGTAAACAAATCGGTTTTGCGATCCGTGACGAGGTCATGGATCTAGAGAAAGCCAATATTCGCGTGATCCAGATTGATGAACCGGCGGTGCGCGAAGGTTTGCCGCTGCGCCGTGATGATTGGAAATCCTATCTGAAATGGGCTGTTGATTCCTTCCGGCTTTCGGCTGCTGGCGTGGAAGATGGTACGCAGATCCATACGCATATGTGCTATTGCGAATTCAACGATATCATGGACTCGATTGTGGCGCTGGACGCTGATGTGATTTCGATTGAGACGTCACGCAGCGCGATGGATGTTCTGGAAGCCTTTATAGACTTCAAATATCCTAATGAGATTGGGCCTGGCGTTTATGATATTCATTCACCGCGGATTCCAAGCACGGAAGAAATGGAAAAGCTGTTAACCAAAGCACTTGACGTTTTAGCGCCAGAGCAAATCTGGGTCAATCCCGATTGTGGCCTAAAAACGCGCAGCTGGGACGAAACGCGTCCGGCGCTAGAGAATATGGTGCAAGCCGCGAAGAATATGCGTGAAAAGTTAAAAGAAAAGGCGGCTTAAGCATCCTCAATCGTCATCCCGGACTTGATCCGGGATCTATGTGATTTTTGTTAACTCACTATGGATTCCGGCCTTCGCCGGAATGACGGCAGGTAAAATTATTTTTCCACTAATGCTAATTTTTCCGTGCGGCTAAGGCGCTTAACTTTACGCTCGCGCTTTGAGGCTCCGCTGCGGTTTTCATGGGTTTCGGTGTAAATCACGGTAAATGGTCCACGGCCTTTTGTGTATTTTGCGCCTGTGCCGTTTGCGTGATTTTCCAGGCGTTTATCCAGGTCATTCGTGATTCCCGTATAAAGCGTTTTATCAGCGCATTCCAGGATGTAGAGACTCCAGTCCATGGCTTTATACGATGCGCCAAGGGATTGTGCAGGGTTCGTTGGTATCGCTCTGCATGCCGAGCGGAAGTGGCACGATTGTGTTTTTGCCGATTTTTAGAGGCTCAATTTCTTGCGGAAATTTTTGAAGTGTGAAGGTTTCTGTAGGGATGTCTAAACCATAAAAATCCGGGCCGTTGAAGCAGAGAAAGTTTTTGAAGATCTCTTGCTCGTTTTCATCACTGAGATCAACACCAGCTAACTCAAAGCTTTGCGCATAAAGCTGCGGCGCGATTGCGCCGGTGTAGCAGCCAGCCGCGCAGCCGCATTCTGTGGCCTTTGTCGTGTGCGGCGCGCTGTCTGTGCCAGCAAAAAACTTATCGTTGCCGGGGTGCGTGACTGCGGCGCGCAATGCTTCGCGGTCTTCTTCAAATTTAATGAGCGGCAAGCAATAGAGATGGTATTTAAAGCCCTGAAGCAAATGACCAATGGTATAAAGCAAATGTTGCGGCGTGACAGTGGCCACGATATGGTCTGGCGCTGCGCTGATAAAATCTGTGGCGATTTTGGTGGTTAGGTGCTCACCGACGATTTTCAGATTGGGGAATTGGTCGACAATGCGTGGCAAGCGCTCGCGGTAGAAAAGCTCTTCTGCATTTGTGGTTCGATCAAAATATTGCTCGGCGGGAAGGGCATGCTCTTCACCATGGATGTTAAGCACAACGCCAGCCCCTTCCATCGCGGCGAAGACGCCGTTTTCGACATAAGTCTCCAGCGGCGCGCCAAGCTCAGCGCCTGTTGTGCCGTGCGGCGGGTAGTATTTGGCGCATTTAAGCATGCCCATTTCTGCGCCGCGCGTGATTAGCGCAGGAGTCATTTCGGTGGTCAGATAAAGCGGCACGATAATTTCTTTTAGTGTGTCTCCGCCGTCACTGCGCAGGACAGAGCTGTAATGTTCGATGCTGGTATAATTGCCGGGATCGCTTTTGAAAATTTTCCCAACGGGCGGCTTTGTATTGGGCATCGCGAGAATGCCTGCGCAGCCCATGGCGATGTGGCCCTTAATCAGCGGTGCAATCATTTCATCTTGACGGAAATGCGCGTGCAGATCGTACCATTTGGGGAGTTCTATTGTTATCGGTGTGTCAGTCATTGAATTCGCAGTGTTTTTTCGCCATGCTTGTGCTTCATTAAGTCAGCCATAAAAATACACAAACTCAGGTCTTTATGCACGTTCTTTTCTGCCATGATACGTATTATATGCAAGGGCCTGCGCAGGAAACCTATAGCTATGGCGCATTTCCCTATGCATTGTGGGCGCAGCGATTTTTGCCGCATTTTGATAAAATGACGATTTTGGGGCGGGAGAAGGCTTTTGATCCTGCTGCTGCTGACGGGCTTGATGTGTCTAGTGGGGAGAATGTTGAGTACATTTTATTGCCTAATATTAATACGCCGTTTAAGCGTTTAATGCGGGGACGAGAGCTGTTTTCACACATTAAAGAAGAAGTTACGCGCGCTGATGCTGTGATTATTCGCGGTCCTGTCGAATTTGGAATGATGGCGGCGACCGCGGCGCGGCAATTGGGCAAGCCCTATGCGGTGGAGATGTCGGGCTGCGCCTTTGATAATGTGTGGAACCATGGATCATGGCTTGGAAAAATTTACGCACCGTTCAAATGCTGGCGCGCGAAACAGATGGTGAAGCATGCCGATCAGGTAATGTATGTGACGGAGCAGTTTTTGCAGGACATCTATCCAACGAATGGACATGCTGAATATGCATCAAATGCGGAACTTGATTTGTTAGATGAAAATGTTCTTGAGGCGCGACTGGCAACTATTATAGCGGAGCCGCAAAGGCTTGTTTTTGGCATGATTGGTAATCTTGGGAACAAGCTAAAGGGGCTGGATATTGCGCTGCAGGCTTTGTGTATGGTCAAGGATGCGCTTCCGCCTTTTGAGTTGAGGCTTTTGGGGCAAGGCGACGCGGCGCAGTGGGAGGCGCGGATAGGTGCGCTGGGTTTGAACGATCGTGTCGTATTTTCCGGGACGTGTAAGGGCGGGACGGCTGTGGTGGCGTGGCTGGATGAGATTGATGTTTATCTGCAGCCAAGCTTTCATGAAGGCTTGCCGCGTGGATTGATTGAGGCGATGAGCAGGGGAGCGCCAGCGCTGGCCTCCAATGCGGGCGGCATTCCGGAGCTTTTATCGGCGCAGTTCATCCATAAAAAAGGAGATACACAAGCGCTGGCGGCGCATATTTTGGAGCTGTCTTGTGACGCGGCTTTGCGTCAAAAGGCCGTGCAGGAGAATTTTAAAAAAGCCGGAGCATATACCAAAGATAAATTAGATCCGCGCCGCGCCGCGTTCTGGGCGCGCTTTGCGGATGTTATGAAAGCGCAGGCGACCACATGATCAAAGCTGTTTTTAAATCGGGAGCGCTGCAAATTATCGGCTTTGGTGCCGGGTTTTGTGTGCATATATTTTTAGCGCGCATTCTGGGCAGCGCTGAGTATGGAGCGCTGAATTTTATCTATGCGCTTAGCGCGGTTCTGGCCATGATTGCGATGTTTGGTTTGCCGCAAGCCTGTGTTCGCCTTATTCAGGAATATACGGTGAAAAACAAAGCGGCGACGATGAAGGGGCTGCTAGTTTTTGCGCAGCTTTGGCCGCTTGCTGCGGGGCTTGTGCTCAGCGGGATTGCCTATGGCGGTTTATGGGCGCTTGGTCAATTTTCAGCGCCAATGTTGCTGATCGCGGGCGGCGCTCTTGTGCCGTTGATTGCTTTGTTGCGGGTGCAGAGCGGTATCTTGCGCGGGTTTCAGCGGGCGGCGTTGTCAGTTTTTTATGAGGTCACCTATCGTGAAGTTGCGTTTCTTACGGCGCTTCTGCTGGTGTTTGTGAGCTCGGCTTTTGCCTTGTCCAGCGTTTCGGCGCTGTGGGCGCTCGTTGGTGTTTTTATGGGCGGGATTGTACTGGCGGGCATTGCTATTTTGAAAATCATAACGCAAAAGGCGCCTGATCTTAGGGCTGTTTATACGCCGCATTATTGGCTGAGCCTATCCTGGCCGATGATGATGGCGGTGGCGATGCGTATGTTGATGCTCCGCACCGATGTGATCACGCTGGGCTTTATGGTCAGCGCGACGAGCCTTGGCGTTTATGCAGGCGCGGCGAAGCTCTCGATGCTTATGGCGCTGGCGCAAATGGCGGTGATGCCGTTTTTTATGCCGCAGGCGGCGAAGCTTTTTCAAAACGGGAAAATGCAAGAGTTGCGGCGTTTATTTTATAAAGCGCAAAAACTGCAAGCTTTGGGCGGGGCTGCGCTGCTTATTGTTTTGATCATTTTTGGTAAACTACTTTTATCTATTTTAGGAGCAGAATACGTTGCCGGGTATAATGTGTTTGTGATTTTGGTTATTGGACAATTTATCAGCGTGGTAAGCGGGCCTGCCTCTGCGCTTTTAGAGATGAGCGCGCATGAAAAAACGGCGATGAAAATTGTTATGGCGTGCGCGGGGCTTAATTTAGTGCTAACGCCGGTGTTGATTTTTTGGGTGGGAATTGAGGGCGCGGCGATTGCAACAGCGATTGCATTTTCTGCGCAAAATTTGGCGGCTTATGGGGTTGCGCGGCAAAAGGGATTGATTGGGGGAAAAGCGCATGCGACGGGGACCTGACTTTTTAGGCATAGGGATGGAGCGCGCGGGGACGAGCTGGCTGTTTGCGCAATTGGCTGCGCATCCTGATATTTGGGTGCCGCCGTTGAAGGAGCTTCATTTTTGGGACGTGATTGACCCGCAAGCGCGGCAGTATGAGCCGCGTTATAATTTTCATTTAAAGGCCCGGTTGAAGCACAAGCTTGCGCCGTTTGTGCGGCAGGAAAACCGGCCGGAGCTTTATTTGAATTCTTATATGCAGAATTTGAAATGGGACTGGCGATACTTTACGGGTGCTATGGATGAGGGTTGGTATCAACGCTTGTTTGATCCGGTCTTTACCGGCGGACGATTGAGCGGTGAAATCACGCCCTATTACGCGAATATTACGCCCGAAACGATTGCGCGGATTGAGGCGATGAATTCGAATATGCGCTACTTGTTGATGATCCGTGATCCCGCCAGCCGCGTGTGGTCGGCGCTGATTTATCATTTTGTGCATCTGGGCAAGCGGGGTTTTTCAGAGATTACTGACGATGAAATGCTGAGCTGGCTGGCAGCACCGCTGGCGGAAACGCGCTCTGATATTGTGGGTATTTTGGAGACGTGGCAGGCTGCCGTGCCTGATGAGCGTTTGTTCTTGGGCAAGTTTGAAGATATTGAGGCAGCGCCGGAAACGCTCATCAAAAGTGTTTATGAATTTCTTGGCGCTGATTCTACATTCCTGCCGCCGTCGCATCTTTATCAAACTAAAATTAATGCGAAGATGGAAGAGCATTATAAGATTCCCGCGCGCGTAAAGGCATTTTTAGTGGAGCATTATCCAGTTGTGAGCGTGCGGACATGATTGCGCTCACGCTCTATCTGGCGGCGATTCTGCTGCCGGCTGGTGTGCTGTATGCGGTGATTGTGAAGCGTCATTTTGATGTGTGTTCTTTCTACATTTTCGGACATTTATTGTTGTTCGTTCCAGCGGCGCTGTTGATGGGTTTTGGTATGCGCTCAGGTGATCCTAATCCTTTTTTGGTAAACATTGATTTTGGCCAGGCGCTGAGTATGCAGGGCTTGATCTTTGCGCTGCATGGGTTTGGCTTGGCGGGCGGGTATTTGTTATTTGCGCGGACGGGGCTGGGGCGTGCGGCTTTGCCGTATTTTAGCGAAAACCGCTCAAACATGATGACTATGATTGGGCTGGTTGTTCTAACGCTGATTAATGCCGCGATTATTGCCGGACCGCTTTTTCAGAGTGGTAGCTTGCTGGGTGCGGTTTTTCTTATTCGGAATGAATTTTACTTTTCCGGTGTGAATTATCTGCGTGTTTTTTTGGTGGTGGGGACATTCCTTTGTGCTGCGCATTTCGCGCATATGTTGCGGCATCGTAAGGCGGAGCGTTTTAGCGGTATCGCCATAGTCTTTGTCGGGGCTTTGTTTGTGCTGAACTTGCTGTTTAGTGCGGCGCTGGGCGGAAAAGGATTTATTATTTATCCGTTTATCTTTTTCCTGTTAGCGCTCTATGCGCGTCAGCTTTATCGCCGGATTGGGATGTTAATTATGCTGTTTATGGTTTTCATTACGGCGGTGGTGGGGTTGCAGCAAATTCGCGTTGAGATGGTGAATGATAATCAGAATTTGAGCAGTTGGGACTATGCGTATACGGGCCTGCGCTTTCGGTTGTTTGAAGATAATCTGGTGTATTTGGGAAGCGCAGGAAAGCTGCATGAAACCGAGATGGGTGAAGATTTTGTGAATGGTACGCTTGGCCCTGTGCCGCGCAGTCTGTGGCCGCAAAAACCAGATGAGATCACTGCCGGCGCGCGATTTAAACGTCAGCTTATGCCGCAAAGCTCTGGCGGCTGGCCGCCTTACGGCATGAATCAGTGGTATATGAATTTTGGTTGGTTGGGCGTGATCGTGGGCGGTGTGGTCACGGGGTTGTTGCTACAAGCCTTGCAGTGTGTTTATGTGGATTATCAAACCAACACCTATTCCTTTGTCATTATGATGGTGTTTTTGGTGCGGTTTCTGATTAATGGCGGCATCGATAATATGTTCTTGGTGGAGTATGTGTTTTATATTCTGCCGCTGTTTATCTTTGCGCGATTGACGGATAAAAGGCTTTATCGCACGGACCATGAGGGGCCAAAAACAGCTATAGCCTGTCCTAAATAAATTGATTCGATTAACAGGCCCTGCAAAAAGATAAAAATACAGCAAGAACAATGCCCCAATGCCAGATTATGTAAAATTAAAGATGAGGGAACATGATCGTTTTATTTGAGGCAAGCTATACCTTGTAATTTTTTACTTGACATGTTCGTGATTTGTTCTTATCGTACTGATAGAATTCCTGAAATTACATCTATTTAAAACAATCCTTTCGTAACATTGGAGAACGAACATGAAACTTGGTCCGAGCCTTGGCTTGGGTCACGGTTCAGGCGGAGCATATTCGCCTGACTGGGCCTGGCTAAAAGAAAAAACGAATGCTGAATTACTTCTATTATCCTCGTATTTACAGGCGAATTTAGCCGCGCGCGGGGGATATCGTACAGACCGTGCGCAATCCATCCGTGACAATGCTGGCGTGCCTGCTGCTGAAGTCGCAGGTATTCCTGGCGGCGTGCCTGTTGGCGCAAGCGGCAGCCTGACCGTGGAGCGCAATCAGACTTTTTCTAATGAAGCGGCGTTGGCGAGTTTTGCGGCCTCTGGCAGTGGCAGCGTGCTTGATCCCTATATTATTGAAGATCTAGATTTTAATGCGGCCACGGGTGGCACATCGACGGCGCTTCATTTCAATGACCCGGATGGTGCCTATTACGTGAAGGTTCGTAATTGTAAGTTTGGGAATTATACGGGGAATTACATTCTCGCGAATTTGATCACGCCGATAGAGCTGGAGAATGTGACCTTTGATAGCGCGACGACAGTGTCGAACGGTATTCGCATTGATCAAGGCGGCGCGATTATTACTGGGCTATATGTGCCGGGGCTTGGGATTAATAATGTGGTGTTCGTGAATTCTTCAACGGCGCTGGATATCAAAATTCGGTATTTGAAGTTCGATAGTTCTGTGCGTGACTGGACGGGCGCCGGGCGGCTTATCTTTTTTAATAACATGAGCCAGAATATCAATATCGATGTGCAATATGCAGATATTGATTTTACGGGCACAACGGTGCAGCCGCAGGGCTTGCTGTTTGGCGGGGATGCGGATGTTCGCTCTATCATCTTCAATAATGTGAAATGGCGCGGCGGCAAATCTGCGCTTAACCAGATTGCTGCGGGCGGCGTACCGCTTGGGCTTTGGGAGAATATTGAGGTGTTCTATTGTGACGTGGCCGAGACGACCGAAGAAGCCATTCACCTCATGCGCGCCGATAATATCGAGGTCGGATACGGAACCTTTGCGCATGTCAGTGCGGGCGCGGGATCGCGGCTTGTATATTTTAATTTTGATAGCGCCAATAGCGGGCATGCGTGCTCTAACATCCATGCGCATCATCTGAAACTGACCAAAACGAGCGGTACATTTACGGCCGGGAACGAAGCGCTGGAGACGCGCGCGGCAAGCGGGAACGTTCGTTTTAATGATTGCTGGGCAACTGATGCGAGCGAGGATGCGTTTGAGTTTGTGAGCTTACGGCCAAATTCGATTTTCATTGCCTATAATCTTGTTGGTGATGGCGTGCGCGGGCAGATCATGGATGTGGCGCGCACATGGGATGAAGGAAGCTGGAGCGAAACCGCGGTCAATCCAACTGTCGATACGCCGTTTTATGTCAGTCACATTTACGGTGATTGTCAGGACCGCGTGTTGACATGTTCTGGTGTGCGCGGCGGCATTGTGCACGATATCTATGGTGATAATAGCGTGGCGGTGCAAGCCAGTGTTGAGGTGCAAGACTGGACAGCCCCCGCCTATCAAGGGAGCCGCGTGTTTGTTGCCGGGCCATTGCCGTTGGCGGCGGAGCAAGGCAGCGCAGGCGCGGCGCTGATTACCGCAACGGGCAGTGATATCGAGATCCGTTATGTGGATGAGAGCGGGACGCTGCAGATTGTAACGTAAGATTATAGCGCCGTGCTTTAGAGCTTGCTGGTAATATTTAGCAGAAGCACCAGGCGGTTAAAATCATTGGCCGCTATGGTGCTGTCTCTGTCTTGCCAATGTAGACCTAGCGAAGTTTCCAGGCGCTGGCTGTTATGATAGGTCAGGCCTAGCTTTGCCATGCGCTCTTCATCATCGCGGGCGAGCCCTTCGAATTTATAGTCTGTATGGCCGAGATCAGCGTTGAGATAGAGATTGTGTTTGAGCTCGTAATCGCTTGTAAAGACGACACTGCTTTCGGTTGTGCCTTGGGTGAAGCCGTTATCCTGATCGATATCGCGGGACGCCTTGAGGCCAAGTGTGAGCTTTGGTGTGATGCTGTAGGCGATGTCAGCTGTTAGGTTGATCGCGCTAATATCGCTTAATGTGCTGTCATCAAAGCGTTGGCGGAGGTAGCCGACGCCGACGCGGCTGAAGAGCAAGCCTTTATAGCGGCTTTCAAGACCGGCGAGAAAGCCGAGCTCGTCTCGATTGCCAGATGGGCCGGAAAAACTGCCATTTGTGAATTTGTTACGATCATAATATTGACGGCCATAAACAAAGTCGGCGAACAAAATATGGCTAGGCGCGGTTTCATCACCTGGCGCGCCCTGGGAAATATCATAGCGGGCTTTGAGCTTGCCGCGATAAATATCGCGATCATTGTCGCTGAAAATTGCGGGCGTAGCGGGCGCGCTGGAGGCACGGCCATCATCATTGCTGTAGCGCTCATACTCCCCCAACAGACTTAAAGACAGGCGGTTGAGGTTTCGTGTAATACCGCCCTGTATTTTGGTTTTATTAATGTCGAGTGGCTTATCGCTGAGAAACGCCTGCGGTTTGTCGCGCAGCCGTGCTTTTTGATCGAAGCTGATAAAAAGGGGTACTTCCCATTTATGTTTAGCAAATAATAGCGCGCGGGCGAAGAGGGAGATATCCTCTTTGTTTTCTTGATCCCGATCTGCAAAACGCTCAATCGTGCTTTGAGCACCTAATGTGAAGCGGTGCGCTTTGTAGTTTTTATTGATTTGTAGTTTTGGTGTAAGCGTTAGAATGTAATCAGAGCTTTTATTGGCGCTCGCCAAAATATTATCGTCATAGCGCCCTCCGACTGTGAGCGAAGTTTTATATTCAAAACCGTTATATATTAGAGGCTCTTGCCGCAACTCTTCTGGTAGGCGCTGGTCAACTGGGCGCAGCACGTCTTGTTCATCGTCCCAGACAATACTTTGCGCATGAAGCGCCGTGGGGGTGAGCCACAAACAAGCAATAAATAGAGCTGTAAAAATGTAACGCATGAGAAAAAACAGAGTCAAAGCAAGGGGATAGAGAATATAAAACATACAGTGCGTATCGTATAAGTGCTGTATCGAAAGGCGAAAGCCGCCACCCGAGGATGACGGCTTTGCAAGTTACGCGTTAGCTCAACACATTTTCAGTGTAACCCTGCGTCGATTCGCTGTTCAAGGTGCAAATGAATCTTCAACAGCTTTTCCCCAACTTATGCACTATTTTATCATTCATACGTTTTGAGGAGTTTTAATCTTCCGTATTTGCTCTTACAAAACATCTAGCATTTCTGCGACTAGTGGGTGGCGAACAATGTCAGCTTGTTTGAGACGAACAACAGCGATATTTTTTATTTTATCAAGGCGATCTGCTGTGTCTGCAAGGCCTGATATGCCCTCTAGAAGATCTGATTGCTCAGGGTCCCCGGTAATGACCATGGTGGAATGCCATCCTAGGCGCGAGAGCAGCATCTTAAGCTGGCCATAGGTACAGTTCTGCGCTTCGTCAATCACCACAAAGGCGTTGTTGAGTGTCCGCCCGCGCATAAAGCCGATGGGCGCGATCTCAATCGTGCCGTCATCCAGCATCTGGCGAACTTTTTTGCCGCCCAGCCGGTCACCCAGACAATCATAAAGCGGCCGCAGGTAGGGCGCCATTTTCTCGTGGATATCACCGGGGAGGAAGCCGAGCGATTCACCGGCCTCCATTGCAGGACGAGAAAGAATGATGCGCTCAATCTCACCTTTTTCGAGGGCCTCAACGGCTGAAGCAATGGCGAGATAGGTTTTTCCCGTGCCAGCAGGGCCAATAGCCATCGTTAGGCTGTGTTCTTTAATGGCTTTCATCAATGTGGCTTGATTTTCTGATCGCGGTTTTATATTTTTCACATATTTTTGATCGCGGCGGCCGTCTATTTCATCATCAAGAGGGTGCCAGTCTGATCCATTTCTATGGCGCGGCTCGTCAAATTTGGTGTGGACTATGTTGTTGTCTTTAGCGTTGTCGAATTTACGATTTTTGCGCGATTTCTTAGACATGTATAGGCCCTTCTCCGCCGGGTGCGGATGTTAGAGGTGGGATGAAGTGGTGGAAATTTGGAGCGTAAAAAAGGCTGTTGGCGATTTTTGATATTTCGCCGGGGGTATATTTAAGAATGTTGCTTAAATGAAAGGTCAGAATAGTACCTCTTTATGCATCCTGCCTTTAGCATAACAGAAATTTGTGAATCCAGCTATGAATAAAAAATATATCATACAGGGTTATCTGGTTGCGCTTGTCCATAATTCTCTATAGCTTTTCTTCTTCAAAAAAATTAAAGGATCATGTAATGCCTATTACCTTCGAAGATGTTTAAAATGCTCATAAGGCTGTGAAGGATTCCATTATTCACACGCCCACAGTGCGTGCGGCGCGTTTGTCTGTTCATCTTGGGCTTGATCTATTTTTGAAGCTGGAGAATTTGCAGCACACAAATGCGTTTAAGGGTTGTGGTGTGCTGAATAAACTTTTAACGCTGGATGAGGCGCAACGAAAGGCTGGCGTATTGCGTGCTCGCGCGGTAATCATGCGCAGGGCGTTGCATTTTTTGCGCAAAAACTTGGTATTCCGGCAATCATCGTGATGCCAGAAGGCACACCGTTTAACAAAATCGCGAGAACAGAAGACTTTGGCGCATGTGTGATTGTACACGGCAAAGACCTTATTGAATCAACGGACGAGGTTAACCGCCTTGTTGAGAGTGAAGGCTATATGTTCATTCACCCGTTTGATGATCCGCTGATCTTGGCTGGGCAGGGGACGTTGGGGTTGGAGATGATCCAGGATCAACCGGACCTGGATGTCGTCGTCGTGCCTGTTGGCGGCGGCGGTTTGATTGCGGGGGTGGCCACGGCGATTAAGGGCGTGAAGCCGGAGGTTGAGATTATCGGTGTGCAGGCTGATAATTATCCAATGGTTAAGGCAGCGTTCTATGGCACGGATGAAAAAGTTGGGGAGGCAACGCTGGCGGAAGGTATCGCTGTTGAAGAGCCATCTTAAGCAAATGTTGAGGTGATTAAGAATTTGGTTAGCCGCATAGAAACAGTAAGTGAGCAGGAAATTGAAGCGGCCATTTTTGATTTGCTTAGTGATGAAAAACTGGTAGTGGAGGGCTCTGCTGGTGCTGGGCTGGCTTTTGTTAAAAAGCACGTCGAGGAATTTAAAGATAAAAAGGTTGGCTTGGTCATTTGTGGTGGAAATTTAGACTCGCGCTTGCTCTCCACGCTTATTTTACGTGGCTTGGTCCATGATGGGCGGATTACGCGCCTCCGTTTCGAGATTGATGACACGCCCGGTCAGCTCTCTGATATCTCCCGCATTATCGGCGAAAGCGGCGCGAACGTGGTGGAAGTGATTCATCAACGCATGATGCAAAGCGTGTCTCTAAAAAGCGCGGAGCTAGATGTCGTGATCGAGGCCCGCGATAAAATGCATGTTGGCGATATTGTCCAAACCCTCCGCGATGCTGGCTTTGTGACGCATGTGATGAGTGAAGTTTGATGTCATAGAAAAAGCCGCCCGAAACGTGCATGAGAGCACTTGAATAACCGGGCGGCTTTTTTATGTTGAGCTAAAGTAGTTTACTTTAGTTTACGCAGTGCGTTCTTGTTCAGCTTATTTTGTTTTAGGTTACTCCGCAGCGATGACGTCGTCGTTATCACCAGAGTTTTTGTTGGCCTCACTCATATCCGTTGGTGCATTTGGGTCCTTACCGTAGTTCCCCGCAAAGACATCGCTGGAGAAAACTTCTTCCCATGTGCCTTCGGTGGAGGCCTTGGCATATTCGGTGGAGCGGTTTTCGAAGAAGTTTGTGTGCTCTGCGCCGTTGAGCATTTCATCCATCCATGGCAGCGGGTTTTTGGTAACGCCGTAAACCGGCTCCAGATTCAGCTGCTGCAAGCGACGGTCACCGATATAGCGGATATATTCTTTTACATCTTCAGGCTTCATTCCCTCGATCTCGCCCATTTCGAAGCACAGATCGATGAAGGCATCTTCGTGCTCAACCGTGATTTTACAGCATTCGGTAATTTCTGCGCGCAGCTCATCATCCCAGATATCCTGGTTTTCATCGATGAAGGTGTTGAAGAGTTTAATCATGGACAGGCAGTGCAGCGTTTCGTCTCGGACAGACCATGTGATGATTTGGCCCATGCCTTTCATTTTATTAAAGCGCGGGAAGTTCATCAAAATGGCGAAGGACGCAAACAGCGCCAACCCTTCGGTAAAGGCGCCAAACATCGCCATTGTCTTGGCAATATCGCGGCGGGAATCCATGGACACGTCTTGCATATAATCGAATTTGTCCTTCATTTCCTTATAGTCAAGGAAGGCTGAATATTCGCTTTCCGGCATGCCGAGCGTATCGAGCAGGTGGGAATAGGCCGCAATATGCACCGTTTCGATGTTTGAAAAGGCCGACAGCATCATCTGTACTTCGACAGGGCCAAAGACTTGGCTGTAATGCTTCATATAGCAGTTATTGACCTCAACATCGGCTTGGGTAAAAAAGCGGAAAATCTGGGTCATTAAATTTTTCTCAGATTCGGTGAGCGTTTTTTTCCAGTCGCGCACATCCTCAGCCATCGGTACTTCCTCGGGCAGCCAGTGAATGCGCTGCTGCGTCAACCAGGCCTCGTAACACCACGGGTATAAAAACGGCTTATAGAGATGGCGCTCCACAAGGAGGGGGGATTTCGCGTTTGTGATGTCCGGTGGTGTTGGTTTGGCCATGTTTAATGTACTCCTACTTAAATGATTCTCTTGATGGTTAGTGTAGTGTTCCTGCGCCTTGATCCGAGTCTTTTCTGGATTTTGGCTGGGGAAAGCGGGGATAAGTTTTAAAACGCAAAATAACCATATATTGTGGTTTATTATAGATGATACCACCATATATAGTAGCAATCAAGTGTGCGTACAATAAAAAAGGAGCTAATAAAGCTCCTTTTTCTAAGATGCTACGGTTTATTAATTATTTACTGACACGCTAAACATTCCTCATACATACCGCCTTGTGCTTCGCCTTCACTTTGTGCATCGGCGGCATCTTTTTCACCACTTTGGGCGCGCTTCCATGATGCATCTGATTCGGCGCGTTGGATGGATTTTGAGCGGCAGTAATAGAGGCTCTTCACGCCTTTTTTCCATGCGTGGTAGTGCACATCATGTAGCTCTTTCTTATGCACGTTTGCTGGGAGGAACACGTTAAGTGATTGCGCCTGACAGATGAACGGTGTGCGGTCTGCGGCATGTTCGATGAGCCAGCGTTGATCAATCTCGAACGCAGTTTTAAACACGTCTTTTTCATCGTCTGAGAGGAAATCAAGATGCTGGACCGAGCCTTCGTTGGTGAAGATTGAAGACCACACATCTTCGGTGTTGTGCCCTCTTTCCCCTAGCAATTCTGCTAAGAATTTGTTTTTCACAGGGAACGAACCGGACAGCGTTTTGTGTGTATAAGCATTTGCTGCATTTGGTTCGATGCCCGGGGATGCGCCGCCGCAAATGATAGAGATTGACGCGGTGGGCGCGACGGCCATTTTGTTGGAGAAGCGCTCCATGATGCCGTAATCTGCAGCATCCGGGCATGCGCCGCGCTCTTCTGCGAGTTTTTTGGACGCATCATCGGCGCCGCGTTTGATGTGTTGAAAGATCCGGCGGTTCCAGACCTTCGCCATGACGCCCTCCATCGGGATCATCTTGGATTGCAGGAACGAGTGCCAGCCCATGACGCCGAGGCCAACAGAGCGCTCACGCATGGCGGCGTATTTTGCGCGCTTCATACTGTCTGGGGCTTTTGCGATAAAGTCGGACAGGACGTTATCGAGGAAGCGCATAATGTCTTCGATGAATTGTTCGTTACCGTTCCATTCATCCCACTTCTCGAGGTTGACGGAAGAAAGGCAGCACACGGCCGTGCGGTCGTTACCCAGATGATCAACGCCAGTCGGTAGCGTGATTTCAGAACACAAATTAGACATTTTCACGTTTAAGCCGGCCATTTTGTGATGATCAGGAATGGCGTCATTGACGTGATCGATATTGACAATGTAGGGCTCGCCTGTTTCAACGCGGGTGGTGAGGAGACGAATCCAGAGCTCGCGCGCGCTGACTTTATCAACGACAGCGTTATCTTTGGGAGAGCGCAAGGCCCATTCTTCGTCATTCTCAACGGCTTCCATGAAGCGGTTGGTAACCAAAACGCCGTGGTGGAGGTTAAGTGCCTTACGGTTTGGATCGCCACCAGTTGGGCGGCGGATCTCGATAAATTCTTCAATTTCGGGGTGCCAGATTGGCAAATAAATCGCAGCAGAGCCGCGGCGTAGTGAGCCTTGAGAGATCGCGAGTGTTAGAGAATCCATCACGCGGATAAATGGTACGATACCGCTTGTTTTGCCATTACGGCCAACCTTCTCACCAATAGAGCGGACATTACCCCAATAAGAGCCAATGCCGCCACCAAGAGAAGCGAGCCAGACATTTTCATTCCACAGGCTCATAATACCTTCGAGGCTGTCTTGTGTTTCATTGAGGAAGCACGAGATTGGCAGGCCGCGGCTTGTACCGCCATTGGACAAAACAGGTGTAGAGGGCATGAACCATAGCTTCGACATATAGTCATAGAGGCGCTGTGCATGCGCAGAATCATCACCGTAATACATCGCATTACGCGCAAAAAGATCCTGATATTGCTCTTCAGGCATCAGATA
This sequence comes from Alphaproteobacteria bacterium, assembly GCA_024275825.1. GTDB lineage: Bacteria > Pseudomonadota > Alphaproteobacteria > Micavibrionales > Micavibrionaceae > JAJRYK01. Next base: position 21,006 of record JAJRYK010000016.1, read on the forward strand.
TCGATCGGTCAAGGTGGCCTTGCCAAATGTGGTGAGATGTTCGTCCCGGCTACGATCGATCTGGACACGGTTGCCCCGCTCCATTTGCGCAACGTCAAACATGAGTTCTTCCTCTTCTTATTATTATATAGTGTGCTTAAAGCATTAAGCAGCAAAAATGTAAGGGAAACAGGATATTCGTGTGAAACACAATCCTTAGTACCTATTAAAAATAAATATACTATATCTCGTAGGTATCGGCAAAGAAAAAGTTAAAGGTTTTTATTCCTACTGCGCTGCAATGCTAGATTTAAGCGTCTGTATTTTCATTTAAATTTGTAGATATCCCGTCAGTTATCCCGCCTGTGGTCAATTGCAAAACGCAATATAATTTCAATATGGGGTGTAAAAAGAGAATGGTTTCGGCACATGATTTTGACGTGTATGATGGCTGAAAATATCAACTAAAAAGAGATTTCTAGACATGAAAAATACCCATTGGTCCCGGCGGACAAAGATTGTAGCGACTTTGGGCCCCGCAACGAATCAAGAGGAACAAATTGCGGCACTGATTGAGGCGGGCGTGAATATATTCAGACTCAATTTTTCTCATGGATCGCATGATGACCATCGCGCAGCGCTGCAGAAAATAAGAGTGCAGGAAGAAAAATCCGGGCGCTGTGTTGGAATCATGGCCGACATGCAGGGGCCTAAATTACGAATCGGCACGTTCAAGGATGGGCCGATTGAAATCAGTGAGGGGATGAGTTTTCGATTCGATCTTGATGAAATGCCGGGCGATGAGAGGCGCGTCTGCTTGCCACACCCGGAAATTTTGAGTGTACTCGATGTGGATAGCCAGATTTTTCTGGATGATGGAAAGGTTCGCGCGCGCGTCACAAAGAAGGGCGCTGATTTTATCGACGTTGTGATTCGTAGCGGGACAACATTATCTGACCGTAAGGGCTTGAACGTCCCTGGCGCGTTGATCCCCATACCGGCGTTGACTGAAAAGGATAAAAAGGACTTGGCGCTGGCGCTGGATATGGGCGTGGACTGGGTCGCGCAGAGCTTTGTACAGACACCAGAAGATGTTCAGGAAGCGCGTGATTTAATTGAAGGGCGCGCGGCGTTGATGGTGAAGCTGGAAAAACCTGCAGCGCTTACGCAGCTAGAGGAAATTATCGCGCTGGCCGATGGCGTGATGCTGGCGCGCGGTGATTTGGGCGTTGAAATTCCAGCCGAAGATGTGCCTGCGGTGCAAAAACGTGTGGTGCGCAAGGCTTGGGAAATGGGCAAGCCGGTTATTGTTGCGACGCAAATGCTGGAATCAATGATCGAAAATGCGCGGCCAACGCGCGCGGAGGCCTCTGATGTGGCCACGGCTGTTTATGATGGTGCGGATGGCGTAATGCTCTCGGCCGAAACGGCGGCTGGGGCGCATCCGATTAAGGCGGTGGAGATGATGGATAAAATTTGCCGCAGCACCGAGAGCGATGAGATATATACGCAAATTATGGAGGCGAAGCACCCGGATCTGGTTGATGATTCATCTGATGCCATTACAGCGGCGGCCTATTATGTGGCGCAGGATGTGGGCGCATCTTTTATTGTGACCTATACAACATCCGGCTCGACAACCCTGCGCATGGCGCGCCAGCGGCCGGAGGTGCCGATATTGTGCCTAACGCCAGACTTAAACAGCGCGCGCAGGCTCTGTATGTCCTATGGCGTGCATGCGGTGCATATGGAGGAGGAAATGGGAGATTTTACAGGCCCGGCGCGCACGGCCGCGAAGATTGCGCTCGGCGTTGGCATGGCGGAAAAGGGCCAGACATTCGTCATGACTGCTGGCGTACCATTTGGTGAAAAGGGCACGACCAATACGCTTAGGATTGCGGAGGTCGTTTAGTTAATTCGCGCTGGCAATAACCGTTGAGCTTGGGGCGGTATGCAGCCACCAGGCGGTGCGGTTGATGGAGAAAATGGGGCGGTAGCGGTCTAGGCGATCGCCATTGAGCAAATGGTCATTCTGGTTGTCCAGGATCACGGTGCCGCTATCCGTGTAGACAGCGAGTACGGCATGCGGAATATTTTTGAGGTTATCGTGCACAATTGCGATGCGCATGCGGTTTTCAGGAACGCCGAGCATGCGTAGGGCTGTGTATTTCGCGATCGCAAAATCTTCACAATCACCACCGCGCTGGAGGAATTCTATCGGTGTGGCCCAGTAATCGCTCTGGCCCCAGTTTTTCTTGTCCCCAATATAGCGTGTTTCATTCATCAGGCGGTTGACCTTGTCAGCTGTTTTTCTCAGAGAAAGGCCGCGCAAATCTTCTAAATCTTTTTGCAATTCTGTGATCGTGGTGTTTGATGATGAACGGCTTAGTTCACGATCAAAGCGTTTGAACATGCTGGTCCATTTTGTGAAGGGCTTAAGGTCGCTGGAGCGTTTTTCGTGTGATTCGAATAACGGTGTATAGGCGCTGACTTTTGTGAAGGCGTTGCCCATATCAGGCGCGCTAGCAAGTGCGATACGTGCTGGTACATCTTTGATCATACCGGCATTTGCTTTTTTGCCTGCGGTGTTGGTCAGTGCGAAGACACAGAAAAAGGCTGCTGTCATGAAACGTAACGCCATTTGACGACCGAGAATAAGTTGCAGTTGTTGTTTTGAAATCAAGCCTTGTTTCACGAAGATTTGACCCAGCGGTAGACGCGTTTTTTTTGCTGTTGCAGCGCGAATTTTAGATCATTTGGGGCGACAATGCCTTTGGTTACCAAAAGCTCGCCCAGGCGATGACGTCCAAAATATGTTTTGAAATGCCCTAAAATGCCTTTGTGGCACTCTTTATTATTTGTTTCGGTGGCCCGCCCCTGCTCGGCAGACACATCTTTGTGCGCTTTCATGAAAGCCCCTTATTTTCTTATAAATACCCAGTTGTTCTGATACGCAGAATGTCCGTGAAACCCATATTTTCACCTACCATTAAACACGAGAAAGATTGACGAATTCCTAACAAACGGGCATAAAAATAGTGTTTTTAAGATATTTTTCGTATTTTTATCAAAAATCGACAAAAAAGCCTGATTTTCAAGAGTTTTGGCGGCGAATATAAATGACCAGACAGGGATGAATATTGTGAAGTATATGAGCGACATAGACCGGATAAAAACCTGTATTTCAGGGCTTAAAGAGGCTTCGGTGCTGGTTGTTGGCGATATTATGCTCGATCGGTTCGTTTATGGCGGGGTAGAGCGAATTTCGCCTGAAAGCCCTGTGCCGGTGCTAAGCGTTAGCCGTGAGGACGTGATGTTGGGCGGCGCAGGTAATGCGCTAGCCAATCTGGCTGGTTTGGGCGCGCAGGGTCATATTGTCTCGGTTGTTGGTGATGATGCGGAAGGCCGCGCGGTGATACAGCAGGTGAAGGCGCTAGGGTTTGAAACAAACGGCCTGGTGAAGGATGTGGATCGCCCGACGATTGTTAAAACGCGCTTTTTAGCCGGGCATCAACAGCTTTTGCGTACGGATTATGAGAGCAAAGAAATGGTCTCGTCCGCGACGCGGGCTTTGATTTTGGATCAGGCAAAGGCTGTAATGGGCGATGTGTCGGCGATGCTGATCTCTGATTACGGTAAGGGACTGCTCGGGCGTGACCTTATTGCTGCGCTGATCAAGGCGGCGAAGAAACATAAGCTGCCGGTGATTGTTGATCCGAAGGGCAGTGATTTCACTTTATATAAGGGCGCGTCGATTATTACGCCGAACAAGAAAGAATTGTCCGAGGCCACGGACGGCGCAGCGGTGGATAGCGATGAGGATATTATTGCGGCGTCCGAGTGTTTGATTAAGGAGTGCGGTCTTGAGGCCGTCGTTGCAACGCGCTCGAAAGACGGGATGAGCCTTATTCAAAAGAAAAATGCTGCGCCCTTGCATTTGCGCAATAAAGACATTGAGGTGTTTGATGTCTCCGGCGCTGGCGATTCAGTGATCGCGACGATTGCGGCGGCGCTGGCGTCTGGCGCTGCGCTTGAGGATGCTGCGCGTTTGGCCAATGCTGCCGGATCGATTGTGGTGACGAAGGTCGGCACTGCGCCCATCCGCGTGGCTGAATTAGAGGCGCATTTCAGTGAGCAGCAATCTCGCCAGGCAGCGGTCATGGGCTGGAACGATGCGGTGGAGCAGGTGAAGCGCTGGCGTGCGCGTGGGCTGAAGGTTGGTTTTACCAATGGCTGTTTCGACATTCTGCATTTCGGTCACGTGTCTTATTTGAATGAGGCGCGGCAAAATTGTGATCGCTTGATTATTGGGCTGAATAGCGACGCGTCTGTGAAAATTCTCAAGGGCGAAGGTCGTCCGGTGCATGATGAAGATGCACGCGCGGCTGTGCTGGGATCGCTCGCGGCGGTTGATATGGTGGTGCTGTTCGGTGCAGAGAAGGTAGCTGACGATAATACAGCGAATGCTTTGCTGGAGTCTTTGCAGCCTGATATCTATTTTAAGGGTGGCGATTACACTGTTGATCAAATTCCGGAAGCGCCAATTGTGCAGGGTTATGGCGGTGTGGTTAAAGTGCTTTCATCTTTTGAGGGGCATTCCACTACAAACTCTATCAAAAAAATTAACAACGAAACGGCCTAAGTTTCTGCTGTTTTTCGAAGATGTTTCTGGGGTATCAAAAAAATCTTGCATTTCCCCGCCCCTTAATTGAGAGTGATTATCACTAGCATTGCAAAAAAAGGAGTGTATCATGTTGTTTGATTTTCTTTTACTCGAAACCTATTATGATTCATCGCAAAGCGTTCAGGCCTATGAGGATATGGCGCGCAAATATGGTGTGGCGGCTGTACGCAGGGCGATTGAGGCCGGATATATTCGCTGCCATCGCGGGGGCTGTAACGCTTTACGCGGCGCTGCTTTATTTTGGCTCACCGATAAAGGGCGAGTGCAGGCTGGCAAATCTTTGCGTGTGCATTTAAGGTCATAGAAGGCGATCATCTGCTCTGTACCTGATTGTAAAGACTTGATACACTTATCGGGATTTGATTTTAAGATAACGATTGGGCCCAGGTATCATTATGCGCATTCTCATTCCTTTTTTGTCGGTTTTCTTCCTTATTGGCTGTTCGGCGATTTCTAGCCCTACATTTTGGCCATCAGGGTACGCTTATAATAACAACAGCTATAAAGCGCAGCCGGGGCCGCAAGCGAATAATCTGGGATATGAATATTCTGCCGAAAAGAATGCTGAGATCATGGCTAAGTGGGAAAGCGTAGCCGATGAATTGGTTGGCGAGCTGGAAGCACAATCTGGCATTGTGCCAAATGATGTGTTTATTGCCAATCGCGCGCGCGGCGCCTTTAACGCCAGCTTTGATCATGCGCTACGCCGTGCATTCATAAAGCGTGGTTATAGCGTTTCAGATACGCCGGATGCATTATATGGACTGCAATATAAAGCGCGGGCACAGGGTGAGGATAGTGCTTCGCTGAATAAAGCATCTTATAATGGTGATATGGAGAAGAGTTCTATGTCGCAGCAGCAGGACACGGCAGAAGAGCAGGAATTTATGCTGATGCTAAGTCTGAGAAAAGACGGCATGCTGCTTGGTCAGGGATCCGGCGTTTATATGTTGCCGCGCTATGGGTATGAGGCTGGTGCAGGAACAGAAATTCTGTCATTTGCAACGCCGGTGATGGATCGCCCGCTTGTGCCAGAAGGTCGGTAAATATGTGCCGCGCGGTCTCCTTTCATTTTTCTAAATATATTTTACTCGCTGCCAGCGTGTCGTTGCTTGGCGGGTGTGAACAAGCGCTGACATCGATGGGCTCATCTCTGGCTTCGACGGATGCGCTGAGTATTTTTCGCGATGAAGATGTGAATATGACGCAGCGCAATTATGCAGCGGCGGATTATTTGATCCAGCAGGCAACAAGCTATATCACGCGCGGTGATTTGATTAAGGCCACAACCTTGATTGATAGTGATGAGCCGCGGGTTTATTCGGCGCTTGGGCGCGGCATTCCAGAGCAGGTCGGTATTCGCCTTTCGCAGTTGGGGTATAAGGTTGATTTAAGCGATGTGCTGATACAAAGTGCTGATCCGAATTATCGTAAGCCGGTTGTTGGGCAAAATGAAAAAGCGGACTTTATTCTTTCCGGCTCTTACATGCGCCGTGCGCAAGAGCTGAATATCAGTTTGCGGATTACTGAAGTTTCAAGCGGACAGATCACAGCAGTATTTGACTATGTGATGCCGATGAACCGGGAAATCTCTGAGATGTCTGAACCGGAAGCGCGCATTTTTAAGATTGAGCAATAGTCGCCTCGCCGGCTCCTATCTCGTCATCAACACATGATAAAAATGATTTTCACTGTCTAGCGAACAAGTGACGCAGGCTTGCAAGGCAGTGCGAGCCGCTGCGCCGGAGTAATCTTGCGCGAATGTGGTTTCATCAACAGTGTTGACGGTGGTGTAGAATTGCTGCGCGGCATCGAAGCGGCCAAGGGCGCCGACATGGAGGCAGCTGCCGGGGTTGGAACCTGATGCGGCAACTGCGCCCGTGTCGGTGGGGCTTGCGGCTTGGTTGTTGAGCGCATTTATTTTGGTGCAAAACGCCGCCGTAACATTGGGCAGCACGGCAATAAGGTCTGCTTTGTCAGAGCCAGCACCGGGCAGATGCGTGCCGCCGTAAAATTCCCATGCACTGCCGTCATTAATGTCGCTGGGCGCTGCGCGATAGGCCGCGCCGCCGCCATCGCGGTGGAATATCTGATCTGTTTTATCTGTATCGGCTGATAAGTCGCCATAATCAGCATGCGCATCAGGGTGAGAAAAGCGTAAATCAGATTCGCTTAGGCCATTTTGCATGGCGAAGAAAACCGCGCGTTCTAGCTCAGAGGCATAGCGCTGCACTTCCGAGGCTTTGATCGCCAATGTCTCATCATCAATATTACTGGATTCCGGGCTTCCGCCAGACATAACCGCGGCGCTTAGGGCGGCGATTAGCACAACCGCCAACAGGATCATGAACAGCATATTGCCGCGTTCATTATAGCGTGTTTTTGTGGATAGAGAAATCATATATAAGACGCTTTGGCTGTAACTCTAGTTATAAGGTGCAACGGGCAGGCAGTCCTTTAAGTGATAGCATGCGGCGAAGGCTTGGGCTTGTGTATAGCCACTGAGGCGACCACGGAAGAGCCAGCCGTTTTTGGTGCGCAAGGGCGCGATGACGGCATTGGCGCGGCCATAGGGCGGCGGTAGCTTTTTCTGCGCGGTTTGTATTGCGCGATTGGTGGCTTGACGGTTAGTGAATGCGCCGATTTGGATCGCCCAAGGCAGGTTTTTTGCATTTTGTTTTCTCTGTGAAAATGAGGCTTTTTGTAGCGCCGGCGCGGCCTGTTTGAAGACGGTTTTTGCTTCGTTTCTATGTGCAGCAATCGCCATCATGCCGGTTTCAAAGCGTCTAGACACGGCCGGATCATAATCCCCCTCACCAATAACTTGGCCAATTTTTCCGTGTTTCAGGGTGGCATTTAGTGAGGCCCATTTTTGGCTACCCGTTGTTCGGCCATTGGCGGGGCTTAATGTGTTTAAGCCACGCGCCGATGCTAAAATAGTGGCGGGCTTATGTGCGGGGACTGGCGGTTTGGCGTGCGCGATACGAATATTATTAACCTTGCCAAAGCCCTTATCAAGCAGCGAGGCCATGTGATCGTTACGGCTACGTGATGTGCGCCCACCGAACACCACACCGATGATACGGCGATTATTACGCACGGCGGAGGCGATCAGATTAAATCCCGATGCGCCGACATATCCGGTTTTCAGGCCGTCCATTCCCGGATAGGAGCTCATCAAACGATTATGGCTGCGGTATGTTTTGCCCTGATAGGTGAAGGATTTTGCGGAAAAATATCGGTATTCGCGCGGATAGTCCTTGATCAGGATCTGTGCCATTTTACCCATGTCGCGCGCGGTTGAAACCTGCGCCGGGTTGTGGAGGCCAGAGGCATTTTTAAAAACTGTGCTGCGCATACCAAAGCTGCGGGCCTTGTTGGTCATCATGCGCGCGAAATTACGTTCATTGCCACCGATCTTTTCTGCAACGGCAACGGCGATATCGTTGGCCGACTTTGTGACAAGAATAGAAATTGCATCCTTCACCCGGATAGAGGAGCCGGGTGAAAGTCCAAGCTTGCTCGGCACCATGCTGGCGGCATGTTTGGAGATATAAAGCCGATCATTTAGGTTCAAGCGGCCTTGATCTATAGCGTCAAAAATCATGATTAGGGTCATAACTTTGGTCAGTGAAGCGGGATGTAATTTTTTGTCCGCATAGCGCTGATGAAGAATCAAACCCGTATCAGCATCCATGATCAAAGAGGCATAGCGTGGATTTTTTGCGGCCTGCACTACGCTCGTATTCATGAGGCCTAGTGCGATGGTCAAGGTAAGAATGAATGCGAATTTAAGTAATTTTGTGTGGGTCATGCGGTGTTTTGTTCTCGGTGATATAGGGCGGAAATTCAATTGTTGCAGGTTAATATCTAAGCCCACTCTCTATCATATAATTTATTCCTTAATTTGTCTATGATTCCTCTTGGGTGGGCGGGATAAAATCTGCGTATATTTTAAATTTGTGCGGCGCAACAAAAAATGCTTGACTAACGCACGGGCTTGGTGTTAGTTTTAGGTATTGTGCGGCGCAACATTGCTGCGAATAGGGTAGATAAACAACTAAATTCGTGTATCATGTATTTGATTAATTTGAGGTAGGATACATGCACAATGAGAGAGGATTTTTTAATGACCAGAACGGTTAAAAAGACACCGGCGAATACGAACGCAAAGGCTGGGGTGACAAAGAAAAAACGTGCGGTTAAGAAGAAGGTTGCGTCAAAGAAGGCGGCGAAATCAGTGGTGAAAAAATCTAAAGCTGTTGCGTCTAATAAGGCGGTGAAAACCCCTAAGCCTGTTGCAAAAAAGACTAAAAAGATAGCCCCTAAGGCGGCCACGCCAAAGAAAATTGTTAAGAAAACAATAAAGAAAACAACGCCAAAAAGAGCAATGAAAAAGAGCGTAAAGACCATGGCTAAAAAAGCCGCACCGAAAAAAGTTTTAAGTAGTACTGAGCAAACACCGGTCCGTGAGAGCGTATCAAAAACCGCAACTTACGATGTTATGAAGCAAACGATAAAGGAGATGACAATGAATCAGGATACAAAACAATTTGAGCAGTTTTCACAAGATGCTGCGAGTGCAAGTCGTGAGGGCGTGGAGGCGTTTATCCAGTCACAGACGATCTTTAAAAAGGGCATGGAAGATATTTTCCGCGCCGGCATGTCTTTCGCGCAAATGAGCGCTGAAAAACAGGCCAAATATGTTCAGGAAGCTATGGGCGCAAAAACGCTGAATGATTTCACTGAATTTCAAAATAAAGCAGCTAAAGAGAGTTTTGATGATTTTGTATCTAGCGCGACAAAAATCTCAGAGATGAGCTCAAAAATGCTGAGCGAAGCCTCTGAGCCGATCAACGCACAGATGACCAAATCTGCTGAGGCTGTTCAAAAGGCGACGAAAGCTGCCGCCTAAATACGCAAGATAATTGCATTACTTTCTTCACAAAAGCCCTGCATTTGCTGGGCTTTTTTGTTATAATTGATAAGATCACTGTTCCGTATTATATTACTGTTTGACACTAAAGATAAAAGAGCCTAAATGTTTGTTTTTGAAGAGATTTTTATGAGTGATGATGATCCGGCAGCGCCTATGGGCCCTGACGATGGCGGCGATGAAGGCCAGCATGATACCGGTTTAGCGCTCAAAACCCGGCCCCAGACCAAAAAACCGTCTATGTACAAGGTTTTGCTGCTCAATGACGATTATACGCCGATGGAATTTGTCGTGCATGTGCTGGAGAAGTTTTTCAGCAAAAACCGCCAGGAATCGACTGATATCATGTTGCATGTTCATCGCCGCGGCGTTGGGCTTTGCGGCGTTTTTACTTATGAAATTGCCGAAACCAAAGTCGCGCAGGTGATGGATTTCGCCCGCGCCAATGAACAGCCTTTGCAATGCACGATGGAAAAGGAATAGTTTCAGACTATTTGACTGCTTAAATATTAAACCTGCCACGGAAAAGAGTTTCTCATGCTTTCTCGTAATCTCGAACAAACCCTTCACAAAGCCCTCGCCGTTGCGGCGGAATATGGGCATGAATATGCGACGTTGGAGCATTTGCTGTTTGCGTTGACGGAGGATCAGGATGGAATGGCCGTGCTGCGTTCTTGCGGGATTAATTTGCAGGATGTGCGTGACCGGCTTTTGGGGTATATCACTAGCGAGTTGGGGTATTTAGTCAACAAAGACGCCGAAGAATCCAAGCCGACAACGGCGTTTCAACGCGTGCTTCAGCGCGCTGCGATCCATGTGCAATCCTCTGGCCGCGAAGAGGTCACGGGCGCGAATGTGATTGTTGCGCTGTTTTCTGAGCGTGAGAGCCATGCCGTGTTTTTCTTGCAGGAACAGGATATGACGCGCTTTGATGCGGTGAATTATATCAGTCACGGTATTGCCAAGGTGCCTTCGCAAAGCGATACCGGAAAAGGTCCGCGCGGCACCGAAGACCTTAATGAGAAGGATGTTAAAACCGGCTCCGAAGCGCTCGCAGCTTATTGTGTGGATCTTAACCAAAAGGCGCGTGATGGTAAAATTGATGTGCTGATTGGCCGTCATAAAGAGGTCGATCGCACGATCCAAATTCTCTGCCGTCGTTCCAAGAACAATCCACTTTATGTTGGCGATCCAGGCGTGGGTAAGACCGCGATTGCGGAAGGGCTGGCGAAGAAAATCGTGGATGGTGAAGTGCCGGATGTGCTCTTGGATTCTGTTATTTACTCGCTGGATATGGGCAGCTTGCTCGCGGGTACGCGTTATCGTGGTGATTTTGAGGAACGGATTAAGGCCGTGCTAAGCGAGCTTGAAGACATTGATGGCGCTGTCTTGTTCATTGATGAAATTCACACGGTGATTGGCGCGGGCGCAACCAGCGGCGGCGCGATGGATGCCTCGAATTTGCTCAAACCTGCTCTGTCGAATGGGTCGCTGAAATGTGTCGGCTCAACGACCTATAAAGAATACCGGAATTATTTTGAGAAAGATCGTGCGCTGGTGCGGCGCTTCCAAAAGATTGATGTGAATGAGCCGAGTATCGAGGATTCAATTGCGATTTTGACGGGGCTCAAGCCTTATTACGAAGAGCATCACAAGGTGAAATACACTGCTGGCGCGATCAAGGCTGCGGTGGAGCTGTCGGCGAAATATATGGGCGATCGTAAGCTGCCGGATAAGGCGATCGATATTATTGACGAGGTCGGCGCAGCGCAGATGCTGGTTACGCCCGATAAGCGTAAGAAAAAAATTACAGAGAAGGATATTGAGGGCGTTGTGGCGATGATTGCTCGCATTCCGGCGGCCACGATGAACAAGGACGATAAGGCTGCTCTGCAAACCCTCGAGCGTGATCTGAAAACGATGGTTTATGATCAGGACGCTGCTATTGATGTGCTGTGCGATTCCATCAAGATGGCGCGCGCGGGACTTCGTGATCCTGAAAAACCGATTGGCTCTTATTTATTCTCTGGCCCGACCGGGGTTGGTAAAACCGAGGTCGCGAAACAGCTTGCCAAGACGATGGGCATTGAGCTGGTCCGCTTTGACATGTCGGAATATATGGAGCGCCATAGCGTTTCCCGCCTGATCGGTTCACCGCCGGGCTATGTTGGGTTTGAGCAGGGCGGCTTGATGACCGACAAGATCGATCAGCATCCGCACTGCGTGCTGCTGATGGATGAGATTGAGAAGGCGCATCCGGATCTGTTCAATATTTTGCTGCAGGTCATGGATTACGGCAAGCTGACGGATAATAACGGTAAAGTCATTGATTTCCGCAATGTGATCTTGATCATGACGACCAATGCGGGCGCGGCGCAAATGGCTAAATCGCCAGTCGGGTTTAATCGTGAGATTGGTGATGATGTTGAAAGCTACGCTGATAATGAAGTGCTGATGAAAACCTTCGCGCCGGAATTCCGCAATCGCTTGGATGCGATCGTGCCGTTTAAAAATTTGGCGCGCGAGACGGTTGAGAAGGTCGTTGAGAAATTTGTTATTCAGCTCGAAGGGCAATTGGCCGATAAAAATGTGGCGATTGAGCTGTCCGATGAAGCCCGCGCCTATCTCGCAAAAAAGGGCTACGACCCCGCTATGGGCGCCCGCCCCCTCGCCCGGGTTATTCAGGAAGAAATTAAAAGACCGCTGGCCGAAGAAATTTTGTTTGGCAAGCTTGCCAAGGGTGGCTTGGCTCTGGTGGATTATGTGGATGATGCGCTGATTTTTAGTTATGAAAATCATAAACTTAAAACTAAAAAAGCAACAAAAAATATAGAACCATCAGAAGAAAAAATGAAGTAATTATCTCATTTTTTAAGGTACGGCTGGAGCAGTCATTATTGCATCATGAGATATTGTATCTTCGTTAGCGCCGTGATCAAAGCTCGCTTTTTCTTCAAATTTATAATCCACCTTTTTCATTATAACATTAAAATAATGGCCTACCTGCAGGTTTTTGCGTAATGCGCCATTTAAAAGGTCTTCTTCTTTTTCTAGTGCGCGATCTACTCTATATGCCAATGCAAGTAAACCATCTATATCTGGGAGAGTCTTATAATTTTGTGGAATGTTTTCTATTGTTTTCCCTAATTTATTTTTAAATTCAGATAAAAATGGCTCTTCTATATCTTGGCTAAGCCTGACTGCTTGTTTAATCGTGGTTGCAAGGTTGGTATAGGATCTTTCTATGTCGTGCACCCCTTGAATAACATCCGGATCTTCTGTCAGTTCTTTTATGCGCTGCATTTCTTCTTCATTTAATCCGACGGCTTCCATTTTTTCTTGTAAGTGCATGAGCTCTTCAATTTCCGGGTGTTTTTCAAGAAGCTCTTTAATCTGATTATCGAGATCTTTTAATACGTTAATCGCTGGCGCTAAAATGAGTTCAATTTTAATTCCATTGAGAGCAGTGTAGAAGTCACTAACCTTCTGAAGATCACCGTTTATTGTGGGGGCGAGAGAGAATAGTGAGATGAATTGTTCATTTTTTTGCATATCAAATAAAAAATCGAGAAGCTCTTCAACGCTCTGAGCATTCCATGCATCTGTTGCATGTCTCGAATTAAAAAGTTTTAAAGAATCAATGTTTTCAGCTCCATATATTATTAAAAAGGCGTCAACGCTAATTATATCGTCTAGAACTTGCGTGGCTTCTAAAACCTTATCTAGCAGGTCCAGTTTATTCTGCATTTCGTCTGGTGTCAGGCCTAGTTCTTCGGCCATTTGCTCGATTGTCATGTCACCTCTTCCAAGCTTTTTAAGGGCTTCTAAGTCATCAAGGCCTAATTTCTCCATGAATTCTTGGATGCGGTCTTTATAGGGTTTTTCTAGGCTGGATTTATCATCTATTTTTTTAATGACATCCTTCAGATTGTCTTCGACTTTCTCCAGTTTTTTGTATAAATCCCTAGGATTGCTCATGATTTTTTACCTATAGTCTTTGTTAAAAGCATAGCTATAGCGTATTATAATTACGTAAATATATAGTTAATATTCGAAAATTTCTACCGCGCCACCAACACCTGATAGAAGAAATGACCCCCGTTACTATCTGTAACGCAGCCGGTTGATTTTCCGATGAGAGCTGCGGCGGCAGCGCCGATTGTATTTCCGCTGCTATAGCTGCCGGTGAATTTCTGGTTGGTGGGGAAGGCGAAGCCGTCTGTGGTGTCGCCGGAAATTCCAAGCTGGGTATTGATATGGGTACACACGCTTTGATGGACCCACGGTAGCACCATGATCAGATCATATGTACCAGTATTGCCGATGCCGCTAATCTCTTCATTACCGGTGAAATACCATTCGCCATAAAGGGTTGATGCGGTTTCTTGCGGGTCGAGCCACTCTTCAATCGGTGCGCTGTAGGTTACGCCGCCGCCATTAATGTGGAGCACGTCGCAGACATTGCCGCTGGGGGCGCCGCCGTTGGTGTAGCCAGTGAGCGGGTTATTGTCGAAATTGATTTCAGTATCTTCGCAGGTATTGGATATGCGGATATTTTGAACGCCCAGCCGCACGGTTCTGGCGTAATCTGTGATTTCTGCGCCATAGATCCTCAGACTTTCATCGGCAATGCCCGATATACTTTCGTCGCGGACCATACTGGAAACAGCGAAGCTCAGCGCGCCAAACAGGGCGACGGCAATCAGGATAATAACCAGCGCGCTGCCACATTCGTTTGTGCGTTTGTTTCTGTAGAGGCGCAGGAATTTCATGGTTAGTCTCCATTTTCTTTTTATGCTTTAACTTTTTATGCTTTAATAAGCGTAGAGGATTTAGGGGCATAAGAGCAATGAGCGAAAATACATCCATCAAAATTTTAATTGCCGAAGATAATGATGTTAGCCGGAATTTGATGGCTGGTGTATTGCGCGGGCAGGGTTTTGAGGTGATCGGCGCGGTGGATGGTGAGAGCGCGATCAAGGTTGTGCAAGAGCGTCCCCTGGATTTGATCTTCGTTGATATCAATATGGAGCCGATGGGCGGGTTTGATTTTATGCGCTATCTGATCGCGAAGGGGATAAAAATTCCTGTTGTGATTGTGACAGCCGGTGAGTCGGCTGATATGCTGATGGAGGCGAATGCGCTTGGCGCTGCGCTGGTGTTGCAAAAACCAATTGTGCCAGAGCGCCTTATAAAAACCGTGCACCGGATTTGCAAAAGCTCTGGTTTGATGAGTAAATCCATTGCGGTTGAAGCGCATGAGGCGAAGCTGTCGCCAGAAGAGCTAATGCGCAGGGCAATAGAGCTTGCGGCGAAAAATGCGCGGCGGAAAATGGGCGGTCCTTATGGCGCCGTTCTTGCGGATGCTGATGGTAAAATCGTGAGCGAGGGCGTTAATGGTGCAGGCTCGCGCGCCGACCCGACAGCGCATGCGGAGGTGATGGCTATTCGTCTGGCGGCGGATAAGCTGGGTATGGCGGATTTATCGGATTATGTGCTGTATTGTAGCTCTGAGCCGACAAATGTGGGGAAGTCTCTGATTTTAAGCGTTGGCATTCAGATTATATATTGCGGTCTTAGCATGGATGATATTGGTGACTTGCAGCCGCGCAATGAAACAGCAAAGCCTAAATATAAGACGATTTGCCGCGATGAGGCGCTTGAAATGTTTAAGCTTGCGCAGGATCGTTAGGTTCTAAGTCTCAACCTCAAAAATAGCGTCAATCTCGACCGTGACCCCGCGTGGCAGGGAGGGCACCCCAATAGCAAAGCGCGCGTGCTTTCCGCGCTCGCCCATTGCTGCAACGATCAAATCTGATGCGCCGTTGACGACTTCTGGATGATCTGTGAAATCGGGTGTGCAGGCAACAAAGGCCCCGAGTTTGACGCAGCGTTTAACCTTCGACCAATCTTCGTCCACTGCATGATTAACTTGTGCGAGAATGTTGAGCGCGCAAGCGCGGGCGGCCTCTTGGCCTTGCTCTATAGACGTTTCGGCGCCGAGCGTGCCCATATGCATTTTTTCACCATTTAAAAACGGGATTTGGCCGGAGATAAAAACTTGATTTCCGCTGATTACATAGGGAACGTAATTAGCGGCGGGAATTGAGGCTTCGGGGAGGTTGTAGCCGAGGGATTTAAGTTTTTCTACGAGCATGGTGTGTGATCCTTTTCTTATTTTAAGGTTTTAAAATAGGGAGTTTGATGCGCAAAGAAAAGGGCTTTGTAAAGCGCTGTGAATCTGCCATAATTTGCGTCATGAATATTTTCAAAATTCTGGGTGTTTTGTCGCCTGTTTACATGAATGTTTTTAAACTCTTCGCTGGCGGCACGCGCGTTGGTGAAGATGGGCTGGGCAATGTATATTACCGCAGCAAGGCGCGGCCAGGGTATAAGCGTGAGCGGCGCTGGGTGATGTATAAGGGTGAGCCGGAGGCTTCGAACATACCGCCGGAATGGCATGGCTGGATACATCACCAAACGGATATCGCACCTGTGAAAAACCAGAAATCATTTCGCCGGCCGTGGCAAAAGCCACATCAGCCGAATATGACGGGGACAAATATGGCTTATCGCCCGCCGGGGCATGTGCTGGAGGGTGGTAAACGCGCCAGCGCAACAGGAGATTATGAAGCGTGGAAACCGTAAATAGGCTTGCCGTTTCTGGTGTTGGGCGCTAAATCGATTTTAGGACTTTGAAGAGGATATATTAAGATGAAACGCAGTGTTGTTGAGACTATTTTGGGCGCCGTTATTCTGCTTGTGGCGGGTTTCTTTTTGGCATTTAGCTATGACACAGCCGAGGTTGGTAGCGTCGAAGGCTTCAATTTATTCGCAGATTTTTCTGGTATTGGCGGCCTTAAAATCGGTGATGACGTTGTGATTAGCGGCGTTAAGATCGGCAGTGTAACTGGGGTAGAGCTGGTGAAAGATACGTATCTGGCGCGCGTTCATATGAATGTTGAGCCTGATGTTGAGCTGCCGACGGACACCGCGGCGCTGATCAGCAGTGAGGGCTTGCTCGGTGGTAAATATTTGGCACTAGAACCCGGTGCGGATGAGGATTCTCTCGAAACTGGCGATCGTATAGAGTTCACCCAAGCGCCGCAAAACCTTGAGCAACTGCTCGGCCAATTCATTTTCAGCATGAAAAAATCTGATGAAGAATAGCGTTCTGCCGCTTCTTTTCTGCCTTATTTTTTGTTCTTTTATGAGCGCTGCGCAGGCGAGCGAGCTTGTGAATATGCCGGTTGTAAAATTGCGCTCTCTCGACAAAGTCACGGCCCGTACGCAAACCTTTGAAGCCAATGTTGGATCGACTGTAAAGTTTGGTTCGTTATTCATCAAGGTGCAGGCGTGCCGCAAGGCGCCACCGATTGAGGAGCCAGAGGCCGTATCGTTTTTGCAGGTCTGGCAGCTGGATAAGGATGAGCGGCCAGAATGGGTGTTTAGTGGTTGGATGTTTGCCTCATCGCCCGGCTTGTCGTCTATGGACCATCCGATTTATGATGTGTGGGTTCTCGATTGCTTAGAGCAAAAGGGCGGCGTAGAAGAAGCGGAGCAGCAAGAGGCTGAAGTGCGCGGCGAGGGTGAGATGGAGGCTGAAGAAGCGCCATCCGAGCCGCAGATAGAGCAAGAAGCCGAATAGGTTTTATTGCTTCTGTGTGGTGCGCGTCTCTAAATACTCACTGATAATTGTGTTTTGTGATAATTCGGTTAGTAGATAATCCGCATTTTGTTTAAGTGCGGGCTCAAGCTGTTTTATATATTTTTTGTGCGAAATTTCATAGACGCCAAATTGTTCTAGATGGTCATTCACAAACTGCGTATCGAACAGCGTAAAGCCGCCTTTCCAGAGCCGGGCGCAGAGATGTATCAGACAGATTTTACTCGCATCGCGCGCACGGCTGACCATGCTTTCACCGAAAAATGCGCTGCCGATTGTCAATCCGTATATGCCACCGACAAGTGTATCGCCGTTCCAGGACTCAATACTATGCGCATGACCCTGATCGTGGAGCTGGGAGTATGTTGCGATGATCGAAGGGTTGATCCAGGTCTCTGGCCGATCTTTGGCGGCCTCCGCGCACAGGCGCATGACGCCGTCAAAATCAGTGTTGATTTTAATATCATACGGTGCGGACCGTATTGTCGACTTTAGGCGGCGTGAAATGTGGATGTCTGTGATCGAAAGCTGCCCGCGTTCTTCTGGGCAAATCCAGTGTATGTATGGGCTATCGCCGCTATAGGCCATAGGGAACATCCCATGACGATAGGCCTCTAAGATCAGTTCTGGTGTGAGAACAAGCTGCATGAGGGCATTATAGCGTGGATGTTGGTCTTTGTGGAGAGGTTATGGGGAAGGGGGGGCTGAAATGTTGGCTTTTTGCTCTGACTTGTTTTCTTCGTGAGTTAGGTATGCAAATAAAATAATGCCTAGCATAGCAGATGTAAGTACTGCTGCACTTACTACAAGGGGCTGTCGTAGATAAGTAAAATTATTTAGGATAGTTTATGGGTTTAAAGCGTTGCAGATTAAGGGATAGAGTTCAGCGGAAGTTGCTGGAGTTTTTCGTGGCCGAAGTCACGGCACGCACAGCGGCTGATTTGATGG
>JAJRYK010000017.1 GCA_024275825.1 Alphaproteobacteria bacterium
AGAGGCTGGCCGAAAAATATGCAAGGCGCGAGGTAAATCTAAGCGGTTCCTCACCTGTTTCGGACCTCAAACAACCTGATGTCCAACCACCAAAGGTCTCACCACGACGCGACAGCACCTCCACACTGGCCTCTTTGGTCTCCCATCAGGCAGAATTTGCGTTATTGCCGCTCGAGGATGATCGCGGCAAATATAACAAGCTGTCTTTAGAAGCCCTAATTGACTTTAAAGATTATTATATCGAAGCCGAAATACACGCTGAAGACAATTATGTCCTCGCCGTGCCTTCAGTTTCTGTCTATGAGCTTGGCGAAAGTGCTTTTCCATCTTCTCACAAGGGCGCGTCCCATATAGGAGCCTTACCACGCAATCTTGAAGCGCAGGATATTTTGCGGCGGCGGGTTGGTGTTGTTTATGCTTCCGCCGATGCTCTGGAGCGCTGTCAGGCCGCCCTCCATGGCTATGAGGCGCAAGGCATAAAGGTCCAGCGCCTGGCCGATAATGAGGACCCTTATCGCACCGTGCTTAGCAAGGCTCTTGATGGCCTTGATCAGGATAGGATGATTTTCACCGGGCTTAATGACGCTGATTCAACCGTCAAACGATTGAGCGGCATGCGCGCTGCCAATCATGCCAAACCTCTAATTGGCGTTTTGCTGCCCCGTGATGTTGCCACTATGGGCCGTCAAATTTCAAGTAATGGGCTGGCCGATCCAAGCACCTCGGAATATGTGCTTTTGGATCATCACCTTGAAGGCAATACCAAATTATCAGAACGATTTTTGGTCCTAAGCCGCCAGAAAGAACGCTCAGGCGGCAAGAAGAAGGGAATGAGTAGTTTTCACCAGCCAGATAAATGGTCAAAGAAAGTCAATAAAGCCTTTAAACGTTTCATCCGCGATGGCAAAAAAGAAGAGCATGATTATGCACGCTTTTTGATCAAGCTGAACAGTCGCGGCAAAGGCGTTCTCGATATTGACGAAATTACCAATGAGCTTGTCCGCAAGGGACTGTCTTATACACCGATTGTATTAAACAAGCGCCCGGAGCGCCTGCCCGTTATCCTCGAAGTCGAAGTTCCCAATGAAGAACAGGCACGCAAGGATTTCAAATATATTTTGTCCAAATGTCATCTGCCCGGACGCAATTGGAATCCCCGCCTGCTTGGTGGTTATGGCACAGATGTGAAAATGGATGTTGTGATGCCAACGCCATCCCATCGCTGGAGCTGGAAGGCCTTTGCGGCGGGCGCGGTAATTTTAGCGGGCGCTGCAGCAGGTATTTTTGCAGTGCTGCATTATTTTGACCTTCTTCCATTCTAAGACCAAAATACGTCCCGTATTTTATTTTGACAAAAAC
The DNA here is from genome assembly GCA_024275825.1 of Alphaproteobacteria bacterium. Lineage (GTDB taxonomy): Bacteria > Pseudomonadota > Alphaproteobacteria > Micavibrionales > Micavibrionaceae > JAJRYK01. Next base: position 1,360 of record JAJRYK010000017.1, read on the forward strand.
CCGCGAGCGTTTGCAGGTTTGTCCCTGCGTTTTTTCAACGTCACATAAAAAGCCCCGCTACCCCCATGGCGCGGCTGTGCCTGACGAAAAGCGCTGATGAAATGCGCAAAATCTTCTTCTGCCCATTGCACAAAGCGCCGCCGCAAAATACCGCGCGATGGCGAAAAATGCGCCAGCCCTGTTTGTGTCGGGGGGCCT
>JAJRYK010000018.1 GCA_024275825.1 Alphaproteobacteria bacterium
GAAAATACAACGGCATTCCTGAAAAGCAATTTTATTGGTTCTTAAAAGAAACGGAATTTAGGTTTAATTATGGGTCGCATAAAGAGCAGTTAAAAACGCTCAAAAAATGGACAAATTTATAACTTATCTACGACAGCCCCCAAATTTAATTTGTCATTCGATAAGCCACTTAATTTTAGCAAACCGCTATACCGGCTCTGGACTTCGGCAATCAGGCCGTTTCCCTTGGGTTTTGGGCTTATCTTGATGCTTTCACCTAAAATCATTTGTATACGGCTTCTTAATTTGGCCACGTGAGCCACCGGGGTTGGCTTCTGACCGTTTAGTATGTCTATGAAGCTTTGCCGCATCGTGGGCATTATGGTGTGAATTTGGTCAATTTCTTGTATTTCCACGCTTACCCGTTTTTCGTATTTTATCTTTTCTTGCTCTAAAGTCTTTAATTCGTCTTGAACAGTGGGGCTAATAATCCCCATTTTTATGGCGTTTATAAGATTTTTGATTTCTTTTTCTATGGATTTAAGCCTGTCGCTATCGCCATTGGTCAAAGCTTGTTTGTCTTTTAATGCGGCAGCCATAGCTTTGTTTACTTCTTGTTCAAAGGTAGTGAGGTGTTTAGGTGTAAATAAAAAATCCTTAAAACAAGAAAAAATACGTTTTTCTAGCAAGTCTCGCCGAACCCTTAAATTATTGCTACAGGCGGCCCTCCCTCTGTTACGGTAAGTTGAGCAGCCGTAATCATTCTGGTTTACGATGATATAATTGGCGCCACACTCGCCGCAGGTCATAAGGCCGGACAGAATATATTTGGGGCCGCGACCTATTCGGGCATTTTCATGCAACGCCTTGCGAATATTTCCGCTTTTCTCGTAAACGGCTTTTTGTCGATTTTTTATTCGCTTCCAAAGGACGTCATCAATAATCCTCAGGTCTGGTTTTACATTGATATGCCACTCACTTTCTGGATTAAGCCTAGGGACACGCCTTCCGTCTGGCGTTTTAAGCCATGTGCGTTTGTTCCAGATCGTGCGGCCTATATAAGTTTGACAGTTTAGCATGCCTGTTTGCCGTTTACGGTCGCCATAAACGGAGTTCGAACACCATTTTTTCTTGATCTTCTTACCTGTTCGTGGCGGCTCTACGCCCATTTCATTTAACGTGGCGGCAATCCATCGCGGTGAATGACCATCCGCAGACCATTCAAAAATCTGTTCAACCCATTTGGCTTGCTCAGGATTAATTTTCAGCACGCTGCCTTGGTCCTCGCCTAAAGAAACAATGTCATAGCCGTATATGCGGCCTCCACAGTGCTTCCCTTCTATGGCTCTACTTTTTCCAAGCCCCTGAATGTCTTCTTGGCCAGCGCGTCGATATTTGAGCTCCATATTCCGGAGCGCGCAGCTCTGGTAATATTCTTAAATTACTGTTGGGGGCTACTCATCCTAGAATTTCACGCCAATTTGCAGCCATATTTTTTGTGTATCTGTGAGTGGTGCGTCATCGGCTTCGTAATCAGCGAACTTTAAGAGTGTGCTCACGGCCTTGAAAGGTTGTCCTGAATCTTGGATCTTAAAGGTTTTTCCTACAGATAAATCCAGCTCAGAACCAAGATTTCCGCTGCTATCACCATTAAACTCATGGTAAACGGCAGTGAATTTCGTACCGTCGATGGACGGGTGAATGTCGGAGGCCTTATAGGCAACTTTGACATAGGCATCTTCTAACCCGGTGCCAGGCGTGGTCAGGAATTTGTCTGCCCAACCGTTAAATTTATGTCCTGTGGCTAGCGGTGTTTGGAAGGCATTAGTGCCATCGCCACCTAGTTCTTCATAGCCAGCCTGCAGGGTAAAGCCATAGCCTTTAATGCCTGGCGCTATATGATAATATTTTTCATCATAGCTGGCTGTGTTGTTGCCGTAATCGTCTTGTGTAGCGGCCTCGGCTTCGTAGAAAAAGTTCCAGTTGTCGTTGATTGGGGCATTACCGGTTAAGCGTACACCATAGGTCTTGGATGACAGGGTGGGCGCTAGATCAATATCCATCCAGTAGCCGTAACCTGTGACGTCTAGCCAGTCGGCGATTTTATAGTTGGCGTGCGCTATATGTGTCTCCGTATCCAAATCGCCTAGTGGGTGCTGCTCGCCCTGAATGCGGTTTACGTTTCCGACATAGGCATACATCAGGTTCAAGCCTGGAATACTGGAGTTCAAAATAGCAGCAGCATCAAATGTTTGATCATTTTGGCGCCAGCCCACGGTGCCGACAAAGCGTTGATTATCGATATTAACTTTTTGGCGTCCGACTTTGAAGGTTGTGCCCGGTAGGCCAGCATAGGTTAGCCAAAGCTCATTGATCTCGGCGACATCCGGGTCAGCAACAACCGGATGGCTGGTCTTGCCGTTTACTGTATCATTGAAGGCGTTTGCGCCGATTACGTTGACGAACTGCGCTTCGATGAGAGCCTGAAAGTCTCTATACTCACCAGTTTTAAAGCCGACATTGGTGCGCACCGTTGATGCGTTAGCCTCTTCAGCAATGCCGCTCTGATCAACGAGCTCGTAGCGGTAGCGGGCTTCACCAAAAAAGCTGCCATCTTTAATGAAGCTTGTGACATCGTCACCTGCAAAAGCCGGGAAAGCTGTAAGAAGAGTGCCGGAAACCAGAAGTGATTTAAGGATGGTTGATGTGTTCATGATATGCCCTTATTAAATTAACAAAATTTGGAAAAATTATAAATGTTTTATGGTGTATCACCTTGATCTGGATCAAGCTTTGGTATGGCAGGGACAGCTTTGCGTATAGTTTTCTAGAAATATATCTAGATCTGGCTTAGCCTTTAGAAATGTTGCCCCGCTCTCGCTGCACCCAATTTTTTCAAAACATGAATTTATGGGAGTATACTCCAGAAGCTGCCCTTCTTCCATATCAAAGTACCAGCCGTGGATTTGAAGTTCTTCGCGGTCGCATTTATCCTTAATCCAGGGAAAGGAGAGTAAGTTTTCTATGGAGACGAGGATCGTAGCTTGCTCTAGGGCACGAATTTTTTCGGCATCACTCGAACACTCAAATCTTTGGAAGACTTGTTCTTTGGCTTGTGCGCCGATGTTGAGCCAGTCGCGAAGAAATTGGAAATCGTGATTGTTTGTGACCTGGTAGTTATCTGTGGCCAAAGCGTTTACACCGCCGCAGCCGGCATGTCCCAGAACAACAATATGCCCGACCTCCAGGTGCCGCACGCCATATTCAATAGCGGAGCTTGTACCTCGTAATTTACCGCCATTATTATAGGGCGGCACCAGCGCCGCGACATTGCGGACGGCAAAAAATTCACCGGGATCGCTGTGGGTTAGAATGGCCGGATCAATTCGCGAGTCGGAGCAGGCAATGACGAGCGTATCGGGTTTTTGCCCGTGCTCAACCAGATTTTTGTAATAGTCTCCCTTTTCAGAATGGATATATTCTTCCTGAAAAAGACGGAAACCATCTATAAGTTTTTTATAGGGCACGTTTTAAATGCTTCCTGAGGTTTCAGAGCTCAGCTATTCTGTTCCATATGTATTCTGCTGCTCTTGTTCATGAGGTGGAACAAGTTTGCTTAAAATGGTTTGTGCAGCGTTTATAAGCTCTGGCGGCGCATTGTATAGGTGCTTGTATTGCATGATCTGTTTTGCGATCAAGGCAAGACGTATTTCAAAAGGTGGAACGATACCGGGCTCAAGCAACGGATTGTTAAAGGCCGGTACATCTGTGCGCTGATACTCAAAGGCAACACTCATCCTTGGTGGTAATTTGTGTTTGTCGGCAGCGTGGCAGCCCCAATGCATAGCGTGCTGTGTCCACATGAAAGCGTCTCCGGGGTTACCGGGCAGCGCTCTTATATCGACAAGTTTCCCGTTAAAGCCCGAATCAAGCCCGTATGACGGGTCGCGATCTGCCGGTAGAATATACATGCAGCCATTAAGGGGGTGGGTTTCGGTGAGAGGCAGCCACACCGTTACAGATTTTGGCGTTCTGTCAGGGAACAAACTGTCTGGCCCTTTATCTCTATGGGGTGTAAAGCCCGCTTTGCCGGGCTCAATATGCCAGGCCCAAAAGTCTGGGAGCATTGCATATTCTGTATCTAAAACGCCGTCGATAAGATTGTGCAGTTGCTTGCTGAGTAACCAAAATTCATCATAGACAAAAGAAAAAACTGGTGGGAGACCCTGTTCAACCATCTGGGTGAATAAGGCTGCCATTTCAGGCAGGGGCACTTTAAAGCCTGGCTCATGTAAATGCGTATAGCCTTCTATGAGTACTCTTTCTTGATGTTCTGCTTTTTCTTCATTGCTTAAGGGGAAAGCGTAATCTTCGATCTCTCCTTCAATATTAAAATTAGGCGCTTTTTTACGCCAGAAATCTGGGTCGAACATATCCTGCATTATATCTCGTATATTGCCCGTAGACTTTACCTTCGTTGGGAGGGGTGGTTTTGATGGTGTGTCTTCCGGGGATGAGTTTTTTTGAGCTTTAGCCATGATATGATTGCCTCGACAGGGTTAATGGTGAATATTGATGCAAGTCTAGGCCTGTCAGAGTTGCTGAACATTGATTTAGATCAAGCTTTGAAAAGTTTTGACTTGATCCGGGTCAATGTTCGAGTTGTGAAATGAAGAGTAGTGTTTACACATGATTTCTTATGAAGATGCAAAAAAATTGTGATAGAGGCCGGGTTAGCGCGGCGCAGTAAAACTGAAATACTGGCGGTGCAAGAGGTTGTTGGGCGGGTTGCGGCCGAAGATATTCAGGCGCCGATCGATATTCAACCCTTTGATAACTCTGCGATGGATGGCTTTGCGCTGCGCCTTGATGACCTTGGCGAGGATGGTGGTGTTTTAAAGAATGTGATGTTGATTGCGGCGGGGGATGGCGTGCCTGAGGATGTTCTTCAGGCCGGGGCTTGTGTTGAGATTATGACGGGCGCGCCAACGCCGCCGGGCGCGGGGGCGGTTGTTCCTGTGGAGTTGGTAGAGGTTGATGGTGATGAGGTGCGTTTTAAGGCACAGCCGGAGATGGGGGCCAATATTCGCCGGTCTGGAGAGGATTTTCAAAAAGGGATGGAGGTTTTGCGCGCCGGGCAGATTATCCATCCGCAGCATATCATGCCGCTGGCGTCACTGGGGATTGATAAGGTCGAGGTTTTTAAAAAACCGCGTGCGGTATTTTTGGCGACAGGGGATGAGTTGGTTGAGGATTTGTCGCAGGATTTAAAACCGGGACAGATTTATAATTCTAACCGTCCATATAGTATGGCGGCGCTGGAGGCGATGGGGGTTGAGTGTCTAATTGCGCCGAGTATGCCGGATGATCCGAGCCAGTTTGAAGCGCTTCTAAAGGATCTAGCGTTGCAGGACATTGATTTTATTATTTCCAGCGGCGCGGTCTCGGCGGGAAAATTTGACTTTGTGCGTAAGGGCTTGGAACAAGCTGGTGCAGATATTCTCTTTCACAAGGTGAAGATTAAGCCAGGGAAGCCGAATTTATTTGCGCGACTTCCTAATGGAACGCTGTATTTTGGGTTGCCCGGCAATCCGGTGGCAACAACAGCGGGGCTGCGATTTTTTGTGCAGCCTTGTATGCGCGTAATGATGGGGATGGGAGAGGAAAAGCCTATCAGCGCCAAGGCCATGACACCGTTTAAGAAGCGTGAGGGCTTGCGGATGTTTCTGAAGGCGCGGGCGGAGAGTTGGGAAGATGGGTTGTTGACGGTTGACCTGCTGGATGGGCAGGAATCATTCAAAGTCAGTCCGTTTTTGAGCATGAATTGCTGGGCTGTAGCGCCGGAAAATGTGGAAGAGATTAAGGCCGGCGATATCGTGGATGTGTATCCGCTTTACCCGCATTCTGGGTTTCTTTAGGGCGCTTCTCTAGTGACGGCTCTCGCTATGTAACGGACAATGCGGACAATCTTCTTTGGTTGAAAGCATGCATTCGTGGGCCGCTTCTAAATCGCAGAAATGACAAAGCGCATAGGCTTCTTTCAGGCGTATTTTTTCACCTTTAACCTCAACACCCATTTTCTTGATCTCCCCCAAGGCGCGGGAGAAGGTTTCCGGCGTCATACCAAGATGATTGGCAATGGTTGATTTCTTGAAGGGCAGCTCAAACTCCATATTATCTGCGCCTTGCTCTATATGTTTTTGCAGGAAATAATATCCAACGCGCTGCACCGGTGTTTTGATTGCCATGGAATCAATCTGGTGTATGGCTGTTTTGTAATAATGGGTGACGATTTTGAGCAAATTGGTTGCGAATTGGTGGTCCTGTAATACAAACTTTTTAATAAAGTTCCCGGAAATCAACATAAGTTGTGCGTCCTCAGCGACCTGAACAGCAATCGGTGATGGGCCACCCATGAAGAGAGCCGCTTCCATACAAACGTCACCTTTGCCAAGCATACGAATGGTTGCTTCATCACCATCTTTGTTTGTTCTAAGAGTTCTAATATGGCCCTCCACAATAAAATACACATGGCTTGGCTCATCGCCTTGCTGCACCAAAAGTTGTCCGGCTTTGTAGCTTTGAAGCGTAGAGTTTTTAAGTATCTTTTGCAGCGCCTCTTCGCTGAGGCCCGTGAAAAGTTGAGGCTTTCCGCTAAGTTCAGAAAAAGTCCGAGGCCAGGCTATGGTGCTGTTTTCTATCATTCATTGATGCTCTTAGAAAAGATAAAAATATCCCTCTTGATTTGAATCAAACTTAAGCGCCCCCAATCATGCCGGAAAGCACAAGAAGGTCAAGCCGTAACATTTTAGTTACGCTATATTTTAAGAAAATTTATTTATTTTTCGCAGCATTTATAATTCTTTGTGAGTGCGCAACGGCTTCGTTAGCTTCTTGTGCTTTTGCCTCAAGGACATCCATGCGCGCTTTTGCCAAATTGACCTTTTCTTCAGCCTCCTGCTCCGGTGTAAAGCGGATAAAGAATGAGAGGAAAGAGGCAATGACAACAACAACGCCGATAACCAGGAATACGTCATTCCACTCCATTGCGCCTTTAAAGAGGAAGCCAAAGGCTACGGCTCCTGCATTACCGCCTGCGCCAACCACGCCGGCCACTGCGCCTAATGATTTCTTGTTAATGAACGGCACAACCGAATATGTCGCACCCTCAGCCATCTGGGTAAATAATGAGAAAATGATCAATGTTGGTATGGCCAGGAATAATACGCTCATCTGGCTAAAGAGCATCAGAGCAAGCCCCTCACCAAGCAGCACGATGAACAGCCAGAATGAACGGCCTTTCAACCCCCATAACAAGCCGAAATTATCGCCAAAGATACCGCCAAGGGTACGGGCAAAGATATTCATCAGGCCAAAGGACGCGGCGACCGCGCCCGCGGCAACCAGGCTTAGATCAAAATAATCAAAGAAATAAAGAGCCATAACATTGTTAACCGTCAGCTCAACACCAAAACAAGCGCCGTAAATTAGAAATAAAACCCAGACACGATAATCTTTCAGAGCGTTAAAATAAGCGCCTGTTACCTTGTCTTTTTTAGGCATTTTTCCGGCGGCCCGAAGATCTTTGTAATTACCGTCCGGCGCATCCTGAGTCAGAAAGTAATATGCAATGCCGGTTACAAAAATCACTGCACCGACAACGACCATTGATGCGCGCCAGGCTTGCGCATCGGTGAAGCCAAATCCGATAACGAGGGCTGAAAAAACCAAAGGCATGACAAGCTGCGTTACCCCGCCGCCAAGATTACCCCAACCGGCGCTGGTTGCGTTCGCGGTGCCAACAACATTAGGCGCAAACATAACAGAGGTGTGATATTGAGTAATAACAAAAGAGCCGCCAATCATACCAATCATGAGGCGGAAGAACAGAAAGCTCTCAAAGCTATCAGCCAGGCCGATACAGGCCACAGGAATCGCCCCTAAAAGCAAAACCCAGGTATATGACAGGCGCGGGCCAATCCGGTCACAAAGCCAGCCTAGAAAGAAACGTGCGAATATGGTCATCGTAATGGAAGCGATGATTGTCCAGCCCACTTGCTCTTTAGTCAGCTCTAGCTCTTCACGAACGACAATCATTAATGGCGCAATGCCAAACCACGCAAAGAAACAGGAAAAGAAGGCAAACCAGGTCATGTGGAATGTCCTGATCTGCGGCATGGTAACGTTGAAAAAATTACCCCAGAGGGAGGTGGCTTTGTTTTGGAGTTCCATGGGTTTTCCTCTTGAAATTATCCTTGGTGGTTGCAAATCGTGGGGGTCACAAAAGGATCAAGTATGACCCGTGCGTAATTTAAAGGGGCATGAAGCCCATTGCCTTGATCTAAATCAATTTAATAGACCCTAAATCATGGGAGAAGAATGCAACACTATCGTTAGTATGATTGGTGTGAAAGCAAGCAGCTGAAAGGAAGCTAAAAATGGCTGAAGATATTCAAAAATGGGATCCAGAGAACGAAGAACAATGGAATAACGGTGGATCTTCTGTTGCCTGGCGCAATCTGTGGATTTCAATTCCGAGTTTATTATGCGGTTTTGCCGTTTGGCTTTATTGGGGAATTATCACGGTTCAAATGTTAAATCTGGGCTTTGGCTTTGAAAAATCGGAGCTGTTTACCTTGATGGCAATCGCAGGACTAACCGGGGCCACGCTTCGCATTCCCTCTACATTCTTTATACGGCTTATAGGCGGGCGAAATACGATTTTCTTTACAACAGCTCTTCTTATTATTCCGGCCCTAGGGACAGGCTTTGCGCTGCAGGATAAAGATACGCCGCTTTTGACGTTCCAGATTTTGGCTCTGCTCTCAGGTTTTGGCGGCGGTAACTTTGCCTCCTCCATGTCAAATATCAGCTTTTTCTTTCCTAAAAAAATGCAAGGCCTGTCTTTGGGTCTGAACGCTGGATTGGGTAATGCCGGCGTTACAACGATGCAAATTCTGATACCGCTTTTCATGACATTTGGTATCTTCGGCGGGGATCCTATGATTCTCGAAAATACCAGCGGTACATTAATTGGCAAAATCCCTGCCGGCACTGAAACGTACATTCATAATGCAGGATTTATCTGGGTGGCAATTTTAATACCGCTCGTGATTGCTGCCTGGTTCGGTATGAACAACATTAAGGACGAGCATGTCTCTCCTAATATAGGGCCGGCACCTGTCGGGTTTTTCCAAATCTCTGTCATGTTGTTTGTTGGCTTTGTTACGGCAGCCTTCGGCTTATGGCTGATGTTGCCTGAAGCGGCTCATGGTTCGGGCTTTGGCATTAGTAAATGGATTGTGTTGCCCATTGTAATTGTGTTGACAGTCTTTTTTCTGAAGTTTATTCCCGGCGAGACAGGGAAAAGCCTGAAGCGGCAATATAAAATCTTTAAACATCCGCATACATGGATCATGACGATTATTTACATCATGACCTTTGGGTCCTTTATCGGCTTTGCGGCATCTTTTCCGCTGGCGATCAAGGTGATATTTGGGTTCCAGCATGTGATGGGCGAAGATGGCGTTATGGTTCATGATATAGCTAACCCGAACGGGCCAAGCGCTTTGATGTATGCCTGGATGGGGCCGTTTATCGGGGCATTTATTCGCCCGTTTGGCGGCTGGATCTCTGACAAGGTTGGCGGCGCTTTTGTAACGCAAATTTGCGGCATCACCATGGTTATATGTGCTCTGGGCGCTGCTTACTTTATGAAAGCGGCCTATGCCTCAGCCACGCCGGAGGAGTTCTTCTTGCCTTTCTTCCTCATCTTTCTTGTTCTGTTTGCAGCAACGGGAATTGCTAATGGCTCAACATTCCGTACGATTGCCATGGTGTTTGACAGAGAGCAGGCGGGGCCTGTATTAGGCTGGACTTCTGCTGTGGCTGCTTATGGTGCGTTCATTATTCCAAAAGTATTGGGTGAGCAAATTAAGCTGACCACACCTGAGGTGGCACTTTACGGCTTTGCAGCTTTCTATGCCTTTTGCGTTATTTTGAACTGGGCGGCTTATCTTCGCCCGGGCGCAAAGTATAAAAACCCATAATTAAAGAGAAATAATAATGAGCTATTTTATTGATCGCATATCTTACTTTGCACAAAATCGGGAGAAGTTTTCTGATGGGCATGGCGTTACCACGGAAGAAAACAGGGCATGGGAAGAGGCTTATCGCGGGCGCTGGGCGCATGATAAGATTGTACGCTCAACGCATGGGGTGAATTGCACCGGGTCTTGCTCATGGAAAATATATGTGAAGAATGGGCTGATTACGTGGGAAACGCAGCAGACGGATTATCCGCGCACGCGGCCCGATTTGCCGAACCATGAGCCGCGCGGCTGTTCACGTGGGGCGAGTTATAGCTGGTATATCTATAGTGCCAATCGCTTGAAATATCCGTTGATCCGCAAACGCCTTTTAAAGATGTGGCGTGCGATGAAGGAACAACATAGCGATCCGGTTGATACGTGGAAGGCTATTCAGGCTGATCCGATTTTGCGTATGGAATATCAAAAAGTTCGTGGGCGCGGCGGTTTTGTTCGCGCGGAATGGGATGAGGCTAATGAAATCATTGCGGCATCCAACATTCACACGATTAAAGAGCACGGGCCGGACCGTGTAATTGGGTTCTCTCCGATTCCCGCTATGTCCATGGTGTCATACGCGGCCGGCTCGCGTTATCTCTCGCTGATTGGCGGAGTGTGTATGAGTTTTTATGATTGGTATTGTGACTTGCCGCCCGCCTCGCCGCAGACTTGGGGTGAGCAGACTGACGTGCCGGAGAGTGCGGATTGGTACAATTCGGGGTTTATCATCATGTGGGGCTCGAACGTGCCGCAAACGCGCACGCCCGATGCGCATTTCATGACCGAAGCGCGCTATAAGGGCACGCAAGTTGTGACCGTCACGCCGGATTATTCGGAAGCGGCGAAGTTTGGTGATATCTGGCTCAACCCGAAACAAGGCACGGACGCCGCTGTCGGTATGGCAATGGGCCATGTGATCCTTAAAGAGTTCCATCTGGATAATGTTTCTGAATATTTCGATGAGTATACGCGCAAATATTCTGACTTCCCGTTTTTGGTGAAGCTAGAGAAGCGCGATGGGCGCTATATACCGGGGCGGATGCTGCGGGCGGCTGATTTTGATAAAAATCTGGGCCAAAAGAATAATCCTGAATGGAAGACGGTTTGTCTGGACGAAAAGACAGGCGATGTCGTTGTGCCGACGGGCTCTATCGGATTCCGTTGGGGGGAAGATGGGCAGTGGAATATTCAGCCTAACAACGCCAAGACCAAGAAAGAATTCCTGCCGCAAAAGACGTTGCTGGGCTCTGAAGATGAAATCCTCAAAGTCGGTTTCCCGTATTTTGCAGGCGCGGAGCATGAGCATGGTTATTTCGAGGCCAACGATCAGGGCGGTGATATTTTGGACCGTAATCTGCCCGTGAAATATATGGAGATTGATGGCGATAAAGTGCCGGTTGTTACGGTGTTTGATCTGGTCTGTGCCAATTACGGGATTGCCCGCGAGGGGCTCGGCGGCGATAACGTTGCCTCTGATTACAGCGAGAACGTACCTTATACGCCGAAATGGCAGGAGAGCATTACCGGCGTTGCGGCGGATAAAATTACACAAGTAGCGCGCGCCTTTGCCGATAATGCGGATAAGACGCAAGGCAAGTCGATGATCATCATCGGAGCGGCGATGAACCATTGGTATCACATGGATATGAACTATCGCGCCTGTATTAACATGCTGGTGTTCTGTGGCTGCATTGGTCAGTCGGGAGGCGGGTGGTCGCATTATGTAGGGCAGGAAAAATTGCGTCCGCAAACCGGGTGGTTGCCGCTGGCCTTTGGGCTGGACTGGACGCGCCCACCGCGTCAGATGAATTCGACATCGTTCTTCTATGCACATACGGATCAGTGGCGCTATGAGACGCTTGGCGTGAATGAAATTCTCTGTCCGACCGCGGATAAGGAAAAATGGAAAGGCTCGCTGATTGATTGCAATATTCGGGCTGAGCGTATGGGCTGGCTGCCTTCTGCGCCGCAATTGCAGGAAAACCCGCTTGACCTTGTGCGCAAGGCCGAAGGGAAAGGCGTTGATCCGGTTGAATATGTGACGGAACGCTTAAAAGACGGTGATCTGCGGATGTCTTGTGAAGATCCGGATGATCCGGCAAACTGGCCGCGCAATCTGTTTGTGTGGCGTTCGAACTTGCTGGGCTCAAGCGGTAAAGGCCACGAGTATTTCCTCAAGCATTTCCTTGGCACGCAGCACGGTGTGCAGGGTAAGGATTTGGGTGAAGAGGGTCGTAAGGGCTCTGAAGAGGTCGTTTGGCACGATGACGCGCCGGAAGGCAAGCTAGATCTAGTGGTCACGCTTGATTTTCGTATGTCTACGACATGTATGTATTCCGATATCGTTTTGCCGACGGCGAGTTGGTATGAGAAAAACGACCTCAATACTTCAGATATGCATCCGTTTATTCATCCGCTATCCAAAGCGATTGATCCGGTTTGGCAGAGCCGCAGTGATTGGGAGATTTATAAAGGCATTGCGAAGAAATTCTCTGAGCTTTCTCCGGGTCATCTCGGTGTGGAGAAGGAAATTGTCCTCACGCCGATCCAGCACGACACACCGGGCGAGCTTGCTCAGCCGGATGTGAAGGAATGGCGTAAAGGCGAATGTGATTTGATTCCTGGCGTAACAGCGCCTGCCATGAAGGTGGTGGAGCGTGATTATCCGGCCACTTACGAGCGCTTTACGTCGCTCGGGCCGCTGCTGGAGAAGCTTGGCAATGGCGGTAAGGGCATTGGCTGGAACACTGATCATGAGGTGGAATTCCTCAAACAGCTCAATGGTGAGAATAAAGAGGGCCGCGCGAAGATTGTGACCGATATTGATGCCTGTGAGACTGTTCTAACCCTCGCGCCGGAAACCAATGGTGAGGTTGCAGTGAAGGCGTGGGAGGCTCTGAGTAAAATTACCGGGCTTGATCACACACATTTGGCCAAGCCGAAAGAAGATGAAAAAATCCGCTTCCGCGATATTCAGGCGCAGCCGCGTAAGATCATCTCCTCTCCGACTTGGAGCGGGATTGAATCCGAAGAGGTTTGCTACAATGCGGGCTATACCAATGTTCATGAATATATTCCGTGGCGCACACTGACCGGGCGTCAGCAGCTTTATCAAGACCACCCGTGGATGCTTGACTTTGGTGAGGGGCTAGTCTCCTACAAGCCGCCGATCAATACGGCAACGGTGCAATCCATGATTGAGAAGCATGGCGACGATAATGTGCCGCATATAACGCTGAACTTCATTACGCCGCACCAGAAATGGGGCATTCACTCAACCTACTCTGACAATCTGCACATGCTGACCTTGTCACGTGGCGGGCCGATTGTTTGGATGAGTGAGCCTGATGCGAAGAGCGTGGGTATTAAGGATAATGACTGGGTTGAGGTCTTCAACACCAATGGTGCGATTACCGCGCGGGCGGTGGTGTCGCAGCGAGTCAATGACGGCATGCTGATGATGTATCACGCGCAGGAAAAAATTGTGAATACGCCGGGCAGTAAAATCACCAATGCGCGGGGCGGTATTCACAACTCTGTCACGCGGACAACGGTGAAGCCAACCCATATGATCGGCGCGTATGCGCAGCAATCCTACGGTTTTAACTATTACGGCACGGTCGGATCAAACCGCGATGAATTTGTCGTGGTCCGCAAGATTGAGGATAAGGACATCGACTGGATGGAAGGCCCGGCAGAAGATTCAATAATTCCTGGGGAGGCAGCAGAGTAATGAAAATACGTGCGCAAATAGGAATGGTGATGAACCTCGATAAATGTATCGGGTGTCACACATGTTCGGTGACCTGTAAGAATGTCTGGACGTCTCGCGAAGGCATGGAATATGCCTGGTTCAACAATGTTGAAACTAAACCTGGCGTGGGTTTCCCGAAGGAATGGGAAAACCAGGAAAAATGGAATGGCGGCTGGCATCGTGGGAAGAATGGCAAGATCCATCCCAAGCAAGGTGGGCGCTGGCGCATTCTGGCCAAGATTTTTGGCAATCCCGACATGCCGGAAATTGATGATTATTACGAGCCATTTACCTTTGATTACGATCATCTGCAAAAGGCGCCTGAGTCCAAGGCGATGCCGACGGCCCGTCCGCGCTCGCTGATAACCGGGCAGCGGATGGAAAAGATTAAATGGGGTCCGAACTGGGAAGAAATTCTCGGTACGGAATTCGAACATCGCCGCAAGGATTATAATTTCAAAGACATGGAAGAGGAGATGTATGGGGAGTTTGAGAACACCTTTATGATGTATCTCCCCCGCATATGTGAGCACTGCCTGAACCCGACTTGTGTGGCCTCTTGCCCGTCTGGCTCGATTTATAAGCGTGAAGAAGACGGCGTTGTTTTGATTGATCAGGATAAATGTCGCGGCTGGCGGATGTGTGTGTCGGGCTGTCCGTATAAGAAGATCTATTACAACTGGAAATCCGGCAAGGCTGAGAAATGTACGCTGTGTTATCCGCGCCTTGAAAATGGTGAGCCGACAGTGTGTTCAGAGACCTGCGTGGGCCGTATCCGCTATCTTGGCGTTATGCTTTACGATGCGGATCGTATCGAGGAAGCGGCCAGTATTCCTAATGAGGAAGACCTTTACGAAGCGCAGTGCGATATCTTCCTCGATCCTCATGACCCAGAAGTGATTGCACAGGCGCGCAAAGACGGCATTCCTGAGAACTGGATTACCGGCGCACAAGAATCGCCGGTCTATAAAATGGCGATGGATTGGAAGGTGGCGCTGCCGCTTCATCCGGAATACCGGACACTGCCGATGGTTTGGTATATTCCGCCGCTTTCGCCAATTCAAAATGCGGTGGAGTCTGGAAAGTTGCCATTAGCGAAAAATGGCATTATGCCGGATCTCGATAAGATGCGCATTCCCGTGAAATATTTGGCTAATTTGCTGACCGCGGGTAAGGAAGAGCCGGTTGAGCTGGCGCTTAAACGGATGATGGCGATGCGGGCTTATATGCGCGGTGTGTTGGTTGAAGGCGGTGAGAACCAGGCTATTCTGGATGAGGTTGGCCTGACCGTTGATCTGGTCAAGGACATGTATAAAATCATGGCGCTGGCCAATTATGAGGATCGCTATGTGATTCCAACCGGGCACCGTGAAGAAACGTTGGATGCCTATGGCGAAAGCGGCGCATGTGGCTTTAGCTTCGGCAATGGCTGTTCTTCGCATTCCAATAGTGATGTTGAGCTGTTTGAAAATCCGAAGAGCTGGCGCGGCCCAAGCGCTTCAGGCAAGGATAACCGTGTGAATACGCTGTTTACCCAAGGCAAAACGAGTGCATCAGGAAAAAGTGCTGGAGGCGGCTGCGGTAGCGGCGGCTGTGGATGTTAGGGAGATAAGCACATGAGCATACTGGAAAAACTAGGGCTTAAAAACACAAGCAAGGACAAGCTTGCTGAGAGTACACCTGAAAAGAGTCAGGAAAACTCGCATGATAATGGCGGCTGTTGTGGTGGCTGTGGCGGAACGCAGGAGAAGGCATCATGAAGACATTAAAGGTTTTAGGAACACTTCTGACATATCCGTCTGCGGATATGGTTGGAGCTTTGCCGGAGTTTCTGGGGATTTTGAAGAAAGAGAAATGGTTGCCAGCGGACTCTCTAAAGGCACTCGACCATTTAACAGATTGGATGGTTGGTCAGGACTTGCTGGATTTACAGGAAGAGTTTGTTGCTCTTTTCGACCGCACACCATCGCTTTGTCTGCATTTGTTTGAACATGTGCATGGGGACTCGCGTGATCGTGGGCAGGCTTTGGTGGATTTGTCCGAGGTTTATAAAGATGCGGGGTTGTTGATTAACACCGAAGAAATGCCGGACTTTTTGCCGCTGTTTCTTGAGTATCTCTCAGTCATTGAGACAGAGGATTCCCGTCAGAATTTAGGTGAGATTGCCAATGTGCTGGGCGTTCTGGCTGGTCGTCTTAAGAATAGACAATCACCCTATGCAGCGGTGTTTGAGGCTTTGATTGAGGCGGCAGCGCGTAAGCCTAATGCTAAGGCTGTGGAAGAAGCATTGAAAGAATCCGCCGGAAAGGTCAGCACGCTTGAAGAACTGGATAAATCTTGGGAAGAGCAGCAAGCGTTTGATAATACCCTACAGACTACGGGGCAGGATATGGATAGTGCTTGTCCTAAGGCCGAGGATATGTTGGCGCGGATGAATTTGTCACCGGATGGAATACCTAAGTCAACTGAAAATAAGGAGGCATAGAGCCATGGATTTCTTTTTGTTCCAAATTTTCCCTTATATCGCGATTGCGGTATTTGCGCTGGGTAGTATCCTGCGCTTTGACCGTGATCCGTATTCATGGCGCTCTAAATCTAGCCAACTCTTGCGTAAGAAGCAGTTGATTATCGGTAGCGTTCTGTTTCATTTGGGTATCCTTACTATTCTCGCTGGGCATGTTGTCGGATTGCTCACGCCGATTGCAATTTGGGATGCATTAGGCGTGTCGCATGGCGCAAAGCAAATATTGGCGATGGCTGCGGGCGGTTTCGCCGGTGTGTTCTGCTTTATCGGCCTTGTGATACTTTTGCACCGTCGGTTGTTTGATCCACGTATTCGGGCAACGAGCTCGTTTTCTGATATCGCTGTTTTGGTGCTTTTGCTGGTGCAGCTTTGCCTTGGTATGTGGACGATTACCGTGTCTATGAATCATTTGGATGGACATGAGATGGTGAAGTTCATGGAATGGGCGCAGCATATCGGGACGTTCCGCGGCGGGGCGCATGAATATCTGTTGGATGTAGCGCTGGTGTTTAAACTGCACATCACGCTGGGGATGTTTATCCTGTTTGTCTGGCCGTTTACACGTCTTGTGCATGCGTTCAGTGCACCGGTTGGATTTATCTTCCGTCCCTATCAAGTTGTGCGCAAGAGAGCGAAATAGAGATGATCACAGCCCCCGGTATCACCGTGAACGGCGTCAAAATCACGCCAGAACAAATCAATTCCGAGGTACAATATCATCCGGCGGAAAGTTTGTTCAGCGCGAAATACGAAGCGATGCAGTCCTTGGTCGTTCGTGAGCTACTGATTCAGCGCGCGGTGGATTTGGAGCTTTGTGATTATGATGAAGCAGTGAAAAACCCGGATGATATTCTTGAGACTCTTTTTGAGGCAGAAATTGAAACTCCTGAAGCGGATAAGAAAACCTGCAAGCATTTCTACGAGAATAATAAGGGGCGGTTTTATACTTCACCATTATTTGAAGCTTCGCATATTTTATATCTGGCCCCGTCCAGTGATGAGGATGCCCGACAAGCTGCTTTGGAAAAAGCACAAAATGCGCTGGAGCGTATTACCAAAAAACCAGAGAGTTTCGCGGCGATTGCAAAGGCTGAATCCGCGTGTTCTTCGGCCAAAAATGGTGGCCATTTAGAGCAAATCACAAAGGGGCAAACGACTCCGGCTTTTGAAGCGGCTTTGTTGAATATGCAAGAGGGCGAAACCTCGAAGGAGCCGCTGGCTAGTGAATTTGGCTACCACGTGATTAAGGTGCATAAACGGCTTGAGGGCAAACAGCTGCCCTTTGAAGCGGCGCATGAATGGATTGAAGATCATCTTAAACGCCAAAGCTGGCAACGTGCATTTAGCCAATATGTACAGCTTCTCGCCGGACAAGCCGAGATTAGCGGTTTTAAGTTGAAGGCCGCCGATAGTCCGCTTGTGCAGTAATGCTCTCCATATTTGATCATCCTTTTTTAGGGCGCGGGTTTCGCCCGTTCTTTTTGCTGGGCGCTTTATATAGTGTGCTGAGCTTGCTGATCTGGGGTGGGTTTTATGCGGGGTATGTGGTGCCGCCATCTGTGATGGGGGATACTGTGTCCTGGCATGCGCATGAGATGATTTATGGCTTCGCACTCGCGATTGTGGCGGGGTTTTTGCTGACGGCAGTTGCGAACTGGACAGGTGGTGCTCCGGCGCGGCAGATTCATTTGGCCGGGCTGTGTGTGCTTTGGATGGCTGGGCGTGTGGTGATGAGCTTTGAGCTCGGGCTGCCGGAGATGGTGATCTGGAGTGTCGAAGCTGCGTTCGTGCCAGCGCTGGCGGTTAGTTTGTCTATCCCGTTGCTGAAAAATTGGAATAAACGCAATTTTGTTTTTCTGGCCTTGCTAAGCATTCTGTTCGCTTGTGATGTGAGCTTCCTGGTGACGCAGGGCCGCATGCCGCTTTACATCGCTGTGATGGTTATAATTGCGATGATTTCACTGATTGGTGGGCGGGTTATTCCGGCCTTTACTGTGGCGGCTTTGCGTCGGCGCGGGGAGGCGGCGCAGCAGACACCGCAAGGGTGGCTGGATGCTCTAGCGCTTGTTTCGCTGGTTATGATTATTTTGGCTTTGTTATTTGCGGGCGTGCAAAGCCTTCTGCTTGCTGGTCTTGCTTTTGCCTCTGCGGCGCTTCATGCATTGCGCTTGCGGCGTTATCATACGCACAGAATATTTAATGACCCGATGGTTTGGGTTTTACATTTTGGCTATGGTTGGGTGGTCGCTGGATTGTGTTTAATGGGGCTGGCGGGGCTTGGGTTTGTATCTTTTTCAATTGCGTTACATGCCTTAACGGCGGGCGCTATTGGGACAATGACGCTTGGGATGATGTGCAGGGTCTCATTAGGGCATACCGGGCGAAGTTTAATTGCAGGCAAGTTGACGACAGCTAGCTTTATTCTGATGCAGGTTGCTGCGTTTCTACGAGTGTTTGGACCTGCGCTGGTGCCGGATCAAACAAATTTATGGATTATCGCTTCTGCATTTTTGTGGAGCGTTTGTTTTGCCCTCTATGTTTTCGTTTATGCTCCCATTCTTTGGCAACCAAGGCCGGATGGTCGTCCGGCGTGAGTCGTTAACCAAATTTTTGCACTCTCTAAATTTTTCAAGGCAATAAAGGCATTGGCTTTTATGAGTGCTGCCATAATTGTCATCAAGGAGCGCCGGGCATTTCAAGCAATCTTTAATGCTGAAGGCACACTGATCTTTATTAAGAACCACATATCCTTTGAGTGTAATATGTCCGGCAATAAAAACATTTCCGGCCACCTCGGCATGATCCATTACAAGGCAGGACCCTCTTATGATGGCCCTCCCTTTGATACAAGCCAGATCTTTTATAGTGGCATAGGCTGATACTTCGGCTTCTTCCATTATGACTGCCTCACCTTTCACGGCGGCGCATCCAAAAACGCGGGCTTTAGGCCCGATATAGGCAGATTCATCAACATGAGCTGTGTCGGCGACCCATCCACCTCCATAGGGGTGTTGGTGCGCGGGGACCGGCCCACTGCCGTCTTGAAAATCGTAAAGAGTACTCGTGTAGTGTGTTGTTTGCATGGCAGGCCTCCTTGTTTGGCAAGTGGCACACCTTTATCTATTTAAAGCCGGTGATTCTTTCGAATGTCTTTTAAGTATAATTGTCTCAGAAAAAATGACATTGATTTAGGTCAAGTTGACATCACAGAACTCTGCCAGATTCTTCGCATCATGAAGCAAAAGGTTTCGGCCTTGTGTTTCTACTCCATAAGGTTCCAGCTTTATAAGCGCGCGGGAAAAGGTTTCAGGCTTGATGTTTAGGCGGTTGGAGATTAGAGATTTATCGTAGGGTAAATCAATGACTAGGGCGCCATCTTCGGTATCTGTGCTGTGACAGAACTGGAGCAGGAAAGCGCCGATACGCTGCGGCGCTGTGCGGGTCGTGACCTGCTCAATCTGCCCAACCAGATAATGCTGGTGAGAAGAAATGGAGGCTAGAATGCGCAGGGCAAAGCTACTGTCTTCTTCAATTTTTTGGATAAAGAAACTGCGCGGCACTTCAACCAAAACAACATCCGTGGCTGCTTGTGCGTTGACGGGATAGCTTCTTTGATCCCTGAAAACAGCCGCCTCGGCGAAAGACTCGCCGGGGCCGAATACATTGATCAC
This sequence comes from Alphaproteobacteria bacterium, assembly GCA_024275825.1. Classification (GTDB taxonomy): domain Bacteria; phylum Pseudomonadota; class Alphaproteobacteria; order Micavibrionales; family Micavibrionaceae; genus JAJRYK01. Next base: position 20,017 of record JAJRYK010000018.1, read on the forward strand.
AGCCTCTTCGCCTTCGCGGGAGACGCGGAATATTTTAACCCACCCGGTCATAATGACAAAGAATGAATCGGCTTGATCGCCAGCTTCAAAAAGGTGTCGCCCTTTTTTATGGGTCTTTTGATGGCAATGACCAGCTAACTCCTCAACAATTTTTTCGTCCATGCTTTTAAAAAGAGGGGTCTTTTGTATAGTTTGGGCAATATTCATTTTTTTCAATTCGTTTGATTTGGATCAAGGGCGCACTAACGCTTGGTTCATACAATACAGACCGAAGCCTTTGAAGAGAAGGCTAAAAATTCTCCGAGCTTTTGAGGCCTAAGTCCGCATAGGGATAGGGCATGAAAGCCGGGGTCGTGTGCGGAAACGTTGCGGCCTGCCGTGTTTGCGAAGGAGTAAATAGTGAACAACGAAACTGCGATAGCGGATGGCTTTGGCCGTACGTTTCCCTACCTACGATTATCTGTGACGGATGTCTGTAATTTTAGCTGTTCTTATTGTCTGCCTGATGGATATAAGAAGACGGGCTGCGCGCCCTTTATGACTCAGGCGGAAATTGTCCGGCTGGTTAAGGCTTTTGCGGCGCTGGGGACATGGAAGATCCGTCTGACCGGCGGCGAGCCGACAGTGCGCAAAGATTTTGTAGAGATCGCTGCCGCTGTTAATGACGTGCCAGGCGTGCGCAGGCTGGCCTTTACTTCAAATGGATACAAGCTGCCGGAGCGCGCGCAGGAATACTATGATGCCGGTCTGCGGGCAATTAATATCAGCGTGGATTCTCTGCGTCCTGATCAGTTCAAACACATCACTGGCCATGACCGTTTGCATGAAGTGCTGGACGGTGTGCAGGCGAGTTTTGAAGCCGGGTTTAAGAGTGTGAAGCTCAACACGGTTTTGCTTAAAGGGCTCAATGATGCAGAGCTGGATCAGTTTATTGATTTTGTAGAAGACAAGCCTGTGTCTCTGCGGTTTATCGAGCTGATGCGTACGCACGATAATCAGAAATACTTTGAGGCGCATCATTTGCCCGGTACGGCTGTGACAGAGAAATTGTTAGAGCGCGGCTGGCGCGTTCGCCCGCGCGCTGAGGGCGCTGGCCCGGCGCAGGAATTTGAGCACCCTGATAGCGCGGGAACGATTGGCTTGATCGCGCCCTATTCAAAGGATTTTTGTAAGAGCTGTAACCGTCTGCGTGTCTCGGCAAAAGGCGCGCTGCATCTGTGCCTGTTCGGTGAAGGTGGCTATAGTCTGCGCGACTATCTGCAAAGTGATGATCAAATTGAAGAGCTTCAGGAAAAGATTATGAGTCTCATGAATTTCAAACGCTCCGCCCATTTTCTGCATGAAGGCAATAGCGGCGTGCGTGACCATTTAGCATCCATAGGAGGATAAGAAAAATGAGTAAACAAGATAATATGATTGAATTCCCAACGGCAAATGAGCCGCACTTTAAAATGATTGATGTGGGTCGCAAGCGGCCAACGCGTCGGCGGGCTGTGGCTGTCGGCACGATTACAATGGGTGCGGAAGCGTTTGAGCATTTAAAAAACGGCACGCTACCTAAGGGTGATGTGCTGGCACTGGCTGAGGCTGCGGGGATTACAGGCGCGAAGAAAACGCCGGAACTGCTCCCGATGTGTCACACTTTGCCGCTGGATCAAGTGACGATCCATTGCGCGCTGAACGAAGAAGATCATAGCGTTAGTGTTTATTGTCAGGCCGTGGCCTTTGCCAAGACAGGCGTGGAGATGGAGGCATTGACGGGGGCGAGTAATGCGCTGCTGACCATTTGGGATTTGACCAAGGGCGTTGACCCTGATCTGGAGATTGGTGCGGTGCGCTTGCTGGTGAAGACGGGTGGAAAAAGCGGCGTTTACACAAACCCGAACGGCATTCCCGACTGGCTGGCGGCGCAGTTGCCTGATGGTCAGAGCCTTAAGGGGAAGCGCGCAGCGTTTTTGGTGATGAGTGACCGGGCGGCGAGCGGCGAATATGAAGATAAATCAGGCCCTATTTTGAAGGCGCTGCTTGAGGGCGCCGGCGCGGATATCGTTGATCATAGCGTTATTCCTGATGATGCGGAAACAATAGAGACACATATTCGCTCGATTTGTAATGCACATAAGCCGGATTTACTAATAGCCTCTGGCGGCACTGGCCCCGGTCCGCGAGACGTGACGCCGGATGTGCTGGAGCAGATTAGCGACCGGATGCTGGATGGCCTGGGTGATGTTCTGCGCACTGAAAGTCTGCATTTTACCGATACGGCGTGGCTCTCGCGTATGACCGCCGGAATGGTGGGATCAACGCTGGTGATTGCTTTTCCAGGCTCGCCGAAGGCTGTGAAGGAATGCTGGGATATTCTGGAACCATTCCTCGGTGATGCGCTCAATAAAATCGCAAAACAGGGATTTGGAGCATGAGCATGATTACAATCCATATGAAGCTCTTTGGGGGCTTTAGAAAATTTGGGGAAACTCTGGATTTCGCCGTACCGATTGGCAGTACGGTTGCGGCCATTAAGGCGGTGCTTCAGAAAAAACTGAATGGCGACGGGTTGGTTCTGGACTCTGTGCTGGCCAATGACAGCGCCATTTTGCGCGATAGTGATGTGCTGGATAGCGATGCAGAACTCTCTATTTTGCCGCCGGTTTGTGGAGGATAGGGCATGAGCGCTTCCATCCATGTCAGTGTTTCAACGGACACGCTCAATATTCAGAATGCCTATGATTTTGTCACCGATCCGGCGCATGGCGCAGTGGATGTGTTTGTCGGTGCAGTGCGTAATCACCATGAAGGGCAAAGCGTGCAAGGCATCACCTATGATGTGCATGAGGCATTGGCCGAGAAAACATTCCGGGACATTTGTCTGGAGGCGCAAAATTTATGGGAGGGCATTAAGATCTACATGTCTCACTATAAGGGACAGCTGGGCATCGGTGGGATCAGTGTGATCATCGCCGTGAGCTCGCCCCATCGCGCGGAGAGTTTCGATGCGTGTCGTTACGTTATTGAGGAGCTAAAAAAACGCGCCCCAGTTTGGAAGCAAGAGCATTACGAACATGGCCCGTCAGAATGGCTGCCGGGGCATTCTTTGAAGGAGGTGTCGAGTGGATAAGAGCATCGCAGGTGTTGTTCTAGCGGGCGGACGTTCTTCGCGCATGGGGCAGGATAAGGCTCTGCTTGATTATAATGGACGGCCTTTGCTCGATCATATGATCGATTTGCTGGAGCAATCTGGTCTTACAGACCTCTATGTTAGCGGTGATTTTGAAGGCTATCGGTGCATTCCCGACAAAGCGCCGCATGAAGGGCCGGCGCATGCTATGGGTGATGTGCTCACAGCTCTGAATGGCTATGACGGCGTATTGTTTGTACCGGTTGATATGCCGCTTTTAAGCGCTGAGATGTTGCGCCTTTTGATCAAGCAAGATAATGGCGGGTATTTTATGGGCTCCCCTCTACCGGCCTTTGTGACAGCGCCGCCGCCTGAAGAATGCCCGAAGGCCGTTAAGGCCTTTCTGGCATTGACAAAGACCTATCCGATTATCCTTCCGCCGGATCTCGAGAATTGTATGAGCAATACAAACACTCCTGAAGAATGGGAGGAGGCTTTGCGCGCATGAATGTCAGGATTGAAGAACAAAATTTGAGGTTTAAGATCTCGGAAGAGGAGCTAGCGATGCTTCTGGGCGGGCATCCTGTTCATACGAAGGTGGCGTTGCTCGAAAAAACGCTGGTGGCGACCATTAACCCGAAGGGCGCCGGAAAATCTATGGTGCCTAAATTGGTTTTGGACGACACAGATGTATATTTAAATCTTCTTGTCCCGCCATTAAGCGTTCAAGAACTTTCCGAAATGGGACGTAGTCGAGTTGGTTTACAGCAAGATATCGATGGGATGTTTGTCAGCCTCCAGGTTGATCTGCGTGAGGATAGCCGTAAAGTCGCAAAACGATGATTGTCCTATCGTTTTCTTTTTTTGTTACCGCTATTTTGTACGCTTCTGTCGGGTTTGGCGGTGGATCGACCTATAACGCTTTACTGGTTTTGGCGGATATTGATTACCGCATTTTGCCCGTTATTGCACTGATGTGTAACGTGATCGTGGTCAGTGGCGGGGCGTATAGATTTGCGCGCGCCGGGCATGTTGATTTTCAGCGCATAGCCCCGTGGATTGTGACTTCTGTGCCGGCCGCTTTGCTGGGCGGCGCTTTGAATCTTTCTGAAACACTGTTTGTTGGGTTGCTTGGGTTTTCTTTGCTGGTCGCAGGATTGCGTATGCTCTGGCCAGAAAGGAAAGCGGGTGCACCACCGCAGGCTATCATCAATCAGCATCGTTTCTTACCCCTGTTACTTGGTGCAGGCTTAGGGTTGCTGGCTGGATTGGTTGGGATAGGCGGCGGCATATTTCTAGCGCCTGTCTTGCATTTATTGCGCTGGGATAATGCCAAAGCCATTGCAGGAACGTGCAGTGTTTTTATTCTGGTCAATTCTCTTTCTGGATTGGTAGGGCAAGCGATAAAGCTTGATCACGCAGGTTTTTTGAGTGGCGTAGGCGCTTATTGGATGCTTTTTCCTGCCGTTTTAATTGGCGGGCAAATTGGCTCTCACTTGGGCGCCGCGGTTCTTAATCCAAAAATAATACGGTGGATGACAGCAGGGCTCATTTTCTATGTTTCTCTGCGCCTAATATGGCGCTGGTTGGGCGTGATTATTTAAGAAATTTTTTTGATGCTGTACTAGCTAACTATAATTAGTTACCGACCAGTCTTGTCTGTTCCGATCGTCGATGGGATAGCGGATGTTTGAGATCCGCAAGGGCCTTGCTGAATATATTGCTGACACGCCAACAAACTCTAATTTGAGCCCGGATCCTGGGGCTGATGATCTTAATCGTTATCCTTGCCCGGTTTAGCTGACCATAGCGGCAGGCGCCGCCGGCGGGCGTTATTCGGGTGATTGGCCAGGGGCATCCGGTTGATTCACCCAAGGCCAAGAATGAGATTTTTGCGCTGCTCAGCCATGGCCCGAACGGTATTGGCGCATATAATTATACCAGCGGCAGCCCTGTCGCGACATGTAGCATGAGCACGAACATAAATGGAGATAAACAAAACTGTTCCTGGCAAAGTGACGGAGAGGAGCGCGCTATTTTCCGGGAGAGAACTCGCCCACCTCGTTTACGGCATAGAAGGTGATTTGGAGAAAGGGGAGACGCTGCCGGTTAATTATAACGGCTTGATCCCGGTCCTGATCGAGGCCGTGAAAGATCTGAAGGCGGAGAAGGATGCCCTCGAAAGTCGTGTTGCCGCGATTGAATCTGTCATGACCCCGACACATAGCGGCTTTAGCTTTTACAGTATTTTAATGCTGCTTGCCGGACTGCTTGGTGGGTATGGGCTGGTTTATGCGCGCATGAGAAAGATGGGATAGATTGCTCTCGCGTAACATGCCTAAACCTCATTTCGTGTCAGCCAAGCCTCATAGCCGCCCGTCATGTTGCTCAAGTTTGAGTATCCCTGATTTTGAAGAATTTGCGCAGCCTGCATGCTGCGCACGCCTTTTTGACAATACAGAATGATGTCTTGATCTGTTGGTATGTCGGGAGTGTGCCCCTGCATAAGGCGGGATAGGGCGAAGTGTTGTGCATTTTCAATATGGTCGGCGGCCCACTCTTCTCTCTCACGAACATCAATCACAAGGGCGGCCTTGTTTTTTCTGGCTTGCGCGCAAGATATCTCTGCGATGGGGCTGCAAATCGGCGATGAATAGTGCAGGGCAATGTCTTTGCTTGTTTTTGAACATGTTGGGCAATTGTGGTTTTTTGGCAAAGAGAGTGTTTTATTGGCCATGGAATGCATATCGATCACCCATAATTTGCCGGACAGCGGTGAAAAGCTTTCATGCGCAACAATGATCTTTAGGGCTTCCATCGCCTGGCTCGTGCCGATGATGCCGGCGACGGCGCCGATGATGCCGGCCTCCGCGCAATTGGGGATCTGTCCCTTAGGCGCCCCAGGAAACAGGCAGCGATAACACGGCCCGCCGTTATGATTGAACACAGCAAGCTGTCCGTCAAAGCCTAAAATAGAGCCGTAAATAAACGGTGTTCCAGTTTTTACAGCGGTGTCATTAATCAGGAATTTTGTCGCAAAGTTATCGGTGCCATCGATCACGATATCGTAATCTTCGAAGAGCGCTTCCGCATTGTGATTATTGAGCTCTTCCGGGTGCTCCTGAAGCTCAATATGTGGATTAAGGGCGCGCAAGCGCTCTGCAGCAGCTTGGGCTTTATTGCGCCCTATTTGATCAGTGGTGAATAAAACTTGTCGCTGAAGGTTTGTTTCGTCAACGGCATCGAAATCGACAATGCCAATTCGCCCCACGCCCGCTGCGGCCAAATATAGCAAAGCCGGGCACCCCAGGCCCCCTGCGCCAACGCAGAGAACAGAGGCCGCAGAGATTTTCTCCTGACCTAAATCGCCAATTTCAGGTAATATTGTTTGTCTTTGATAGCGCTGTTTTATGCTCATACCTGTTCTTATACGACTATACGATGAATTTCGAGAGCTGAAGCCCTTGGATTTTCCGGCTTTATTGTCCATGAAGGGTTTTGATGGCAATGAGTTTCATCGTGGTCGCTCCGGTGGACAAAGGGTAAGACTCTCAAGTACCATAGGTGATCCATATTGCAAAGCTTAAAGGAGCGCGCCTATGTCAGAGTTAAAAATCGATATCGAAACCATGGGGCGCCTGGCCGGCGCTCTGGCCTTCATCGGATCAGATGGTGATCCCGCCGTGGTCGCCATGCGCGCCGCAGTGGAAAGCGGCGACCCCAAAGACATCAAAGAAGCCCGCACGCTGTTCTTGCGCGTAAATGCCGCGCACCGGAATGCAGCACTGGCGATGCTTATGGATGATTAGGGGGTGGGTACTATTGGTTAATACTTAAAATGGAAATTTTTATCGATGAATCGGGTTCTTTTGTAGCGCAAGGAGCCGAAAAAAACTCTTGGTGTATTGTTGCGGCATTTGCATGCATACAAAAAAGTAAATATAGGAAAATTCTTGCAAAACTAAAGTGTAGAGAGGGCGTAAGTCAATTAGCTGAAATTAAGCTTAATCAAATACCTGAAAACAGCTATGAAACTTTTTTAATAGAGTTATATCAGGCTGGTGGAGTGCTGCTTAGCGTGGCTACTGATTCTGGACTGAATGATGCCAAGTTTGTGAAAGAACACCAAGAAAATCAAAAAACGTTGTTATTAGATAATATAGACGAGATGGAATATGAGACTGGAAAAGAAGGGATAAGATATTTATAGTTATTCCAATTAATAATTGCACATAAATAAATCGTCCAATGGCGTGCCAAGCGGTAAAAATTGCCGTCGCCTTTTTAGGCTACCAAAGCTTTGTTCTATGGGGTTAAAGTCCGGGCTGTAAGGTGGCAAAGGCA
>JAJRYK010000019.1 GCA_024275825.1 Alphaproteobacteria bacterium
AATACAACGGCATTCCTGAAAAGCAATTTTATTGGTTCTTAAAAGAAACGGAATTTAGGTTTAATTATGGGTCGCATAAAGAGCAGTTAAAAACGCTCAAAAAATGGACAAATTTATAACTTATCTACGACAGCCCCTAAAAATTTAATATACAGCCCCTATTTTTATTGCATAATATGCATAGACGATGCTAATGTAAGAAATTACATAACCTTTAATGGCGTCATAGAAAGAAACATATATGTCCACCACGCTTATGCACTTCACACTCACCGCCATTTCCAGCGATACATTCGCCCATCTTGACGACGCGCTAAAAATGAAAGACGTACAATTAACACCCCGCGGCACAATCATGCTTTCCAATGGTTGCGAGCGCCCCATTGAAGATGGCCTTTACCACCTTCACGCGGACACAGATGTCGACACAAACGCAGAATTCTACATGGCTGCACACCATAAAAAAGCATGCATAGACCCACAGCCCGAGGAAGCGTTGAAACTTTTAGACGAAATGAGACCGGCAATGAATTATCAACTGATCGCCTCTCAAGCCGCCAAAGATGCTATCATGGCGTTGAGTGACAGCATTGTAGAACGCGCAGATACTCAAAAAAAGCCAAGAACAGCGCCACATATAGCGGCGGTGCTATAAAAAATTGGGGCTGGGCGCTACATCCCTTAAAGCTTGAACCCACGCGCAATCCACGCCTCCTCCAACTGCGCCAATTCCTGGCCCAGCTCTGGGCCAGGTTTGAACCCCTCCCGCATCAAATCATCGCCGTTTATGGGGAAATTTGGAATATCCCATTTTTGTATGATGTCCAAAGCCTTAGGCGCAAATCCGTTCATCACACGATCTTGGATCAACTCAATGATTAGCGCTTGCGCTGTTGTCACGCGACCAAATTTATAAACTGCAACTTTCACATTTTGTTCACTGCTCAAATCAGGTAAATCGAGAATATTTGAAATCGCGTCAATATCCTTCACAAACACTTTGGGAATCAGCAGGAATTGCGCAAGTGCTTGAACATTCGTCAAGTCCAATCCAGCCAAAGCCAAAAGTCGAGATGCCAAAAACGCTAAACCATAACGATTCTGGAAGATGCAAAAATGTTTCATAAATTCAGAATCATAAGCGCTAAACTTAACCTCAGATAAAATCTGATGATCAAACATCAACTGCAAAATTTCCGTCGGCTGATGAACACTCAAGATCTTAAAAAACTCCTGCGTGATCCTTTCTTTTGATAATGTCGAAATATTATCCGCTGCATCTTCACAAGCGCTCAAGGCTTGCTCATCTGGCTTTCCTTCACCATAAAGCGCATGAAACCGAAAGAACCGTAAAACTCGCAAATAATCTTCCGCAATCCGCTGTTTTGGTTCACCAACAAACACAACGCGTTTCGCCTGCAAATCCGCTAAACCTTTTCCCGTTGGATCAAAGATATTGCCGTCACAATCAGCAAGTAACGTATTCATCGTAAAATCTCGGCGCTGCGCATCGTCCAGCCAAGATTGCGCAAACTCGACCGTCGCGCGCCTGCCATCCGTCGCAACATCCTTGCGGAGCGTCGTAATTTCAAACACTTTTTTGTTGTGGACAGCTGTCACCGTTCCGTGCTCAATGCCTGTTGGAACGACTTTCACAGAAACCGCTTCTAATTTCTCCGTCACAATCTCTGGCATCAACATCGTCGCAATATCAATGTCCGAGACCTCTACGCCAAGCAACGCATTACGTACGCATCCGCCAACAAACAGTGCATGACGCGCATCACCATTCAGCGCAGCCATAATGATTTTGACCTCTTCCGAGACCATCCAATCCTGAATATCTATCGTCTTATCGGGTGTCATTCTTTCTCACCTAACGCAAAGCTTTGACCATTAATCACAATTGCCTCGCCAAACTCCTCAATCATATTATATAACGCAGATCGTCCAATTCGCGCGAATAAACCATCGCGAACCTCAACATACGGAATGCCATCGCGCAATTCCCAAATGCTCTTGGCGCTCAGCTCAATCTCTTCATCCATATTCGTCCGCAAGCTCACGCCATTCCCGTTCACATCATAATCCACAACAACATACGGAACATCCTCAACCTCAACCGGATATTTCTCGAACGGGGTTTTCAGCCAGTACTTGCCATCCTCATCAATCCACAATGCGCGATCAGAAAACAGCTTTGCCAGCTTCTCCCGCCTAATCGGCTCACCGTCATGAAACCACGATCCATCACGTGCAATTTTAAAATCTATCGTTTGCTCTTTATCACTCATGAAACTACGTTAATATACAATGCCGTTTATATAAAGAAGGAGTGTCTCATCCGTGGCTAAACTCGATTTTGATACCGCAAAAACTCATCTTAGCGCAGCAAAGGCCGAAATCGCGAAAGTGATCTTCGGGCAAGAGCATGTCGTCAATCAAGCGCTGATCTCGCTTGTTTCCGGTGGCCATGTTCTATTAATCGGTGTTCCGGGCTTGGCCAAAACGCTGCTGGTCGAGACAATAGGCACCGTTCTTGGCCTGTCCACAAACCGTATTCAATGTACACCAGACCTGATGCCGTCCGACATTCTCGGCGCAGAAGTGCTGGAAGAAACGGGCAAAGGCAAACGCAGCTTCCGCTTCATCGAAGGGCCAGTGTTCACGCAGCTCTTGATGGCCGATGAAATCAACCGCGCCAGCCCTCGCACGCAAAGCGCGCTGCTCCAAGCAATGCAGGAGCATGAGGTTTCCGTCAGTGGCGTGAACCACAAGTTGCCGGAGCCATTCCACGTACTGGCCACGCAAAACCCGATTGAGCAGGAAGGCACATATCCGCTGCCCGAAGCGCAGCTTGACCGCTTCCTGATGCAAATCGATGTTGAATATCCGGATGCACAAACCGAGCGTCAAATCATGCTCGCGACCACGAATAATGAAAGCGCCAAAGTTTCTGCTGTGATGAAGCCCAAAGAGCTGATCGCCATCCAATCTCTCGTGCGTGATATGCCGATTGGCGAAAGCGTCGTCGATGCAATCCTCAAGCTGGTGCGCAGCGCGCGGCCCGGCAAAGATGCGCCAGAGATCGTCAATGACTACGTCACCTGGGCGCCAGGACCGCGCGGATCGCAAGCCCTGATGCTCGCCGTGCGCGCCAAGGCTTTACTGGACGGACGAGAAGCACCATCGATTGATGATGTGATCGCGCTGGCTGAGCCGATCTTGAAACATCGCATGGCGCTCAATTACAAGGCACAAGCAGCAGGCGTGAGCATCAGCGATGTCATCAAAGCCCTTAGCGAAAATCTCTAATGCTGTTCTCCTTGCGCAAACAAGCTGAAGAAAGCGCCGCAGATTTACCGACCTTAATCACAGCAGCGCAAAACGCCGCAGCGAGCATTATTTACGGCGAACATGCTCTAAGAAAAGCCGGGACTGGCGAGCGGTTCTGGCAGTTTCGTGAATATCAAGCTGGCGATCGCCCGCAAGATATCGACTGGCGGCAAAGCGGTAAAACCGATCGCACTTATGTCCGAGAGCGCGAACGTCAAATTGCGCAAACCAATATCTTCTGGTGCAGCACGGCTAAAAGTATGGATTTCAACTCCAACAAATCTCTACCGACCAAACTTGAGAGTGCAAAAATCATCACGCTCGCACTGTCGATCCTAATGACCAAAGCGGGAGGGCAAATTGGTCTGCTTGGTGATACAAAACGCGGTCGCGCCAGCTCCATGGTCGATCATATCGGACATGTTCTATGCGAGCAGCAAACTCTACAAGATCCTTCTAATGTTCGCACACCACGTCATACAAACCTGATCCAAATCAGTGATTTTCTTGATCCGTTAGATATGATTGAGAAGCAATTCAACACCCTTGGCGGCCAGAGCAATAGCGGCCTGGTGATCCAAATTCTCGACCCGGCGGAAATAGAGTTACCCTTCGATGGACGCACAATCTTTGAAGAACCATCGAACGATACGCGCGAGAATATCGATCATGTATCTTCAATCCGGTTGGCGTATCAGCAACGTATCAACACGCAAATCGCGGGCATTGAAGATCGCGCGCAGCGGCAGGGCTGGCACTATATTCTGCATCGCACAGACACAAACATCACCGATACACTTCACCGGCTATGGACACAGATGAGCCATAACGAGGCGTTAAGATGAGCGCGCTCTTAAGCAACATCATCTTTCTCAATCCCTGGATCTTAAGCGCTCTGGCCGCACTGCCTGTGCTCTATTTCCTGCTGCGCGTCACGCCGCCCGCGCCAAAGATTATCCGCCTGCCGACAGCGCGCTTTCTAGAAGGCTTGAAGCCCGAAACGCAAACACCGAGTAAAACGCCGTGGTGGATATTGCTCTTGCGGCTGCTGATCACTGCGCTTGTCATCATTGCCCTCGCAAAGCCGGTTTATAATCCTGCGCAAGCTCTATCCGGCAGCGGCGCTATCCGGCTATTAATCGATAATAGTTGGGCCAGCACGCACATCTGGAATACGCAAATGCGCGAAGCGGAAGAGATTCTTAATCAGGCCGGACGCGAGAAACGCGAGATTTATATCCAGACCACAACAATCGCACCGGGCGACATCACGCCCGCGCATTTTGGACCAAGTGCGAGCGGACAAGCGCTTTCTATCCTTAAAGGTTTAGCGCCCTATCCATGGCCCGCAGATTATGGCGCGCTCGTGCAGCATATAAAGAAGAGCCGCCTGGAGCGAAGTATCCATACATTTTGGCTCTCTCACGGATTAGACGAGGGCGCGTTTTCCGCGCTCGCGACAGTGCTATCAAAGCAAGGAGGATTGAGCCTTATATCTCCAGAAAATATACAACTTCCACTCTTACTTAAACCCACCGATAAACAAAGCCGTGATGTTCAAATCACGATTGACGCGCCGCGCACGATTGCGCCGAACCTGCCTGTTTCCGTTCAAATCCTCAACGAAAATGGCGGCCTGCTGGACCAGCAGAGCTTAACGCTGAGCCCAGACGCCCTTCCGGCAACGCTCAGCTTTAATATCCCCGAAACGCTACGCAGCCAGATTGCACAATTCCGCCTGAGCGGCAATTACGGCGCGGGCGGCGTTTACTTGTTGGACGAACGATTCAAAAAGCGCAGCGTTGGTATCATCGGCCCAGCAGATGGGAAAGAGCCCAAACCCTTCATTGAAGCGCGTTATTACTTAAACCGCGCGCTGGAGCCATTCACGACGCTACGCACCGGCACGCCGGATGATATTTTAGAGCATAAACCGTCTGTCATTATCCTGCCCGATATTGCGGCATTGCCAACGGAAACGCTCAATGCGCTCGAACGCTGGGTGAATGATGGCGGATTACTACTACGCTTTGCCGGACCAAATATGGCGGGCGCGAACGGTACATCAAGCGCACAGAACGCTTTACTGCCTGCGCCGCTGCGCCACTCCAGCCGCAGCAATGAAGGCACGCTCAGCTGGGATGACGCGCCGAAACTTGTGCCCTTCAACCAGACCAGCCCACTTCACGGTATCACGCTGCATAAAGACATCACGGTGCGCCAGCAAATGCTGCCCGATCCTGGGCAAGCATCCAGCGCCACAATATGGGCGACATTAGATGACGGCACACCGCTGATTACAGCCAGAGCGCAGAGCAAGGGCCTGCTGGTCATGATCCACACAACCGCTTCACCAGACTGGTCAGATCTGGCGCTATCGGGCACTTATGTCGATATCCTCAAACGTTTGGTGCAAATTTCAGGCATCTCCGCAAGTAAACGAGAAGCCGGCAACGGCATACTTCACCCCGTTTGGACGCTCGACGGTTTTGGCGCGCGGCAAAGTCCACAAAGCACTATAAAACCAATCCCAACAGTTGATTTTAAAAGCACAAAACCCTCCACCGACCACCCGCCCGGTCTCTATAGCAGCGCCGGCCAGCAAGCCACATTAAATCTGGGGGATCATATTTCACGCTTAAACGCGCTAGGGGCTATACCGCTTAGCGTCACACAGAAAACCTACGATGAGGACTATGAGCAAAATTTAATGCCCTACCTCCTCTATGCCGCCCTGCAACTTTTATTGGTTGATTGGCTGATCATGATTATTCTCTCTTCTAATATCGCATCGCGCTTACCGCGCTTTGGCACGCTAACATTAATGCTTTTATGCTTAAGCACGAGCGCCTACGCCGCGCCATCCAAAAGCGATCAAACATATGCGAGCGCGCTTCACCTGGCCTACATCAAAACTGGCAACCCATCGCTTGATGCCTTGTCTCAACAAGGGCTGGAAAATTTAGGCACAGCGCTCGCCCGCCGCACATCCGCCGGGCCGGTAGGCGTAGCGGCCCTTAACCCCGAAAGCGATACGCTGGCCTTTTTCCCTCTGATCTATTGGCCCATCGGGAATGCACCACAAATCCTCTCCGCCAAGGCGCTGCAAAACCTCCAGCATTATCTCGATCATGGCGGCACCATTCTCATCAGCCAATTGGGCAGCGCACAAGCACTGCAAGCCGCCATCGGCGGGCTTAATATTCCGCCGCTCGAACCGATGAAAAAAGATCATGTGCTCTTGCGCAGCTTTTACCTGCTGCCCGACGTGCCCGGCGGTACATTATGGGTCGAGCGTCAAAGCGCAAATAACCGCGACGGCGTATCCTCCGTGGTCATCAGCGAAGAGCCTTGGAGCGAGCATTGGACCTCGCCTGCCCGCACGCGCCAGCAAGACATGCATTTCCGCTTTGGCGTGAATATGGCGCTCTATGCACTGACGGGGAATTACAAAGCTGATCAGGTTCACGTGCCGTATATTCTCGAAAGGCTGGGACGATGATGACCAGCAGCGCCGCCAGCTTCGACATTCATTTCGACCCGCTGCTGCCGGATATCTGGTTTGCAGCCATCATCGGCGCGGCCATCGTACTGTTTATTCTGGCCGGCTTGAAGTCACGCAGAGGGCTGCTGCTGCGCAGCCTGACATTCCTCACATTTGTGCTCACCCTGCTTAATCCCTCCCTGTTAGAGGAAGAGCGCACGCCCGTAAAAGACGTGGCCGTGATTGTGCTCGACCAAAGCCCCAGTCAAAATATGGGCGATCGTCAAGCGCGCAGTGAAGCGGCTCTGGCGCATATTCAGGATAAGTTAGAAGATAGAGATAATCTCGAATTGCGCATTATTACCGCGCCCACGGATAGCGCTTTGGCCAATGAAACGCTGCTCTTCGGCGCTGTGGATCAGGCGCTAGCCGACGTGCCGCTCAAACGCCGCCCAGGGGTCATTATCATCAGTGACGGGCAGATCCATGATGTGCCCGGCAACCCCGAGCGCTATAGCGAATATGGCCCTGTGCATTTATTGCTCAGCGGTGAGAGAGATGAAAAAGACCGCCAAATAATCATCAGCGAAGCCCCATCCTATGGCCTTGTCGGGCAAGATATCAGCGTCAAATATCACATTGAAGATACGCTCAATATTACGCAAAACACCGCGACACTCACCGTTTCAAGTGGTGACGAGGCACCGATCATATTTGACGTGCCGACAAATCAAGATCTAACGCTAGAGCTGCCCATCACCCACGCCGGACAAAATGTATTTGAGATGAGCATTGAGACTGTTCCCGGCGAGCTCACCCAGAGCAACAACAAAGCCGCGATCATCGCCAATGGCGTACGCGACCGCTTGCGCGTGCTTCTGGTTTCCGGTAAGCCTCATGCGGGCGGGCGGCGCTGGCGCGATCTCCTCACCTCTGATCCTGGCGTGGATCTCGTGCATTTCACCATTTTGCGTGACCCAGGGAAAATTGATTCAACCCCGCAAAATGAGCTTTCCCTCATCGCCTTTCCGTTTCGAGAGCTGTTCGAAATCAAGCTCTATGACTTTGATTTAATTATCTTTGACCGCTATCGCTTGAGCCACATTCTACCTGATTTTTACTTTGATAATATCGTGCGCTACGTCAAAAAAGGCGGCGCGTTGCTTGAGGCCAGCGGACCGGAATTCGCCACGCGAGACTCGCTTTATAACACGAGCCTGAGCACAATTCTGCCCGGCATACCGACCGGCAGCGTTATTGATCAAGCTTTCACACCCGCCCTCACAGCTCTAGGCAAAAAGCACCCTGTGACCGAGAATTTGAACAGCAACACTCAATGGGGACCATGGCTGCGACAAGTCGTCGTTGATGCACAAGCCGGTGATACACTCATGTCCGGCGCGCAAGATAAGCCTCTCCTCATCTTAAACCGGGTTGGTGATGGCCGCGTGGCACAAATCGCGAGCGACCATCTATGGCTCTGGGCCAGCGGTTATGAAGGCGGCGGCCCACATACGGAACTGCTCCGCCGCACGGTGCACTGGCTCATGAAAGAACCGGAGCTGGATGAGCGTGCACTGAGCCTCAAAATATCAGACAATGCCATCACGATTAAGAGCCGCAGTCTCGGGCAAGGTGCGCCCACTGTGACCATGACAAAGCCTGACGGCACAGATGAAAGCCTTATGTTCACGCCATTTGATGATGGCACTTTCAGCACTAAAGTCATCGCGGATCAACTGGGAATCTACAGCTTTAAGGACGCCAAAAACCAAAAGCGCTTCGCCATCATCGGCGACCTTAATCCACCAGAGCTGCGCGGCGTAAAGGCAACGTCAGAACATCTGCGCCCTCTAATTGATGCGAGCAAAGGCAAAGCCCTCTGGCTTTCTGATGTGCCCAATCCTGATATTCGCAGCCTTTCAAACGCGCGCACTTACGGCGGCCAACACTGGATTGGATTACGGCAAAATAATGAATATACCGTAACCTCTGTGCGCAGCACTCCGGTATTACCAGATTGGGCGGCGGCGATTTTTCTGCTGATATTATTGATTGGCACCTGGTGGCGTGAAAGTCGCGTTTAAAGCTTAGCTTAACTCACCAGCACTTAACCACTCGCCACCTTTTTGTTGTCCCTTTTCACGAGCAGAATATCGGTGATGGTCTGCTCCAACACATCGCGAGACACTGGTTTCTTCAGCGTCGCCTTAATCGACATATGCCCCTTGATCAAGGGTTCTAACTTTTTCTCACTATATCCAGATAGTAAAATAAAGGGCAGGTCCGGGAAGTCCTCCGAAGCCTCTGCAATCAACTCAAGTCCTGTCATTTTAGGCATATTTTGATCAGTGATAACCAAATCAATATCACCAATATTCTCACGCAGAAAATCAAGCGCATCCAGGCCGTTAACTGATGTACGAGGAGTATGCCCCATCCGCTCCAGCATATTGATCATCATATCCCGGACATGATCCTGATCTTCGACAATAAGGATATTTGACTGCGCAACAACAGACCGAACATAAACATTCTCAGTTTGAGGCACGGCCTGATCCTCAGATATCGGAAAGAACAGCTCAAAATTTGTTCCACTATCAAGCGTGGAATTAATAATCATCGCCCCAGAATGCCCAGCAATAACCCCATGAACGGTGGCAAGCCCCAGCCCCGTGCCCTTATCAACAGGTTTGGTGGTGAAAAATGGCTCAAAAATATGCTCCATGATACTTTTGCTCATCCCCGTTCCCGTGTCCGAGATAGAAAGACAAACATAGCTTTGCTCCTCCTCAAGCATTCCGAGTAAGAGCCGCGCCGTCTTGGTTCCGACATCTTCAATCTTGATCGGAATAATATCACTGTCTTTTGAATCAACGGACTTACATACAAGTCCCATATCAGCATAATTGCACGATTCAATACGCTTTAACCCTAATTTTAAAATGCCGTGCTCATCCTCCATCGCATCCTTGGCATTCACGCATAAATTCATGAGAACCTGACTAATTTGCGTTGCATTCGCGCTCACCAGAACTGTATCGATATCTATATCAGTTTGCAGTTCAATCGTTTTAGGGAGGCTGGCCGAAAGCATCGCCATGCTTTCATTCACAGAATGGACAAGGTCAATATTTTCAAACTCGCCATCCTGACGCCGGGAAAACGCCATAATCTGGTCCACTAACAGGCGCGCCTGTTTGCCCGCCTGTAGAATATTGCCCGCAAATTTATGTTGGTCTGTATCCTCCTCTAAATCTTCAATCAAAAATTCAGCATAGCCATTCATCGCCGCTAAAATATTATTAAAGTCATGCGCAACGCCGCCTGCTAAACGGCCAATTGCCTCCATCTTCTGCGCCTGGTGTAGCTGCGATTGCAGCTCCGCATGCTCTTCTTGCGCTTTTTCACGCTGTTTTTGTGCTTTGCGAATTTTTCTATATTGATCATTATTCACAAGAACCAATACAAAACCGGCCAAACCAATCGCAATCACGGCCCAGTAAAGATTATGTCCTGCGCGTGCACTCTGGTTTTCGTACTCAACAAAGCCCTCATTATCTAACGAAGACACATGAAAATGATCACCATGTTCTTCAAACTCAATCGCACCACCATAGCCATCAATCAGCACAATCGAAAAATGCAAAGCCACCATGCTGAAAATTAACATGACAAAGCTTGGAATATAATTCAGCAGATCCGCGAAAAAGTTTTTATTAAACACTGTGCCCTCCCTACGCCACCATTACGCCCATGATAAAGCCACTTACTCACCAAACCCTAGCGCTTGCGCTTTCATGGCGGCTTGCGTACGGTTTTTTGCATCAAGCTTTCTGCACACGCCCCTAACATGAAGCTTTATTGTTACCAGCTGCAGACCAAGCTCATTGGCGATCTCCTTATTAGACGCACCGCGCATAACAAAACCAAGGACTTCTTGCTCTCTTTTGGTTAAATTTATATTGGCTGATTCAGTCAAGGCTTTAACCCCGCTGAGCTTAACGGACTGCTCAGCACCATCACTATAATATGACGGCATGGGGGCATTACCCTCAACATTCGTCGGAATGAATTTTTCACCATTAAGGACGCGCTCAATCCCCTGTAACAAAGCCTTTCCAGACATCGTTTTTGGGAAATATCCAACAGCGCCAAGACTAACCGCCTGCTTAACATCCTCTGGCTCCGCAACCCCTGACATAATGGCAACAGGCGTATCCGGATATTCATCCTGCATAATCTCAAACCCCTTCATACCGTCCATACCCGGCATCCGAAGATCCAGCAGGACAAGGTCTTGATCAGGAGATTTCTTCATAATTTCAAGAGCTTCAGGCAAGTCTTTTGCCAACTCAACCACAGCATCAGGCTGCGCTCTGGTTATATATTGTACCAAAGCATCCCTAAATAATGTGTGATCGTCCGCAAGTAAAAGCTTCATCGTGACCGTTGCCCCCCAGCAACATACTAAATACACCCTGTAGTAGTTCAGCCTGTCTATATTAGCATATAAAGATAAAATTTTATTAACAAAGATGCAAAAAAAACTCCATTGTATTCAACGCATTATATAACTCAGCACGAAAATTAATTTTTCAACCGAAGGTATATCTACCTGTAACGCATTGCAATGTGAATAGCCTCCTGTGGCACGGCCTGAATACCCTTGAGCCGAATACGGTACACATAAATGGCCTCCATCACGCGCTGCACATAGTTTCGTGTTTCATAAATAGGGATAAGCTCAATCCAGTCAATCATATCCACCTGCCCAAAACGTGGGTCGCCAAAAATCTTCAACCACCGATCAACACGCCCCGGCCCTGCGTTATAGGCAGCAATCGCAAGCGGGTAAGATCCCCCATAGCGCACAATCAAATCATTCAGATATTGTGTACCAAGCAAAATATTATGCGCCGGCCGCGAGGTCAGCCACTCCGTTTGATGAGCAACACCAAGCGAGCGCGCCACACCTTTTGCCGTTGCCGGCATCAGCTGCATTAGTCCCCGCGCGCCAACCGGACTGCGGGCCTCCAAATCAAACATGCTTTCCTGACGCATAATCCCGTGCACAAGCGCCCATTCAATGCTGGTCCCGCGCAGCTTATCCACCAACGTCGGATAGGCTTGCGCCGTTAAAAACAACCCTTTCTTAGACGCCTCCTTTGCGATCCGCAGCGCATCGTGATGGTGCTCCATACCCGCAGCGATTTCTGCTGAAAATTTATACGCTTCCGGTATTTGGTTTTGCGCAATAAAGGCCTGAATAAAGCGGCTAGCCTCCCGCCTCATTCCCGCATCACGAAGAAGCTGCGCACTCTGAATAAGCTCATTATCTCTAAAAACCTGTGTTTGCGCAGGCGAAACCTTCGGCGCACGCGCATGAGCCAGCGCGCTCGCGAGCCCCAATTCAGCGCCAGCCATTTGCCCATAGAAAACGGTTTGATATTGCCCGGCCGCCTTAAACCATTTGCGGCTAGCCTCTTTTTGCCCAAGCTTTTTAGCCGCCCTCCCGGCCCAATATGCAGCGCGCGCACGGCTTACCGGCGTTTTAACCTTGCCATTAACAGCCTCGAAATGTGCCAAAGCCGCCGGCGCATCATTTAAAAAACTCAGCGCCAACCAGCCCGCAATCCACTCTGCCTGCGCATAAGAAAATCCTTCGCTCTGCCGGTGATCGCTGGCGAGTAAATAAGCGCCACGATATTTCTTCTCCTCCAACAAGCGGCGGATCATAATGTGACGCTCTCGCCACCAGTCTTTCGGGTTTTGAATATTATCCGCCGCCGGCGCTGCACGCAAAATTTCAATCGCACCGCTATTCAGTTTATTCCGCCGGCGCCACCGCAAACGCTCATATTGCAGCCCGGAATCTTGCTGAAGCGCAGCCGGCACCTTATTGATCAACCCATTAACGTTGCTCTTCTTCGCCGCAAGTGCAATGCGCGCCTCCGCCAACTGCGGATAGCCCTGCCCTAAAACCCTGGCTACAGCGCGGGCATTTGAGTTCTGCCCCTTAAACAACAAACTATCAAAACGGGCCTTATGGGCATCGCGCGTGATATATGCGCTATATTTGCCGTAGATCTGCTTTTGCTCCGCGCGCGACAAAGACGTTTTTGCCCACCATCGCGACAGATACGCAAGCACCTGATCTTTCTTGCCATGAATAATCAGCGCCTCAATATAGCGATCAATGCCTTGCGTGGTTTTCGGTGGGTGCCGCTCAAACCACCCCAAAACCTCTGCTGCACTCAAATTACTCGGCATCGTCTTCTCAATTCGTAGGCTCAACTCACCCAGCCCCGGCCATTCCGGATTTTTCTGAATAAAGCGTACATGCTTGGTATAGCTATATTCACCGCGCTTTTCCGTGAAGCTGAGCCAGAAATATAGCTTCGCCGCAAGCGGGTCTCTCGCCGAAGCAATAAGGCTGCGTCCAACATCCCAACGATCTTGCTTAATAGCCTGCAACGCCTGCACAGTTTGCGCGCGCACAGCCGGGTTTTGAACAGCATAGGCCGGCTGCCCCAAAAACATAAAAGTCACAGCCATAAAAAAGAGCGCGAGCATAATCATGCTTTTCTTGCATCTGTTCACATAGCCATATAGATTAAGCGGCATATTTAAAAACGTATAAAATGCAGAGAACATAAGAGGTTTACAATGTTTAAAGGCTCCATCCCCGCCCTGATCACGCCCTTTAAAAACGGTGAAATTGACTGGCCGGCATTTGATAATCTGGTTGAATGGCAAATCGAGCAAGGCTCGCATGGGCTGGTTCCTTGTGGCACAACGGGTGAAAGCCCAACTTTGTCGCATGATGAACATGAAGCGATTGTAAAGCGCTGCATCGAGATTGCAAATAAAAGAGTGCCCGTTATCGCCGGCAGTGGATCAAATTCCACCAAAGAGGCGATCGCGCTGACGCAATGCGCGAAAGACGCTGGCGCGGACGCGGCGCTGATCGTTACGCCTTACTATAACAAGCCCATCCAAGAAGGCATGTACCAACATTTCAAAGCCATCCATGATGCGGTGGGATTGCCCATTGTGCTCTACAACATCCCCGGTCGGTCGGTGGTGGATATGAGCAATGAAACAATCGCGCGCCTGGCTGAATTGCCGCACATCGTGGGTGTTAAAGATGCAACAGGTGATTTGACTCGCCCGCTTGAGCTCACGCGCTTGGCTGGTGAAGATTTTTGTCAGCTCTCTGGTGATGACATCACGGCGGCCGCATTTTTGGCGCAAGGCGGTCACGGCGTTATCTCCGTCGTTGCAAACATCGCCCCGGCCATGGCGGCTGGCATGCAAAATGCCTGGGTTGAGGGCGACATGAACACATTTAACGATCTTCGCGATAAGCTCGCACCGCTGGGCAATGATTTATTCTGTGAGAGCAACCCAACCCCCACAAAATACGCCGCAAGTGTTTTGGGACTATGTCGCGATGAAGTACGCTTGCCACTGATTCCGGCCACAGCAGAAGCTCGTAAATTGGTTGATGCCGCGATGGCCTATGCTGGCTTAATCACCAAAAAGAATAGCGCTGCCGCGTAAATTCGAAATCATGTCCAAAAAGAAAAAAAGCAAATCCGGCCTCATTTCGATCAACCAAACTGTGGCGGATAACCGCCGCGCACGGTTTGATTATATGATTGGCGATGAATTTGAAGCCGGCATTATGCTGGTCGGCACGGAAGTAAAATCACTGCGGCATGGCCAGTGCTCTTTAGCCGAATCATACGTTGGACCAAAAGATGGAGAGCTCTGGCTGTTTAACGCCAACATTCCAGAATATAAACAAGCCGGGCCAAATATGCAGCATGAGCCAAAACGTCCGCGCAAATTACTGCTGAAAAAACGTGAGGTGAATAAATTACTAGGTGCAGTGCAGCGAGAAGGTCAAACAATCATCGCCCTAAAACTATATTTCAATGGACGTGGCCTAGCAAAGCTAAGTGTTGCTCTGGCCAAAGGTAAAAAACTCCACGATAAACGCGAAACGCAGAAAAATCGCGATTGGAACAAACAAAAGCAGCGTATTATGCGCGACAAAAACTAAAGGGGAAATGGTTCCGATAGTGGACTTGCTTGTGGCCCTAGTGGGTCCGCTTTATTAATCAAAGCGGGCCCGGCCTTTTTTCTTTATATTGAAGGCCTTAAAGGAAAGTGGACCCAGTAGACTTACTTTTTCTTCCCGGTCGTTTCTTGCTCTGTCGCGCCTTGAGTGTCACCCCCATCATTGGCCACATCTTCCGCTGCCACGTCTGCGGCTTTCCCTGCAGTTTCTGGGCCGGCGAGCATAGCCTCATCGACCAGGCCGGCATTGGCTCTGACTTGGGCCTCCAGCTTGGCGGCCACCTTTGGATTTTCAGCCATGAAGGTT
Source organism: Alphaproteobacteria bacterium (assembly GCA_024275825.1). GTDB lineage: Bacteria > Pseudomonadota > Alphaproteobacteria > Micavibrionales > Micavibrionaceae > JAJRYK01. Next base: position 15,216 of record JAJRYK010000019.1, read on the forward strand.
TTGGCATTTTCGCGACCCTGACCAATGCGCTGTCCGTCATAAGCGTACCATGACCCGGATTTTTCTACGAGGTTTCCGGCAACGCCTAGATCAATCAGCTCCCCGGTTTTGGATATACCCTTGCCATACATGATATCGAATTCGATCTGGCGGAAGGGCGGTGCCATTTTGTTTTTGACGACTTTGACGCGAGTCTGATTACCCACGACCTCATCCTTGTCCTTAATCGCACCAATCCGGCGTATGTCCAGACGAACGGATGAATAAAACTTCAAGGCGTTCCCCCCGGCCGTTGTTTCAGGTGAGCCAAACATCACGCCGATTTTCATGCGGATCTGGTTAATGAAAATAACCGTCGTATGAGATTTGGAAATTGACCCTGCCAGTTTACGCAAGGCTTGTGACATTAAGCGCGCCTGAAGGCCAACATGATGATCACCCATCTCGCCCTCTAGCTCCGCCCGCGGCACAAGGGCGGCGACCGAATCAATCACCAAGACATCCAGCGCGCCCGAACGCACCAACGTGTCTGTAATTTCCAAAGCTTGCTCTCCCGTATCAGGCTGCGAGATTAACAAATTATCAATATCAACGCCCAGGTTTTTAGCATAACCAGGGTCAAGCGCGTGCTCCGCATCCACAAAAGCGCATGTCCCGCCAGCCTTTTGCGCTTCGGCCATAATATGTAGGGCCAATGTTGTTTTACCGGAGCTTTCCGGGCCATAAATTTCAACAATGCGCCCGCGCGGCACCCCGCCGATTCCCAAACCAATATCAAGACCCAACGAACCGGTGGAAACTGATTCTATACTAAGCGGGTTATGCTCACCATTAAGCTTCATAATTGAGCCCTTGCCAAAGGCGCGCTCAATCTGAGACAAGGCAGCATCAAGGGCTTTTTGTTTTTCTGAAGAACTTTGGGTCATTTTATCGTCTTTTCTTAATGGTGTTACGCTCATGGGGTATCTCCTCTTTTTCGCATGATTCAGGGCCAGATGGCAAATTATTCCTAAAATTTTGTAATGGCCGTCAAAGACCTCATGCACACAAGAGTACACTGTTTGTTCTCACCGTCAAGAAAAAAGAACAAATTTAGAACATTTATTTATGCGGGGCGTGGTTTAAACCTCTGTACGGCGCGACCATCAATGACAATAAGCCCTAAAGCTATTAACGCCACACCGCCCATTTGGTTGATATTTAAAGTCTCGCTCAAGAACAAAACACCCAAAGTAATGGCCGTTATAGGGAGCAAGAACGTCACAAGAACAACGTTATTTGCGCCCGTACGGCTGAGGAGAAAATAATACATCCCGGTCGCAACGCCGGAAGACAAAACGCCCAGAGCGAGCAGTGCCGCCCAGACATGCGGGCTGGGCATCGCACCCTGCCACGGCTGATCAACATAGAGCATGATGGGGATAAGAATCAGAGATGAAAAGGTAAGCTGCCCGGTAGCCACTTGCAGGGGCGGCACATTTATTTTTGCAAAACTGCGTCCATAAACAGACGCAACGGCGTAGCATGAGGATGCAGCAAGAATCGCCAATTGCGCAAAAATAGCGGCATTCCAATCCTTAAATGCATCCAGCCCAATAATGATCGCCACACCAAAAAACCCAAATACAAGACCAGCAAGACGATTCGCACTCCATTTTCATCATGCGTAAAATAATGTGCGACGATTAATGTAAAGAACGGCGTGGTTGCATTGAGAATACCCGCCAGGCTGGAGGTGATGTAAATCTGCCCCCACACAATCATTGTGAAAGGCAGAACATTGCCGAACAATGCCGCGATAAAAAAGGGCTTCCACAGTGCGCGCGGTAACGAGAGCGTCTGCCCTCTCGATAAGAGGAAGAGATGAAGCGCCAGCGCCGCGAAGATTACGCGGGCCGTTACAATGCTGAGCGGAGGCAGCTCCGTCAGCGCGACCTCCATATAAAGGAACGATGCGCCCCAAATCACGGACAAGATGATCAGAATGCCCCATTCCATCCGCCCCATTGGCGCGGATGCACTTTTGCCTATGCTCATATAATGAAACCCTTATTCGTCCAGAACGTCTTTAACTTTGGCCGCGAGCTGCTTGAGCGTGAACGGCTTGGGCAGGAACCAAATATTCTCGCCCATATAATCCTTTAGCTTATCCTCTGTATAGCCGGAAATGAAAATAATCTTCAACTTTGGGCTGTCTTGCCTGATTCGCTGTACCAGTGTCGGGCCGTCCATATTAGGCATGACCACATCGGTGATGATCAGATCTAGATACTTGTTCTCCAGCTCCTCCATAAGGGTTAGCGCCGCTTCACCGCTATCAGCGGTCAGTACTTCATAGCCCTTATTGCTCAAAGCGCGCTGGGAAAAGGTGCGCACAGCGTCCTCATCCTCAACCAATAAAATACGCTCTGTGCCTGTTAGATCCTTGGTTTCATCTTCGATAACGACCTCATTGCCTGCCTCTTCCTCTTCGGCCTCTGTGGCCTTGGGGAGGTAGAGGATAAAGCTCGTGCCCTCATCAACAACGCTCTTAACATCCAGATATCCGCCGGTTTGGCGAATAATGCCGTAGACCGTTGCAAGCCCCAGCCCCGTGCCCTCTCCCACGCCTTTTGTCGTGAAGAACGGCTCAAAAATGCGCGTCATATTGTCTTTGGGAATGCCGCAGCCCGTATCGCTCACCTTAATCATGATCCAGTGCCCGGCAGGCAGCTCTTCAGAGATCAGCTCTCTTGGTTTACGATTGGTGAAGTTCTCTGTCTCAATGGTCAGCGCCCCGCCGCCATCCATCGCATCGCGTGCATTCACGGCCAAATTAATCAGCACCTGCTCCATCTGGCCTTCATCAACCTTCACCAGACCGAGATCAGCGCCATGCACCAGATCAAGCTCCATATTCGCCCCGATAAGACGGCGCATCAAATGAGAAACCTCGATCAGGATATCGGTGATGTCCTGCACCTTTGGCCGCAGCGTTTGCTGGCGTGAGAATGCAAGAAGCTGACGCACCAGATTAGCCGCGCGGTTAGAGTTTTGCTTGATCTGCATAAGGTCGCCAAAGGACGGATCGCCGGGTTTATGGCGCAGCAGCAGCAAATCACAAAACCCGATCATCGCAGTGAGCAAGTTATTAAAGTCATGCGCCACGCCGCCCGCAAGCTGGCCAATCGCCTGCATTTTCTGCGATTGCACAAACTGCACCTCCAGCGATTTCTGCTCCGTCACATCAATGAAGTGCAGCACGGTGCTCTCGCTCTCCTTAAAGCGACGCGCGTGCATTTGGGTTTCAATTTTGCGGCCATCGACAACCAGAGCAACCTCAAGCGGCGCCTCCATTTGCTTGCCATTTTCCATACGCTCAAGCGCACCAAGAACAACACCGCGAAAATCTTCATGAATATATTGATCAAGAGTTTGACCTTCAATTTTATCGACAGGCGTCTTAAGAATGCTGGAAAAAGTATTGTTACAATCTCCTATCACACCCTCGTTATTGATGAGAATAATCCCCAGCGGCGCTTCTTCGAAAAACCTCTGAAAGCGATCTTCGGAAGCCTTCAGCGCGCGGCGCATTTCGCGCTCAGAGGTTAGGTCATGAACCACGGCGCGCGTGCGCACACGACCATCGGGCTCCTCAACCACCACCTGGTTTATCGAAGCAAGGAAGGTTTTACCCGCCGTCCCCTTCATCCGAATTTCAGCCACCTGACGCGGTTTTGATTCCTCCGTAAGGTCATATGGGCGCGTATTTTTCGGCGGCTCTTCAAGATAAGTATGCAAAAACCCATGTTCGAGCAGCGCGCGAATATCTTCACCCAGCCATCGTGCAAACGTCGCATTGGCGAAGATAAAGCGCCCCTGCTCGTTGACCGAGAAAAACCCGACAGGCGCATTATCGGTAAAGTCGATCAGCTTCTCGCGCTCCTGCCGAATGGCGCGATCAAGCGTGTATTTCTGAGTCACATCATCAATGCGCCAATGGATATACCCCACATACCCCACAACAGGCTGCGCGGTGACCATCAACCAGCGCTCTTGGTCTTCATATTTTGAGAAAAGCTCTATCGAATCGGTCAAGCCACGATGCGCCTTATCAGCCAGCGCATTAAAATGTGCCAGCGCCTCATCATTATTTTGAAACAATCGCACCAGCGTCGCATAACCCGGCGCACCAACGCCGCGGCAAAGCAGTTCAAACTTGCGGTTATAATAAACAATGTTATCTGCGCTTTGCGTGATCATCCGCGCTGCACGACTACCCTCCAGCACCGCATTCATCAACTCCATCTCACGGCTTTGGCGTTTATGAATGCGGAACGATCGGAACGCCGCAAACCCCAGCGCAGCAGCCAATATAAATGCCGCGCCTGTTGCCAGCCGCGTCATCTCATCCAGATGCGTCAGCGTCATCACCAGCATCAGCGCCGTGATCAAAACTGACACCACAATAATGCTAAACACCCCGCCATAGGGTTTAACCTGCGGCGCCGTAGCAGGCGTGGGCTGCATCGTCTTATGGTGTTTCAGAATAAAATCTGTGTGATCGATTTTCATACCTTATAAAGTGACATAAAGTGCTGCAAAAGAACAGCTGTTCGCCGGTTTTTTAGTTTGAATTAATTTCAAATTACTGCAACTTCCCTTGCTTTTTAAACACGAAGGAAATCACCTCCGCCACGGCCTTGAAATGCTCTGCCGGAATGACCTCGTCAATATCAATTACATCATAAAGCGCGCGCGCTAGGGGTTTGTTTTCATACAGCTCTATACCGTGTTCCTTGGCCACCTCACGAATGCGCAAGGCGACCTCATCCACCCCTTTGGCGACGCAGACCGGAGCCTCCATTTCATCGGGATTATATTTCAGCGCAATGGAATAATGCGTCGGGTTGGTGATCACCACATCGGCCTGCGGCACGGACTGGATCATACGCTGGCGCGCACGTTCAGAGCGCAATTGACGCAATTTGCCCTTCACATGCGGATCACCCTCAGATTGCTTATACTCATCCTTGACCTCTTGCTTGGTCATGCGCATTTTCTTGTAATGCTCAAAGCGCTGAAACGAGACATCAATCACAGCCACAACCAGCATAACCACCAGCACCCCAAGCATGAGCTTCACAACCAAATATTGCAGCTCATCAAGCAAAAGCAGTATAGGCATGCCAATCAAATGCTCCTGCTGTCCAAAATACGGATAAAGAATTACCGTCCCCACCAGACCAACGAGAAAAAGCTTCGTCACCCCCTTGGCAAACTCCATAAGAGAACGCATAGAAAATAAACGCCCAAAGCCCTTAATAATGGAGATTTTACTAAAATCGGGCTTGAGCACTTCGGGCGCGAATAACGGCCCGACCTGAATAAAGGGAGATAGAAATGCCGCCGCCATCAGGAATATCAAGGGAAACGCCATCACGCCTAAGACTTTCCAATATGTCTCACCCAAAATAATCCTCATCCCTCCGGGCATAGAGGGGAAATCATGCGCATGCTCTATATAGGACTTCATAATATGTGACAGGCTAGAGAATAAAGAATCCGCCGAGGCCATAATCAAAATCGTCCCGGCCAGCAACATCACCCAGCTATTAAGCTCACGGCTCAGCGCGACCTGCCCCTTCTTGCGCGATTCCTCTAGTTTCTTCGCGGACGGTTCCTCGGTCTTCTGGGCATCATCTGGCTGATCACCATCGCTCATATGCGCTACCCTCCACTCAAGAAAAAGACCATCGCTTGCTCGAACTCGCGCATCCAATAAAAATACATCGAAGACAAGAC
>JAJRYK010000020.1 GCA_024275825.1 Alphaproteobacteria bacterium
CGAGATACACTAAAGCGATGCGAAGCTTCCACTTTACTACCACCAAATTCTACAAAGGAAACAACTCTTTTACGAAGGTCTATTGAATAAGTCATCATGCAGCATAGCATGCGCAATTATTAATTGGAATTACTATATCTTTCTGGGCGATTAAGCCAGCCTGTTTTTACCCACCATTCTGGATAATCTTCGGCAATGGTGCTTGCCGTGCTTTTGGCGTGTGCTTCATCTTTAAACAGTCCAAAACAGCTCGCGCCAGAGCCGGAAAGGCGCGCCAGAGCGCAGCCCTCCTCGGTATTTAGAGCGCTGAGAACGGTTTGTATCTCTGGCACATAGGCCTTTGCCGGGGGCTCTAAATCATTATGGCGCTGGGCTAGAAACGTGATTAGGCCATCAAAGTCATGCAGCGTATCAGGCAGGGGGTACGGCGTTTTAAAATCACTATCAAAGTCTCTGAAAATCTCTTTTGTAGGGCAGGCTTTATTCGGGTTGATGAGCACAATGGGAATTTCAGGCATTGTGGGCACTACGTCCAGAATATCGCCGATACCCTGCATGCGGGCGGGTGTGGAGGCCAGGCATACCGGCACATCCGCGCCCAAACTTGTCATGAGCGCCGGCAGATATGTAGCCTGCGTAGGAAGCTCCCACCATTTGAGCAATCCCCAAATCACCGCCGCCGCGTCAGCAGAGCCGCCGCCAAGACCAGCGGCCAGCGGTATATTTTTGGTCAACGTGACGTGGATGTTAGGTGTTTTTTGCGCAGCCTGCGCGAGCGCCCAAACGGCTTGCACCACAAGGTTAGAGGAATGCGGGCTGGCATCACACTCTTTTGGGCCAAAGGCGTGCGCATAGGGGCCATCGATCTGAAAGGTGAAATCATCGGCCGCCTCAATGCGGATGTGATCACCAATATCGGCAAATCCCACGAGAGAGTCTAGCGTGTGATACCCATTATCCTGCCGCCCTGTTATGTGCAGATACAGGTTGATTTTCGCCGGCGCGAAAACATTTAAGGTTTTTTTGGGTGTGGCGCTCATGGGGCAGACTTACTGTTTTAGAGGATTACTCTGGCCTTCTTGTGTGTTGGCCTGCCTCAGCAGCATGAGATCCGGCGCATTGAGGCCATTTTCCAACTTATGTGTAGCGCTCTCTATAAGCTCTTCATTCTCTTGGGCATGGTTTTTCGCGCGGAGCCACTGGAATTGCGCCTCTCTTTTTCGCCCCATACGCCAATAGGCATCGCCGAGATGATCGTTGATTACGGGGTCGTATGGCATAAGCTCTATGGCTTTTTCCAGGTGAGGCACAGCTTCTGCAAAGCGCCCCATACGATAGAGCACCCAGCCAAGTGAATCGGTGATATAGGCATCAGAGCTTTCTTGCGCGGCTGCTTTTTTGACCAGCGTTAAAGATTCCTCGAGGTTAATGCCCTGATCGGCCCAGGAGTATCCCAGATAATTCATGATGAGCGCATGGTCTGGTTGAAAGGCTAGTGCGGCTTTGAGGTCTTTTTCTGCCTTCAGCCATTGTTGATTTTGTTCGTAAGACATGCCGCGCAAATAGTAGATGTGCCAATAGTCCTTTCCGATATTGCCCAACAGTGTTTCAGCATCATTGTAGCTATTTATTGCATTTTCAAAATCATCATTGCGGCGATAAATGTCACCAATTTGAATAAGCGAATTTACGTCCTGATATTCTTGGTAAAGCTGGCGTAGAACACCTAAAGCTTCGTCATCGCGGCCCATATCTTCGAGTAAATTAGCGGCTAATCTAGAGGCTTCCAGGAAGTGATTACTATTTTGAGGAATAGAGCGATAATGTGCGATGGCATCATCGACATTGTCGTTGCGCGTGGCGATGTGCCCCATCAGCATTGTGGCCTTGGTCATGTCGGGATTAAGAGCGTATGCCATATTCACAAAAACGCGGGCGCTGTCGTCGCTATATTCACGGAAGAGCAGCAGGGCCATATCATAAAGCGCCTCAGCCGCACCATGTTCGGGCGTTGTTATGGGCGTGAAATAGTTGGTATTTGGCGCATTTGTTAGCGTTTTTACTTTATTTGATATCTCCGCGTTGCCGGCCCATTCATCAAGAATTTTTTGATAAAGCGCTGTGGCAAGATCTGGTTTGTCGATATGCGTGTAAAGGTCTGCAATATGCTGAATATCCTCGAGCGTTAGGCCTTGTGCGTTTAGAGAGCGTTGCAAGAGTGGCTCTATATTCTCCGACCTGCCTAGAAAATCAGAGATCAAAATGGTGTGATAAATATGGATCGTGTTGTGTTGTAAATCCTTGATCTCATATTCTCCAACACCGGCCTTGGCCCAGCTGAGTATGAGGGGCATCATAAATTCCGAGAGACTGCCCTCTGGCATTTGTTCTACATGGCGCAGCGCTTGTTCATAATTTTGTGTTTTCAGGCTGTTCACAGCGAGGAAAAGTGCGGCCAGAGAGTGTTGGTTATTGACGGCAGAGAGGCGCTGCGCATATTGAACAGCATCTTCAAACTGCCCTGAGCCCATAGATAAAATCATCGCGCGGCTGAGCAGCTGTATGTTTTGTTTATCAAACTTCAGGATGCGCTCAAGGTTTTTGCTGGCCTTGTCCCAATCATGGTGGCGTTGGGCAAACTGGCTGGCGAGATAGTTTCCGGCTAGGCTATTGCTATCAAACGCCTGACGAAGATGCCGCGTGAAGGGTTCATTTGTTATCTCTGGCGCGCTATCAATATAGATAAGTGCAGGATCAGATTCGAAAAGCATCTGGTTTAGATCTGGCGCATTTACTGGCGCGGGGCACAGTCCGATAAGGCAAGTCAAAAATGTGATAAGTTTCGTAAAAATATTAGCCTCCGGGCCTCATGGTTTTTTGCTTGTACCGTCTACATATTAGGATAATTCGGGCCATCGCCGCCTTGTGGGGTGGCCCAGTTAATATTTTGTGACGGATCCTTAATATCACAGGTTTTACAATGCACGCAATTTTGCGCATTTATCTGTAATGTATAGTTTTGCGCATTATCCTTAATAATTTCATAAACTCCGGCAGGGCAGTAGTGCTGCGCAGGTTCTGCATATTCGGGCAAGTTAACGCTTATGGGAATATTTGGATCAACGAGGCGCAGATGAACGGGCTGGTTTTCCGCGTGGCTGGTGTTGGAGAGCTGTACGGATGTTAGTTTGTCAAACGTGATAATTCCGTCAGGCTTTGGATAGTCTATTTCTTTGCTTTCGCTGGCCTTTTGAAGCTGCGCATGGTCAGCGTGGTTTTTCAAGGTCCAGGGGGCAAGGCCCATGGTGAAAGTCTCAAAGGCGGCATTAAACAACCCGAACCATAGGCCGCGCTGGAAGCCGGGGCGGATATTGCGGACTTTCTTGAGCTCTTTCCAGATCCATGAGGTTTTGAGATTAGCGGTGTAGCTCTCGCATTCACCGCCCCATTCTGTATGTTTGTCGAAATAAGCGACAATAGACTCTGCGGCGACCATGCCAGACTTCATCGCGGTGTGGTTGCCTTTGATTTTGGGGACGTTCAGGAAGCCCGCCGTATCGCCGATGAGCAGCCCGCCCGCGAAGGTGAGCTTGGGGAGAGACTGAAAGCCACCCTCAACCAGCGCGCGCGCACCGTACGATACGCAACGTCCGCCCTCTAACAGGGGCTTGATTGCAGGGTGAAGCTTAAAGCGTTGCATTTCATCGAAAGGGCTGAGATATGGATTTTGGTAGTCAAGAGCGACAACGTAGCCAATTGACACTATATTGTTTTCCAAATGATACAGCCACGATCCGCCATAGGTCTTATTATCCATCGGCCAGCCGATGGTGTGGAGCGTCATGCCGAGATCATGCTTGGCGGGATCAATTTCCCAGAGCTCCTTGATCCCCAGCGCATAAGTTTGCGGATCACTATCGGCGCGCAGGTCGAATTTTTTGACCAGGGTTTTGGTTAGGGAGCCGTGGCAGCCTTCGGCAAAAACCGTCTGGCGGGCATGTAACTCCATGCCAGGCTCGAAGGCTTCCGTTTTCTCGCCGGCCTCATTCAGGCCCATATCGCCTGTGGCCACGCCGATGACCGCGCCTTCGGGGCTATAGAGCACTTCAGCGGCAGCGAATCCTGGGAATATCTCGACGCCGAGACTTTCTGCTTGCTCTGCCAGCCAGCGGCCCAGATTACCAAGAGATATGATGTAATTGCCCTTATTGTGCATCTGTGGCGGCGTGGGGAATTTATAGGCTTTGTCTTTGGTCAGGAACAGGAACTTGTCCTTCTTTACCGGTGTGTTCAGCGGCGCGCCTTTTCGGCCCAATCAGGGACCAGCTCATCAAGCGCGCGCGGTTCAAACACAGCGCCGGAGAGCAAATGCGCGCCAACCTCTGAGCCTTTTTCCAAGATACAGACATTCAAATCGGGCGAGAGCTGTTTCAGGCGGATCGCGCAAGACAGGCCAGACGGTCCGGCGCCGACAATCACCACATCATATTCCATGCTCTCTCGATCTGAACGTATTGAATCCGGCATAGTTTCGTAATTCCTCTTTAAATTCATATAGGACTCATCTAGCTTAGAAACCATGAGTCATCACGTAAATTCCAGCCACCATCGTAGCGCATTAGGCGCGGCTTTGGAATGGTATCTTGATCAAGAGCTTGAAGAAATGATCGGTGATGTGCCGGTGGATAGAACGAGGCTTCAGATGGCTTTGTCGCAAATGGTGCCCGCCATGAATATAGCGCAAGGGTTTTCCGAGCCACCGCAGGCGAGCCTTGCTGATGAAATAAAGGCCGCGCCGCCTGCTGGCGCGGCGAAAAGGCAGGCTTTTTTGGGCAAATCAGATGCGCGGGAAGAAGCCGTGCGGCTGGCGAAGGAGGCCAGTACGCTTGAGGATCTGCGCGCTGCGATTGAGAGCTTTGACGGCGTAGCGATCAAAAAGACAGCGACCAATATGGTATTTTGTGATGGCAATCCGCAGGCTGAGGTGATGCTGGTCGGTGAAGCCCCCGGCGCGGATGATGATCGTCAGGGTAAGCCATTTGTCGGTGTGAGCGGACAATTGCTTGATCGTATTTTGAAATGCATTGATCTGGACCGCATGGCTGAAGACCCCAAAAAAGCGGTTTATATGTCGAACATTCTGAATTGGCGCCCGCCAGGTAACCGGACGCCGAGCCCGGCGGAGATTGAGGTCAGCTTGCCTTTCATCGAAAGACATATCGCGCTGGTGAAGCCCAAAATTTTGATTTTATGCGGCGGCGTGTCGGCAAAGGCTTTACTGGCGCGCGGCGAGAGCATTTCACGGTTGCGGAAAAGCTGGCATGATTATAAGCCGTTAACGCAAGAACTTGGCATTGACGGGCAAGAAATTCAGGCGATTGCGACCTATCACCCGACTTATTTGCTCCGTACACCGGCGCAAAAAAAGGCGGTGTGGATGGATATGCTCAGCGTTCGTGAAAAGCTTGATTCATAGGCTGTGAAACTCTGACTGTTACGCATTTCTAGACAAAACCAAATTTTTGCTGTAAGCCATTGCTTGTTATGCGAAAAATTGAAATTAAAAACAGGCGGCGGTCGAGAGTTCTCGCTATGGTTGTGGTGCTGTGTGGAGCGTTATGTGCTGAGCCTGCGCGGGCTGATGTGCCTGTTCCTGCGCATAAGCCAATGCAAGAATTGAAGGATTCCGGATATTCGTTCAGAAGTATGGCGCTGTCTCTTCTGGACTTTGGCGCAGATAAAGCGCCCGTTCCCAAGCCTAAGCCGTTTATCGCTGGTGATCAGCCGCTCTCTGAGCTGGATATTACGCGCTATAAAAATATTTTTTTGCTACAGGAGCAGGGGAAAATTCAAGAGGCTGATCGCGTGTTAAAGCGCTTGTCTAATAATCGTCTGCGCGGTCATGTTTTGTATCAGCGCTATATGCATCCGACGGCATATCGAAGCAGTTTTGAGGAGCTGCGCAGCTGGCTTACGCTCTATGCGGATTATCCGGGGGCACGCCGGATATATGCGCTGGCAGAGCGTAAAAAGCCAAAAGGCTCTGGTGCGAAGCTGCGCCGTCCTGTGTCTGCGCGCGGCATTGCGCGGGTGGCGGACCCGACGATTTATGAGGGGCGCGAATATCAGGCGCAAATGGAGAGATCCAGGGATGATAAAGCGGCGATTAAGGCTGTACGCCGCGCTGTGCTTTCACTGGTGAATGGCGGTGAGACAGGGCAGGCTGCCGCGCTGTTACGCGATGATAAGCGTACGCGGTTAATGGATGAGACGGAGCGCGATATTCTGCGCGGCCGGATTGCGGCGGGATATTTGTATCAAGGGAAAACTGAGCAAGCTCAGAATTTGGCGGTTATGGCTGCAAAGCGCTCTGGTCAATATGCACCGCTGGCGGGCTGGATCGCGGGTTTAAGCTTTTGGCAGGAGGGGCAGTATCGAAATGCTGCAAAATATTTTGAGGTGACAGCCCGCTCTCCCTATTCATCAGGCTGGTTCGCAGCGGGCGGTGCATATTGGGCGGCGCGCTCTCATATGCGGGCGGGCAAGGTTGTGGCGGTGAGCAAGTGGTTGAAGCAGGCCGCGGCGCATCCGCGGACTTTTTATGGGCTGATCGCGACGCGGGCATTGGGGCATGATTTTGAATTTAACTGGGACATGCCTGACTTTACGTCAGATCATCAGCAGCTTTTGGTGCAAACAAAAACTGGTATACGGGCCATGGATTTGGCCAATGTCGCGCAAATTCATCTGGCTGAGGCTGAGCTGCTGCGGATTAATCCGGGCCGGGATAAAGAGATGCAAACAGCCTTCCTGGCTTATGCCGGACACGCACGCATGCCTGCGCTGGCATTACGTTTTGGCACACATAGTCAGGCGGCGGATGGCCAGAGCCGAGATGCGGCACTCTATCCGGTGGGGGCCTGGTTACCGCAAGAGCGCTATAAAATTGACCCGGCGCTTATTCACGCGATCATTCGCCAGGAGTCCAAATTTGAAACAATGGCGCAGAGCCATAGCGGCGCGCTTGGGCTGATGCAATTGATGCCCCGCACCGCGCGCGCAATGGCGGATATGCGCAATCCGACACTGAGCGATCCAAAGACCAATCTTGAAATAGGGCAAAAATATTTGGGGCACTTGTTGAAAAATAAAACCATTGATGGAGATTTGCCCTCGCTCCTGATCGCCTATAATGCCGGGCCGGGGAATTTGGCGCGTTGGCGCAAGCGGTGGAGCGATGTTGAAGATCCGTTATTATTCATTGAGCTGATCCCCGCGCGTGAGACGCGTAGCTATGTTGAGCGTGTGCTCTCAAATTACTGGATCTACCAAATGCGCGATGATCTGGATACACCAAGCCTTGATGCTGTGGTCGAGGGGCGCAAGGCGCGCTATGCTTATAAAGCGCAAGACGGTGCTGCGATTAAGCTGGCGGATAAAAATTAAATCCTTTAATATTCTTCTCGTATTTTTTAGTTTTTTTAGGAGTTTTGGACCATGTCCATGAAAACCGCCATGAATACTGTGAGTGATATCCGTAGTGAATTTTTAGGCTTCTTCGCTGATAAGGGTCATGAGATTGTGCCCTCTGCGCCGCTTGTGCCGCAGAATGACCCGACACTGATGTTCACCAATGCGGGGATGGTGCAGTTTAAGAATGTGTTTACCGGCGCGGAAAGCCGCGATTACACGCGCGCGACCTCGTCCCAGAAATGCGTGCGCGCGGGCGGCAAACATAATGATCTGGAGAATGTCGGCTATACGGCGCGCCACCATACATTTTTTGAGATGCTGGGCAATTTCTCCTTTGGTGATTATTTTAAGGAAGAGGCGATCAGCTATGCTTGGGAGCTGGTGAGCAAGAATTTCGCGCTGGATCAGGATAAATTGCTGGTTACTGTCTATGCCGAGGATGAGGAAGCGGCCAGCTTGTGGCGCAAGATTGCTGGATTTTCCGACAGCAAAATCATCCGCATTCCAACATCGGATAATTTTTGGTCAATGGGCGATACCGGCCCGTGCGGGCCGTGCTCCGAGATTTTTTATGATCAGGGCCCGGCATTGCAAGGCGGCCCGCCGGGCAGCCCGAATGAGGATGGTGATCGCTATCTGGAGTTTTGGAATCTGGTTTTCATGCAGTATGAACAATTTGAGGGCGGCGTGCGCGAGGCCTTGCCCAAGCCCTCCATCGATACCGGTATGGGGCTGGAGCGCATGGCGGCGATCATGCAGGGCAAGCTGTCCAATTACGATGTAGATCTGATGCGCGATATTATTGAGCAGTGTGCTGATCTGACGGGCGTGAACCCGGATGGTGATCAGGCCGCTTCGCATCGCGTGATTGCAGATCACTTACGTGCGGCCAGCTTTTTGATGGCCGATGGGGTGATGCCGTCCAATGAAGGGCGCGGTTACGTGCTGCGCCGGATCATGCGCCGCGGGATGCGTCATGCGCATTTGCTGGGCGCAAATGAGCCCGTCATGTATAAGCTCTTCCCGACCCTGCAGAGCAAAATGGGCGCGGCCTATCCAGAGCTTAAACGCGCTGAGGCGCTGATTACTGAGACGCTGCGCGGTGAGGAAGAGCGCTTTAAGGCGACCCTTGATAAGGGGTTGAAGCTTTTGGAAGACGAAGCAGGCAAGATTAAGAATAATGTCCTGCCCGGAGATGTGGCGTTTAAGCTCTATGACACTTTCGGCTTTCCGCTGGACCTCACGCAAGATGCCTTGAAAGCGCAAGGCGCGCAGGTGGATGTGGAGGGCTTTAACACATGCATGGAGGAGCAAAGAGCAAAGGCGCGCGCGGCGTGGTCTGGCTCGGGCGATGCCGGCACGGAAAAGCTCTGGTTCCAGCTGCTCGATGAGGTCGGGTCGACAGAGTTTTTGGGCTATGAAAGCGAAAGCGCAGAGGGCGAAGTGCGCGCGATTGTTAAGGATGGTGCGCTGGTCGATAGTCTAAGCGCGGGCGAAGATGGCATTGTAATCACTAACCAAACACCGTTTTACGGTGAGTCTGGGGGGCAGGTTGGTGATAAAGGAACGCTAACTTACGGCGATAAGGTAGCGTTAGAGGTTACAGATACGCGTAAGCAACTCGGTCAACTTCATTTGCACTATGTGAGCTGTAACAAAGGGGAGCTTAAAACCTTTGATGCGGTTGAGATGAAAGTCGATCATGAGAACCGTAGAGCCATCTGTACCAATCACTCTGCGACGCACTTATTGCATGAGGCTTTGCGTGAGGTGCTGGGTGAACATGTTTCGCAAAAGGGCTCGCTGCAAGATGCGCAGCGCACGCGCTTTGATATTTCACATTCCAAGGGTGTGACGTCAGATGAAATTGCCCGTGTTGAGCATATTGTGAATGAGCAAATTCGTGGCAATACGCCTGTGGAAACGCGCTTAATGCCGCTCGAGGACGCGCGCGAGAGTGGTGCAATGGCGCTGTTTGGCGAGAAATATGATGACGAAGTGCGTGTGGTGACGATGGGCCGCGTGGCTGACGGCGCGAACAAGCCATTCTCGGTTGAGCTTTGTGGCGGGACGCATGTGAGCCGCACGGGCGATATTGGGCTTTTGAAAATCGTATCCGAGGGCGCGCTGTCCTCCGGTGTGCGCCGTATAGAGGCCTTAACGGGCAATAATGCGCTGGCCTATTTAAACCAGCAAGATGCTATTTTAAACGCCGCAAGGTCCGTGGTGAATGCCAGTGGGGATCAGTTCCTGGAACGGTTGGAGGCGCTGGCCAAAGACAAAAAAGCGCTGGAGAAGCAGGTTTCCGATTTGCGTAAACAGCTCGCGATGGGCGGCGGTTCTGGTGATGCTGGCGGCGGCGCTGAGAGCAAAGATATTGGCGGCGTAAACTTTATCGGCAAAATTCTGGACGGCTTCCCGCCCAAGGACCTTAAATCGATGGTTGATAAACTAAGGAAACAGCAAGGCTCCGGCGTGGTGGTTCTGGTCGCGACCAATGACGGCAAGGCCTCGATCATCGTTGGTGTGAGCGAAGACCTAACCGATAAACTAAATGCCGTAGAGCTGGTGAAAATCGGCGCAGCAGCATTAGGCGGCTCTGGCGGCGGCGGTCGCCCCGACATGGCGCAGGCCGGCGGGCCGGATGCGGCAGCAGCGAATGATGCGGTGGGGGCTATTGAGAAAGGTTTGGCCGGGTGATTATCTCTTGATAATTTCTCAGGCGCTGCTATAACCGCACCGTAATTTATAACTTTTTAATTAAAAGGAAAAAACCATGGCGCTAGAGCGTACATTTTCGATTATTAAACCAGATGCCACGCGGCGTAACCTGACCGGCGCGATTAATGCGAAGCTGGAAGAGGCTGGCCTGCGGATTGTGGCGCAGAAGCGTATTCAGATGAGCCTTGCTCAAGCTGAAGGATTTTATGAGGTGCATAGTGAGCGCCCGTTCTTTGGTGAGCTAACCGAATTTATGAGCTCTGAGCCTGTGGTCGTACAGGTTTTGGAAGGCGAAGATGCTGTGGTGAAGAACCGTGACGTGATGGGTGCAACGAACCCGGCCGAAGCAGATGCGGGCACGATCCGTAAAGAGTTCGCGATTGATATTGGTGAGAACTCTGTGCACGGCTCTGACAGTCTCGAGAACGCGGCGATTGAGATTAAGTTCTTTTTATCTGATGATGAAATTGTTGGTTAGGCGCGCGCTCGTTTAACCTGCTTCGTTTAAACTATCCAGCCATTTCTGAATGGCCAGCTTGGCTCCCTGATTAATTTTAGGGAGCCTTTCTATTTCCCGCAGTGCGGGTTGTATGTCTTTGTTTTTGGCGGCTTCTTCGATGATATCAGCGCTTGTACTCATCTCACTCATGCCGAAATTACCGGCCATGCCCTTCAGCTCGTGCGCGCGGGCCATGATAGCGGTGATATTTTCAGCATCTTTTAAGGTCGTGAGTGCGTTAATAATTTCATCAGCTTTGTCGAAAAATCCTCGAATGAGGTCAATAAACTGCTCTTTGCCTAAGTTATCAATGAGGCCGTTTAGCATTTGGGTATTTATAATGTCGTTTGTGTCCTCATCCTCATCACCTTGCAGGGAAATTTCGATTGTGTTGTTCTCGGGTTCCAGAATCGCGTTATTAAAGGAATCGTCTTCATCACCATCAGCAGGCGCGGTGGCGGCTTCCTGCTCTTGTTCTTGCATGTATTGCTGTATCGGCGAGAGCTCTTTTGTGCCTGGCGCAAGTGGCGCTGCGGGGTTTTGAGCGGGTGTTTTTGGTGGCGGCGCTGTCTGGCGCACTTCTTTCGGCATGTCCGGTATTGGGTTTTCGAGCTGATCGGTATGCACGGCGATGAGCATGTTTTTTACATTTTCCGGGTCAATCGGCTTTGGAATGAAGCCGTTCATGCTGTTTTTGTAACAATCCTCGATATCTTCGGGACTGACATTTCCGGTAATGGCAATGATCGGCAGGCGCGATTTTTTAGGGTCGTTTAGTCGTCTAATCTCTCTCGTTGTCTCAAACCCGTCCATCCCTTGAAGAGAAATATCCATGAACACGGCATCAAAGTCCTGTGTTTCTAGAACCGTGAGTGCCTCTTCTCCGCTGGCGCACAGGGTACTTTTTTGCTGAATGTTATTGAGGAAGCCCTCCAGAACTCTTCTATTCATTTCGTTGTCTTCAACAACGAGAATGTGCATGGGGGGCAAGGTGATGTGCTGGGCCTCAATCATATCTTGTGTGCGCTCTGAGGCCTCTTGCTCACCATGCATGAGGAGGTTAAAGGAAAACGTACTGCCGTGTCCTTCCTGGCTTTGGAGGCTGATCCCGCTGCCCATAGATTCGATCAGGCGCTTACAGATGGCCAGCCCAAGACCCGTGCCACCATAACGGCGAGAGACGCTTTTGTCAGCTTGAGAGAAGGGGTTAAAGAGGTCTTCTTGGGCCTCTTCTGAAATGCCGATTCCTGTATCTTCTACGCCAACATATATTTCGTAATTTTCATCGATGTCTTCTGGTTTTTTCAGTAATTCAACAGCTTTCAGATGAATGGTAACGCCGCCTATTTCTGTGAATTTTATCGCGTTATTGACCAGGTTCAAAATGATCTGCCGCAAGCGCGTCGGATCGCCGATCAATGTGTGTGGGAAGTTCTCCGGTATGTCGGCTTTTAGCGTGATGTTTTTGCCCGTTGCATGGCCTGACATCAATGTGATGACATCTTGCACAAGCCGCGGAAAATCAAATTCTATGTCTTCAAGCTGCATATTGCCGCTTTCGATCTTTTCAAAATCGAGAATATCGTTCAGCAGCGCCATCATGGTATCGCCGGATTGTTGGATGGCCAAAGAGTAGTCTGCCTGTTCTTTGTTTAATTGTGTATCCATGAGCAAGCGCACCATGCCGAGTATACCCGTCATCGGTGTGCGGATTTCGTGACTAACGACGGCCAGGAAGGCTGACTTTGCACGGTTGGCGGCATCGGCAACGTCTTTGGCTTGTTTCATTTCTTCGGCGCGCAGCATCTCGCGTTCGCGCAAATCGCCCATTAACTCGCGCTCACGTTCAATAACGCGCAGAAGACGGGCCTGGTCAGCAGATTCTTTGGATTGCTGAAGGCGGGCTAAAGAATGCACGGCACGTTCTTCGCGTGAGCGTTGGTAGAGCTTTTCTTGCGCAGCCAGCTCTTGTTCTTTTTTGATGCCGCTGATGAAAAAGAATGCCTGCGGGAAGAGAGAGAGCAGATAAGCATTCATCAAGATTGTGTTGCTTGGTAAAACACCAGCCGCACTTAGAGACATGATCAGGCCGCCAATAAAAACGATGAGCCAGGCCGCCGCATAATAATGTGCGGAAAGATTGCCTTTCTGTCCTTGTGAGAAAGAGAGCACAGCCATGGTGAGGAAAGCCAGCAAAGGTGGTGTTAAAATAAGGATATCATCCAGGATGCTTCTCTCATCAAAGAAAAATGCGCTAAACAGAGCTGCGAGCGCTATTATGCCACTGATTGAGGCCATTATTGTGTTTGCGGTGTAGTCTTCTACAGAGATGTCAGAAAAGATTTTTGTGATGACAATGCTTGCCGCGGCGCTCAGCATATAAAGAACGGCATTCACTTCCCCGATGACGGAGAATGATGCGAAAAAGCTGTTATCGATAACCCAGAATAAACAGGCATTGATCAAATAATAGCCGCAGAAAATAAGATATTTAACGTTTTTGTTCAAAAGGCTAATGGCAATGAATGTGCCGATGGCGCTGATGAAAAATAAGTTAAGCAGGATGTGCCAGAAATCACCAAAGCGTAGGTTGTTGATATATGATTTTTCGCTCATCAATTTTGGCTTGAATGTATTGGGTAAGCCGCCTTCCGCTTCCATGTAGATGACAAAAAGATCTGTTTGTTTGGGTCTTATTTTTATGGCAACGGCCGGCCCTTGTAAGTTTTCGCCAAAAGCGTTTGGTGTGTCTTTTTGCCTAAGGGCTTGTACGAAGGTTTCGCCTGTAGCGTTATTTCGCACCAGTAGTTTTCTGGCGAGCCCGAACCGTCCGTCTGTCGCATCGCCAAAATGCAGGACCCATGACTCGTTGTCTGTATTGTTTGTGACGGAAAGTACCATCCAGGTGGGTGGGGTCTTCAGGCCAAAATTAATAAGGCTATTGTTTTGGCGTGTGCCGCGCAAATTGTTTTGGTGGCGTGTAATGATGGTGCGATAGTCTATATTTTCTTCGGGATCCTGAGTTGTGTAAAGATATGGTCCGATATAGGCGGGTTTATTGATGTCGTTGAGCTCAATATGCGCAGTTTTCGTGATTTGAGCGTGCGACGTTCCGGGTATCAAGAAAGTCAAGGCGAAGAAAGTCATCGCAAACGCTATGGTAAAGCGTACGGATTTCTTTGCTAATGCTTTGATATTTAGTGCTTTATTGGATTTCATTGAGATTACCGAAAAGACCTGTCCCTATTGCCTAGTATAGGTCAGTTTGCCCGGAAAATCTTAAGTTTTATTGAATTTTTACCAATTAACGAAGGCAGCGGCCAAAATAGCTAAAGTCACAACCGATACGATAATGGTAAGCTTGCTGATTTTAATGAAGCCGGCCCATAATTCATGGGCGTGTTCAATTTGTTGTGGGTCTATTTCGACGGGTGTGTGGTCGGCCATGAATGTTCCTCATCTCTTATTTAAGGTTTTCTTCTCTTGAATACTACACGCGAAATAGACGGGTTTTTCAAGAGGCGGGCGGTAATAATTTTTGCGCGATCATGCGCACAGCGTCCGGATAGGCGATATGTTCTTGTTCTAAAACGCGGCCGGCAAGGGTGTCTGGCGTGTCGTCCTTAGCAATAGGGCAGCGTCTTTGCATAATGATCTCGCCGCTATCCATATCCGGCACAACGTAATGAACGGTGCAGCCGGTTTCGGTTTTACCGTCGGCTAGGGCACGCTCATGTGTGTTAAGGCCTTTATAGTCTGGCAAGAGTGAGGGGTGGATATTGATCATTCGTCCAGCCCACGGGGTGATGAAATGTGAGGAGAGCAGGCGCATGAATCCTGCGAGGCATATGAGGTCAATGTCGTATGTCTTGAGCGCAGTCAGTACCGCATTTTCAAAGTGCTCGCGGTTGTCATAGGCTTTGTGATCAATGATTTCGGTTTGTATGCCGGCTTTCTGCGCAGCCTCCAGCCCTTTTGCGTCAGGACGGTTGGAGAGTACGAGCTCTATGCGTGCGGGAAAGCTGGAGTCTTTACAGGCCTCTATAAGCGCGCTCATATTGCTGCCACGGCCAGAGATGAAAATGGCAAGATTTATTTTGTCTGGTGTTGTCTCTGTGGGCATTTTTTAGCGCCAGGAGGTTTCTAAATGCTCGATAATTATATTTTCATCCGATGCGTTTCGTTTTTTAATTGCGCCAATTGTATAAACGCTCTCACCTTGATCTTTTAGAGTGCCAGTAATTTGCTCGACATGCTCCGCCGCACAGATCACAGCCATGCCGATCCCGCAATTGAGCGTTGTGGCCATATCCTTGTGATCGACTTTTCCAATCTCGGATAACCAGCGGAATATGGCGGGTAATTCCCAGTTTTTTGCATCGAGGACAGCTTGGCAATCGTCTGGTAAAACACGCGGAATATTTTCGTACAGCCCGCCGCCGGTGATATGGGCCATGCCTTTGATTAAGGCTTGGTCTTGCTCATCCTTCAGTTTGAGCGTTTCAAGCAAAGAGCGCACATAAATGCGTGTGGGCATCAGGGCCAGCTCGCCCAGAGACATGGAGGGTTCAAACTCCATTTTACTGTCGTAATCATAACCCTCAGTGGATTTAATTAACTGGCGCACCAGCGAAAAACCATTTGAATGCAGGCCGTTAGAGGCCAGCCCCAATATCACATCACCGGGCGCGATGTGCTCGCCTGTGATCATCTGATCACGCTCGACCGCACCGACGCTAAAGCCTGCGATATCGTAGTCGCCGGGGGTGTACATGCCGGGCATTTCTGCTGTTTCGCCGCCGATGAGGGCGCAGCCCGCCTGCGCGCAGCCTTCTGCGATTCCCGCAATCACCTGCTCTGCCACGTCATTCACCAGTTTTCCAGTGGCGAAATAATCCAGAAAGAACAGCGGCTCTGCGCCCTGCACAATAATATCATTGACGCACATCGCCACCGCATCAATGCCGATTGTATCATGGCGGTCCATCTCGATCGCGATTTTAAGTTTTGTGCCCACGCCGTCGGTGCCGGAGACTAAAATCGGGTCTTTATAGCCGGTTTGCATCAGGTCAAACATTGCGCCAAAGCCGCCAATGCCGCTCATGACGCCGCTGCGGTTTGTCTTTTTGATGTGGGGTTTGATCCGCTCTACCAGATTGGCGGCTTCTTCGATATCAACTCCAGCTTTTTTATAAGCGCTTTCTTTCATTTTGCATCTTCACTCTAGCAAGGGTATAACAATTCAATTCGTACAAGTTTATGAAACAAACGATGAGCATTTATTCCATGGCCCTATTCTATAAGCCTTTTGAAGTGTTTCGCATAGCCCTTTTGAGCTGTTTTTTGTTTGTGGTGCTCGCTGCGAGCGCGCAGGCACAAATAGGCAATGCGGTCTTCACCGTTGAGGATATTAAAGTTGATGTGACTGCCAGTAACGCGATTGAGGCGCGCAAACAGGCTTTTGAGCGCGCGCAGCAAGAGGCCTTTAAGGCGCTGTCGGCGCGCATGTTGGACGCGGGAAGCGTTGCGGCGCTTGAGCCTTTGCCGGTCTCCACAATCTCGATGCTGATTCAGGATTACGAGGTGACGAAGGAGCAGCTCTCCTCCGTACGCTATATTGGCACCTATACTTTCCGCTTCCGCGAGCGGGCGGTGAAGCAATATTTCGCGAATATCGGCCAGAGCTATACGGATGTGTCCAGCCGTCCGGTGCTGATCTTGCCATATTTTGAGCAAGATGGGGCTGCGTCTTTATGGTCGCCCTATAATCGTTGGATGGAAACCTGGATGAATGCGAGCGACCTGGGCGGGCTTGTGCCGGTTGCTGTGCCGCTTGGGGATCTGCAAGATGTGCGCGATATTGGAGAGGGTGATTCCTTGGCCTATAAGGCACGAAACTTACGTGCGATGCTGGAGCGCTATGGCGCGCGCGAGGCGGTCATTGCCATGGCGGCGGCTGACGAAAATGTGGGTACGTTAACCATTAATCTCTACCGCACCGACCGCGCGCAGCCGGAATATGTGACCCAGATTATTCAGCCCGCACAAGACGGGCAAAAATTTGATGAGCTTTATGACCTTGCGCTGGTGCGCGTTCATACATTTTTGCAGCAGGATTGGAAGGCCAAGACGATTGTGAGTGCGCAGAACAGTAACCACTTGTCCGTGCGTGTCCCGTTTAAATCTCTGGGTGAATGGACACAAACGCGCCGCGCATTACAACGTGTGCAAGGCATAAGCGATATCGACGTGAAATCCCTCAGCCCGACTGCGGCAAAAATTGATCTAGCCTTTCAGGGGACGGAGCAGCGCTTGCGCCTGGCGCTGGATCAGGCCGGTATCACGCTGTCGCATCCTCGCTTTAGCACGATTGGACTAAACCCCGAATATGGACAGCAAACAGGCGCGCCGGGCGTGTATGAATTATATCTCGACCGGTATGCGCCGGGTCGTCCCAGCTATTAATTTTAAGGATATTAATGATGACCACACAAAACCATATTCTGTTTTGGAGCTTTGTTTCTTTGGCCTTTCTCGGGTTTGTCTTTGTGTTTAAGGTGATGTTGCTGCCTTTTGTCCTTGGTGCGGCGGTTGCGTATTTGCTTAATCCTTTGGTGGAAAAATTGGGGCGGCTTAAGATTGGGCGTGGCCTCGCGGCGCTACTTATTCTGGCGAGTTTTATCATTGTGGTGGTGGGTTTTTTCGCCGCAACCGTGCCGGTGCTTTATAGTGAATTGGTTGATTTCTCGGAAGACTTACCGGGTTATATGGAGCATATATGGGCTTTGATTGAGCCTTTTTCCCACCAGCTTCAAAACCTGATGGGCCTTCAAAATGGTGAGGATTTAAAGGCGCTGCTGGGCGAACATGCGGGCACGGGGCTGAATGTTGCAAAGCAGTTAGCGGGTAGCTTAGCCGCCGGCGGGCAGGCAGCAATGGATATGCTTTCGGTGATTGTGTTTACGCCGGTGGTGGCGTATTTCATGATGAAAGAATGGACTCATATGGCTGCGTGGATGGAGGGGTTAATGCCGGAGCATAGTCAATCAACGATCAAGATTTTGCTGCGCGATATTGATGCGAAGCTCTCAGGTTTTGTGCGTGGACAGATCAGCGTGGCGGTTGTGCTCGGCATTGCCTATGCGGCGGCGCTGAGTATCGCCGGGCTAAAATATGGCGCATTGATTGGGTTTAGCGCCGGGCTGCTTTCGATCATTCCGATGGTCGGCTCAACGCTTGGGCTGTTGGTGAGTGTTGCGGTAGCGTGGTTTCAGGCCGGGGAATGGAGCTTCGTTGCGATCATTGCCGGAATATTTTTGGTGGGACAGTTTATCGAAGGCAATGTTTTAACCCCGAAGCTTGTTGGCGGTTCTGTCGGGCTGCACCCGTTATGGGTGTTTTTTGCACTGCTGGCGGGCGGTAGCCTGTTCGGTATTGTTGGCATGTTGTTGGCGGTGCCGGTGGCGGCTGTTATAGGCGTGTTGCTGGGCTTTGGGCTGGCGCGCTATAAAGCCAGCGCGTATTTCAAAGGTAAATCAAAAGCCGCACCAAAAAAGACAGTGACTAAAAAGGCTGTAAAGAAAGCTCCGAAAAAGGCTTCCAAAAATGAAGGCTAAAGCCGAACAAATACCGCTCGATTTCGAAGGCCGTAGCGCGCTGGGGCGTGAGGATTATTTAATCGGGCCGAGCAATCAGGACGCGGTGGGGTGGATTGATCGCTGGCCGGACTGGCCCGGCCCTGTTCTTGTGCTCAATGGCCCGGCGGCGAGCGGTAAGACGCATCTGGCTGCTGTGTGGCGCGATAAGACGGGCGCAGAAATCATCAAGCCAGAGATGCTGCTCTCTAAAACTGCTGATCAGATCGCCGGTGCGGGCGAGACTCTTATTCTTGACGGTATTGATCCGTGGCTCAGTGACCGCGAGGCGGAGACAACTTTGTTTCACCTCTATAATATCTTCAAGGAAGAACAGCGTACATTTCTGGTGACGATGCGTATGGCGCCGTCACATGCGGATTTCGTGATTGCTGACCTCGCCTCTCGCATGCGCGCTGCCCCGGTGGCCAGCATTCACGCGCCAGATGATATTCTGCTGGCTTCCGTCCTGATTAAGCTATTCAGTGATCGTCAGCTTAGCGTGGGTAATGAGGTGATTAAATATATCCTGCCGCGCATGGAGCGCTCCTTCGCCGCGGCGCGTGATATCGTCAGCCGCGCTGATAAGGTGGCGCTGTCACAGAAGCGCGGTATTTCCGTGCCGCTGCTGCGTCAGGTTATGGCGCAGATGCAGGAGTATTAAGTCGGCTTCATAAGGTCTTTAAGCGCATTCTCACCGGGCATCAAATGGGCCCAATTCTGAATATTGCATTCAAGAACGCTCAGTGTCGCCGGAGCGTAGCCGCTCATGAGATCGGCGTAATGCTGCGATGGCTCTTCTTGTGCGAGCATGGCGGCCAGGCTGTGGATGCCGGGATTATGCGCGACGATCATGACGGTTTTGGCGCTGCTCGGTGTTTGATCAAGGATGGCCCGCAAATCATTGCGCCCGGCATTATAGAGGCTACGCGGTGATTGCGTCGTGCAGGGACGCAGGAATTTGAAAAGATTCTCCAGCGTTTGATGGGTGCGCAAAGCCGGTGAGCAATAGATAAAGTCCGGCTGATAGTCCTTGGTCTTCATTAATTTGCCAAGTGTCGTGGCCTTGATCACCCCGGCGGGCGAAAGCGGGCGATCAAAATCGTTCATCGCATGATCGCCAGTGGCGTGGGCGTGACGGAGGAGGAGGAGCTTTTTCATCGTCAAAACTTACTCATATTGTTCGGAAGCATCCGAGATTCTATATTTCGTAATAATAGAACCTTTCAGCCCAATCGCCAACTGTCCGCGTTTTAGTGCCAGTGCATCTTCGCCGAACACCTCATAGCGCCAGCCCTTCATCACCGGGCTACCCTCGTGGTTTTTCATCGCGATGGCTTCCAAATCTTGCACAGAGGCAATCAGCTTCGCCGCAACCTCGTGCTCATTGGCTTGAATTTTTAGCAGCATTTTGAGGATATCAACCTTGGATGATATTTCAGGCGGCATGCCCTTTTTCTTCTTCACCTCGGGCCATGCTTTCGGATCGCTATCCTCTCCGCGTTTGACGGCCTCTAAAATCGCAGCTCCGATATGTCCATTGGCGAGATCCGCAGACAGGCCGCGCATCTTACTCAGCTGCTTTTTATCCTTCGGCGCTTGCCCAGCGATGTTGGCCAGCACGTCATCCTTCATCACCCAGGGGCGCGGGAGGTCTTTGTCTTGCGCACGGATCTCGCGCCATGCCGCCAGCTCACGCAAAATAGCCAGCGTCTTGGGTTTGGGTGAGCGGATTTTGATACGCTTCCACGTGTTTTCAGGAACAATTTGGTAGGTCGCGGGATCAGTGAGCGTTTCTTCTTCCTCAAAAACCCAGGCCGTGCGTCCGCGCTTTTCCAGCTGCGCTGAGAGTTTATGATATATATCGACCAAATGCGTGACATCGCCCAGCGCGTAATGCAGCTGTTTATCGCTTAAGGGCCGGCGTGACCAGTCGGTGAATTGAGAGCTTTTATCCACCTGCGCCCCCGTGATCGTGCGCACTAAATTATCATAGCCCACCGAATCGCCAAAGCCGCAGACCATCGCGGCGATCTGCGTATCAAAGAACGGCGCAACCACCTTGCCGGTCAGGTTAAAGAAAATCTCCAAATCCTGCCGCCCGGCATGGAAAATCTTGAGGATATCGGGATCAAACAGCAGGTCATAGAGCGGGCTCAGATCGAGATCCGCATTCTCAACCGGATCAATCGCCCCCGCCTTCGTCGTGTCCGCTCCGCACACCTGCACAAGGCAAAGCTTAGGATAATAGGTCTTCTCCCGCAGGAATTCTGTATCTACGGTGATAAACTCTTCGCCCTTAAGGGCTGCGCAAAATTCTTCGAGGGTGTTTTGATCTGTGATAAGCATTGAAGTGTTTTAGCGCGCTCAAGGCCCTCTGTCTACCAAAGCTTTAGTAGACAAATCGGTTCTATATCGCTAAAAAAGCAGTCTAACGTAAAGGATTAAAGAACAATGCATCAATATCGCTCACATAAATGTCATGAACTTCGCAAGGATAATGTGGGGAAGACGGTACGGCTTTCGGGCTGGATTGATCGGGTGCGGGATCATGGCGGGGTTTTGTTTATTGATTTGCGCGATACTTATGGCCTAACGCAATGTGTGGTGGATGAGGGATCGCCGCTGCTTGAGATGGTGAGTAAGCTGCGCGTTGAGAGCGTGATCACTGTGACCGGCGCGGTTGAGGCGCGTACAAGCGAGACGGTAAATAACAAGATGGAAACCGGCGAGATTGAGCTGCGGATTGCCCAAATTGATGTGCAATCCGCCGCCGATGTTATCCCGTTTCAGGTGGCTGAGGATGATGGTGCAGGCGAGGATATTCGCCTGAAATACCGCTATCTGGATCTGCGCCGCGAAAAGATGCAGAAAAATATCCGCCTGCGCAATAATGTGATCCGCTCTATGCGCGACCGCATGCACGGTCAGGATTTTCAGGAATTTCAAACCCCGATTCTAACGGCCAGCAGCCCCGAAGGCGCGCGCGATTACCTTGTGCCGTCACGTTTGCATCCCGGGAAATTCTATGCTCTGCCGCAAGCGCCGCAGCAATTTAAACAGCTGCTCATGATGTCGGGCTTTGATAAATATTTCCAGATCGCGCCGTGCTTCCGGGATGAGGATGGCCGCGCCGATCGCCTGGCAGAATTTTACCAGCTCGATGTAGAGATGAGCTTTGTCACGCAGGAAGAGATATTCGGCACGATCCAGCCCGTTATTCAGGGCATTTTTGAGGAATTCGCTGACTTTACCGGGCAGAAGCGCCGCGTCGAATGGCTGCCGCATTTGCGCTATGAAGACGCGATGATGAAATATGGATCGGACAAGCCGGATCTGCGCAATCCTTTGGAAATCGTTGATGTAACCGAAGTGTTTGCGCGTGATGATGTTGAGTTTAATGCGTTTAAGAACGTGATTAAAAAGGGCGGCGTCGTACGCGCTATCCGTGCCCCGTCTGTGGGTGATCAACCGCGCAGCTTTTTCGACAAGCTCAATAGCTGGGCGCAAAGCGAAGGCGCGCCGGGGCTTGGGTATGTGCTGTTCGAAGGAGCAGCAGATGCGCCAGAGGGTAAAGGCCCAATCGCCAAGTTCATCCCTTCTGCCGCTCAGATTGAGTTATGTAAAATTTGTGGATGTGAGGCAGGTGATGCTCTATTCTTTATCTGTAATCAGGAAAAGGACGCGGCCAAGTTTGCCGGTAAGGCGCGTGATGCGATTTGTGATTCATTAAGCGCGATTGAGGGCGGGCATGATTTTGCGCGCGAGAGCGGCGTTTACAAATTCTGCTGGATTGTGGATTTCCCCATGTATGAATTTGATGAAGCGGCGCAAAAAATTGATTTCTCACATAACCCATTTTCAATGCCCCAGGGCGGGCTTGATGCGCTGGAGAATAAAGATCCGCTGGAGATCAATGCAGATTTATATGATTGCGTGTGTAACGGGTTTGAGCTGGCCTCGGGCGCGATCCGTAATCACAGGCCGGAGATCATGGAAAAGGCTTTCGCAATTGCCGGGTATGGCAAGGATGTGCTGGAAAAGGAGTTTGGCGGGATGCTAAACGCGATGCGCTACGGCGCGCCGCCCCATGGCGGGCTGGCCTTTGGTGTTGATCGCATTATCATGCTGCTGGCCGATGAGCCGAATTTGCGCGAGATTTATGCCTTTGTGATGAACGGTCAATATGAGGATCACATGATGTCTGCGCCTTCGATGATTAAAGAAGATCAGTTAAAGGATTTGCATTTAAAGCTCAACCTGCCAAAGCAAAAAGTTGAAAGCGAAGAGGCGGCTTGATTTTTTTAGTGTACCCCTTATTCTATGAGGGGCATTATAGAGAAACAGGAGCATGGATATGAGCGATCAAGACACAGCAGTAAATCAGGAAACAAAAGGCCTGACTGAGGGCAGCACTGATACCGCGCAGCTGATTTACATTCTTTATCTGGCCGCAGTGGTTTTGGGCGTGACATCGTTGATTGGTGTTGTTTGGGCCTATGTCAGCCGAAAAGAAGCACCGGAATGGCTGCAAACGCACTATACATTCATGATCCATACTTTCTGGAAGGCCGGGCTGTATTTTGTTGTGAGTCTGCTTTTGACGGTTGTTTTGATTGGCTTCTTGGGCATGCTGTTCACAGCCATCTGGTGGATTGTGCGCTGTATTAAAGGTTTGCAAGCGCTGAACAGAAAAGAGCCCATTGCTGATCCGACGGGCTGGTTGTTTTAGGCTGGGCCGTCCTCGTATGTGTCGTAGTGCGCAGCGTTAGTAGAATCGCTGCTATTTCCTCTTTCACGTCGCCTATGTCTGAATCCTAGTTTTTGTCCTGCGGCTTTTATGCCTGTGGCGCCTGCATGCGCGGCGTGACTGGTTGCTTTGAACGCGCCACTTGTACCGTTTTTAACAGCATCAAATGCTGTACCTAATGTTTTAAAACGTTTCTTTGCCCATTCAATTTTGTTATTGATGGCCTCAAGTGTCTTCATGTTGCCTGGATGTGAATTATTCAGCGCATCCTCATATTCAGGAAGTTCATCCATGAGGTTTTGTAGAGCATTGCGATCATTATTGGCCTTTTGACGGGCTAAAGGATCTTTTATGCGTGGGATTTGCCGATCAAGATCTCGCAATGCTTGTGGCAATGCTTTTTTCAGGGCGTTTATGTTTTCATGTGTTTTGTGCCATAGCTGTTTATGCATCTTGGCCATTTCTTCTAAAAGCCATGCAAAATAACGGCGCTTTTCTTCCGCTTTTTTCTCACTATCACGGGGCAGTTTTTCTGGTGAGATCATTCTACGGATGCGGCCGTTTTCAAGTGGGGCCCAATTCATACGCTCCATTTCCAAGTCAACGCGGTGGCCTAAAGCGCGGGGTAGGCTATCAATGTCCAGAAACAGAGGTTTTGTGCCCCAGGGCGCATCCTCACCTGTTAGCACAGGAACAGTTTGATTTGGAGCATCTAAAATAGCGGTATCTTGCATGAACCGAATGTAGCACAAACTAAGGTGCGCGTCAATATTTGGACATAATCCCGCGGCACTTTCAAGGAAAAGCCCGGTTCAAGATTAGGGGGCTTGAACCGGGCTTTGGGGTTTGCCTGCCTTAGGGTTTGGGTTCACGGTTGGGGAGGGGCGGCAGGCTATGGGTCTCTATATGTTCTTTTACGGTCTATATAATATCCTCTTTTTCTTTGTGGGCGCGGGCGAGAAGGTCGAAGATGTCGATCTGTCCGTCGACGAAGGGATCATTGCGGCTGAGTTCCAGCCCTTTTTCCGATCGTGGATGCGGCGGGCCGTATTTGACGTGCCGCGCCGGTGTTTCTAGCCGTATCATACCCTTAAGTCCCATTTTGTTTGAAAAGCTGTTCATGTATATTACATATGCGAATGTTATGCCAATTTTTGAAGTTTAAAATATGTTGCAAAACAATGGGTTATGTTTACTGTTTAACGTGCGCGCTGGGCAAAATATGCTGTTGGGCTTTTGGGCGGTCAAAATTACCTAGTATGTGGGCGTTTTGTGCCCGGCTTTGTAATTCATGCGAGCGAGGTTGCGCTTTGTCTTGGTCGGGCTTTCGGGTATGGTTTATAGATCTGGAAATGAGGGAAGAGTAATCGTGCATAGCGTTCAAAGACTTGTAAAATCGACCTTGATGGCTCTCGTGGTTACTGTTGTGTGCTGCTCTATCTTCAATGTCCGCGCCGTGTGGGCGATCAGCGCGATCGATCCTGCGACGCAAGCGGGTTTCGCGGCGCATAAGGCGCTTTATGATATTAAGCTGTCGGGCACGAAAAGCGGTTCTCAGATCGTCAATATCACAGGACAAATGTTCTATGAGTGGCAGCCATCTTGTGATGCGTGGATTTCCAATCATCGGTTTAATTTGAATTACGAATATGCCGATACACCGGCGATGCGCATCACCAGCGACTTTTCGATTTATGAGCCGTTTGATGGGCGGAATATGAGCTTTAATTCGCAGCGTAAACGCAATGGCTATGTGTTTGAGGAGCTGCGCGGGCAGGCTTCCGCTGCGCAAGAGGTGAGCGAGATTGGTGAGGCGCTATTCACCAAGCCGGTCGATTTACGCTACGATTTACCGTCGGGTGGTGTGTTCCCTATGGCCCACTCACTTGGTCTTTTAGAGCATATTCGTGCGAATAAGAAATTTTATAATACTGTGATTTTTGATGGCAGTGATAAGGACGGCCCGGTGGATGTAAATGCTTTTATTGGTCGCGCGCTCGATCCTAAGCTGCATTTGGTGTTTGCGCCGGGTGTGGATGCGGGGCTTATGGGCTCTCCGGCACATAATGTGCGCCTGGCATTTTTTCCCGTTGCGGATCAATCGCCCACGGCAGACTATGAAATGTCGCTGGTTTTTCATGAGAACGGTATTATTAGTGATATGGAGATTGAGTATGATAATTTCTCCGTGACCCAGAAACTGGTCGCTCTGGAGCCTTTGAGTTCGTCTTGTGAGGGGGGTAGCGCGCCGGAAGAGCAGGAAAATTAATCAAGGCTTCTCATGAATAGAAAAAAACGGTAATATTTTAAGGATTTAGCAATAAAATCATGGGTATGCTAAAAGCTGCAAAACGGGGTAAAGTTCTTTTACGTTTTTAATTTAATGCCATTCCAGAGTTCACACTAAAATAACGGATCACATGAGTAAAAAAGTTCTAATTGTTGAAGATAACGCGCTGAATATGAAGCTGTTCCATGATTTGTTGGAGGCGCATGATATTGATGCGATCGGCACCAGTGATGGTCACACGGTTCTTGATCTGGCGCGGGAGCATAAGCCGGACCTTATTTTGATGGATATTCAACTGCCGGAGGTTTCTGGTCTGGATGTGACCAAATGGCTGAAGGCGGATGAAGAGCTTAAATCTATCCCGGTGGTGGCGATTACCGCCTTTGCGATGAAGGGTGATTAGCAGAAAATACGCGCAGGCGGGTGTGAGGATTATATCTCCAAGCCGATCTCTGTGTCGCATTTTCTGGAGGTGGTGAATACCTACCTCAACCCTGGGGATAACAAGGAAAACTCAAAACAAGAGGAAGACGCCTAGACTTTAGGCGAGGGGAAAAGGACATATGTCTGCACGGGTTTTGGTTGTTGATGATATTTTGCCGAATGTGAAGCTGCTGGAGGCCAAGCTCGCCAGTGAGTATTACGAGGTTTTAACTGCGATGAGCGGCGCAGAAGCGCTTGAGAAAGTGGAGAAAGAAGCGCCCGATATCGTGCTGCTGGATGTCATGATGCCCGGCATGGACGGGTTTGAGGTTTGTACGCGGATTAAGGATAATCCAGCTACGGCGCATATCCCCGTTGTCATGGTTACGGCGTTGACCGATTCGGAAGATAAGGTGCGCGGGCTAGAGGCCGGGGCGGATGATTTTCTTTCCAAACCCATTAATGATATTGCGCTGATGGCGCGTGTGCGCTCTTTGGTGCGCCTAAAAATGGTGACTGATGAATGGCGCGTGCGCGAAACGGCGGCCAATCAGCTCGGCGTGATTGATGAATCCTCCAGCGCGATGGATGAGGCCACAGACAAGGCCAAAATTTTGGTCATTGAGGATAAAGATTTCGAATGTCAGAAAATCAATGAAACGCTTGGCCAGGACCATGATTTAATCACGATCGCCTCAAGCGGCGTTGAGGCGTTAGAGCATATTACAAAAACCGATTACGATGTGCTGATCGTCAGTCTTAATCTCGAAGATGAAGACGGTCTGCGGCTTTGCTCACATTTAAAATCCAACGAGCGCAGCCGCGCTGTGCCCATTGTGATGATTGGGGATGAGGAAGATATGCCCAAGATCGCGCGCGGGATGGAGCTTGGCGCGCATGATTATATTCTGCGCCCGGTGGACCGGAACGAGCTGCTGGCGCGTGTGCGCACGCAAATTCGCCGCAAGCGTTTTCAAGAGCGCCTGCTCGCAACCTATGAGATTAGCCTGTCTATGGCCCTGACTGACAGCCTGACGGGGCTGTATAACCGTCGCTATCTGGAGGTTCATCTTGAAAAACTGCTGCTGAAAAATCAGGAAAACCGCAAGTCACTTGCTGTTTTGATGATCGATATTGATCACTTTAAACTGGTCAATGATACCCATGGCCATGCGGTGGGGGATGAGATTCTCAAAGTTTTTGCCCATCGTTTGATGGACAAGCTCAGAAGTTTTGATCTTGTGGCGCGTATGGGCGGTGAAGAATTTGAGGCCATCTTGCCTGACGTGACGACCGAGCGTGCGCATATGGTAGCAGAACGCTTGCGCCGTGCGATCGCTGAGGAATCCTTTGTGTGCGGCGCGGAAGGCGGCAGTCTCGATATCACCACCTCGATTGGCGGCGCGATTATTGATCATGAGGATCACACAATCGAAGAAATTCTCGATCGTGCGGATAAGGCGCTCTACGAAGCCAAAAATGGTGGGCGTAATTGTAGTGTCTTTGAGGACGTAGGGAAGCTGGATCCCGAAGCGTTTAAAAGCCTCGAGCGTCAGAAGATTGAATAAGTCTCAATAGCTGTAAGTGCGAACAATAAAAAAAAAGCGCCCGAAAGGCGCTTTTTGCGTATAGAGCTGTAAGGCGCTCT
Source organism: Alphaproteobacteria bacterium (assembly GCA_024275825.1). Taxonomy (GTDB): domain Bacteria; phylum Pseudomonadota; class Alphaproteobacteria; order Micavibrionales; family Micavibrionaceae; genus JAJRYK01. Next base: position 27,439 of record JAJRYK010000020.1, read on the forward strand.
AATTCTTCTTATGCGGTGGCATTTTCTTTTCGACGAACATCACGTGCATGCCTTTTTTGCCGGTCTCTGGATTTACGGCCCATGGGTCATATTTCTTCTTTTGAAGCTTGTATTCCGCGCGTGTTGGGCGGTCTGCATAATAGCGATAGCCGGTTCCGGCATCGCTTTCTAATCGAACTTTTACTGTTGAGCCTTTGGCCATTTTTCTTACTCCTGTTAATTCTGTGCGCGATTTATGCAGGGTTTGCGCATAAATGTCAAGCATTGCAGCGCGTGGTTTTGATCAATTCTTAGGTTTCTTCGCCTTTTTCTTATGCTTTGGTGTCGTTTTTTTCTTTTTATAGGCTTTGTTCGCGCGGTTTCCGTCCTTTTTATCGCCAGCGTTCGGGTGTCTGCTAAAGCTGCCCTTACCCCTGTTTTTACCGCCACGTTTGTTTTGGGGCGAGGTTTTCAGTTCCATGCCGGGAATATCCGCCCCGCGCTCATGACCGACTAGCTCTAAAACTGTGCTGCCGGTCAGGCCATCGGCCTCTTTCAGGCGTACGGTCACGCTCGCGCCCAGACGGAAAACTGCGCCGGTGCGCCGGCCAATCAGGGCGTGAGCCTTCTCATCATGCACATAAAAATCATTGGACAGCGATTTCATCGGCACGAGGCCGTCTGCGCCGCTCTCATTTAGCTCCACAAACAGGCCAAAGCGCGTCACCCCGGTAATGCGTCCGGCAAATTCTGCGCCGATTTGTTCGGACAGAAAAGCGGCGGTGAAGCGATCAATCGCGCTGCGCTCGGCGACCATCGATGTGCGCTCAGTCGTGGAAATATGCTCGCAAATCTCATCAAGGCGCGCTTCTTCGCCCTCATCCAGCCCGCCGGGGCCGAGGCCGTAGGCGCGCACCATAGAGCGATGCACCAGCAAATCGGCATAACGCCGAATGGGGGATGTGAAATGACCATAGCGCTTGAGTGCCAGCCCGAAATGCCCAATATTTTGTGGGCTATAAACCGCTTGGGATTGTGTGCGCAGGATGACGATTGAGATCAGGTGAGAATAGGGGAGAGATTTCGCCTTTTGCAGAATGTAATTAATCTGCTTGGGCTGCGTCACTTGCCCCTTGGGCAGGGAAAGATTAAAGCTCTCCAGAAATTCCCGCGCGCTGTCTAGCTTTTCGGCGCTGGGGCGGTCATGGATTCGATACACGCAGGGCGCGTTCTTTTTCTCTAGCGTCTTGGCCGCCGCGACATTGGCCAGCACCATGAATTCCTCGATTAATTTATGCGCGTCCAGTCGCTCACGCACTTTAACGCCGGTCATATTGCCTTTATCATCGATGATGACTTGTTTCTCCGGCAGATCCAAATCAAGCGCGCCGCGTGTCTGCCGGGCTTTATCCAGAACGGCGAAGGCTTCATAGAGCGGTTTGATCAGCGATAGCTGTTCGTGCGAATTTGTGTCAAAGCCATGCTGCACCTCTTCATAGGTCAGGCGCGCCTCAGAGCGCATCAGTCCGCGTACGATCTTGTGACGCTGCAGGCCGCCGCCCGCATCAATCCACATATGCATGGCCATACAGGCGCGGTCTTCGCGCGGGCGCAGGGAGCATAAATCATTCGATAGCGCTTCGGGCAGCATTGGCACAACGCGATCGGGGAAATAGGTGGAGTTCCCGCGCTTTTGCGCTTCGCGGTCAAGCGCCGAGCCGGGGCGGACGTAATAGGCCACATCAGCAATCGCAACGATGAGGTGAAAGCCGCCATCATCAGTTTTTTCCGCCCAGACCGCATCATCAAAATCGCGCGCATCCGCGCCGTCGATAGTGACCAGCGGGATCCCGCGCAGATCTTCACGGTTTTTTGTGGTGGGCACGTGCAGCCCCTCACACTCTTTGAGCACCTCATCGGGAAAGCGCTCCTCTATGCCGGCCTCGTTCAGGCTGATCAAGCTAATCGCTTTGGGGTCATCGCGCTTGCCTATCACTTGGATAATGCGCGCTTTTTTACGCTTTAAATTGGGCGAGGGCTGGACCTCGCCCACCACCAGATCGCCATCCTTGGCTTCGCCCAGATCGTTTGGCGAGACTTCAAATTCATTGCGGTTCTTTTTATCGGCGGGCTGGATATATCCGCCGCCGCCCTTGGTAATGCGCAGCAGGCCCATGACGCGCCCTTCGGCGCTGTCCAGCGCCTTAATCACTGCGCCTTCATAGAGGGTTTCATCAATGCGTTTTAGCCGCACTAGCGCGCGGTCTTTGGGCTTAAGCGTTGTATGTCCCTTTTTTCCCGGCATAATCTCAATGCGCGGCGGCTCCCCTTGCGCTTCATTATCCCACTCCACAGGGCGGGCGAATACATCGCCGTCAATGTCGATATCGCTGACCTCGATCACACATACGCCGGGCAGGCCATCAGGCATCGTGTATGCTCCGCCCAGCTTGCTCACCAGCCCTTCATGCTCCAGCTCGCGCAAAATATGTTTAAGCGCAATCCGCACCCCGCTGCCCTTAATGCCAAAGGCAAGCCCAATATCCCGCTTGCTGAGCGGATCGGGGGAGGAGCGGATGAGGTCTAGTATGTCTGATTTATTCATAAGAATGGTTTTACCACGAAGAGCACGAAGATACACGAAGGTATAATTGAGAATAAGAAAATGACTTATGTTTAAATGTAGTGATTTTAAATATTAACCCTTTATAAACTCTATACTTGTATCATTGTTACCGACATTGACGGAGCTACAGGAATTCATTAAAATCAAAAAATATCGATGATTTAAGAAAGAGCGGCTATTCTCAGCCGCTCTTTTTTTTGGCCGATGCTTTTTTCTTCTTTTTCGCAGCGGGCTTTTTCTTTTTAGCGCCTCCGGCGGCTGCCTTTGCGGCTTTGGCTTCTTCGCGGGCGGCGCGTTTTATGGCGCCTTCGGCTAGGACATCTACGGCGCGGTTCATGCCGACGCTCATGACGTCATCGTCTTTAGGCAGTGATGTGAAGACATTGTCGTGTTTTAGGAACGGGCCGAAGCGGCCAATGCCGGCGGTGATCATCTTGCCGGTTTCCGGGTGCTCGCCCACATCGCGGGGCAGGGCGAGCAGGCCAGTGGCCATGTCCAGCGTGACATCTTCGACCATTACGCCCTTGGGCAGGCCCTGGCGTTTTGGTTTGGGCTGGGCCGGTTTCTTTGGCTTTTTCGGCATTTTTTCACCGGCGGCTCTTGCGACTTTCTTGGCTTCGTTCCAATCCTTGATCGCCTGATCATAGGGGGCCATATCCACCACCTCGTTTGGCAGCGGATCAATTTGAACATAGGGGCCATAGGGGCCGCGGCGCAGCGTGATCATGCGGCCAGTGCCGGTATCCTCGCCAAGCTCTTTGGGCTGGTTTGCCAGAGCGGCAAACTCCGCGCTCTCACCGTCTTCGCCTTCGACCGGGACAACCAGTTGACGCGTATATTTGCAATCGGGATAGTTCGAGCAGCCGATAAAGGCACCGAACTTGCCCAGCTTCAGGCCAATGCGGCCCGGATTTTCACCCTCGCCGCAGGCCGGACATTTGCGGACATCCTTGCCCTCTTCCGGCGGCATGAAATGCGGACCTAATTCGGCGTCGAGATAGTCAATTACTTCGGTAATGGTTAGGTCTTTGGTGCCATCAACGGCGACTTTAAAGTCTACCCAGAACATGCGCATGGCTTCTTTCCACGCGACGTGGCCGGATGCAATCGCATCGAGCTCTTCTTCCAGATTGGCGGTGAAATCGTAGTCTACATATTTGGTGAAAAATTTCGCGAGGAAGGTCGTGACGATCCGTCCGCGATCCTGCGGCGTGAAGCGGCGTTTATCCATGGTCACATAATTACGCTCGCGCAGAACTTGCAGGATTGAGGCATAGGTAGACGGGCGGCCAATGCCCAGCTCTTCCATTTTCTTCACCAATGTTGCTTCGCTATAGCGCGGGGGCGGCTGGGTGAAATGTTGGTTTGGTGTGGTGTCGACCAGCTTGGTTTTGCCGCCCTCTTTCATTGGTGGCAGGCGGCGATCTTTGTCGTCTTTTTTCTCGCCTTCATCGTCGTCATCTTCATCCTCTATATAAAGTGTGAGGAAACCGTCAAAGGCGATGACGGAGCCAGTAGCGCGTAAGATGACATCATCTGTGCCGTCGGAAATATCAACGCTCATCTGGTCTAGCACCGCATTTTCCATTTGAGACGCAACGGTGCGTTTCCAAACCAATTCATAGAGGCGCAATTGTTCATCATCGAGTTTTCCGCGCAGCGATTCCGGTGTGCGGGCAAGGCTTGTCGGGCGGATCGCCTCGTGTGCCTCCTGTGCATTTTTGGCTTTGGATTTATATAGCCGCGGCGCATCGGGCAGATATTTCCCGCCGTACTCTTTCGTGATCATATCGCGACACTGGCTTACCGCATCTTCGGATAGTGTCGTGCCATCGGTTCTCATATAGGTGATCAGGCCAGTGGTCTCACCATCAATTTCGATTCCCTCATAAAGGCGCTGCGCGAGGCGCATTGTGTGCGCGGCTGTAAAACGCAATTTACGCGAGGATTCCATTTGCAGGGACGATGTAATAAATGGCGGGGCCGGGTTGCGGCGCTGTTGTTTCTTCTGGATCTTTTGGATCGACAGGTTCTTATGTTTGATCCGCTCAACTGCGCCAGTGGCAGCAGCCTCGGACGGGATATCGAATTTCCCGAGTTTGTTGCTGGCCAAATGCGTTAAGCGCGCCATGAACGGTGCGCCATCGGGCGTGTGGAGTTTGGTTTCAATGGACCAATATTCCTGCGGGCGGAAAAGCTCAATCTCCGTCTCACGCTCACAAATCAGGCGCAGCGCCACTGATTGCACGCGTCCGGCTGAACGTGATCCGGGCAGTTTACGCCAAAGCACCGGCGAGATATTAAATCCCACCAGATAATCCAGCGCGCGGCGCGCCAAGTAAGCTTCGATTAAGCGTGTATCAAGCTCGCGTGTATTTTCGAACGCCGCTTGCACGGCTTTTTTTGTGATCTCGTTAAAGGTCACGCGGCGGACAGTTTTGCCCTCCAGCAAGCCAGCTTCTTGTAAAATTTCTTGTACATGCCAGGCAATGGCTTCGCCTTCGCGATCGGGATCGGGGGCGAGGAAGATGGTTTTTGCGGCTTTCGCGGCGGTCTTAATCGCATTAACATTTTTCTCAGCGCGATCGCCCAGCTCCCACTTCATCGCGAAATCTTCGTCGGGCAGAACCGATCCGTCTTTATTCACCAAATCACGCACATGCCCAAAAGAGGCCAGCACATAAAAATCTTTGCCAAGATATTTATTAATAGTCTTGGCCTTGGCCGGGGATTCTACAATAACCAGATTATCAGCGCTCAACGTTTTTCGTCCTTAATTTATGCCTCATCAACAAGGCTTATTCTATTGCCAGCGCTACGCTTTATGCGGCCCGCCAGTTCCAGTTCCAGCAGGATTGTCTGCAAAACCGGAATACTCACATGACATGCCCGGATCAATTCGTCAAGCGCTAGCGGTGTGTATGATAAATGAGAGAGGATGGTTTCTTGTGCATTTTCGGGGATTTCATCATCTGTTAAATCATTTGCAAAATTGGCGGGCTCGAAATGATCTTGTGTATAATGATGGTCGCGAAGAGCCTTACCAGAGAAGTCGTTTAAGACCTCTAAAACATCTTGTGCATTTCTAATGAGTGTTGCACCTTCGCGGATTAAATGGTTTGGCCCTTGCGCGCGCGGATCGAGCGGATGGCCCGGAACAGCGTAGACATCGCGCCCTTGTTCACCGGCTAAACGCGCGGTGATCAGGGAGCCGGAACGCATTGTTGCTTCCACCACAACCACCCCGGTTGATAGGCCTGAGACAATGCGGTTGCGGCGCGGAAAGCTGGCGGCGAAGGGTTTTTGTCTTAGCGTGCTTTCGGCAATCACGAGTCCTTGTTCTTTTATTTGCTCATACAGGCCTAAATTTTCCTCTGGGTACACCACATCAATCCCGCCCGCGACGACTGTGATGGTGCCGGTATTCAGCGCGCCCTTATGCGCCGCAGTATCAATCCCGCGCGCTAGCCCAGAGACCACGACTTGCCCGCAAGCGCCAAGCTCACGCGCCAGTTTTTCTGCAAACTTGCGACCATTGATCGAGGCATTGCGCGCGCCAACCATGGCGATGCAGGGACGCTGCAGCAGCTCGATATTGCCGATCACGCTGATCACCGGCGGGGCATCTTCATTGGCGGAAAGGGCGAGAGGGTAAGTGTCTTCGCCCGCCGTAATTATCTCGCCACCCAGTTTTTTTAGCCGCGAATATTCGTCTTCGATGCGTGATTGTGAAGGCGCGATCAATGGCTTCTTCCGCCCGCCGCGCTTGGAGAGTTCCGGCAGTGCTTCGAGTGCATTGCTTGCGGATCCATAGCGCTCAATCAACCGATAAAACGTAATTGGACCAACATTCTCTGTGCGGCTCAGGCGTAGCCAGTTGAGTTTTTCCTGCGGGCTGTGTTGTGCCGTGTTTTGTGTTTCCGCGCGCATCATTCAGCCTGCTCTTTCTTTTTCCCAAGACGCGGCTCTTCGCCTTTCAGCAGGCGCTGGATATTTTCTTTATGTTTCCAAAAAACGAGCATGGCGATAATAAAGGTGAGAACCGCAAGGTTTTCATCGCCGATCCATATATAAGAGAGGAGCGGCGCAAGCGCGAAGGCCGTCAGCGCGGCCAGAGAAGAAATGCGCAACGTAAATGCCATCACAATCCAGATCCCAATCATTGCTAGAAATAGTAAAGGCATAACGGCGAGCAGGGTGCCAAGTGCGGTGGCAACGCCTTTTCCACCTTTGAATTTGAGCCAAACCGGATACATATGTCCTAAAACAGCACATAGTGCGGTGGTTGAAATAATGAGCATGTCTGCCGATATAAAGGCGAGCCATACGGGTAGGGCGCCTTTTAATACATCGAGGAGAAGCGTTAGCGCTGCAAGCTTTTTGTTCCCTGTGCGCAGCACATTCGTTGCGCCGATATTGCCAGAGCCAATTGTGCGAATATCGCCATACCCAAAAACCTTAGATAGCAGCAGGCCAAAAGGCACAGAGCCCGATAAATACCCAATAAGAGGAAAGAGTAAAAACCAATATTGCATCTTATATAACCCGGCACTGTGAGATGAGTAATGGGAGGTCGGGGCGAGAAGGTGGAGTGATGAAGGGGTGGGGTGTCTGTCGCATCTTTATGCTTTCCCATTAATCAACATATCCAGCACCGCCATGCGGGTGGGGATGCCGTTGGCGACTTGGGTGTCGTAGACGAAGCGCCCTTTGTCATCAGCTAAATCTTCGGCGATTTGGACGTTACGTAGGAACGGGCCGGGGTCCATGACGATTGCGTCTTTGCTTGCCCATTCGAGCTTGTCGTATGTAAGTCCATAATCGCGGAAATAGGCCGTATCATCGATCAGCACATGATCCATGCGTTCCTTTTGCGGACGGATGGTCATGACGACATTGGCATCTTTCAGGCCAGCTTCGAGGTCGCTGAATTTCTCCACGCCCTGCGCCGGCATTTTTTCAGGCATGAGCATATCGGGCGCGATCACGCGAACATTGGCGCCCATTTTTGTGAGAAGCACAATATTAGAAGCCGCGACGCGGCTATGGGCGATATCGCCAATGATCGAAACGTTAAGCCCCTTCAGTGCGCCAAATGTTTGGCGCATGGCTAGCGCATCGAGCAGCGCCTGCGTTGGGTGTTCGCGCCAGCTATCGCCGCCATTAATCACCGGGCAATTCACTCGGCCCGCGACAAATTTCGGCGCGCCATATTCGCTGTGACGGATGATGATCGCATCGGGCTCCATCGCATTAAAGGTGCGGATCGTGTCCATGAAGCTCTCGCCCTTGCTCAGCGAGCTGGTCTCCGGGTTCCAATTCACGACATGTGCGCCCAGGCGTTTTGCGGCGAAATCGAACGAGGTCAGTGTGCGGGTGGAGGGCTCAAAAAACAAAATAAGTACAATTTTTCCGACCAAGGTTTTGCGATCCCAGCTTTCATCCGCAAGCCCATCAGCGTAGAATTGTGCGCGATCTAAATAGCGCTCAATATCCGCTGCCGAGAGTTCGTCAATGCCAAGAAGGTGTTTCATTATGCCCCTATAATGCCTTGTTCTTTGAGTTTTTCAATCTCATCTGCGCTCAAACCCAGATGATTTGCAAGTATTTCTTGCGTGTGCTGGCCCAATGTCGGCGGTGGATGTTGATAGGTGGGCGGCGTTTCCGAGAGCTTTAGCGGGCTGCCGACCAAATGCACGGGCGCGCTGGCGTTTGTGTGCTGCATTTCGATTTCCATCTCGCGCGCCTGAACTTGCTCCATTTTAAACACTTGATCCATCGTGTTGACCGGGCCGCCGGGCACATCGATATCGCGCAGGGCCTTGACCCAATACTCAACGCTTTGTTGTGCCATTACATTGGCGATCATGGGGACAAGGCGATCGCGATGCTTCACGCGCGCGGCGTTGGTGGAAAAGCGCTAATCCTGCGCCCATTCAGTTTTGCCAACGAAATCGCAGAAGCGCTTGAACTGCCGGTCATTGCCCACCGCCAGAATAACGTGGCCGTCACGCGCTTCGAACGTATTATAGGGGACGATGGTCGCATGCGCATTGCCGATGCGCGGCGCGGGGCTGCCGGATGTCAGGTAATATTGTGCAATATTGGTCAGCGAAGCGAGCGTGCAGTCAATCAATGAGACATCGACCATTTGGCCCTTGCCCGTTTCCCCCCGGTTATGCAGCGCCGCCAGAATGCCGACCGCAGCGTTTAGACCCGTTATGATATCGCTCAGCGCCACGCCGGCCTTTGTCGGCGGTTGATCTGCGCCGCCGGTGCAGGCCATCAGGCCCGCCAGCCCTTGCGCCATGAAATCATAGCCCGGCTCACTCGCCATTGGTCCGGTTTGTCCAAAGCCGGAGATTGCGCAATATATAATGTGGGGGTGGCGCTTTTTGATCTGTTCGTAATCCAGTCCATATTTTGTAAGGCCGCCGGGCTTAAAATTTTCGATGAAAATGTCGGATTTTTCGAGTAATTGATGGATCAGCGTTTGCCCATCTGCGCTCGCAATATCAATGGCGACGGATTTCTTGTTGCGGTTGCAGGACAGGTAATAGGCGCTTTCGCTCGTGTCGTTGCCCTCATCATCTTTCAGGAATGGCGGGCCCCATTGCCGCGTATCATCGCCGCCTGGTTGGTTGGCTGTGGCAGGTTTTTCTACCTTAATAATCTCCGCGCCCAAATCGCCGAGCATTTGCGTGCAATACGGCCCGGCAAGCACGCGAGAAAGATCCAGAACTTTTAGGCCATCAAGGGATTTTGTCATGAAAAAACCATAGCGGGAAATGCTCTAAAAACATAGAGCGCGGTGAGAAAAATGCCGATGGCAAAGCCGGGGCCGGCGGGCAGGGAGAGCCGCGTTAGATTAAAGGGAGTTTTGTGCTTAAGCGTTTTATAAAGCGCCAGCCCCAGCCCGTGAACAATCCCGGCCAGCGCGCCGATGATCAGCGCGGTGAGAATGTAATAGGGTCCAAGCCACACGCCCGCCGCGCCCATAAGCTTTACATCGCCAAGGCCCAGCGCGTCCTCTTGATAGAATTTCTCAGCGGCAAAGCGGATAAAATAGAGCAGGCCCGCGCCAACAGCAGCGCCAATTGCCATGTCTATTATATTGAGAAAGGCAAAGCCTGTGCTCCAATGAAAAAGAAGGCCCATGATGAAAAGCCCAAGCACATATTCATTGGGCAAGAGCCAGGTTTTTAAATCAATGATGGAAAGAATAAGGAGCAGCGCGCTTCCGGCAATCAGTGATAAAATGGCGAGCATCATAAGCATGGCGCTTAGCCTAAGAATAAAATCACGTTCAGGCAAGCGCTGTGTGCATAAAGTGAATAAGCGCCATATTACAGGGTGTTGAATTTTATGTTTTTAGTCTAGTATAGTAATAGTGACCCGTAATTCTATGGGCGCTCTTTTATGGATGAACCCTGTCTCAAGGCCCGTATGACAGAAAAAGCAAAAATTTTAGTGGTTGAGGATAATGACTTTGTGCGCATGCAAATTGTAAAGTTCCTTCAAGATGCTGACTTTGATGTCGTTGAGGCCTCTGATGGGCAGCAAGCGATGGATGCGATCAGTAATGAGATCGATCTGGCAATCGTTGATGTGCGGATGGAGCCTGTGGGCGGGTTTGAGTTTATCAAAAATATTCGTGGGCGCGAAATTGAGACGCCTGTTGTGCTTGTCACTGGCGATCAAAATCCCGGCTTGCTCAATGATGCTTCGGCCTGGGGGGTTACGGCTGTGCTGATGAAGCCTGTTGAGAAAGATCGGTTGGTGAAAACCGTTGAGCGGACGCTGCAGGCAGGGAGGCGCAGATGAGGCATAAATTTACATCTTTGCTGTCCGTGTTTTGTGCGTCGCTGATGCTTTTATCTTGCGCCCCGGCGAATGTGCCTGGTGCGCGCGGGCTTGATGTCCCTTCGCCGTCTTTGGCGGATAAGCGCCCTGAGGCTGTGAATGAAAAGCCGGATAGTGTGCTGTACTTGCCGCTGGGCAGTGATGTTTTGGTGCCGGAGGCGGCGAGTGGTTCGTCCTTGCCGAGTGAGGAAATTGGGCCGTTTGAGCTGCGCGGGGAAACATTGGCTGGTGCTTTGCAATTAATTTTGGCAGATTATGAAATTCCGCTGGCTTTTGAGACGGATGAGGGGCTTACCCGCACGATCACAGTAGCGAATTTACGTGGCCCACTTAATCGTATCGTTGATCGTGTTTGTGGTCTTGCAGATTTATATTGCTCGTATGAGGAGGGGTTGCTGCTTGTAAAGGATACGCAGACCTTTATTGTGACTATCCCCCCGGTGGGCGGTAACACGGATGTTTTAGCTGCGATGGCAACAGGTATTGCGGCGATTACAGGCTCAGCACCAATTACAGAATCCGGAACGCGCACAATCATATATGAGGCCACAAACCGAACGTCGAAACTGGCAGAGCGCTATTTTCAGAAGCTGCGCTCGAACACTGCTCTGATTGTCTTTGAGGTTTATATTTGGGAGGTTGGGCTTAACGCTGAAAATAATCTAGGGATAGACTGGACTGAGCTTGGTAAAATTGGCGGTGCCAATATTAGTATCCCCGGAGCAATTGGAACAACAGCGGCCACGCCGGTGAGTATTGGTCTTCCGACATTTGGTAATCAATACACTTTTAATACGGACAATGTGTTGCAATTTATCTCGACCTACGGTGCGGTGAAGACGATTTCACAGCCGCAAATTACGGTATTGTCGGGGGCGGAGGCAACGCTGCGCGCAGCTGATACACAAAACTATGTCTCTTCCCTTAGTCGCTCCGTTGATAATGGCCAGGTGACGGTGTCGACGGAAACAGATACTGTTGATACGGGCTTTACGCTGACGATTTCCAGCGCGTGGGATAATGCAACCATTTACGGCAATATTGATATCGAGCTTCAAGAATTCCAAGGCTTTGATAATTTTGATGCAGATGGTACAACGTTGAGATTGCCCAGAACAACAGAGCGAGAGCTCTCGACGCAAATTCGTATTCGCCCTGGTGATTCTTTGCTTATTGCCGGGCTGGTTCGTGAGACGGATGAGTTTGATACGTCCGGTCCGGGGTTCCAGTCGCCGCTTTTCCCATCATCTCGCTCGACTGATATTTCAAACACTGAGCTTGTCTTTTTATTGAAGCCTCGCGTTATCGTCTATACGGGCGATGCGGAAAAGCTCAGTAAAGTTGGTTTTAATATGTCCGTTCCTCAGGCTGGCGCTGCCGATGCAATGCCGCTAAAGCGTGAGGAAGGCTTCCCCAGTGGAACGCTCTCAGTTGACCTTTTGAACCCCAGTCTTTAGGTGTTTGTTTAGGGACTCCTGTTAACGTCCTATTAACGCTTAATATTTTTTTTCCTAAATGGCGCTTTTAATTTCGCGCGATTCATAATTTGTGATATACTTATCCACAGGTACGTCGTTTTGACGCACTTTTTTCTGTTAGTAAATCACAATTATGACTGCTCATTTTTTGAAAAACATAGCCTTTGCGGCCGTTCTTGGATTCACGTTGGTGTGCGCATCGGCGGCGTTTGCGCAATATCCTGGCTTTGGTGATCCCGGTTCGCGCTCTTCTGGCGGCGGTGATTCTGGCGGGCTTGCGCCTGTGATGCCGAAAGTTGATGGCGGAAAGGTGCCGGTTGGCGCGACGGCGCAAGTGGTTGTGCGTTTTCGTAATGAGGGCTCGCAGCCTGTTGAAACCGGTCTTATTCGTCTTTATCCATCTTCAACTGTTTCTGGTGAGGTGGCGCTTAATCAATGTCAGGAAGGGGCTTTGCCTCCCGGCGCAGAATGCGCGATTGCGATTTCGGTGAAGGCGCTGCAGGCAGGCGCGTGGCGTATGGAAATGCTGATGTCTCATAGTGGTCGCAGTCGTTTGGTAACGGCGACGCTTGCGGGCTTGATTGAATCGGGCAGCAAGGGCGCGAAAATGATAAGCCGCGATATTGAGACCGTTCCCAGCGAACTTAATTTTGGTAGCCTGGAAGACACACAAACGTTGATTGAGCCCGTTATTTTGCGGAATATAACCTCTAAGCCCATTAGTGTTACGGATATCTATATAGATACAAGTGAGCAGGCCGGTTATACGCTCAAAACAGAGTGTGATGTTTTGGAGGCCGGGCAGGCTTGTATGGCTGTTGTGACCTGGTCGCCGAAGTTGGCTGGGCGCTCTTCCGGGGTTTTGGTGGTTAATCACTCCGGCCCATCGGCGCTGGCTAGTGTGCCACTTAAGGGTATTTATGAGCCGCAAGATGTTGAAGAAGCAGAGATTTTCCCAAAAGCTGTGCCGGGGCGCGGGCTTTTGGTGTCATCGCAATCCGAACTTGATTTTGGCGGCGATGTTGAAACCGCTTCAACCATTACGGTGTCGCTGGTCAATGCTGGTGATGTTGATTTGAATATTGAGAATATCAGCATTGCAGGCACGGATAACGGGCTGAGCTTTAAAGAAGAGGGCTGCGCCGTTGGTACGGTTCTGGCACCGATTGAGGCGTGTCCGTTGACATTGACATGGTCGCCATCGCGTATTGGCGCATTGTTTGATGATATACAAATTCAGCATGATGGTGCGCGCGGCGTTTTGGTTCTGCCGGTGCGCGGGCAGTCTCTTTCAGCGGTTAGCCAAGATCAAAGAGCGATTGTGCTCTCTGGCGGTAATGCGATTATTTCATCATCGCAGGGCGCGGCGGAGGCTTTGCTGTCTTCAGGGTATGACGGGAATTCAAGTATAGAGTCTCAACAACAAGAGGCAGAGCAGCGTAATGTGCAGGCTGTGTCATCGAATGCTTATCGCGGGGTTTCTAACCCTGCCGGGGTTTTGGACGGCTATAAAATCACATCATTTTCGCCAACGCGCGCGATTATCAATGGACCGGGCGGCAGCCGCCTTGTGTTTGATAATGAAGAAATTGTGCTGGGCGGCGTGCCGTGGTTTGTGCTGATCCAGAAAAGCGGGATAGAGTTTTTACATCATGGTCAGCGCGTGTTGTTGCTTTTCGATCGCTCTTTATCCTCGATAAACCGTGTTTCTTCTGCATCTGGCGCTGGCACAGCGGGCTAAAAACGCATATAGTTAAGCGTTACAGTTTAAACGCAACGTTTAAGATAAAGTTATGGCCGACGACACTTTACCCCCTCAATCAAATAGCGATGATCCTCGTCAGGCGGCGGAGGCTGAATTGCCCGGCGCGTTAGAGCGCAGGCAATCAGAGCCGCGCAAAAAAATGCGCTCAACCGAGGGGCGGGAGCGTTATCTGGATATGGTGCAGCGTGAGCGCGCGCTTATGCTTGAAGAAGGCGTTGCGCGCTCGACGGAACAATTGCTGGATATGGCGGGCGCTGTTGCACCGTCCGAGTTTGAAGATGAGGGCATTAAAGATAGCGCCACGGGGGATCAGCTGCGCGCGATTTTGCCGGTGCAATCCTGGTTGCCGCTCAGTATTCATTTGATCGGGCTTCGTGATTCTATTTTGCGGGTTGCGCCGCTGCATGATATGAACGAGCGTCAGCTGAATTCTTTGATGTCGACAGCTAATCGTAGCGGCTTTCGCGTCGACCGGGTTGAGGTTGAGGTTTGGGACCGTAAGGAGTTAATCGATACGCTACGGTCCGTTCATGATTTATCGGCGGACCGTTGCGAAAAGACCCTGTCACAATGGCTTGGCGATACGGATAACGGCTTGCTGCTCAATCAGTTTCAGCGCGACTTGATGGCCGAGGCACTGCAAATGCGCGCCTCTGATATTCATTTGATTCAGGATAATAACACCGATACGCCGAACTGGATTCAATACCGGATTGATGGTGATTTGATTCCGATGCATTTATTGCCCGGCGAGGCGATGGCGCGTTTGACCACGTTGCTTAAACGCGAAGCTGGTCTAAACTTTGGTGACAGAACCACGCCAAAGGATGGTCGTTTCGGTTTTACCTGGCAGGGGCGCGGGATTGATGTTCGTGTGGCTGCCGGGCCGCATGCCCAAGACGGCGAAAAGCTGACATTGCGTTTGCTTGATCGCGCCGCGCTGAAGGGGTTTGACGAGCTGTTCCGCCGCCATGAGGAGGTTGGGGATTATCTCGCTAAATTGCTCTCTCCCGATATTAAGGGTGGCGGGGGGATGATCTTGCTCTCTGGTCCGACGGGTTCTGGTAAAACCACAACGCTCTATGCGTGCGTGCAGCAGATTGATCGCCGCCGCCGCCATGTCTTAACCATCGAAGACCCGATTGAGTATGAGCTGCGCTACGCCACGCAATGGCAGGTGCGTCCCGGCATGCCGGGCGGCAGCTTTGCGGAGCTGATCCGCGCTTCTATGCGTCATGATCCTGATTATATTGTGATTGGAGAGATGCGTGATGCGGACACGGTTGAAACTTCGCTTAAGGCCGCGGAGTCCGGTCACACGGTGATTTCCACTATTCACGCCGATACGGCGCTGCAAACCTTTGAACGTTTGCGCTCACTGATGCCGCATGAGCGGGAGCGCTCCTCGACCTATACGCTGGCGCAGCAGGTGCGCTGTATTTTAAATCAGCGCCTGGTGCGTACGCTCTGTCAGGGCTGCGCGCATAAGGGTAAGGCTGAGGATGCACTAAGTGCGGATGAGCTAAAAGAGATTGGGATAGAGCCGAACATTCCGGTGCATCGCCATAATAGCAGCGGCTGTGATTTGTGTAACCGCACGGGCATCTCCGGGCGGACGCTGTTGCTTGATGCGCTGCTCGTGACGCTCGGCCCGGCACAGCGGAATGATATCTATGAGGCGCTCATCGGCAATGTGAATGATGTAATTAATGAAGAGGGCGTCGTGATCTATACACGGCGCGAAGGTCTGGTTGATCTTGTGGTGAGCGGTTTGGTGGACCCCAAGGCCGCGATTTCTTATCTGGAGCAGTAACGCCGCAATGGCGTGAAATGGAAATGACGAGATGCAGCAATGGATTGCAGAAATCGCATATGAAACGACCTCTGGACCTAAAAAGGTGACGGAGACATTTTTTCTGCCCTCTGTCGATGATGTACGAGACGCTGTCACTAAAAAAGGCGGTTATCCTTTGTTTATTCGGGAGCATAAGCGCTCTTCCATAGAGCGCTTGCTGGCGCGTTCTACCTGGTGGCAGGTACAGCTTTTGCGCGGGATTCAGTTCCGTTCGACCTCAACCTCGCCCGGCGTGGCGCTGTGGAAAATTATTCAGGCGGAGGATAATCCGCGCCGTCAAAATATTCTGGCCCCCGCGCGGGAGGCCTTGGCGCGCGGCCTTGGCGTGATTGATGCGCTCAAGGCGCTCAATGTTTTTGATCACGGCACATTGGCGATTTTGGCGGGGAGCGAGCGGGCAAACCGGCTGGTTGAAGGTATTCCGCACGCTATTCATTCGATCACCCAGAAAAAGAAAAATTCACGCGCGATTATGGGGACGCTCAGCTGGCTTGCCTTTGATGTGTTTTCGATCGTGTCTTCTCTGTGGGCTGGTAAGGATATGGTTTTGGGATATTTTCGTGATAATCCGCCGACCGAGCCCGATGCGTTGGAAAAATTTGAACGGGTTGTTGGTAATCTTGAGCTGACCTGGGATACTCTGATTTTTACATCAGTGGCCAGCGGTGTGTTTATGGCGTGGTGTATGTTTTCATACTTCATGAATCGCGGGAAAAAGGATTGGCCAACGGCGCGTGTTGTTCGGAAAATCCCACTCATTGGCGGGTATTTACGAGATCTGGCCTTTGCCGATTCGATGTTTGCCGCTGCGCGGATGCTGCACGGCCTTGTGCCGATTAATGATACGCTTGAGCAATCAGCCGAAGCTTCATCCGCGCCGGATGTGGCGCAATATTGGCTGATATCCAAAAAGGATCTGGAGCGCGGGGTTAATCTCGGCGCGGCTTTGGACCGGGAGCCGCTGCGGCGAAATGAACGCTTGGAACTTGCCTCCTTGTCTGATCTTGATCAAGTTGCTACTGTTATGGAGTCTATCGCTGAGATGCGGGAGCACGCGGCAAAAACCAAGCACAAACTGATTGTCTGGATTGCGTTTGCGTTAACCGGTGTGTTTCTTGTCTTGGCGTTCGGTAGCGCTATTTACGCCCTGACGGTCATGAATATGAGCATGGATTCAGTGATGGGCGGTCTCATGGAAGGAGCCATATAATCGTGGCGATTACAGATGAAAATAACGAAATGGCTGCGGTTGATACGCTGGCCGCAGGTAAGCCGAAAAGCGGCACTGCTGGTGCGCGCCCAAAGCCCGGCGTTGCAGATTATCTAGCAGGTGAACAAAAAGCGTTCATTGATGATTTAAAGCCATACCTGCCGCAGGATGTGGTGGGCGGTATGCTGCCCCACATTCCCGGCATGGAGGATGAGGCTGTCTGGAACGCCGCGTCGCAGGCTTGCAGTACGGAAAGGGTGCATTATTGTTATTCCGTTGATGAAGGCAAGGTTTGGTATTTGGCGTGCCCATCGGCCAACATGGCCTCTAACCCTGATTCGTGGTGCCCTCTTGCGGCGGCGTTGCCGGGCAATAGTGAGTATTGGGATCGCGAAACGGTTTATCTTTATGAGCAAGAGGGTGTGGCTTCGGCGCTGCGGTGGGACCCTGAGACGGGCCGTATGCAGGTGTTTCTTGGCGCATCGAGAACGATTTTGCCACGTATTCAGAGCATGGATGCGAACTTTGTGACGATTAATCCTGAGGTTGCCGATATGGTGCCGTGGCGTAGCCGGACATTGCGGCGTGAAAAGCTAGCCAGAGCGACAGCGCGGATGCTTGTCTTTTCCGGGTTTTTGGTCTGCGTGCTTGCGTCTTTTGTTCTTGTCTATAATTACGCTTCAATCGGTGGTGTTGAGCGTAATCTTCAAAAGGTGAAGCTGGAAACCGATGACGCGGCGATGAATTTGATGCTCAAGGCCGCCAATGTGATGCAGAGTGATACGATCAAGCATATGGTGCGCATTCAAGAGCTTTTGGACAGCCTGGCTGTTGTTGACGGCACGCTTGTGCGTTATGAGGTTAAAAAGGGTAAGGTTGAGTGGGAGGCATTGATTCCTCAGGCTTTTGCCGCTGATTTCGGGAAGTCGCAAGGGCTAGAGGCTGATGGACGGGTTCGCGTTAAAAACACGCGTTGACTTCAATCGTATTTGTTTGTTTTAAAAGCATAAAAAAGGTTCTCTCTGGCTTTTTTATGCGGTATAATAATAGATAGCGTATTTACGTTTTATGTTCTTATTTCTCGCTATATTCTAGGATCAGTTTTGTTTGATATTAACGCATTAAAGTCTTTTGATTGGCGCTCGCTGAAGAAATTTACCAGCGCGCAGTCGGCTGAGGATTTGAACGCTTTTCTTGAAAGTTTACCCGAGACGGTTGGGCAAACCATGCTGATTATCGCGGGTGTGACGTGGGCGGCGGCAGGGGCGCTTGGTCTTTTTACAACGATTCAGGTGCAAAAATTGACTGAGCTTCGTGCTGAGTTTGAGGAGGCTGAGGCGCTCAAGCCTCTTGTGCCCTCTATTCAGGATGTCGCTGTGAATAAAAATGAGGTTGCGCAGTTTGTGGATAAAATGGCAAAGGTTTATGATGGGATCTCGGTCAAGGGGAGTGGAGCGTCAATTTTAATTTCTGCCAGCTCTACCGCGCAATTCGGGCGTTTTCGTGAAGCTGTTGGGCATGTGCAAAATGGTGGATCGGGGTGGCGCGTGAATATTGATCGGTTGTGCGTGGGGCGCGAATGTGGAAAAAACCCCTTGGAAGCAACTTTAAAAATTAATAAGGTTTCAGTGAAGAGGCCGGGATGATACACTATTTTTTGGAACAAATTGGAGATTAAAATGAATTACATAGATAACAAGATGGCGCGTCACGGGGAAAAGGGGAATGTCCTGTTTCTTATTCTGATTGCGGTGGCGCTTTTCGCGGCCCTTTCATATGCGGTGACTCAGTCGACGCGAACAGGCGGCGGCGATACGGCCGGTGAAACAACCTTGATCAGTTCGGCGCAACTTACGCAATACCCAGCATCGGTTAGAACGGCTGTTGTCCGTATGATTCTTAAGGGTAAGGACGTAACAGACCTTGAATTTAATCCTGCTTCTGCATTTTCCAGCTGTACTGCTAGTAATAGCTTCTGTGTGTTTCACCCGTCAGGCGGTGGGGCGACCTTCGCTACAGCCCCGACGGGTATGATGGCATCAACTGGCGGCAATACGACCGGGGAGTGGGTGTATAACATGGAGAATGAGATTGAGCTTTTGGGGACGACGAATAATGGTACGACTGTCTCCGTAGCAACGGCTGATCTCATTGCCTTCTTGCCAGGCATCACTCAAACCTTGTGTAACAAGGTGAATTCAGAGCTTGGTATAGCAGGTGTGACGGCCCCCACTGAAACGGGTCTCGATATCTCCACATATATGGACAATACTTATACAGCAGGGACTAACGGTAGTGTGATTGATGCTGCCGGCTCATCTGATGCGCTTGTGGGGCAGCCCTTTGGATGCTTTGTTGATACAGGCGTTTATACCTATTTCCACGTGCTGGTTGAACGCTAGGGCCCTTGGCTTATAGGTAAGAGGTTTTTATCAGTATGCTTAAAAATATCTCACAGGGGCGCGCGCGGGAATCGGGCAGCGCCCTTGTTTATATTCTGATTGCGATTGCGCTTCTTGCCGCGCTGACCTTTACGTTTATGGAGCCGTCGAGCCAGCAGACCTCATCCCAAAACACATTTAAATCGGCCAGCGCGCTCGAAAGCCAGATCGACCTTGTTCGCTCTGCCATACAAGAGTGTGTTTTGTCTTACCCGAAAGGGGATAAATGCATTAATAATGATGCTGCGGCCTATTGCACAACCGCAGCCACCACGGACTCTGGCGCGCGTGAGAATTATCCGATTAACCCCGATTCGTTGCACTATACAAATGCAACGCCTGGCCGCTCTGGCGATCGTTTAGTCAAAAATTTGCGGTGTCCGGGTAATAATCCCGGCGATACGGCGGATCACGATGACCACAATCCTGTCTTTGGTGGGTCCTCTGGTAAATTTATGCCTCCGGCGCCGGATCTCTTTAATGATTGGCAATATTATAACGGCTTGGATGGTGTGTTTTTCTGGATTGAAACTGACAAGACGGATGCTTTCATCGCCACAGCGCTTGAAAAAATGGATAGCCGATTTTCTGAGTGTGAGGCCGATGTCATTGATACGTCTGATGCGCCAGCTGGGGCAAAAGATCTGGATGGTGCGGGCACTCTGGAATGTCCTGCTAATAATGTATGTTTCCGCGTTTGGATGATCGCCAACTCATCATCGAATGTGTATTACGGTGATGCTGACGGGGACGAGGCGGCCTGTTCACCGAATGACTAATGACTGATTATGCCTAGTCTGGTTTAAGCGCTTTGATTTCCATTTTAACCCGCTCGAATTCCCGTCCAATATCATCAACCAATGCCTGTGACGGAATGCTTTTCTCTGCATCATCCTGAAGGCGTTCAGCTAAATGTCCTAAAGTTATGCATGACGCAGAATAGGCCGCGCCTTTCAGGCTGTGGCCGGCCTCCATTAAATCGTAATATTGCTCATCGGCCTGTGCCTGCTGCGCCTTTTTAATCAGCGGCGTAGTCATGTCGATGAACATGCCCATCATCTCAACCGTGCCTTCGTCTAATGCGCCCATTTGCGTCCTGAGCGCGTCCAGATCGATCGCGGGAGAGGCGTTGCCACTTTCTCCAGCGTTTTTCGTTTCTGTCTGGCCAGTTTGTGCGGGCGTCTCTTTGATATCTGATTCTTCCATCAACCCCCAGCGCATCAGCAGACGTTTAAACTGCCCTAGCGATACAGGCTTTAACAGGCATTCATCAAAGCCATGAGAAAGGTAAGCCTCGCGCTGGGCCATTTGCACGTCCGCGGTCAGGACGATGATGGGGAAATGGCCTTCTGCGGCGCTATCTTCTGCATCGCGCAGCGCTTTCACAACGCCGTAGCCATCAATTTCTGGCATGTGTAAATCGGTGATGAGCAGGCCGTAATTACCGCGCTCCATCATCTCAAGCGCCTGCGCTCCATCATGGGCAAAATCGTAATCAACACCAATTTTTTCAAGCTGGCGACCCAGCACTTCGCGCACGCCCTCCGTATCTTCGGCGACCAGCAAGCGTTTTGATCCATCAACGCTGATGCGCGCAGCCTTGCTGGCAGCATTTTTCACCGCCTCGCCCAGCCCGGCGCGGCTGGCGGGCTTGGCCAGATATGTCACGCCCAGCGATTGCAGCGTGTGCTGCATCCCCACATCATCGCGCACCGTATACATGAGCAGCCCGGTGAAGGGGCGCAGCTCCATAATCTCCCGGATCAGATCCAGCCCCAGCCCGTCGGGCAGGCCTTGATCAATCACGCCCACATCAAACGGACGACGCTTGATGAGCTCCAGCCCTTCCGCATAGGTCGGGCATAGCTCTACGCTCGCGCCCATAGAGCGCAGAGAGTTCACAATTTCCTTCCCGCCAAAGGGATGATCTTCAACGGCGATGACTGAGATTCCATCAAGATGCGGCAGCTCGACCGTGTTTGTATCGGTAGAAACTTCCTCGGTCGGAATTTCAAACCAGAAGGTGGAGCCCTTGCCCGGCGCGCTGATCACGCCGATCTGCCCGCCCATTAGCTCAACCAGCTTTTTGCTGATTGATAGGCCCAGCCCTGTGCCGCCATATTTGCGGCTGGTGGAGCTGTCGGCTTGTGTGAATGAACCAAACAGCTTGTCGCAGACCTCCTGGCTCATACCGATGCCGGTGTCGATAATTTCAAAGCGCAGGCCGATTTTGCCGTCCGGCACGTCAATATTTTGCACGGCAGTTGTGACATGCGCGGTGATGGAGCCTTTTTCCGTGAATTTCACAGCATTGCCCAGCAAGTTCATAATGATCTGGCGCAGTCGTTTCGGATCGCCAATTACCACAAAGGGGACGTTTTCTTCAATATCATCGCCCAGCCCGATATGGATGTTTTGTACCTTCACCGCCATGGCCTCCAATATGCCGCGCACGAGCAGGCGCACGGGCACCTCGAACACATCCAGCTCCATTTTATCAGCGTCCATTTTGGCGATATCCAGCACGTCATCGAGAATCTCAAGCAGGCCGCTGGATGCGGTTTTGGCGATCTCTACCATGCTCATAATATTAGCATCAGGCTTTTCTTCACCAATCAGCTCGAGCAAGCCATAGATGGTCTGCATGGGCGTGCGTATTTCGTGGCTCATCGTGGCTAGAAAGTTAGACTTCATCTCCGCCAGTGCGTCGGCCTCTTCGACGGCGCGCTTTAGCTCTTCTATGGTTGGTGTGTCATTTTTGGAGGTCATAGTATTTGTTCTTTCTTGCGGTCTTTAGCGTATCATAGATGGTTGACATTTTTAACCGCAGATAAACGCTGATTACGCGGATAAAGCTTTTCCAATACTGTCATCCCGAGCGAAGCCGAGGGATTTGCCCCGGGCAAAACCTTGATCAGATCCCTCGGCTTCGCTCGGGATGACAACAAAAATAATCTGCGTAATCTGCGTTCATCTGCGGTTTTTATATTTCTATGCGTTGCATAAAACGGCCCATCTATGTATGGTCTTAAGCTTTACTGCATATCATAAGGATAAAATCATGGGCTATAAAGTTGCCGTTGTGGGCGCGACCGGAAATGTGGGCGCGGAGATACTTAAAATTCTGGATGAGCGCAATTTTCCCGCCGATGATGTTGTGGCGCTGGCCTCTGCGCGTTCGGTAGGGCAGGAGGTTTCGTATGGTGATCAGGATCTAAAGGTTCTGGATCTGGCCACCTATGATTTCGCTGGCACGGATATCGTGCTGTCTTCGCCCGGCGGTAAGGTTTCAGCAAAATATTCGCCAAAGGCCGCGGCGGCGGGCGCGATCGTGATTGATAATACCAGCCATTTTCGCATGGACCCCGACGTGCCCCTGATCGTGCCAGAGGTTAACCCGCACGCGATTAACGACATCAAGCGCGGCATCATCGCCAACCCAAATTGCTCCACCATTCAAATGGTTGTGGCGCTAAAGCCTATTCATGAGGCTGCGGGCATCAAGCGCGTGGTCGTGTCCACCTATCAATCCGTCTCCGGCTCCGGCAAGGGCGCGATGGACGAGCTGTTTAATCAGACCAAGGGCGTGTATATGAACAAGGCCGCTAACCCGGTTGAATACCCAAAGCAAATCGCCTTTAACGTGATCCCGCAAATTGATGTGTTCATGGATGATGGCATGACAAAAGAAGAGTGGAAAATGGTCGCCGAAACGAAAAAGATTTTGGACCCAGCCATTAAAGTCTGCGCCAATTGCGTGCGCGTCCCCGTCTTTGTCGGCCATAGCGAGATGATCAATATAGAGCTGGAGCGTGAATTAAGCGCCGCCGATGCCAAACAGCTCTGGCGTGATTTTGAAGGCATTACGGTTGTGGATCTAGAGCACGAAGACCTCGAATACGTCACCCCAATGGAAGTGCAGGGCGAGGACGATGTCTATATCTCCCGCATCCGCGAAGACATCACGGTCGAAAACGGCCTGAATTTCTGGTGCGTCTCGGATAACCTACGCAAAGGCGCAGCGCTCAACACTGTGCAGATTGCGGAGCTGTTGGTTGAAAAGAAGTTGAAGTAGCCTCATCATATCGTCATTGCGAGGAGCAAAGCGACGCGGCAATCCATACGATAGAGCACAAGAATCTGGATTGCTTCGCATGCGCTCGCAATGACGAAAAGATAGGGCCAGTTCTAATTAAGGCTGAGAAGTGATTGGGCTATCGTTAGTTTTTGCCAGTTCCATTTCAATATTAGACAACGCTGTTCTGTTAGCACTTTTAAGGCTAGATGCTTTTATAGCAAAGAGAGCTGTTAGTATAGAGCTTGCACCAGCCATCCCTGAAAATATTGGCCTGTCTGACATGATGCCAATTACAGTGGCTCCTCCAAAGATTGCGGAGCTGACTACGTGCAATACATTTTCTATATTATAATTTAAGATTTCTCTTTTTATTTTCTTTTTTTAGTGCATTAAGATTTTTTGTCATTTTATTTGCCCTTTCTAATTTTTTTACACTCTATAGAAAAATAAAACTTATGTCAATATTTATTTTTTTGTAACCAATTCGCACCTAAACATGTTGAAATTGCTGCGCCTTTTATAGAAAGCGCTTGATTTTCCCGCAAGGGTTTGTTATACATAAGGCCCATTCTTTACATGAGGAGGTTATTATGGTTGTTAATTCTATTAAAGCACATAAGGCATTTAAGCGCTCGGTTGTGCCTGTTCTAACCGTTGTAG
Source organism: Alphaproteobacteria bacterium (assembly GCA_024275825.1). Classification (GTDB taxonomy): domain Bacteria; phylum Pseudomonadota; class Alphaproteobacteria; order Micavibrionales; family Micavibrionaceae; genus JAJRYK01. The sequence goes on from JAJRYK010000020.1 coordinate 51,394, forward strand.
CAGTTGGTTCTGTCATTTGGGGTGTCTTTAATTTGAAATCGGCAGAAAACAGCGCCGATTTGCGGCGGGCTGAAACGGCGCAAGGTATTAATTTAAAAATAAAAATGAGATCAGATTTTGAAAGTGTTCTTTTGCCTTTGACTAAGGCTATTACATTTGGAAGTGTAAATTATCCAGAGGGCATCGTCGATAATCGCTTTCCTGAAGAGGGTGCATTTTTGGTTTATGACGTGAGCAATAAAGAAGAATTTGGTTCAACAATAACGAACCCAGTATATGAAAGCTTCTTGGATTGGGTTGAGGATGTGGGCTATGATACGGAAGGGCAGCTTCCAGAAGCTGTGTTTTTGATCGAAAAAGATGGAATGAAATTTAAAGTCACAGAAGTTGCGGATATTGCCCAAATTAAGTCCAAGTATTTAAAGGCGCTTGTCGAGGATACTGCGTGGGTTGAAAACAAGCCAGAAGAAGATGTTGCACCTTCGTTGAATTCACCCTAAAGGTAAAGTCACTCTCCTGTAATGGTGTTAAAGTTTTTTCGCGAACTACTCGCAACTAAACGCCTTGAAATTGCTGTGCTTTCTCTTATGATGGATGGAGGATAACTTTCACCGTAAAGGCTGCATTCATGAGCGCTTCTCCTGAACTAAAATCTAAACGCCCTCTCTCCCCGCATCTTCAGGTTTATAAGCCGCAGATGACGTCTCTAACGTCGGTTTTGCACCGCGTTACCGGGGTGGCTTTGGCGTATGGGTTGTTTGTTTTTACATGGTGGCTGGTGGCGGCCGCTATTGGTCCTGAGGCCTATGGTATGTTTACCGATTTTGCAGGCTCCGGCATTGGCAAGCTGTTGATGTTTGGCTGGAGTCTGGCTTTTTACTATCATTTCGCCAACGGCATCCGTCATCTTATTTGGGATTACGGTAAGATGTTGACGATTAAGGATGCTTACGCTTCTGGTTTCTTTATTCTGCTTGTGACGGCCTTTATGACGGGCGTGACATGGTATTGTCTTTTAACATTTGCGGGGGTGTAGGCGTATGCATATGAAATGGGATGATCACGGGATGAAAACACCGCTGGCGCGGGCCAAGGGGCTTGGCGCAGCGCGTGGCTGCGTTGAAAACTGGATAAAATTGCGTGTAACGGCGATTGGTAATGCTATTCTCGCGATTTGGTTTTTCTGGTTTTTGAGCGGGGTTATCGGCGCGAGCCATGCAGATTTCACAGCTGCGCTGGCCGATCCGCGTAATGCAATTCCTATGATCTTGCTGATTATTTCTATGCTTATTCATGCGATGCTCGGCGTGCGTGAGATTGTTGAAGATTATTTCCACAATGAATTCTTCAAAATATCAAAGCTGGTCGGCATGTATTTATGTTTCTTTGCCCTTGGCGTGGCCAGCGTGTTTAGTGTTTTGAAAATAGCGTTTACAGGCGGGTTATAGGCGCATGGGTATTTCACCACAAAGACTCAAAGATCACAAAGAATCACAAAGAAAGTTTTCGAATGTATCGTCTTTGGAGCGTGAAAATCCTGTCTCTAAGGTGATTGTAGATTGTGCTTTTAAGGTTCATACAACATTGGGTCCGGGCTTGTTGGAGAGCGCTTATGAAGAGTGCATGGAAAAGGAATTTATAAAAAGAGGCATTCATTATAAACGTCAGTATGAAATGCCCATTTATTATGATGGGGAGCGTTTAAAGACCCCGTACCGTGTTGATTTTCTGGTTCAGGATTTGGTGATTGTTGAATTGAAGGCCGTAGAAAGGCTTGTGCCAATTCATGAGGCCCAGACGTTAACATATCTAAAACTTTCTAATTATCATTTAGCACTTTTAATTAATTTTAGTGCGCCATTGATTAAGAATGGCATTAAACGTTTTGTAATATAAAAACTTCGAGAACCTTTGTGTTCTTTGAGTCTTTGTGGTGAAAAAAAAGGATAAAAAATGACCCAGTCTTACGACATTATTGATCACGAATTCGACGTTCTCGTCGTTGGCGCTGGCGGCGCGGGTTTGCGCGCCGGGTTTGGGTGCGCTGAAAAGGGGCTGCATACCGCATTTTTGTCCAAGGTCTTCCCAACGCGCTCGCATACCGTTGCGGCGCAGGGCGGGATATCGGCCTCGCTTGGCAATATGGGGGAGGATGATTGGCGCTTCCACATGTATGACACGGTGAAGGGCTCGGACTGGCTGGGCGATCAGGACGCAATTGAATATATGTGCCGGGAGGCCGTTCCGGCGATTATTGAGCTGGAGCATTACGGCGTACCGTTTAGCCGCACCGCGGCGGGCAAGATTTACCAGCGCGCCTTTGGCGGCATGACCACCCATTACGGCAAGGGCACGGCGCAGCGTACATGCGCCGCGGCTGACCGTACGGGCCATGCGATTTTGCATACGCTTTACACGCAGGCGCTGCGGCACAAGGCGGAGTTTTTCATTGAATATATCGCGCTCGATTTGATCATGAGCGATGACGGGCAGTGCCTTGGCGTGATGGCGTGGGATATGGATAGCGGCACGCTGCACCGTTTCCGCGCGCATCAAACGATTTTGGCAACCGGCGGGTATGGCCGGGCATATTTCTCCTGCACCAGCGCCCATACTTGCACGGGTGATGGAAACGCGATGGTATTGCGCGCGGGCATTCCGCTGCAGGATATGGAGTTCACGCAGTTCCACCCGACGGGCATTTATGGCGCGGGCTGTTTGATTACCGAAGGCGTGCGCGGGGAGGGCGGGTATCTGACCAATAGCGAGGGCGAGCGCTTTATGGAGCGCTATGCGCCCAGCGCAAAGGATCTGGCCAGCCGCGATGTTGTCTCTCGATCCATGACCGTTGAAATTAATGAGGGACGCGGCGTTGGCGCGAATGCCGACCACATTCACCTCAATCTTATGCATCTCGATCCCGATATTATTCATGAGCGCTTGCCCGGCATTGCCGAGAGCGCGCGCATTTTCGCCGGCGTTGATGTAACGAAGCAGCCTATCCCGGTTCTGCCGACCGTGCATTATAATATGGGCGGCATTCAGACCAATTATAAAACCGAAGTCATTAACCCGACAGCAAAAGACCCAAACGCCATCGTGCCGGGCTTAATGGCGATTGGGGAGGCCGCATGCGTGTCCGTGCATGGGGCGAACCGTCTTGGCTCTAACTCGCTGCTTGATCTGGTGGTGTTTGGCCGCGCGGCGGCTATTCGCGCTGCGGAAACCGTAACCCCCGGCGCGAAGCACAGGCCGTTTGGCAAGGATGACGGCTCTAAAGCCATTGCGCGCTTTGACCATTACCGTAATGTGAAGGGCGACACCTCCACGGCTGAGCTGCGCGGGTCGATGCAGCGCACGATGCAGGATCACGCTGCCGTGTTCCGCACCGGTGACGTGCTTAATGAGGGCGTTGTGAAGATTGATAAATGCTTTGCCAGCAAGGGCAATCTAGGCATTACCGACCGTTCCTTGATATTTAATACGGACTTGGTCGAAACGCTGGAGCTGGATAATCTGCTCTCGCAAGCCGTGGTATCAATGCATTCCGCCGCCGCTCGCGAAGAATCCCGCGGTGCGCACGCCCGCGAAGATTTCCCCGACCGCGACGACAAAAAATGGATGCACCACACCGTTAGCTGGATTACCGACTCCTTAGATGGCAAAGGGGGCAAAGTCAAACTCGGCGCTCGCCCGGTGATCATGAAAACGCTTACTGATGAAGTTGAGGTGTTTCCGCCAAAGGCGCGGGTTTATTAGGGAGAAGGCTCATCCCAGTTACGAACATTTGTAGAGGCTATAATATCTTTATATGTATCTCTTCTACGTTCAAGCTCTTCTGAATATTCTTCAAAGTCGAAGTGCCCATCTGAAATGAAGCGAGCTAAGGTTTCTATAACAAACACCATGTCTTCGCTTAATAATTCCTTAATTTTTTCACACACTGATATGGTTGTCCCGTCAGGTTGGCTGATATCGGCCACGGAATGTTCTTGAGAAATGGATTCTTCTAGGTGTAAATTAATCTCTGTAAAATGTCCTTCAGCTATCTCCGTTAGAGTTTCTGTTATCATATAGACTTCTTCTTTATTGAGAAGCTGGGGCGGGACGGGTTCTCCTTGCTGTACTAAGCCGCGTCTTTTTTTATTCTTTTGTGACGTTTGCAATGCAAGAGCCGCACCTGCAAAAGCAAGCCCTCCCGTAAGGAAAGAGAGAATTGTGCCTTGCAAAACAAGTGCTTGGGGCGTTTTTGGGCTGGCATTTACCATCATAAAAGCAAGGGTAAGTGAGAGCGCTGCTGCGCTGCCGCTTATCAACGCCCATGGAAGGGGCGATGGTAAGGGGGTGCCGAAATAGTCTTTTGTATCCTGTGTGTTGCTATAATTTTCAATATTCTGCGCTTCGTGTTTCATTCTTCATTCTCCATTTTTAGAGATATTTATATCAAGCGATGCTATATGTCAACAAAATTCCCATAAAAATTTACCTAAATCCGAAACGATATAGCTCGACTTGCGTTATGTATAATTGATATACTTAAGATGTGGGAAAATAATAAGTAAAAATAATGACACAAACGCGGCAGTAAAAGCGGCATAAGAAAAGAAAATCAAATGGATGTGGTGGAAAGTGCGGTGTTGCGTATGTTTATGCGGGGCGCGGCTGAACTTGATAATTTAACGGATAGCGATATTGCGCGTCTCTCGGCGGTGGTTGGGCAGGCGGATGACCCGCGCGCGGTGATTGATGCAATCACATATTTGCTCGAACGCGGGCGGGATATGGAGCGCTTGCTGCTGACTGATATGCTGACGGGGCTTAAAAACCGCACCGGGTTTATGCAGGATCTGGTTAACCGCGTGGCCTATACAAAACGTCATACAGACAGCAGCACCGCGGTGGTGTTTGTTGATCTTGATGGGTTTAAGCAAATTAACGATGAATGTGGCCATGAAATTGGTGATCGGGCGCTTAAGGATATCGGCGAGCGCCTTTCTCAAAATTTTCGTAGAACCGACACAATTGCGCGCATTGGCGGGGATGAGCTTGCGCTCCTCCTTTTGCCTGCGCGTGATGGCCGCGATAACGGGCCAAAGGATGGCGCGCCCAAAGATAGCGACTGGGTCCGCCGCCGTGTCCGCGCCTGTACGCGCGATATGGTCTATTGGGATAAAAGCGGTAACGCCTATCCGCTGGGCGCGAGCATCGGTGTGGTGATGCTCGATGTATGTCAAATTGGTATGCTTGGCAGCATCGACACGGAGGATCTGGCCGGAAAAGTCCTTAAAATGGCGGATGAGGATATGTATGAAGACAAAAGAACCGGCAAAAATGATCGCCTAGCCGCCGCCCATTTTGAGGCCCAAATGATGCATTTTCCCTGTGGCGCGGAAGGGTGGGGATAGAAGGATCTTTATTCTCTTTCTTTTATTTCAAATCAACCCCAAGAACATCCAGAACGCTATCTTCTAAGACAAAGACAATATTTGTATCGGTATGTTGATCATGAAGCATAATTTTTGTGTTATCAGAGGATAATCTGTTGTACATAATTTGCAGCGCAGAGAGGCGCCCTGCCGTTGTTGGCTGGGCTTCTACGGGCGCTGGCTGATTCTCCTCTAACCCTGCGCTAAGGACATCTAGTGTCGTGTCTTGTTCTTCAGGATTTTCCTTGAGCACTTTAAGAGTGAAATCTTTAGAAAGCGTAATCGTCTGTTCTTTAGATTCTCCAGACATAACGGCGATAAAGGCTCTGGCAATATCAGTTTTCTTTTCTTCAAAGGCAGGGAGCGTTTCTCTCTGTCTTTTTATGGGGCGAGCGGGCGGCGCTATTGCGCCATTTCCTGTATGTGCTGTTGCCATATTGGGGAATTTTTTCTCCAGTTTTGTTAAAGAAAGGGCGAGGCGCTCTTTCATCTCGGGGGTGAAACTTACGGGGACATGCCCTCCATCAACCAATGCCATCATTGTTGCCAGGGAAGCATATGCTATATCGCGATCTTTATCTTTTTTATTGAAGAAAGTTGCTACCCTAACAAATTTAGGGTTAGTGCTTTCATGGTAGCAATAGTCCCTGTACCCTTGGTGGAGTTTTTTTAGGGCTACGCTTACGGCTCTTGTGCTAAGCGCTCTTGTTGCTTTACTGGTGGCTCCGTTTAGAAGTGTCTTTGGTATAAAAAAGCCTGTGACAGATACGTTTGTACCCTTACCAAAAGTTATCGGAATGATTTCATTTTCTCCAAGGCTTCGGTTTGCAAGTGTCGCCCTCGCCTCCAGATGTGCTTTAATATCTTTTATACCGACAATGATGCTGCTATTTGAAGGCGTTTTTGGCTTTGGTGGTTCAGAGCTGAAGGGCGTTTCTGTTAGTGATTGATACCCGTTTCTAATTATTTCTATAGTTTCAGGGCCAGCGTTTTGGAAAGACCCGGCATTCAAAAGATCAGTTGCAGTTTTAAGTGAGAGGTAAATGAATAAATCTTTTTGTGTGTAGCCATAGCCTCCTGTTACAATACATCCAAAATTCTGTGTAGCGAATGTTCTTGATGCGGGCGTTGCCATTTTCCACTTTTTTATAAACCAGCTTTCCATTTCAAGCGGGGCAGCGCCGTTTTCAACAGTGCTCTCAGCCATGCCAAGCACAATATTGACATCGCTCACATGCTTCATATCAATAACAACGCCAACAGGGCGGTTGAAGCTGGTAATAATAACGGGCAGCTTTATGCCCTCTTCAGATTTAAAGCGATTTATAAATGTTCCAGTTGACATTGGAGTGCCTGATTTCTTCATGATTGATTACCTTTTTAAGTACCTTTTATATTTAAATTATGCGGCATGTATACATATTGTTTTGGTGTATGTCAAATTTAATTTATATGGGCGTGGTCAATTCCCAAATTCGGCAAAGCGTGATAGACTGTGCGCAGATGTGTTTTTGCAGAAGGAATACTTAAAAAATCGAGTTAGAATAAGGGGATAGACCCCCGTCCCTCTGAATTCGTCAAACAAAATGAGTAGCGCGATTTAACCTTTAAAAACAAACGATTAAGCGAAATAATTATGGCAGAATTTACACTTCCTAAAAATTCAAAAGTTAAAAAAGGCAATAAGATCGACGTGGCGAATGGCGCTGCGCGCTCTAGGACGTTTAAGGCCTATCGCTGGGACCCGGATGACGAGGATAATCCGCGTCTTGATGAATATACGATTGATCTGGATGAATGCGGGCCGATGGTTCTGGATGCGCTGATTTATATTAAGGATAAAGTTGATAGTACGCTGACCTTTCGCCGGTCTTGCCGGGAGGGGATTTGCGGGTCCTGCGCGATGAATATTGACGGCACGAACACGCTGGCATGCACGAAGGCGATTGAGGATTGTTCGGGCGATGTAAAAATTACGCCGCTGCCGCACATGCCGGTGGTGAAGGATTTAGTGCCGGATCTTAATCACGTTTATGCGCAATATGCCTCGATCGAGCCATGGCTAAAAACCGAAAGCGCGCCGCCAAATCGTGAAAGGTTACAGAGCGAGGAAGATGCGACAATTCTGAACGGCGCGGATGGGCACGGCCCGGCGGGCTGTATTTTATGTTTTTGCTGCTCAACGTCCTGCCCGTCATATTGGTGGAATGGTGATCGTTTCCTTGGGCCAGCAATCTTGCTGCAGGCCTATCGCTGGATTGCCGATAGCAGGGATGAGTTTACCGGAGAGCGCCTTGACGCGCTGGAAGATCCGTTCAAGCTCTATCGTTGTCACACGATTATGAATTGCACGAATACATGTCCAAAGGGTTTAAACCCCGCCAAGGCGATTGCAGAGATTAAAAAATTAATGGTCGCGCGCAGATAGACATAAGATATTTTTATCGTAATTTAGAATCCGGAAAAGCTGATCGTTGTTGTGCACGTGGCGTTATATATCTGGATGATGCCTTTTTTCAGCGTTAGAATTTGTGTGCAAGACGATTCGCCGTCGATCGGAATATCAATTGAGCCTTGGCCTTCAGCGCCGTTTACAGGCATTGTGCCGCTTTCTGTACTGGTCGTAAAAACTGTCGCCTTCATTTTGTCTGTTGAGAATTTGATGTCTTGAATTTCGATGTTGGTTTCATAGTCACTTAGCGCATTTGCACCTTGCTGAAGGCTTTCTATGTACTCTTTTTTGCCAAGACTCATTGAGGAATTCTTTGACGGAAATCCAGGAATGTTATAACGCATCGTGCTTTTAAAGCGTACTTTTTTATGCAGATGCGCTTGTAGATAGGCGGTGATTTCGCTTTGTGATAGATCGGAATTTTGCCCTGAACTGATCTCGGTTGTGCGCTGGATGAAGTCTGTGATATTATCTTCGGTCAAATGATCATGGCGTTCTTGCGCGATCGCAGGAAGAGCGAACAGACAAATCATGGAAAAAAGAAAATAACGCATCTATAGTTTTTACGGCGTAAAGGTGCGTATTTCAATTACTTTGTCGGTTGCTTGTGTTTCGGCGTATTACTGTGTGTCGATATCCAAACCGATATCCAGCGCTTGAGCGCTATGTGTCAGCGCACCAATCGAGATATAATCAACGTCAGTTTCCGCAATTGCTTTGACGGTTTCTAGCGTAATTCCACCAGACGCTTCAGTGGTGATCTTTCCCTTAGCCATATCGATGGCCTTTTGCAGGGTCTCGAGATCCATATTATCGAGCATCACGATGTCCGCTGCGCCGTGATCCAGAACCTCTTCGAGTTGTGCAAGCGTATCAACTTCGATCGAAATTTTATGCATGTGGCTGGCGAAGCTGCGTGCTTGTGTAAGGGCCTTGTCTATGCTGCCGGCGATTGCTATATGGTTGTCTTTGATCAGGATCGCATCATCAAGTCCAAAGCGATGATTGTGTCCGCCGCCGCAAATAACGGCGTATTTTTGAAATTTTCGTAAGGTCGGAAGCGTTTTTCGTGTGTCGCAAATTCTTGCATCTGTGTCTTTAGCGAGCGCGACATATTTTGCGGTCAGGGAAGCAATGCCGGAAAGATGCGACGTGAAATTCAGGGCGACGCGTTCAGCCATCAGCAGCGAACGTGCGGAGCCTTCGATTTCAGCAATCATTTGACCAGCTTCAATATTTTGGCCATCTTCGGCATGAACGGTGATCTCAAAATCATCTGTGTAGGAAAAGGCAGACAAACCAACGATTAGCCCGGCGAGGCGTCCATTTTCGCGGGCGCGCATTGTGGCGGTGGCGGTAATATTGGGCGCGATGATGCTCTGTGAGGTGACATCAAAGCCGTGGCCAATATCTTCTTGCAATGCGGCTTTTACAGCCTGTTCGATGTGGAGTTGTGAGAGCATAAGGGTATTTATAAACGCAAAATTTGTAAAGTCACGCAGAAGTTTTTTATGAACCACTAAGGGCACTAAGCGTTTTGTACTTAACTGTCATTCCGAGCATATGCGAGGAACCTTAGCGAGTTTCACTAGGGAAAGATCTCTCGTCGCGCAGCCTGCCCCCGTGAAGGCGGGGGCTCTGCCGAGATGACGGGTAGAACGCTTAGTGCCCTTAGTGGTTAAAGCCTTTTCAGCTCAGCTCTAACATACGTTCAATCGGCAATTTTGCGCGTGCGGCGATCTCTGGATCGATGATGATCTCTGGTTCTTCTGTCTGTAGCGCTTTGAGGATTTTGGGCAAGCTTATGCGCTTCATATGCGGACACATCTGGCAGGTGCCTATCATTTCTACATTTGGGTTGGCGGCGGCGATGTTATCGCTCATGGAACATTCGGTCATCAGCACGGCTTTTTTGGGCTGGCGCTGTTTAATATACTCATCCATTTGCGCGGTGGAGCCGGCATAATCGGCTTCGGCCATGACCTCTGGCGGGCATTCGGGGTGGGCGAGCACGACAACGCCATCATCATTAGCCGCGCGGATATCGCGTATATCTTGCGGGGTAAAGCGTTCGTGCACCATGCATGTTCCTTCCCAGAAGATGATATTCACATCGGTTTGTGCGGCGATATTCTGGGCAAGGAATTTATCGGGTGTCATGATGACTGTGTCGTGACCTTCCGCGCCTAGCGCATTGACGATCTTTAGCGCGTTGGAGGAGGTGCAGCACACATCGCTCTCGGCCTTCACATCGGCGGAGGTGTTCACGTAAGTCACAACAGGAATGCCAGGGTGTTTTTCCTTGAGCGCGCGGACATCTGCGCCAGTGATGGATTCGGAGAGAGAGCAGCCTGCGCGCATATCAGGGATGAGCACTTTTTTGTCGGGGCAGAGAATTTTAGAGGTCTCCGCCATGAAATGTACACCGCATTGGATGATGATATTGGCGTCCGTCTCGGCAGCAACGCGCGCGAGCTTGAGGGAATCGCCAACAATATCACCAACACCGTAGAAAATATCCGGCGTCATGTAATTATGAGCGAGGATAACGGCGTTTTTTTCAGCCTTCAGACGGTTGATCTCATGGATATAGGGCGCAAGCGTTTCCCAGTGATCACGCTTATAAAAGCGATCCAGACGTTCGTAAATTTGCGCCGTTTCTTTGGCGATTTCATCTGTGTACTTGAGTTGCGCAGCCTGCATGACTATGTTCTTAATATGTTCGCGGTTATTTATTAATGACGTATCTTTCATACTCGAACAGTCAAGGTCAACCCTAGAAAGCTTGAGAAGGTTTGTAAATGGCAGATTTATTTGTTGCAGAGCAAACAGCGCAAGAGCCAGCCAATCGTCCATTGGCGGATCGGCTGCGGCCGAAGGCGCTGGATGAGATTGTCGGGCAGGATCACCTGGTCGGCGAGGATGCACCATTGATGCGCATGCTGGCGGGCGGACATTTATCCTCGCTGATTCTCTGGGGTCCGCCGGGATGTGGCAAGACGACGATGGCGCGCATTCTGGCCAATCATACGGATCTGCATTTTGAGCAGCTATCGGCGATTTTTTCGGGAGAGAAAGAGCTGCGCAGCGTTTTTGATGCAGCGAAGATCAGGCGGCAAAACGGGCAAGGGACGCTGCTGTTTGTGGATGAGATTCATCGCTTTAATAAATCGCAGCAAGATGCGTTCCTGCCGGTGGTTGAGGATGGCACGATTATCTTGATCGGTGCCACGACGGAAAATCCGTCTTTTGAGCTGAATGCGGCGCTGCTCTCGCGGGCGCAAGTTTATGTGCTTAAGCGATTGGATGATGCGGCGCTGGAGAAATTATTGGTGCGGGCGGAAGGTGACACGGGCAAGACTCTGCCGCTGGATGACCATGCACGCATGACGCTCAAGGCGATGGCCGATGGTGACGGGCGCTATGTTTTGAGCATGGCGGAACAGCTTTTCGCGCAAGGCTCATCAGGGGAAATATTAGATACGGAAGCGCTGCTGGCACTCGTGCAGCGCCGCGCGCCGCTCTATGATAAGGGCAATGAGGCGCATTATAATTTGATCAGCGCGTTTCATAAGGCGCTGCGGGCATCGGACGCGGATGGTGCGCTTTACTGGATGGCGCGCATGCTTGCGGGCGGTGAAGACCCGGATTATATATTGCGGCGCATGACGTGCGTGGCCTCGGAGGATATATCAAATGCTGATCCGCATGCGCTGCCGCTGGTGATGGCGGCGTGGCAGGCTTATGAGCGCTTGGGTCTGCCGGAAGGCGAGCTGGCGATGGCCCAGGCCTGCACGTATCTGGCTTGCGCGCCGAAATCAAATGCGAGCTATATGGCGCTGAAAGCTGCGAAGCAGGCGGCGCAGGATACAGGATCATTAATGCCGCCAAAACACGCAATGAACGCACCGACGAAATTGATGAAGCAAGAGGGGCATTCTCTGGGCTATCAGTACGACCATGACACGCCGGAGGGATTTTCCGGGCAGAGCTATTTCCCGGAGAGTTTGCCACGGCAGGTATTCTACCAGCCGGTTGAGCGCGGTTTTGAACGGGAAATTAAGAAGAGGTTGGAGTATTGGGCGAAGCGTCGGAAGGGGTAGCGTGCTCACTTCTAATCAAATAAATACCGCTCGCAATAATGATGGCGGCGCCAGTGAGCATCCACAGATCGGGAAGATCATCAAAAAGCAGTGCCCCTAGAATCACGCCCCAGATCATTTGCGTATATTGAACCGGCGCAACAAGGGAGGCATCAGCCATGTGATAGGCGCGCGATACTGTGATGAAGCCAATGACAATCGCAACGGCTGAAATCACCAAGGGGATAATGTGCGCCGGAGCAAACGGGACGTAGTCCCCAATCGTAAATGTTAGCACTGTCATGGGTAAAACGGCGATGGCTAACGGATAAAAACCGGTCGCGATGTCGCTAGGGTTTTTCATGGTGCGCATCATGCTGTGCATAACGGAAAAGCACAGCGGGGCGCCGAGCAACATAAGAAATGTCAGAATGCTGATATCGCTTTCCCATGGTCGAAAGGCGATGAGGACGCCGGTGAAGCCAGCGGCCATTGCGATCCATCTGTTCCAGCTTACGTGTTCCTTAAACATAGGAATGGCGATCAGGGTCATCATAAAGGGAGAGAGGAAGATCACTGTATAGACGCTGGTCAGCGGCATGATGGAGAAAAAATAAACAATCAGCATGCTGCCAAGGAAATTCATAGCGCCGCGTATGAGGTGCGCTTTAGTATTAAGCGGGTCTTTGAGCTGTTTTATGCCCCCCAGTTTTGGCGCAAGCAAAAGAAAAATCACACTAGCGATTCCTAAATCACCCCAAACAATTTGGTAAACTGAATAATATGGTGTGATGACTTTTACAGCCGCATCTGACACAGAGAAGGCGATATAGGCCACTAAGCCTAAAAGAAGGGCTTTATATGTATGGGATAAACGCGTAAACATATCGAAGAGATATAAGAGGTTATAATGATCAACACAATAGCCATGATTGCCGCTGGTGGCGCGCTGGGCGCGGTGATGCGCTACGGCGTTAATGTCTGGAGTTTTAAGGTGTTTGGGGATGGCTTTCCCTGGGGCACGTTGGGCGTGAATGTGATTGGCTCGTTTGTGATGGGTTTGCTGATTGCTGTATTTGCGCATTTCTGGCAGCCCTCGCCAGAGGTTAAAGCGCTGCTCGTGACGGGGTTTCTGGGCGCGTTTACGACCTTTTCGACCTTTTCACTGGATGTGGCGGTGATGTGGGAGCGTCACGCTTTGGCGCCGATGGCGCTTTATATCGCGGCCTCGGTTATCCTATCTATCACCGCATTGTTTGCAGCCATGAGCTTAATACGATATATAGCCGCATGAGCGAAAATACAGACATCACAGACAAGCCTAAATCAGGCGTCACACACATCACGGTCAGCGATGATGATGACGGGCAGCGGCTTGATCGCTGGTTGAAGCGCTATGTGCCGGATATCCCCTATGGCCTTGCGCAAAAGCTGATCCGTAAGGGGCAGTTCCGCGTGGATGGTAAGCGCGCGCGCGGCGAGACGAAATTGGTCGCTGGGCAGAGTGTGCGCATTCCCCCCATAAAGCCTGATAAGCCCGCAGAGCATCGTTTTAAGCCGGAGAAACAGATTCTCAGTAATGCCGATATCGGTTTTATCAAATCATTGGTGATTTATGATGACGGCGATATTATCGCGCTGAACAAGCCTCACGGGCTGGCGGTGCAGGGCGGTACGAATACGACGCGCCATGTTGATGGTATGCTGGATGGCTTGATCAATAAGGATGGCGTGCGGCCGCGCCTCGTGCACCGTTTGGACAAGGATACGAGCGGGGTGCTATTGCTCGCGCGCTCTAGTCATGTGGCAAGAAAGCTCGGTCAAATGTTTAAGGGTAGGGATATCAAAAAGCTCTATTGGGCGATTGTCACGCCGCGGCCAGAGCTGTTTCGCGGCGCAGTGAATGCAGCGTTGATTAAGGCGGGTGGGGCAAATAAAGAGCGCATGGTGGTCGATACCAAGAACGGCAAGCGCGCGCTGACTGAATATATAATTTTGGAGCATATGGGTGATCAGGCGGCCTTCGTTGCTTTTTGGCCGCGCACCGGGCGCACGCACCAAATCCGTGTGCATGCGGAAGTGATGGGCAGCCCTATTTTGGGCGATGTGAAATATAGAGGTGCGCTGGCGCCCGAAGAGCGTCAACATGGCAGTGGGTCAGACGTTGTGACGGGCCTTGCCGGACTAGACCATGTTGATTATGCGCGCCGTTTGCATTTGCATGCGCAGCGCCTGATGTTCAACCATCCAACGCAAAAGGGCATGGTGGATATTGCCGCGCCCTTGTCGCCAGAGCTGGCAAAAAGCTGGAAAGCCTTTGGCTTTAGCACATCCTATAAAGATGATCCGTTCGATGATGTTGATGCGTAGTTGTTTTTTACCACAGAGAACACAGGGGACACGGAGAAAAGGCACAGAGGTTTTTTGAATGTTTCTTCTGTGAAAACGCCGTGATCTTTGTGCCCTCTGTGGTGCCCCTCTTTTTCTGAGTGATTGCGCTAATGTGAGAGGTGACAGTGTGCTTCAGACATGGTTATAATCATGCCCGAAAAGAGAGAAAAAATGAACGAAGATACAAAACCCGAAATTTCAAAAGCCCCGTGGTATACGCGGCTGTTTAAATGGGTGTTTTTTATTAGTGCTTTTGTACTGATCATGCTCACTGTTTTGGCCAATATTGGCGGGAATGGTGAGTTTTACAAAGAGTCGATTGAGAGCTATGTGCGCGGCGCGACGGGGTATCATGCGCGCGTTGAAACGCTCAATAACGTCTCGTTTTTCCCCAGCATTGAATTTGATTTCGAAGGATTAACGCTGCATCAAAATCTGGAGGAAGAGGTGCCGGTTGGCGGCCTCGCCTCTGCGCGGTTTAGGGCCGGGTTTTGGGATGTGATGTTTAAGACCGGCAAGATAAAAACGCTGGAGCTGCGCGGTTTTTCTGCGCTGCCCAGTGTGTTCACAAACAAGGCGCTACAAATTGAATCTGTCACGATTGATGAAAATTACCTGGATGAAAGTCCTCAAGCTGCGCTGTTGCTTAAGGGAAAGATCGGCGATGACACGCTGGCGGTGCGGATGAATCTCGATGTTTTTGGGCAGGGGCAGGGCAAAAAATATCGCTTTAGCACAGCCAGTGGGTTTGAGGGATCTGTTGGCGCGCTGCGCCTGTCCGGCGCAGTGAAGGACGGCGTTTTTGAACAGTTGACGCTGGCGCTCGGTGACAAGCCTGTTATCACGGGCAAACTAGCACTTAAGCGCAAAGCGGCTTCAGAGCTTGTTGTGCAGGGTGAGTGGGAGGTTTCCGAGCATCAAACACAGATCAAGCATAATCTGGTTTTTATTACTGGCGAACATGGGCGCGGGTTGAAGGGTGATATTCAAAGCGCCGCGTTTCATATGTCTGACTTTGGCAAGGACTCGCAGCTGCAGGCTTTGATCGCCGCGTATGAGGCTGTATTGGGCGAGGGCAAAAAGTCATTCACACTGCCGCTGGCCTTCATGGATGTGGATGCACGATTTGAGCATTTTATGCTCGGCAAGGCGGATCTTGGAGATTTAACGCTAACCGCTAAAATTGTTGATCAGGCGCTGAGCCTAACAGCCGATGAGCCTTTCGCTTTTTCTGATGCGCATGTGAATATCGCGCTAAAGGCGCTGGAAGACGGGCCGGAACTGGATGTTAATATAACGCTTAAGGATTTTGATTACGGCGCGCTGCAGAAGAAATTTAATGAACAGGCCGAAGTGTCCGGCACGGCAGAGGTTATTTTAGCGCTGCGCGGCCAAGCTGCTGATTTATCCGGGCTTACTTCTAGCTTGAATGGTAAATTTACCTTTATTGGCGGCGAGGGAAAGCTGCGTACCGATTTGATTAATCTGTGGGGCGGCGGGCTGGTGAATGCGATTTTGCCGGACACGCAGCCATTGGAGCGCACGCAGGTTAATTGTGCGATCATGGATTTCACGATCAAGGATGGGCTGGCGAGCAGTAATGCGCTGTTCATGGATACTGGGCGGCTGACATTGGCGGGTGAGGGGAGCTATGATTTGACAAAAGATGACCTGAATATCACGCTAACTCCCAAGCCCAAAGATGTTGCGCTGGGCGATATTGCCGCCAGTGTGAAGATTAGAGGCCCGCTGGGCAGTCCTTCTATCGGTCCGGATTTACGGGGTATTGGACGCAAGATTGGCGGGTTGTTGCTGGGCGCGGTTAATCCGGTATTTCTGGCTTATTCACTGACTGATTTAGGCCTGAATGAGGACCATCCGTGTGCGGCGTATATGGCCGCAGAGGAAGAGGTGCGCGAAGTGCCGGCCGTTGGGCGCGGCGAGGCTGGTGAATAATGAAGCGCTTTTACAAAATTGTGAGCCATACAAAAGAGCAGGGCGGTTACGCGATTTTGCTTGATGGCAAGTCTGTTCATACACCGGCGAAGAATAAGCTGATTTGCGCGCATGAGGCTTTGGCCGATGCGGTCATGCAGGAATGGGCGGCGCAGGACGAGGCGATTGAGCCGGATAGCATGCCACTGACCCAGCTGGTGAGCACCAAAATTGATCGCGTGGGTAAAGAGCGTGCGGCGATGAGTGCGGCGATCCTGAAATATCTTAATACTGATCTTTTATGCTACCGCACCGATGAGCAACGAATGGCACAGGTGCAAAATGATGCATGGGACAAATGGCTGGATTGGTTTGCGCAAAGCCGCGGCATTCGCCTGCCCACTACCACCACCTTCAACGCCCTTCAGCATTCTGAAGAGGCTCACACCTCTATTTTGCATTATGTAAAATCAATGTGTGATGATCAGTTTACGGTTTTTCAATTGGTAACAAGCTTGAGTGGGTCGCTTGTTCTGGCGCTGGCCTTTATGGAGGGCGCGGCGAGTGCTGAGGATATCTTTAGCGCCGCCCGCGCAGAGGAGTTGTATAACGCCAAGCGCTATAATGAAGAAAAATACGGTCCCGACCCGCTGCAAGAGAAAAAGGACATTGCCGTGAAAGCTGATTTAGCCGCGGCGGCGGTGTATTTGGCGCTGCTTTCTTCCTGATCAGTCGTTAAAATCCCTCCTCCCTGAGGGAGGGGGTTAGGGGGAGGGGTGAAAATCGCATATTCATCAAACATCATCACCCCCCACCTTAATCCTCCCCCTCAGGGGGAGGAGACTTAGAGCCAGCGTTTTACATTTGTGATTTTTGCGTTATTTAGCGTAGCTTTTGTGCCGGTAAATAAGCGGTAGGAGAAATAGGCAACGGGCGCGCCGGCGCAGATGATGCCGCCGATAATGAACACCATTAAATTGACTTTGATATAGCTATCAAAGCAGCTGCCAAAGAGTTGTTTTAGTCCGCTCATGCTTTGCGCCTGCATGAGGGTGCTTGAGTCTACAAAACGCTCAAGACAGGGCATAAGCGGTGCATTATCAACGCTGGCATATAAATAAACGCTGCCGACCAGTGTGGTGACGGTCATGATTAAACTGCCGATCCAGATGGTGCGGATGAGGTAGGTCATGTGGTTTTGCGTGAGGCTATCCTCATCAGCGCCGCCGCGCATGATATAGGCCGCAATGAGAACGACGAAGAACAGGATAAACGCGGCGCTTGCAAAAATGAGGGATGGCAAGAAAGAACCAAGAAGCGCGGCAATAAACAGGCCGTAAATGGTGAGCGTTTTCTTTTGCTCTGGAGCTTTTGTGTGGGCTGTTAGATCGTCATTCATCATCGTCTCCCGAAGAGTTTTTCGATATCGGTTAAGCTTAGCTCAATGTAGGTTGGGCGGCCATGATTGCATTGGCCGGAATGGGGGGTTTGCTCCATTTGGCGCAGCAGGGCGTTCATTTCCTCGCCGTTCATTCGGCGGCCAGAACGTGCGGAGCCGTGGCAGGCCATGGTAGAGAGGATTTCATTAATTTTTTCCTCTAAATTCTGCACATCGCCGCGCTCTAGCACATCATCGGTGAGATCGAGGATGAGCTGCCGGATATTGGCTTTTCCGCCGAGAATGGCCGGAACGCTCTGCACCGCAATCGCGCCGTTACCAAAGGGTTCGATCTCTAGCCCAAGCTTTGAGAGCTGCTCCGTATGTTCCAGTAAAAGCGCGGATTGCTGCTCGTCCAGCTCGATAATTTCGGGGCTGAGCAGGCCTTGCTTTTCAATGCCACGCTCGGCGATTTGCGCCTTAAACCGCTCATAAACCAAACGTTCATGCGCGGCGTGGCCGTCAACGATGACTAAGCCATCTGCGGTTTGCGCGACGATGTAATTTTCGTGCAATTGTGCGCGGGCGGAGCCGAGGGGGAAGTTTTGTGCGGCCGGATCGTGCACCTCTTCCATCTTTGCGGCGGGGGCGGTTTGCGACATCAGCGGGCTGAAGGCTTGGAATTGCATGTGTTGCACTTCGCCCATCCCGCCGCCATAGGCATAGCTGCGTGGCACCGCGGCGGCGCTACCTCTGTGCATCGGTAGCGATGGGCCGTTATTGTTGGTGTAGCCTTCGGGGCGCATGACATCCAGCGCGCGGTCGGCGACGCTGGAGGAGCTTTGAAACCCGCCGGCATGCAGCGCGTGTTTCAGCGCGCTGATGATCATGCCACGCACCATAGCGGGGTCGCGAAAGCGCACTTCGGCTTTGGCGGGGTGGACGTTGATGTCGACCTGCTCGCCAGGGACATTGAGGAACAGCGCCAGCATTGGGTGACGCCCGCCATGCAAAACGTCGCTATAGGCTGCGCGGACGCAGCCATGCAGGAGCTTGTCCCGCACAGGGCGACCATTGACGAACAGATATTGATATTGGCTTGTCCCGCGATGCAGGGTCGGCAGGCCCGCAAAGCCGGAGAGTGTCATCCCTTCGCGCTCGGCCTCTATGCTCAGAGAATTCTCCCCAAATTCCCGTCCTAAGATCGCAGCGAGGCGGCCTTGCGGGTCGAGCAGGGCAGGTAGGTTTAGTGAAGTTTTCCCGTCATTGGTTAGGCGGAAAGCAATATTTGGATGGGCCATAGATAGGCGGGTGAGCGTGTCTTTCACCGCCATAGCCTCAGCGCGCTCTGTCTTAAGGAATTTTAGCCGCGCAGGTGTGGCGTAGAACAGGTCACGCACTTCGATTTTTGTACCCTTGGGGTGCGCGGAGGGGCTGGGTTCGCTCTTTTTCCCGCCTTCACAGGTGATTTCCCACGCTTCACCGCTTTCGCGATCATGGGTCATGATCTTGACGCGTGCGACAGCGCCGATGGAGGGCAAGGCCTCGCCGCGGAATCCCAGATGTTTGATGTTGAGCAAATCATCGCCCGGAAGCTTGGAGGTGGCGTGACGGTCGAGTGCGGCGCTCAGCTCTTTGCGGTTCATGCCATGGCCATCGTCATTGATGACGATTAGGCTTTTACCACCATTGCGAATATCAATCTCGATTTTGGTGGCGCCCGCATCGATTGCATTTTCGACGAGCTCTTTTACAGCCGCAGCAGGTCGCTCAATGACTTCGCCAGCGGCGATTTGGTTGACGAGTATATCTGGTAAATAACGGATACGCATGCAATGAAAATAGACCTAGAGCGCGCTTAAATCAATAATTGCATCGTCTAGTTGTGCGTTATCCAGAACTGCGCCGGTGAGGATGGTGCCGGACAGATCGGCTCGGCGGAGATTGCAGCCTGTGAGAACGGCGTTGGTCAGGTCTGCGCCCATCAAAATACAGTCGCGCAGATCGGCATTTTTGAGGTTGGCGTAGCGTAGATCTGCGCCGCTGAGGTTACATCGCATGAGGCGCGCTTTGGGATCATCGCGTTTGAATTTCAGCGGACAAAGCTGCACGCCCTCCAGATTAGCCCGCGCGAATTTGGCGTGTTTGAAGCTGGAGCCGCGCAGATCGGCGCTTTCCATGTTGCAATCGCGGAAATCGGCTTTGTCGAAGATCGCGCTTTGCATTTCCGCATCGCTCAAATCTTGATGGAGGAAGGTCGTGCCAATCGCCTTTATAGCGGTGAGCGGGAAGCGTCGCAGGTCGATGACGTCGCGCAAATCATAGCCGCTTAAATCCAGCCGTTTGCCGGTTTTGCCAGCCGTGGCAACCCACACGGTGTGTTCCTCCAGCAGCTCGGGCAGAGTCTTGCCCAGGCTCTCTAATTTATCGCCCATGCTTTGTTCGGTGATGGCTTCGGACAGGTCAATGCCGTGTTTCTCTGCGCCATCCATGGCCACGCCTGCGATGATGGTGCCGCGCAGCTTGATGTTGGAAAGATTAGAGCCGGTGAGATCGGCATCGGTCAAGTTCGCGCCGCTGAAATCCGCCTCGCTGAGATTGGCGTTGTTCAGGTTCACGCCAGTGAGATCTGCGTCGGTTAAATCAACGCGGCGGGCTTGCAGGCCGCTCATATTTGCGCCTGTTAGCTTTGCGCCCAGGAAGATTGTACGGCTGCCTTCGCCGCCGCTGCGCGCGCGGTCATAGAGCTTGCCGTCATCGTCAGCGAGCATGATTTTGCCTTCGCGCAAATCAGCGCCGCTCATATCCGCGCTGGAGAAGTCTGCGCCCGCAACGTATGCGCCGCGGAAATCAGCGCGCGTGCAATTGGCGCGTTTTAGGTTAGCATTGCGCAGATCACAAGCAAAAAAGTTACAGCTATGTAGGGTGGCATTCTCCAAATTACATTGGAGCAGGATAGAGCCGGTGAAGTCAGCTTGTGAGAGGTCTTGTTCGTTAAAATCCAGATTGGATAGGTTTTTATATTGGAATACCGCTCGCGCCCCGCCCTTACGACCGGTCAGGTAGAAGCTGTGCTTTTCCATGGCATCATTTAGCTCGCCTTGTGAGATGACCTCTAATCGATCCGGATCTGGTATGCCGTGCTGCACTCGTCACTTCCTTTTGTCGTTTCTCTCATTATAGTGATTTGAATTAATAATTCATCCCCCTATTTCCGTCATGCCCGCGGCTCAGCGAAGCTGAGCTTAAACAGTGGGGGTGACGGAGGTGGCGTTCACTCTTTACGCAGGCTTATATGTTTGATTAGGTTTTGCGTAGAAGAATCGGCCTCTAGCACTGCCTTTGTCTCTAGCGCATCTGTGATGTTTTGCGCAAGCTTTTTACCAAGCTCTACGCCCCATTGATCGAAGCTGTTAATGTCCCAGATGCAGCCCTGTACGACCGCTTTATGCTCATAAAGTGCGAGGAGCATACCCAGATGATAAGCATCAAGCTGGTCGAGCATGATCATAGAGCTGGGGCGATTACCGGGGAAATCTTGATGCGGCGTCTCGCCATCGCCATTGCCTTGCATGAGGGCTTGGGCCTGTGCCAGCGCGTTGGCGAGCAGTGTGGTGTGATGATTGTCTAAGCCGTGCTCATGATTAATCACAGCAATAAAATCGGCCGGGATGATGTCTGTGCCCTGATGGAGGTGCTGGAAAAACGCATGCTGCGCATTTGTGCCTTGCCCGCCGAAAACGATCGGGCTTGTGGCGTGCTCTATCATTTTTCCATCACGCGTCACATGTTTGCCGTTGGATTCCATGTCGAGCTGCTGCACATAGGCGGGCAGGCTTTCGAGCGCTTGCGCATAGGGCAAAATCGCTTGCGCGGTAAAGCCAAAAAAGTTGCGATACCATATACCGAGCATGCCCATCAGCACAGGGATATTTTTTTCTAGCGGCGCGGTTTTAAAATGCTCGTCCATGGCTTGCGCGCCGCTGAGGAGTGCCTTGAATTCTCTGAAGCCGAAAGAAATTGCGATGGGCAGGCCGATGGCGGACCAGAGGCTATAGCGGCCACCGATCCACTCGCGCATCGGCAGGGTGTTATAATCGCTGATGCCGAAGGCTTTTGCGGCTTCACTGTTTTGCGTGATGGCGATGAAATGTTCCGGCCAGGCCTTTTCGCTTAAGGTGTCCATCAGCCAGGCCTTGGCGGTTTCGGCATTGGTGTTGGTCTCCACCGTGCCGAAATTTTTGGAGGCGATGAGGAAGAGCGTATGTTCGGGCTTTAGCTGGTCGAGCAGGGCGGAAAGCGGTCCGCCATCGACATTAGAGATGAAATGCATGTGCGGGCCGCTGGCATTGTCCGCCAGCGCGTCACAGACCATGCGTGGTCCAATATCTGATCCGCCGATACCAATGCTGATAATATCGGTGATTTTATCATGGCCGCGAACCTTGTCGCTGAGGCTCTCAATGCGCTTCAGGGTTTGATTGACGAAGCTGTCGATATTCTCGCCATCAATCTCCAGCCGGGGTTGTGCAGAGCCACGTAGCGCGGTGTGCAGGACGGTGCGGTTTTCGGATGTGTTAATGGCTTCGCCAGCAAACATATCATCGCGATAGCGCTCAAGAGCGCAAGAGCGGGCGAGCGTCATCAAAAGCTCTTGTGTCTCACCGGTTATACGGTGTTTGGAATAGTCAAAGAGCATACCATCGAGCGCAATATGAAACTCATCAAAACGCTTTGGATTGTCATCAAAAGCATCACGCATGTGAAGCGTGCTTAAGGTTTTTTGATGTTCCTTAAGGGCGGCCCAGCTCTGCGTTTTTTTGTTATTCGACATTTGGAATTGTGCTCAGTATTTCAAGGTTTTTCAAACCTTCTGGCTGTCCCACCAGAACGGTCGTAAAATGCGCGGGATTGAGGAGGTCTTGGGCTAGTGCTTGCACTTCTTCAGCCGTAACAGCCTGAATTTCAGCCTCGCGGATATCAAAATAATTGATAGGCAGATCGTCCAGCTTCAGAGATAAAAGTGCACCGGAAATTTTATCTGTTGAGGTTAAGGAGAGCGGAAGTGAGCCAATTAGATAGGATTTGGCGTTGGTGAGTTCTTTCTCAGAAATGGGCTCATCGCGCATGCGCGCCCATTCTGCGCGAATGAGTTCGAGCATCTCTGCAGCGCTTTCATTTTTGGTGGAGCTGGAAATGGCGAGTAAATCAATATGGTTCATATCTTGGAGATAGCTGTAAATGCCGTATGTCAGCCCGCGTTCTTCGCGGATGGTTTTGGTCAGGCGTGATCCAAAACCGGAGCCGCCAAGGACAAAATTCATCACTTGCGCAGTGCTATATTCTAAGGCCTTGCGATCAATGCTGGGTTGAAGAATCTCTATAATGGTCTGCGGAATATCTTTTTTAAATAGATAGGTTTTACCCTGATTTTGAAGTGTTAAAGCGGCGGGCGTTTTAATTTCTGAACTTTCGGGCAGGCCCGCGAATATGTGATCGAGCGCGCTGGCGAGCTCTGCGGCGGTGATATCACCGCTGACCGCAACCACTAAACGATCACGGCTGAGTTTTTTGTGAAAACTGCGCAGATCGCCGGGCGTTATGTTTTCCAATGTAGAGAGCGTTCCGCCGCTATTTTGCGCATATGGATGCCCTTCAAACGCCCGGTCATTGAGCACGCGCGCGGCGATCCAGTTGGGCTTGGAGAGGGAGGAGCGAATGCGCGCTTGATTGGCTTTGCGCATGCGCGAAACGGGCTCTTCGTCAAAGCGCGGCTGTGTCAGGGCAAGCGTGAGCAGCTCAAACGCACGGGTTTTATTTGTGCTTAGCGTTTTGAGATTCCCCATGAAATGGTCGCGCCCGCTGCCGAAATTTAGAGTGATGGAGAGATCTTGCAGCTCTTTTTGGAATGTTTGAGAATCTAGCTCACCCGCACCCTCATCCAATGTATTGGAGAGCATGCGCGACAGACCTTGCTTGTCTTTTGGATCAAGCGCCGTACCAGCGTTCTTGAACGCGAATTTGAGAGAGATGACCGGGATAGAATGATCTTCAACCAGCCATGCTTCAATACCGTTGGGGCTGGTGACGGCTCTGATGTCCAGAACAGAATTACGCGCCTGAGCCGGGGCGGTGAGGATAAGCGCAAAGCATAGGATTAAAACGTGTTTCATTCTGCGGCCTCCTCCTCTTTTTCTGTATTTGGCGGCGGGGCGGGCAGGAGATAGCCTGTGGCGGCGTTCTTAAATCCTGCGCCGTCCGGCATCAAGTATTTTTGCGCGACCTCTTGAATTTGCTTAGCGCTAACGAGCGCGATATTTTGTGGCCAGCGTTCAACATCATCCATTCTGGAGCCGGTGATCAGGGAATAGCCAAAGATCATCGCTGGGCCGGTGAGGCTGTCGCGGGCGTAGATGGCTTGGTTTTGCAGGCGGCTGATCGCGCTTTTCAGTTCTTCTTCGCTTATGCCCTCTTTCGCTATTTTTTGTAGCTCTGCATTCATGGCGGTCTCCAAAAAGTCATGCGTAATGCCCGGTAAGGGCTGCGCATAGATGGTCAGTTCCGCACTGTCCCACGCATTGCCGCGATAGGATAGGCCCGCCCCGCTGGCGAGCTTTTGGTCAATGACGAGGGCTTTATAAAGGCGCGATGTTGAGCTGGCCCCGACGATTTCCTCAAGCACCTGCAGAGCCAATGAATCGAGCGGGTTCTGGCGATAGCTGGGGACGATGAAGCTGCGCTGGATGGTGGGTTGGCGCACGGCCGGGTGTGAGACAGTGACGAAGGGCTCTGCCGGTTTATCAAAAGATTTGACGCGTTTGCGCTCTGGCACGGGGCGCTGCTCAAACGTGCCGTAAATCTCTTGTGCGAGCGTTAGAACGTGCTCGCCAGTCACATCGCCGGACACAACCAGAATAGCGTTATTTGGCGCGTAATATTGATCGTAAAAACCCTTTGCATCTTCCCAGCTCAGCGCCTCCATCTCGCCGCGCCAGCCAATGACGGGATCGCCATATGGGTGGTCGCGATAGAGGGCTTCGGAGAGTTTGACATTTAAAAGGCTCGGCGGGTTATTATCAATGCGCTGGCTGCGCTCTTCCAGAATAACATTTTGTTCGGACAGGAAGTCTTTTTCTGAAAGTGTGAGCCCGCGCATACGGCCAGCCTCCATCCGCATCACGGTTTCCAGATGCTCCGCCGCGATGGATTGGAAATAGGCGGTGTAATCCTGCGAGGTGAAGGCGTTGTCATTACCGCCCAAGGCGCGAATGATTTCCGAAAACTCACCAGGCGCAAGGCCGTCAGAGCCCTTAAACATCAAATGCTCTAGAAAATGCGCAATGCCGGATTTCCCCTCCGGCTCATCCGCCGCGCCTACGCGATACCACACCATGTGCGTTACAACGGGTGCGCGGTGGTTAGGGATAACTACGATCTCCATACCATTATCCAGCGTAAAATGCGCCGCGTTGAAGGTTTTTTCAGCGGTTTGCGCGTTCGTTGTTTGTGGCTCTTGTGCATAGAGCGCTTGTGGTGTGAGTACGCCAAACACCAAAATAGACAAACAAAATAAAGCCGCGCCCCACTTAAATTTCATTTTACATAGCCCAACATTGAGGGGCGGACCAAAGAGGGTGCGGTTGTGTTTTGTAAGGGGTGCGGCGTAATGGACTGTGGAGCATTAAGGTGAGTGTGCATCATTCGCGTTTTTAATCCTCAATCGACGGGGTTTCGCCTTCGGTGGGGGCGAGGCCTGCATCTTTGTTTTCTTTTAGGCGCTGGGCTTCAGCCTTGGCATCAACCACGCTGGCGGAGATTTTATCCTTGCCGCCGCCAATGCCGAGCAGTTTTTGTGCGACTGGTTTATTGCGCTCGCTAAGCTCAATCGTCTCCGCGTTGATTTTTTCACGAATGCTTGGATCTGCGATTGAGGTGCCGGCGTGTTGGAGCAGTAGCATTTCGCCCTCAGATTGGTTTGTTTTGCGCTCAGAACTTTGCGTGCCCAGAACGCTTTGTCTGGCTTGTTCTTCCGGGCTTTGTTCTTGCGGGCGCGGTGTGCCTGGTTTCGGCGGGCGCAAGCCATAGGCTGGCGGCATTTCCAGCGGTGCACGCTTGACGACCTTAAACTCATCCGGCGCTTGTTTGTTCAGCCCCAGCTGTTCTTTTGCGCCGGAACATCCGGCAATCATCAACACCGAAAAACATAGCAATATTACATTCTTTTTAATCATGTCGTTACTTTACCCAGAAGCGCCCTCGTGATGAAGGCTTTTTTCAAAAAAGAGTGAATGAATGATGAGGACAAAAACGCCGATCACAATGGCGCTGTCGGCGATATTAAAGGACGGATAGTGCCAATCGCCGATATGAATGTCTAGAAAGTCAATCACAGCGCCAAAGCGCACCCGATCAATCACATTGCCCAACGCCCCGCCAATGACCATCGCGATGCCGGTGAGCTTCGCGCTATGTGTTTCCTTAAACAGCCAGGCACCGAACCAAATGGTGATGAAGAGTGATAGAGCAATCAAAAGCCACGGGCCGTAATCGGTATCGCCGCTAAACAATCCAAAGCTCACCCCTTGGTTCCAAACCATATTGATGTTGAAAAAGGGCAGAACTTCAATTTCGGTGAAGGGCAGGCGCTGGGTTACATCTATGTACCATGTGATCAGGCCGTGAGGCTGCTGACCAAGTGCGGGCCGGATTATATGTTCAGTGATAAACCACTTGCTCAACTGATCAGCGATAATGATCAGGTTTGATAGCATTAAAAATAAAATTTGCCGCATTCCGGTCCCTCATTATCACAGTATCACAAGACTTTAGACACTGTGCATTCCAAGGACAAGAGGCGTTTTTTATTCTTTTCTCAGATATTTTAGAAGCAGGTAATCCAGCGAAAATTTCCCGGCGCCTTTGATAAAGATCGTGCCCGCCAGGAAGGCCCATAAAATATGGACATCATAATGGCCATAGGTGAGCTCAATGACGGCGGTCATGATCAGCATGCCGGCCGCGCCCATCCGGCCAAACAGGCCAAAGGCAACAAGGATAGGCAGCACAAGCTCGGCCACCGTTGTTGCGTAGGCGGCGACTTCGGGAGAGAGGCCGGGGACGGGGTGCTCTAGGTCAAAGAGGAAGATTTGATTGTCAAAATTGCCGTTTTTCCAATCGGTAAAACGGGTCATGCCAGAGCTCCAGAACATTTCGGCGATATATAGCCGCGCCGCTAGATCGTAGAGGGGCGCGCCAACGCAGCTTGCGAGCTTTCGCAAAGGCTCGATCATTGTATCAATTTTAATCGCTAAGCCTTGCGTTAGGGCTAACATGACCTCTCTCCTGTTTATTCTTCTATTGATATATTCGCACGAAGGCACAAAAAAGTTTCAAGCTGAATTTGAGATTGTAAAAAAGCTTGAAAATCAAAGCCTTCATGCGTGTTTATAACATCTTCTACCGCTTGCCCAAGGGGCATATTTTGCTCAAAATTTCTTAGCATGGCGAAGGTGGCTTCGTTAATTTCCAGCACCTCAACCTTTAAAGCGGGGCGATGGATGAGTAAGTGCACGCCGCCTTGATCAAGGTCGAGCATGTCATCGCCCTTATCCTCAGCCCCGCAAAACTCACGAATAGCGGTGAGGGGATAGGGGGAGGTGATGAGCGCTACGCTGTCGCGCAGGCGGAGCTTTATGTTCTCCAGCTCTCTCGGTGCAATGGATGCGAGCTTCTTCGCCTTAAGCGCAGAATCATCACGTGCGTAATAGGCCGCATGACGTGCCCATTCAAACCGCGCAACATCCGGCAGATAGGGCAGAGAGGCGGCGGGCGCAAAGGCGGCAATAAAATCGGCGAAGCCTGCGCCGTAATCGTTTAAACAGCCATCTTCCGGCGGGCCTTCGATAATGAATTTTCGGGCCATGCCGGTCATAAAGTCTTCGCCAACCAAATTTTCGATAAGGGGGAAGTTGCTTTTCATGATGTCGCTCAAACTGCCAATAACATTGCCGCGATAGATGGAAAGTCGTTCATTCAGGGGGATGTTGCCTGTTTGAACAAGACTGGCAAAATTGTCTCTGGCATTTTGCGCGCCCGGCTCAGGCTCTGCATTAAACAGCAAATCTTTAAAGCAGTTTTGGAAATCATTTAGCTGCATCGGCCTGCCCTTCGTTTTGGACGCGCTTTATAATGGCGCGCGCTTTATCCGCTTCACCGACCAGTTCGGATAGCGCCGGAAAATCCTGATCCCATTCAATTAGCGTCGGCACCACGCCGATTGTGCGCACGGCGTGCTCATATAAATCCCAGACATCTTTTTTGACCGGGCGGTTATGCGTGTCGACCAAAATTGTGCTGCCGCTTTCGGTTTCGCGCTCCGTATGGCCCGCCAGATGCATCTCGCCTACGGCGCTGGCATTAATATTGTCAATATATTCAAAGGGATCTAGTCCATGATTAACCGATTGAACAAAGATGTTGTTAATGTCCAGAAGAATTCCGCAACCGGTCGTTTAGGAAAGGGTGTTCATCAGCTCATATTCGGTCATTTCATTAGTGTTAAAAGCCATATAGGTCGATGGGTTTTCAACCAGAATGGTGCGCCCGAAATATGCCTGTGTTTGTTCGATATTGCGGCAGAGCCGCTCCAGCGTTTCTTTATTATAAGGCAGCGGGAGTAAATCATTTAAATGTGCATTGCCGCTGGCGCTCCAGGAGGCGTGGTCAGAAATGCTAAAGGGCTGGAAAATATCGATCAGCTCTTTAAAGCGCCGTAAATGCTCTTCGCTAACCGGCTGATCAGAGCCGAGCGAGAGGCCTACTGCATGCAGGCTGAGCTGAAATTTCTTGCGGAATTCTGAGAGGAAATGGCGGTGTGCGCCGCCGCCAAAATAATTCTCTGGATGAACCTCTATCCATCCTAAATTTAAATCTGTCTCCAGCGCCTCTTCGTAGTAAGGATGTCGAAGGCCGATTCCCACCGGCTCCTCAGGGAGGGTTGCCGGTGGGAATGAACCATATGCATGTTCGTTTGAACAGCGCTGCATTGTTTTATTTTAGTGCTTTTTCATCATGTCGTCGGCCATGCCTTCGGCTTTACCAACGGCGCCTTTAACTGCGTCAGGCGCAGCTGTTTCGCCGGGCGCTATTGTAGAACCGCCTGCAAGCTTGTCACATGTACCGGCTGGTAGGGCTACCCATTCATTCGCGCTGCCATCAACTTTGGCGTAGCCTGCACATGAGTGCGATTTATCAGCGCTGGCACAGTCATTGTGACCGGCTTTGACAACGCCGTAGCATTTTTCTTTGTCTTTTGACATTGCTTCAGCCGTGCCAACGCCACCGGCGATTGTTAAAGCAACAGCGCTTGCGAGCAATGTGTTTACTGTTTTTCTTGAAACCATGAGGTTCTCTCCTTAGATTAAGTTGATTATGTTTTAAAGTGTAGTTACTGCTCATTTCGAGCAATGCGGGTGAATGGTTACACAGCTTGATAAAAAAATGGAGTCTAATTTGAATTTTTTTGATGACATGCGTTATGCAACTATTTGAAACATATGAAAATATTAAGGCTGACACGCAGGGGTGTGTCCTGGTGATTGGCAACTTTGATGGGGTGCATCGTGGTCATAGGGCGCTGATTGAGTGTGCGAAAACACTGGCGGCGCGCGATGGCTTGTTAGTCGGAGTGCTAACATTTGAGCCTCACCCGCGTGCTTTATTTCGCCCTGATGAGCCTGCTTTTCGTATCACCTCATCGGCGATAAAGGCCCGCCGGCTACAGGAGGAGGGTGTTGATATGCTCTTTTCGCTGCCCTTCGATTGGGACTTTGCCAGCCAAGCGGCCGAGGGTTTTGTACAAAATATTTTGCTAAATGGTCTAAAGCCCGCTCATGTCATTGTCGGCTATGATTTCCGCTTTGGCCAGATGCGCAAGGGCGATCCCGGGACGATCAAGGCCGCTGGCCTGCCTGTCACCATCATTGATGAGATCGGTGATGAGGGCGGTAAATACTCCTCTAGCACTATTCGTCAACATTTATGTCATGGCCATATAGATAAGGCGAATGACCTTTTAGGCTGGGACTGGTTCATTGAGGGGCGCGTAGAGCAGGGCGATCAACGTGGCCGCGATATCGGTTACCCCACCGCAAATTTCCCGCTGGGCGACAGTATCCACCCCGCCTACGGCGTTTACGCCGCCCGTGTGCAAATTGAGGGTGAAGATGAATGGCGCGCCGCCGCCATCAATATCGGCATCCGCCCCATGTTCGAAATCCCCGAAGCGCAAATGGAGGCCTATATCCTCGATTTCGATCAAGATATCTACGGTAAAATTTTGCGCGTTCAACCTGTAGAGTTTCTGCGCGGCGAAGCGAAGTTTGATAGCCTGGAAGAATTGATTGCGCAAATGGATAAGGATTGTGCAAAGGCGCGCGAGATATTGAGCGCTTGATTTCTCTGTGATCGATAGCCATAGTACTTTCCCATGACAAAAGAGCTTAAAGACAAATATAAAGACACCGTTTTCCTGCCGAAGACTGATTTTCCTATGCGTGGCGGGTTGCCAGTCAAGGAGCCTGAGATTCTGGCCAAATGGCAGGATATGGATCTGTATGGCGAAATGCGCAAAAGCGCGGCGGGCAAGCCGAAATGGGTTTTGCATGATGGGCCGCCTTATGCCAATGGCGATATTCATATGGGCCATGCGGTGAATAAAATCCTCAAAGATGTGACGGTCAAAAGCTGGCAGATGATGGGCTATGATGCGCCCTATGTGCCGGGCTGGGATTGTCATGGCTTGCCGATTGAGTGGAAGATCGAGGAGCAATATCGCGCGAAAGGTCTGGATAAAGACGATGTTGATATTATCAAATTCCGCGATGAGTGCCGCCAGTTTGCCAAAGAATGGGCTGATATTCAAAGCGCGCAGTTCGAGCGTTTGGGCGTAACCGGTGATTGGGGTAATCCGTATCTGACCATGCACACCCGCGCCGAAGGCAAGATCGTGCGCGAGATTCACAAATTCGCCATGAATGGCGGCCTATATATCGGCGCAAAACCCGTCATGTGGTCTGTGGTGGAAAAAACCGCACTGGCCGAAGCGGAGGTGGAATATAAAGAGCATAAATCCGTCACGATCTGGGTAAAGTTTCCAGTGAGGGAAACGAATGTTGAGCTGCTTAAAGGCGCCTCCATCGTCATATGGACGACGACCCCATGGACCATGCCGTCTAACCGTGCGCTGGGTTTTGGTGAAGGAATTGAATATGGCGTGTATGAGATTAAGGCCGTGGCCGAAGATGGCCGCGCGCAGGTTGGTGATAAAATAGCTGTCGCGACCTCGTTGGTTGAGGACGTAATGAAAAGCGCGAAGGTGGAAGAGCATATCTGTCTCGGCACTTTTAATGGCGTAGATGTCGCGGGCACAATCTGTCAGCATCCGCTGAATGGCCAAGGTTATGATTTCGACGTACCGCTCCTCGCTGGTGATTTTGTCACCGATGAAGCGGGTACAGGCTTTGTTCACATCGCCCCCGGCCACGGCGCGGATGACTTTTACTTGGGCACCGCCAATGGGATTGAAGTCACCGATAACGTCGCTGATGACGGAAAATTACGCGATCACGTGCCGCTGTTTGCCGGGCTTGAGGTCTATACCCAAGAGGGTAAAATGGGCCCTGGTAACTTTGCGCCGCTTAAGGCAATTGATGAGGCTGGGAACCTGCTCGCGAAGGGCTCGCTGCGTCACGAATACCCGCACTCATGGCGCTCAAAGGCACCGATCATTTTTCGCACGACCCCGCAATGGTTTATCTCGATGGACACCAACGATTTGCGTCAAAAGGCGCTGGAGCAAATTGATAGCACGGTGTGGGTGCCCGCGAAGGGGCGTCAGCGTATCACCGCGATGATCGAGCAGCGCCCGGATTGGTGTATCTCGCGCCAGCGCGCCTGGGGCGTGCCGATTGCGCTGTTCGTGCATAAGGAAACCGGTGAGATCTTGCGCGATGAAGCGGTGCTGGACCACATTGCTGATACGTTTGAAGAAGAGGGCGCGGATGCTTGGTGGGCGCGTGATGCGGATTATTTCCTGGGGCGTGAATATAGCGCCGAGGATTACGATCAAGTGTTCGATATCGTCGATGTCTGGTTTGAATCCGGCTCTACGCATGCCTTTGTGGTGGGTGATGACGAAACCTGGCCGTGTTATAAGGGCGTGGAGAAAATTGATCTGTACCTCGAGGGATCTGACCAGCATCGTGGCTGGTTCCATTCTTCCTTGCTGGAAAGCGTTGGCACAACTGGCGAAGCGCCCTATAAATGCGTGCTGACCCACGGGTTTGTGCTGGATGATAAGGGCTATAAAATGTCGAAATCAGAGGGCAATGTTGTTGATCCGCTCAAAGTGATGGAAGATTCTGGCGCGGATATTCTGCGCCTCTGGACGATGACCTCTGATTTCGCTGATGATATTCGCATCGGCAAGGACACCATTAAACAAACGGGCGATCTTTATCGCCGCATTCGCAATACGCTGCGCTTTTTGTTGGGCTCGATCGATGGGTTTAGCGCCGATGAAGCGGTTGATCTAGGCGATCTTTCTGCCCTTCCAGAGCTGGAGCAACTCATCCTGCATCGCCTTTATGAAGTTGATCAAAAAATGCGTGCGCATATTGAGGCATTTGAGTTTCTAAAGCTCGCCAAGATGCTCCATGATTTTTGTAACGAAGATCTCTCTGCCTTTTATTTCGACATCCGCAAGGACCGCCTTTATTGCGATGCGCCGGATATGTTTGAGCGCCGCGCCTGCCGCACAGTGATGGCGGAGATTTTCAGCTGCCTTACCGCCTGGCTCGCACCGATCTTGAGCTTCACGGCCGAAGAAGCCTGGGCGCAAAAGCCGGAGGGTGTGTTTGAAGATGCCGTCAGTGTCCATCTGCGTGAATTTCCCGATGTGCCTGCGAAATGGCAAAATGATGAGCTGGCGGAGAAATGGGCGAAGATTAAGCTCGTGCGTAAATCGGTGCTCGAAGCGATCGAGCCGCTGCGGGCAAGCAAAGAGCTTGGTTCATCGTTGGAGGCTAAGCCGATCATCACGACGGATTCTGAGGCTGTAAAATCTATCGCTAATGACCTCGCTGATGTCTGTATCGTCTCTAATGTAGACATCAAAGATGGTGCGCCCTTTGTAGAGATCGAAAAAGCCGAGGGCGAAAAATGCGTCCGCTGCTGGAAAGTCTTGCCAGAGGTCGGCGCGCAGGAAGAGGGCTTGTGTAACCGTTGCAGTGATACCGTTGAAGGGCGCAGAGAAGCAGCTTAAAAAAGCCTATCCCTTCTTTGTCTTTTTCAACATCACCCGGATATGCGGCTTGCCGGTTTTTTCTTCATATTTCTCGTAATATTGTTGGTGGTAATCTTCGCCTAGCCAGAAGGTACTTTCAGGCTCTAGCGTTGTAACGATGGGTTTTTCCCAGACCTTATCGGCCTCAACTTTATCAATCGTATTTTGCGCTTTTTCCTTTTCCGCCTCATCCGCATAGAAAATGACGGAGCGATATTGCGTCCCAACATCAACGCCTTGCCGGTTTAGCTGCGTTGGGTCATGCGCCTTGGTCAGAAAAAATTTGATGATCGTCTCGTATGAGGTTTTTTCGGGATCAAATGTGACCTCCACCACCTCCGCATGGCCGGTCTTGCCCGTCGTGATATCGCGGTAGCCGGGATTATCCAGCGCGCCGCCCATATAACCAACGCGGGTGAACAGCACGCCGTCAATGGCGCGATATTCGCTTTCTGTGCACCAAAAACAGCCGCCGCCCAGCACAAGGGCGGGGTATCCTTCGGGTTTTGTCTCCATCAAATCTGCTCCATTCTCCATGGCGGCGTTTGATCGCCCTGTGATAAACTGAGCGCCAAAAATGGTGGCGGCGATCACGGCGAGGGCAACGAAAATGCGCATGGTTTATTATCCTTTTGTAATGACATAGACTGCTTATCTATAAATTCGAGACTAGCGCAGAAAGTGTTACATGCAAATCACGTCCCATTCATCACCAAATTTTAATGAGCGCAGGGGCGGCGCGACGCCCTCAATGATTGTGCTGCATTATACGGGCATGAAAACGGCGAAGGGCGCGCTGGATAGGCTCTGTGACCCGGCGGCGGAGGTCAGTGCGCATTATTTTATCGATGAGGATGGGGTGTGTTTGCAGCTGGTTGATGATGATAAGCGCGCTTGGCATGCTGGCGCGTCTTATTGGGCTGGCGAAACGGATATTAATTCGCATTCTATCGGCATAGAGATCGTCAATCCCGGTCATGAGTTCGGTTACCAACCATTTCCTGAAAAACAACTCACCACCCTTGCTGCGCTATGTAAGATTAAAATAGAGGAATGGAGCATTTCTCCGGCGAGCATTTTGGCCCATTCTGATATCACCCCCGCCCGCAAGCAAGATCCCGGCGAGCTGTTCCCTTGGCAGCGCCTGGCTGAACAAGACATAGGTCTATGGCCCGCGCCGCAAGAGATGGATGTTGAGGCGGCGGTGGATCTGGTGAATAATCAGGATGCGCTGCACGAGCTTTTTGTAAGTTTTGGCTATAATCCGATGGGGGATTTTGGTGATATTGTTACTGCTTTCCATCGCCGCTATGCGCCGGGTACCTTCAAAAAGGGCGCTGATCCCGCCAGTCCAACTGCTGAAACGGTTGCCAAGCTCTTGTCTTTGTTGCGTTTGCATCACGAAACTTGAACTCTTTTGCGATTTCCGTCATATTACCACCATATTTCAAAAGACTGGATGGCCGCTTTTTTGAAGGATAGTGGTTTTAAAAGACCTTCGGGGATTTTAAAATTGTACCGAGCAAGTGCGAGGCGCCCGTTAGGGCGATCTTTTTAAAGGAGAGGAAAGTCCGGGCTTCATGGAAAAACGGTGCCGGGTAACGCCCGGGCAGGTCTTTTGGGCCTGACAGATAGTGCAGCAGAGAGGAGACCGCCTCATTTATGAGGTAAGGGTGAAAGGGTGTGGTAAGAGCGCACCGGGCTTTTGGTAACAAAAGTTGCAAGGCAAACCTCACCGGAAGCAAGCTTAAATAGGGATCGCATATGAGGGTTTCCGCCTCGCGATCCGGGTAGAGCGCTAGAGATATGTGGCAACGCATATCGCAGATGAATGGCCATCCCGCTTTCGCAGCTTTGCTGCTTCAGCGTGGCAGGCACTCTTTTCGAAGAGTAAGGCTTGTCACGCCGTAGCCCCGTAAGGGGCGTAGGCGGAACAAAACCCGGCTTATAGGTCTTTTGAATTATACTATGATCAGCCGTCAGGGAGACCTGGCGGCTTTTCTTTTCTGTGGCTAACTCTCTCTCAAATCGCCGGATTCATTGACGATTCTTGCGGTGCTATGGTATTTCTTAAAGGGTCGGACTGGCATTCTGCTGGTTTTTTGAATTCTCGCCCAGTTTTAT
This sequence comes from Alphaproteobacteria bacterium, assembly GCA_024275825.1. Lineage (GTDB taxonomy): Bacteria > Pseudomonadota > Alphaproteobacteria > Micavibrionales > Micavibrionaceae > JAJRYK01. Next base: position 86,525 of record JAJRYK010000020.1, read on the forward strand.
TCTATACTTACCGTTTCGAAATCACTTTTTCTAGTGGAGTCAGATATTTGAGTCATTACCCTGTTATGCTGCCTGAGGTGCTTGATGCGCTTTCGCCCATTGATGGCGGGGTGTATGTTGATGGCACATTCGGCGCGGGCGGGTATAGCGCGGCGATCCTTGAGCAAGCGGACTGCACGGTGGTGGGCATAGATCGCGACCCGGCTGCCGCGGTGCGGGCGATGGCGCTTAAGGGTAAATACGGCAAGCGCATGGTGTTTATTCAAGGGCGCTTTGGCGATGTTGAAAGCCTGCTGCGCGGTGCGGGGTTTGAGGCGGTTGACGGGTTTGTGCTCGATCTCGGTGTCTCCAGCTTTCAGATCGATGAGGCTGATCGTGGTTTTTCTTTTCGTTTTGATGGCCCGCTGGATATGCGCATGGATAATGCGCGCGGGGCGACGGCGGCAGATATTGTGAACACCTACGATGAAGGCGATTTGGCGGATGTGATTTATCGCTATGGTGAGGAGCGTAAAAGCCGCTGGATCGCGAAAGCGATTACCCAGCGCCGTGCGGAAAAGTTGTTTGAAACCACTGAAGATTTAGCAGATCTTGTGCGCGATGTTGTCCCCAAATCCCGCGATAAAATCGATCCCGCAACGCGCACATTTCAGGCATTGCGCATTGCGGTGAATGACGAGCTAGGCGAACTTGAGCGCGCACTGGCGGCTGCGCCAAAAATTTTAAAACCCGGCGGGCGTTTGGCGGTGGTGTCGTTTCACTCTCTGGAAGATAGCGCGGTGAAGGCGTATTTGCGCAGTGCATCAGGGTCGGAGCCAAAGGGCTCGCGTCACATGCCCATGCAGGAGGATGATCGTGCGGCGCTGTTTGCGCTTGAGGGTAAAAGGGCGATTAAACCTTCCGTGCAGGAGGTGGCAGAAAATTCTCGTTCTCGCTCTGCGCGGCTGCGCTATGCCATTCGCACGGATGCATCGCTGGAGGTTTTGGTGTGAGAAAGCTTAAGCTGCAAACATTGATGATTTATGGTTTTGCTATCTTGAGCGGCGTTGTGTTGCTCTATACTTCGCAGAATGTGCAAAAGGCTGAGGATCGGCTGGCGGAGGTGCGCCGCGCGAGCGCAAATGAAGCGGAGGCGATCCGCGTGCTGCGCGCGGAGTGGGCGTATCTGAATAGCCCTGCGCGGCTAGAGGCCTTGGCGGAGAATTTTTTAGCGCTTGAACCTGCTGATCCGGAAGGCGTTATGCTGGAGGCTGATATGTTGCCCGATGCGCGTGAGGCTTTTGATGTTGATGAGGGTGCGATCGTCGGTCAGCCTGTTGCCGCAACATTTCCGCCAACTTCGGCGCATGAGGTGGGGTCAACGCCAGCGCTTGTATCAACACCCCCAAGAAAGCCGGCTGCGCCCAGGCGTGTTCAAAAAGAAAAAGCCTTCGATTCCTTGCTGGATGCCTTGTCTTCTCAAGAGAGTGGGGGCGGACAATGATTTTTCATCGTCATTTACGCCGTAACGCGATCAAGCTAGAGGGGCAGCGCAGTGCGACGCTCGATCTGGCGCGTGGGCGGTTGGTTTTGATCAGCGGATTTTTTGTGCTGGTCTATGTGCTGTTTGCGCTGCGGGCATTCGATCTGACGATCATTCAATACAAGCCGATTTCCTCGGCGGAGGATCTGGCGCAGTTAGAGCAGGGCGCAGGCGAGGTTGTAGCGCATGTGCCGCGCGGGGATGTCGTGGATCGCAATGGGGTGCTCTTGGCCACGACGCTGAAAACGGCGTCGCTTTATGTCGACCCGTATTTGATTTCTGATCCGCAAGCCGCGGCCAAGAGACTCTCGGCGATTTTCTCTGATTTGAAATACGGCACGGCGTTGCAAAAACTCCAAAGCGCAAAGCGCTTTGTCTGGCTCAAACGCGGTATTTTACCGGATGAGCAATATAAAGTTTTGGAGATCGGTGAGCCGGGCTTGGGTTTCCGTTATGAAGAGCGCCGCGTCTATCCGCAAGGGTCATTGCTCGCGCATTTGCTCGGCTATACCACGATTGATAATGCAGGGCAGGCGGGCATTGAGCGCAGCTTTGACGGATTGCTCGGCGCGGGAGGCGGGGGGCAGGATTTAGCCCTCACCATCGATACGCGCCTGCAACACGCGCTGCGTCGAGAGATTGAGGCAACGATTGATGAGTTCAGCGCCAAGGCGGGCTTTGGCGTGATCATGGATGTCAGGACTGGGGAGATTTTGGCGGGCGTGTCGCTGCCGGACTTTGATCCGCATCATGCCGGGAAGGCGCCGAATAATGCGCTGTTTAATCGCCTTAGCCTCGGCGTGTATGAGCTGGGTTCAGTGTTTAAAATATTCTCGACCGCAGCGCTGTTTGAAACGCTGAATGTGCCGATGAGCACGACATTTGATGCGCGCGAGCCGATCAAAGTTGGGCGCTTTGCGATCAATGATTACCACGCCGAAGATCGTGTTCTAACGGTGCCTGAAGTGTTCATGTATTCATCCAATATAGGCTCGGCGATGATGGGGCAAGCGGTGGGCGCGACGGCATTGCGTGATTTCTATCGGGATCTCGGGCTGCTCGACAGGCTCGATTTTGAAATTCGTGAGGTCACAAAGCCGTTGGTGCCCAACCCTTGGGGCGAGGTTAGCACGCTGACGGCATCCTACGGTCACGGCATCGCCACCACGCCGCTGCAGGTGGTGGCGGCAGTGTCTTCCATCGTTAATGGCGGGTATCTGGTCAAACCAAAATTGGTTAAGAGCGATATCGTTCCGCCGCGCGAAGAGGTGCGTGTGGTCTCCGATAAAACTGCGCACCGCATGCGTCAACTTTTGCGCCTGACTGTGACAGATGGCACAGCGAGGAAGGCTGATGTGCCGGGCTATCTGGTCGGCGGCAAAACGGGAACTGCGGAAAAGAGCGTGGCTGGGAAATATGACCGGAAAAAGCTTATCTCATCCTTTGTTGGCGTATTTCCGATGGATGCGCCGCGCTATGCGGTGTTTATTGGGGTTGATGAACCCAAGGGCACGAAAGCGAGCTTTGGCTACGCCACTGCGGGCTGGACGGCCGCGCCAGCAGTGCAGCGGACAATCTCGAGTATGGTGTCTATTCTGGGCTTAGAGCCGAAACACATTGTGGCGGAGCAAGATATAGCCGCGCCGTTGAAGCATTACATTGCCGTGAAGGGAGCACATTAATATGGCGATGGTCCCCTCTGATCTCAACATCAAAGCCTTGAGCGGCGTCACGCAGGATAGTCGCCGTGTGAAAGCCGGCTGTCTGTTCGCCGCTCTGCCCGGCGCGAAGGCGGATGGACGCAATTTCATTCAGGCCGCGATCAATAATGGCGCATCCGTTATTCTCGCCCCGACCGGCACATTGTTGCCAGAGGGCGTTAAGGCGGGCGTAGTGCAGCTGATCACTGACGATTACCCGCGCCGTGCATTCGCACATATCGCCGCCGCGTTTTATGGCCGCCAGCCAGAGCATATCGTTGCGGTGACGGGCACGAATGGCAAAAGCTCGACTGTGCATTTCGTTAAGCAGCTTTGGGAGGCGCAGGGCAAGCGTGCGGTTAGCTATGGCACGCTGGGCGTTCATGGTGGCGGGGTTGAAAAAGCCAGCGCGCTGACCACGCCGGGCCCGGAAATGCTCCATGCTGATCTGGCTGATTTGACGGCGGGCGGCGTGACGCACTTAGCGCTGGAGGCTTCTAGTCACGGCCTTGATCAGCGCCGTTTGGATGGTGTGAAAATCAGCGCGGCGGCTTTTACAAACCTCTCGCATGATCATCTGGATTATCATGAAAACATGGAGATCTACCGCGAAGCAAAGGCACGTTTGTTTGATGTGATGGAGAGCGGTACGGCAGTTTTAAACGCCGACAGCGATTATTTCGATGCGATGAAGAACGCCGCAGAAAAAGCGGGTCACAAGATTATATCCTATGGTTTCAAGGGTGATGACCTGAAAATTGTTGAGATCACGCCCGCACCGCATGGGCAGCAGGTTGCGTTGGAGGTTTTTGGCAAAGCCTATGATGTTGCCCTGCCGCTGGTGGGTCAGTTTCAGGTGAAAAATGCTTTGGCGGCGTTGGGGCTTGTTTTGGCGGAAGATTGTGGCGCGCAAGACGAGCTTGTGAAATCTTTGGAGCATTTAAGTGGTGCGCCGGGCCGTCTTGAGCTTATTGGTGGTCATCCGAAGGGCGCGGCGGTTTATGTTGATTATGCGCACACGCCGGATGCGTTAGAGAGTGTTTTAACCGCGCTGCGCCCCCATACGGCAGGGCGGCTGGTGTGTGTGTTTGGCTGCGGCGGGTCGCGTGATCGATCAAAACGTCCGGTGATGGGCGAGATTGCCGCCCGCCTTGCTGATCATGTGATGGTCACGGATGATAATCCGCGCAGTGAAAATCCGGCTGATATTCGCGCGGAAATTTTGGCCGCTGCTGATGGGGCGCAGGAAATTGCAGAGCGCCGCGAAGCGATCCAAAGCGCCATAGAATATTTAAACGCTGGCGATGTTTTGGTGATCGCCGGAAAGGGGCACGAGCAGGGGCAAGTTTATGCCGCCCAAACGCTGCCCTTTGATGATTGTGAAGAAGCCAGAAAAGCCATAGAGGAATTAGCATCATAATGAGCAGTAATAATGACATCATCTGGACATCAACGGAGGCGGAGGCTGTGACCGGGGGGCGCAGCACGCAGGACTGGTGCGCGTCTGGCGTGTCGATCAATATTGATGATGTGAGGCCCGGTGATCTTTATATCGCCACGCGTGATGATGATTTGTCCAAGGTGTTTGCTGCGGGCGCTGTCGCCGCTGTGGTGGCGGTTGGTCGGCACGCAGATTGCCCGTGGCCGTTGCTGGAGGTCGGGGTCGTGTTTGAAGCGCTGCAGGATTTGGCCAGAGCAGCGCGTTATAAAACCCATGCGCATATTATCGCGGTGCAGTCCCGTGATGCGCGATTGAAAATTCATGATGTCCTGCGCCGTGTTGGCAGCGTGCATGAGGGCGGGCGGCATCTCTCGCTTGGCCTTGCGGGTGTGCCGGAAAATATTGATTACGGGCTGTTTGGGTTTTCACCCTTTGCGCAGTCCGATATTGCGGTGATTACGGGCGCGGCCTCTACGCGCTGTGACATGCTGTTTGAAACGATGCCCGTTCATGGCACCGTTTTACTTGATCGTGATAGTGATGAGTTTTTGTCGCTTGTGGCGCGGGCGAAGGCGGCGGGCGTTCAGAATATTCTAAGCTTCGGTCATCATGCACAGGCTGATGCGCGCATCATAGAATTGTTTAGCGCCAGTAATGCCACGCGCGTTGTCGTAAAAATTTTGGGTAAGCCGCATAGCTTTACCCTGGGGCCTGATCAACGCTTTACGCCAGCCATGCTCGCGGGGTTGTTGATTTCAAAAATCACAGGCAAGACATGTGCCCGCGCTGTGAGAAGCTTTGAGGCCGATCGCGTGCATTCAGCGATAGTGCCGGGACAGGTTTCACTGATTGATCCTGCGCTTCAGCAAAATCTGTTGCCCGAAGCGGTGTTTAAGGTCACCAATATGATAGATCTGGGCTTTGGCCGCCAAACGGCCATTCTTGATAATCTCGGGAATTTTAGCCAAAAAGCACTGTGTTTTCCAAAGAAAGAGCTGGCTATCCCGAAACGGGTTGATAATCTAAATCTCATGTATACGAACAAAACAGTTGGCGCGGTGCGCAATGCCCATGATGCGATCCGTAAAAACCAGCGGCAGGGGCAGTTAGAGGCGATCTCGCCCGATGTCCTCGCGCCCGGTGATTTTGTGGTGTTTAAGGATATCCGCAAGCACTCAAGGGCTGTATTTTCAGAGGCGCTGCGCCTTATTCCAACATTAAAAAAGGCTTCCAATGCTGTATAATCTCCTCGTTCCTTTGGCCGAAGACGTGCAGATTTTCAATCTGTTTCGCTATTTAACCTTCCGCACCGGCGGGGCGATTATGACGGCGCTGGTGATCAGCTTTATCATCGGCCCGCGTATGATTGACTGGCTGCGCGCGAAGCAGAAAAGGGGCCAGCCGATCCGCGAAGATGGCCCAGCGCATTTCGCAAAGGCCGGCACGCCGACGATGGGCGGGCTGATGATTTTGATCTCGGTGACGGTCTCGACGCTGCTCTGGTCAGACTTAACCAATCCGCTGGTCTGGTACACGGTGCTGGTGATGGTTGGCTATGGCGCGATTGGGTTTCCTGATGATTATTTGAAGGTCAGTAAGCACAATACGAAGGGCCTGTCCGGCAAATTAAAGCTGCTGTTCCAAACCATCATCGCCCTTGTGGCGACTTATGGTATGGTACAGGCGATGCCGGATAATATCAGCCATCATGTCGCTATTCCGTTCTTTAAGGATTTCATGATTTATCTGTCTGGCGGGTTTTTCGTCTGGGCGGTTTTTGTGATGGTTTGCGCGTCGAATGCGGTGAATTTGACTGATGGCCTCGATGGTTTGGCGATTGTCCCGGTCGCGATCGCGGCCGGGTCGTTTGGCTTGATTTGTTATCTGGTGGGTAACGAGGTGTTCTCGAGTTATCTCCAAATCTCATACGTGCCCGGCACGGGCGAGCTGGCGATCTTGTGCGGCGCGCTGATTGGCGGGGCGATGGGGTTCCTCTGGTTCAACGCACCTCCGGCGATGATTTTCATGGGCGATACAGGCTCGCTCGCCATGGGCGGCGTGCTTGGCGCGATTGCCGTGGCGACGAAGCACGAGCTGGTGCTGGCCATCATCGGCGGCCTGTTTGTGCTTGAAACCGTTTCAGTGATTATTCAGGTCGTGTCCTTCAAATTAACCGGCAAGCGCGTTTTCGCCATGGCCCCCATCCACCACCATTTCGAGAAAAAAGGCTGGTCCGAGCCAACGATCGTGATCCGCTTCTGGATCATCGCGATGATCCTGGCGCTGGTGGGGCTGGCGACGTTGAAGCTGAGATGATTGATTGTTCTGCCTTTGCTGAGTCGCTCAATGGAAAACCGGTCGCCGTGTTTGGGCTGGGCGTATCCGGGCAGGCAACGGTAAGGGCGTTGGAGGCTGCGGGCATTAAGGTGATTGCTGCCGATGATGAAACACCGGACGTTATACTAGATGAGGAAACTTTAGCCAGTTGCGCCTGTCTTATCCTTTCCCCCGGCGTGCCGCTTTATCACCCCGCGCCGCACCCTGTCGTAACGGCCGCGCGCGCGGCGGGAACAGAGATTATCTGTGACATTGAACTTTTCGGCCGCATTTATCCCAACGCTAAAACCATCGGCATCACTGGTACGAATGGCAAGTCGACGAGTGCGGTGTTGCTCCACCATGTGCTTCAGGAATGCGGCGTGATATCACAGCTCGGCGGGAATATCGGCCGCGCCGTGATGGATTTGAACGCCCCGACTGAGGATGAGGTGATTGTGCTCGAGCTTTCATCCTATCAGCTCGATCTTTGCCCAACTTTCTCGCCAGATATCTCCGTTCTCCTCAACATCACGCCAGATCATCTGGATCGTCATGGTTCCATGGATAATTACGTATCTTCCAAAGCCCATATATTTGAAGGCCCGGGCACGGCCGTGATTGCAACGGATGACGGTTTCACCAAAGCGATCGCGGCGACAACGCAGAGCAAAGGCGCGCGCGAGGTTATGTGCGTATCTGCCAAGGATATCAATTTTGAAACACGCGCCCTGTGCGGTGCACATAACAAGCAAAACATCGCCGCCGTGATGGCTGTGGCGAATGTTTTAGAGCTGGGTGAGGGTAAGGTGCGCGCGGCAATCGAGAGTTTCCCCGGCTTGCCGCATCGCCAGTTTTTAGTGCGCGAGATTGATGGTGTGATTTTTATCAATGACAGCAAGGCAACCAATGTTGAGGCCACGTCGAAAGCGCTCGCAGCGTTTGATGATATCTATTGGATTGTCGGTGGGCAGGCAAAAGAAGGCGGTTTAAATGGCTTGGAATCTTATGTGACACGGATAACTCATGCTTTTTTGATCGGCCAATCGAGCGGGAGTTTTGCATCGTGGCTTACGCAGAATGATGTTGACTTTACAATGTGCGATAGTTTGGAGCACGCTGTTAAGGCCGCGCATACTCTAGCGCAAAGCGGCGCGACGGTTCTTCTTTCTCCCGTTTGTGCTTCATGGGATCAGTTTAAATCCTTCGAGGATCGTGGTGAACAATTTGCAGTGTTGGTGAATGCTTTATGAGCCTTTTTTCCCGCACAGATAAGTCCATATTTGGTGAATGGTGGTGGACGGTGGATCGGGGGATGCTTTCGGCATTTCTTGTGCTGATTGTTTTTGGTGTGGTGTTGGTGGCCACTGCCAGCCCGCCCGTTGCGGAACGCATTGGGCTTGGCTCATTTTATTTTCTTAAGCGTCATGTGCTGCTGCTGGTGCCCGCTACGATGATGTTGATTGGCGTATCCATGCTCGATCGGCGGCAAATTTGGCGATTATCTTCGCTGGTGTTTGCGGGGTCTATTGTGGCGCTTATCCTGGTGCTGGCGACAGGGACGGAGATTAAGGGGGCGCAGCGCTGGATCAGGATTTTTGGGTTTTCCCTGCAGCCCAGTGAATTCACCAAGCCCGCCTTTTTGATTGTCGCAGCTTGGTTGATGGGCTTGCAAAAAACCAAAGAAAATGTGCGCGGGAATTTGATTGCAGCGGGGCTGTATTTTCTCGTGATTACGCTCTTCTTGCTCCAGCCCGATTTGGGCATGACGGTGATTTTGACCGCTAGCTGGGCGGCGCAGATCTTTCTTGCTGGCCTGCCGTTTCGTTGGCTCTTTGCTTTTGGCGCTGCCGGCATTGCGGGGCTGGTGGCGGTGTATTTCAGTTTTGATCACGTCAAAAGCCGGATTGATCGCTTCATTGACCCTTCCAGTGGTGATAATTTTCAGGTGGAGCGTTCGCTTGATGCGTTCCAAAATGGCGGGCTGTTCGGCACCGGGCCGGGGCAGGGTAGTGTGAAGCTCGGCCTGCCGGATGCGCATGCGGATTTTATTTTCTCTGTATTGGGCGAGGAGTTTGGGCTCTTTTTCGTCCTGATTCTGATGCTCATTCTCGGCTTTATTTTGCTGCGCGGATTTAACCGTTTGATGGATCATGATGATATGTTCACTGTGCTTGCGGCGGGTGGGCTGTTGACGATGTTTGGGCTGCAAGCCATGGTGCATATGGGCTCTACGCTTAATCTATTGCCGACCAAGGGCATGACGCTGCCCTTCATCAGCTATGGCGGATCATCGGCGCTGTCGATGGGGTTTGCGATGGGGGTGGTGCTTGCGCTGACGCGGCGGCAAAGACGTTCCAGCATTTCCAAAGGTGGAATGTGATTGTCATCTTGATATAATTCTGCGAGAAATACATATGAATAACGCAAAACTCATTTTATTAAGCTGTGGCGGCACTGGCGGACATATGACCCCGGCGCAAGCCTTGGGTCATGATCTGCTCTCACGCGGGTTTCGGGTGGAGGTGATCACCGATAAGCGCGGTCTGAAATATGCCAGCATGTTTGAGGGCATGAAAATGCACGAGGTTAAGGCAGGCACGCTCGGCGCGGGTCTTCTTGGTAAGCTCAAAGGTGCGTTCGCTCTGGGCGCTGGTTTGTTGCAAGCAGGCGCGCTGATCAAATCCCTCAAGCCAGAGGTCGTGATCGGGTTTGGTGGATACCCGTCTGTGCCTGGTGTTTACGCCGCGCAGCGCCAGAAGATCAAAACGATCATTCATGAACAAAATGCAATCATTGGCAAGGCTAATGGTTTTTTGGCGACGAAAGCTGATCGTATCGCCCTCTCGTTGCCTCTGATCGCTGGCCTTGATGAGGTGGACAGAGTGCGCTCTGTTCTTACTGGAAATCCGGTGCGCCCGGATATCGCTGCGCTCTATACCCAGCCCTATCCGAGTTTGGAGCAAGATGGCACAATGCGCATTCTCGTGATGGGCGGATCGCTCGGTGCGCGGGTGTTTAGCCAGGTGTTGCCAGAGGCTTTGATTAAGCTTTCGAGCGCCTATCGCAGCCGCCTGCACATCGTCCAGCAATGCCGCGAGGAAGATTTAGAGACCACGCGTAAGATCTACGGTGAGAACGGCATTAAGGCTGATCTTTCTATCTTTATCGATGATGTCGCGCAGGAATTAGAGCATGCACATCTGGTCATTGGCCGTTCTGGTGCCAGCACGGTTGCTGAAGTCGCCACCGCTGGCCGCCCCGCGATTTTCGTGCCTTATCCGCATCACAAAGACAATCAGCAAAAAGTAAATGCCGAGGCGCTGGCCGATTCTGGCGGCGCGTGGGTAATGACAGAGGCCGGTTTCACCGCTGAAGCCTTGCTTGTGCGCCTGGAGACGTTCTTGCAAAACCCACAAGTTTTGTTTAAAGCTGCTGAAAAGGCGCGCGCATGCGGTAAACCTGATGCCGCGCGCAAGCTAGGGAATTTGGTGACCGCGCTGGCCAGCGGATGGGATAACGAGTAAGTTTTTAAACGCAAAGTAAAACAAAGTTAGATAAAGTTTTGTTGAGACAGCAGTAGCGAAGTCGCAAGAATAAAACCAGTTTTTAATGCAGGCTACTATAGAATTAACGGTAAAATATTTTATATATTTCTGTAGTTTTTATAGAGCGTAGAACGACTTTGTCTAACTTTGTTTTACTTTGCGTTTAAAAAATAAAAAGGAATAGGCAAACAATGAAATCAATGCCCACAGACATAGGCACCCTCCATTTCGTCGGGATTGGCGGGATTGGGATGAGTGGGATTGCGGAGATTTTGCATTCGCTGGGCTATTGCGTGCAGGGCTCTGACATGGCCAAAAGCGCAAATGTGGAGCGCCTGATCGAGAAGGGTATCCGCGTATCCATCGGTCATGAAGCTGATAATATCAAGAATGCGCAAGGGGGCTTGCCCGCCGCGATCGTTATATCCTCCGCCGTGTGTAATTCCAATATAGAGTTGCAGGCCGCGCGCAAGGCCAAAAGTCCCATCGTGCGCCGCGCTGAAATGCTGGCGGAGCTGATGCGCCTGAAATGGGCAATCGCCGTTGGCGGCACGCATGGCAAAACCACGACCACCTCGATGATTGGTGAAATGCTGGAGGCTGGCGGCTTTGACCCCACCGTCATTAATGGCGGGATCGTCAATGCCTATGGCAGCAACACGCGCCTGGGCGCCAGCGAATATATGGTGGCCGAAGCTGATGAGAGCGACGGCACTTTCACCCGCCTGCCCGCCAGCGTCGCGGTTGTGACCAATATGGATGCCGAGCATATGGAGCAATATGGCAGCTTCGATAATGTCCGTAAGGCCTATAAACGCTTCATTAAAAACCTGCCCTTCTATGGCTATGCCGTGCTGTGCATTGATCATCCAGAGGTGCAAGCCCTCGTCCCCACGGTTTCGGACCGGCGCGTTATTACCTATGGCTTTAACCCGCAGGCTGATGTGCAGGCGCTAAACGTAAAAAGCGGCGCAGGCGGCAGCAAGTTTGACGTGCGCTACGCCCCCTGGCTTTGCGAAAATGGTCAGGCATTAATCGTGCGCGATATTCACCTGCCGATGCCGGGCCGTCATAATGTACAAAACGCGCTGGTTGCTCTGGCAATCGCGCATGAGATGAAAACCCCCGTTGCGCTGATGAAAAAGGGGATGGAGAATTTCTCCGGCGTGCGCCGCCGCTTCACCAATGTCGGCAGCGTTAATGATATCACCATCATCGATGATTACGCCCATCACCCGATTGAGATTGAAACCGTGCTAAAAGCCGCGCGCAGCACTGTTACCGAAACTGGCGGACGCGTGATTGCGGTGATGCAGCCCCATCGCTATTCCCGCCTTAATGATTTATTCGAAGAATTTTGCAAATGCTTCAACGATGCCGACAGCGTCATCATAACGGATGTCTACGAAGCCGGAGAACAACCCATAGACGGCGCGAGCAAGGCCGCCCTGGTCGCAGGCATTAAATCCCACGGCCACCGCGAAGTCATAGCCCTGCCCGCACGCAGTGATCTCGCCATGGCTCTGTCCAACATCACAAAAACCGGCGACACCATCATCTGCATGGGCGCGGGCGATATTACAAGCTGGGCCTACGCCCTGCCCGCAGAGCTGGAAGAAATTTCGGCCAAGCGTGAGGGCCGGGTTGCTTAATCAAATAGTTTGACAGATTTGTTTTTTGTATGTAAACAATCTTTCCATGATGAATGTACATGAATTAGTAAAAAAAGCGCTCAAGCTCTATAATGAAGATGATTGTTCTGAAGAGGCTTTTAGGCTTGCACAGGAGGCTTATTGTTTAGATTGTGAAAGCACCTGTGCAAACAGCATCATGGGCAAATGTTTGTATGCTCGAGAGCAGTATCAAGAGGCAGAAAAGCATTGTCGTTTTTCTTATGAAAAAAAACCAAAATCAAAAGAAGTGTTGTTTAGCCTTGGTGTTTGTTTGCGTGAGCAAGGCAAATATAGTGAAGCTGAGATTTATTTAGAAAAAATGTGGTTGTTGGATGAAGAAAATCCTCGCTATTTAATGGAGTTAGCATTTCTATATTTAGACTGGGGGGTTAATTTGCGCTTAGCCTTAGAGTTGGTTAACAGCGCTTTAAAAAAAGAGGTTGATATGGAGGGTAAGGCGTATCTTTTTGATATCAAGAGCGAGATAGAAGAAGAGCTGAAAACTTATGATATTGATGCACCTCGTCCAGAGTGTGGTTGATTTTAAGTACGAGTCTTGACGAAAAAGGAATTTTTTCCTATTATTGTTTGTAAACGCGACCCTGTGATTATATGGATTTTTAAATAGGGGTGAGAAAAGTGGACTAACTGGGCCCACTTTGGGGTAAGGCATTGACTAAACAGCAAAAATATCAGGCCCACAGGGGCAAAAAAACCAGGCTAACTGGACCCACAAAGCTGGGCCCACTCGGCGCGGTTCGTGGCACATTGACCGAAAATGCACCGCTGGGCGCGCAGAGCTGGTTTCGCTGTGGCGGGGCGGCGGATTTGCTTTTTGAACCTGCTGATATTGATGATCTGGCGGCGTTTCTTTCTCATCACAATACTGCGCCCTCTCCCCTTGGGGGAGAGGGTTGGGGTGAGGGGGGTCCTGATGAGTGTGAGGGGGATAAAGATTCCAAGCATAGAGAAGCGCCCCCTCACCCTACCCCTCTCCCCGAGGGGAGGGGGGGCATTACTGTGCTCGGCGGCTTGGCCAATACCATCATTCGCGATGGTGGTGTGCGCGGCATTGTGGTGCAGCTCGGCAAGCCATTTGCAGCAGTTAGCGTGATGGATGAGCGCTATATTCACGCTGGGGCGGGCGCTCTCAATGGCACGGTGGCTGCGGCTGCGGCGAAGGCGGGTATTGGTGGGCTAGAGTTTCTATCCGGCATTCCGGGCACTGTCGGCGGCGCGCTGGCGATGAATGCGGGCGCGTATGGCACGGAGGTAAAAGATGTTCTGATTGGCGCTGAGGCGCTGAATAGTTCTGGCGAATCACAAAAATTCACAGTTGATGATCTAAATATGAGCTATCGTCACACGGATGTGCCCGATGGCACAGTTTTCATGGGCGCTATTTTTAAAGGCCAGTGTGAAGATAAAGTCGACGTAAAGGCTCGCCTGAAAGACATCAAGAAAAAGCGCAATGACACTCAGCCGATCAGCGAAAAAACTGGCGGCTCCACCTTCGCCAATCCATCCGCGATAGAGTTAGAGGCTGCGGGCTTGCCTGAAGGCACGCGGGCCTGGCAAGTGGTGGAAATGGTCGATGGTCGCGGCTTTTCAATAGGCGGCGCGCAGATGAGCGAGAAGCATTGCAATTTTATGATCAATACTGGTGATGCTACCGCGAATGACTTAGAAATGCTCGGCGATGAGCTCCGCACCCGCGCGCGTGCTAAATTTGGCTTAGATCTGCATTGGGAGATTAGGCGGATAGGAGAGAGAAAGGGTTAAAAACCGTCATCCCGGACTTGATCCGGGATCCATTGTGATTCAAATTTACGTCCTATAGATTTCGGCCTTCGCCGGAATGATGATTAGGGTTACAATTTAGGAATGCGCTCATAAATATCGGGCAGGTCATTTTCGAGCAAGACGATATCACCAACACGCTTGAAATCGCTGAGGCGGTCGGCGGCATCAGCAAAGCTTTTGACCTCCACCAGCGTTTTTCCGGTTCCGGTCTCGTAGAAGCCATCGATAAAGGTCGGAATGCGATCCGGATTGACCACGATGGTGATATCACAGATCTTTCCGGCATGTCGTCCGGCGGTGTGATGGGCCTTATCATGCGCCCCACCCAGCTCCACCATACCGGGCGTTATGAGAATTTTCCGACCGTTTTTATTTTGTTTTTCGGTCAGTGTGTTGAGCAAATCCAAAGCCATCGCAAACCCGGTTGGGTTGGAATTATAAGCATCGTCAATAATCGTTGTACCATCAGCTTGTGGTTTGACTTCTAGGCGATGCGGAATTTGCGGAATGCTTTTGAGCGCTGTTTTGATGAATTCCGGATCAATACCAAGCTCGATCGCAGTGGCAAAGGCGAGCGCGATATTATGGCCGTGATGAAGGCCAAAAAGCGGCGCGCGAAGGCTGTAGAATTTCTCTTTCCAATTAATGTTCACTTCCAGCTCGTCGACGAGCTGTTCAACATCAAGGATCTCTAAATCATCTTTGGTCAGATAGTGCTCTTCTTTTGTCTTGTGAATTTGGGGATCAAAGCTTTCGCCGCAAACGGTGAAGAAATGCGAGTTTGTATCGCGGATATGACGTGGATGATCATAGCGCAAAGTGCGTTCATGAACGATCACCTTGCCCTTGCGTGAGAGCACATCTTCGGCAAGCTCATACTTGGCTTGAGCGACATTCTCCATCGTGCCAAAGCGCTCGTAATGTGCATGACCGATGGCCGTGATAATGCCCATATTTGGCGGCGTAAGCGCGCAAAGCCGCGCAATCGATCCTGGTCCATATGCACCCATTTCAACCACGAAATAGCGGTGCGATTCGTTTAAATCTTCGCGGATCACGCGCGTGATTCCCATCGGCGTATTGACGCTTCCGGGTGTGATCAAGGTCGCGCCTTGGGTTCTTAGAATGTGGCCGAGAATGTGTTTGACGGAGGTTTTGCCAAACGATCCGGTGATGGCGATGATTTTGGGGTTGAGATCCTGGATTTTGTTTTTAGCTTCTTGCATAAAATCATTTTGGATTTTCTTTTCTGTCATGCTGAGCAGCATGTTGCTGAGCACGAGAATAAAGGGGATCAGCTGGACGCTGATAATCCAGCTCCACGGCATGAGGAATATGTTGGGAATGGCGAGTAGCGCGAGGATGATAATCGCCGGTGTTAATGTGCGTTTGACGCGGTTGGTCAAAGCGAGTTTTTTCTTGGCTTCCTTGCGCGGATCTTTTTCGAAATAGGCGATGAGCAGGAATGCGGCGAAGGTAGCAAAATTACTCGCGAGCGGTGGAACGATGAGGGATGCGCCGCCAATTATGATGAGCAGAAGGCTCATCCGCGTATCAAAAACCTTGTGCCGGAAGATCCAGGCGAGGAAGCGTCCATTATCGTATTCCTCTTGCTGGAAAGCGTGCATATAGGTGAGTAAGCGTTTGCTGGCGAAGGCCAGGTATGCGAGGAGAACAAATGCGGTGGTGATATGTTCGATCATGCTTTTATGATGTTAATTGTTCAATAAATTTTTTCAAATGCGGCGTTACCTGATGTCTGGAGGCACCCAAAATAGTGTAATGGTCTAATCCCTCAAACTCAATAAAATCGGCATCTTTAATAAGTTTACTCAGTCGTTTGCCAATTTCCGGCGGCGTTTCAGTGTCTTTCGTGCCATAGGCGAGCTTTACAGGACAGGTAATTTGGCCAACGGTGTTTGTTAAATCCTCCGCGTTGACTTTGAGCATGATTGGGCGCATTGGGCCGGCATTGCGGTAATCCGGGCTGCCGAATTTACTTTTGATCCAGTTTTCATTCAGGCCGAGCGGGACGAGTTTTTTGCAGGCTTTGAAAGTGTAAACTTTGGAATAGAGTGAAATATTTTCAAGGAGGCTCCGTTTCCGCCTTAAACCAGCGCCACCAATGAGGAAGAGGCCGGAGATGAGATCGGGATGGTTGATGGCCATTTGCAAACCAACACGGCAACCAAAGGAATGACCTACCCAAATGATTGTGTCTGTCTTTAGAGATTTTATAAACTCTGCCATCGCATCCGCGTAATCGGCCGTTGACCAGGCAGCGTGCGGCACGGGCGAAGCGCCAAAGCCGGGAAAATCTATGGTGATATGGTGCGCGATGGATTGGAATGACTGGGTGAACGGCAGAAATGCGGCGTGGCTTTGTCCCCAACCATGCGCCCATAGAATAGTTGGGCCATCCGGGTTTCCAGATGCCCTGTAATGGATTTCGGTGCTGTCGCTTTTATAGATCTGCAATGGGTCTTAATCTCTTTCTTTAGGCCTCTTTCACGATTGTGTGTTTCGTGATTAAATGGTTATTACTTTAATTTCTAGCGTATTTGAGCGGTTATGTCCCAGTCAAAAAACACAAAGTCCAAAAAAATAGTTGCCGTTTTCTTTGGCGGACGTTCGCCTGAGCATGATGTGAGCGTCATTAGTGCGCTGCAGGTGATGCAGGCAATTGATGCCAGCATGTATGAGGTTTTGCCTGTTTATATCACGCCGGACGGGCGATGGGTGACGGGGGATATCCTGCGGGAGCGCTCTAATTATCTGCTGGACAAAAATGGCTGGAAACAGGTGCAAGAGGTAACGCTGGACGTTGCGCTAGCGGATGGCACGCGGCGTAAAGGTGCGTTGCTTCCGAAGAGAGGTGGTTTGTTCGGCGGAGGTAAGCCTATTGAGTTTGATGTGGCGCTGCCGGTTTTTCATGGGCTGTTTGGTGAGGATGGAAATGTTCAAGGGCTGTTTGAATTAGCGGGCGTGCCGTTTGCTGGGCCGCGCGCGAAGGATGCGGCTGTGTTTATGGATAAAGTCACAACAAAGCAGGTGATGAGCACGCTCGGCATTCCGAATTTGCCTTATGCGGTTTTGCAGCGTCCGGATGAGGGATATATGATTGCGGCTTCTGTCATTGAGGATGCGCTTAAAACTGGCGGCGTACGTTATCCGTGCATTATTAAGCCGGTGCATCTGGGGAGCTCTATTGGTGTCGCGAAATGTCAAAATGTGGAAGAAATTGCGGCGTGTTTGCCTACGATTTTTGAGAGTGATGACTGCGCGATTGTCGAGCCGGCCGTTCAGAATTTGGTGGAGTATAATGTGGCGGTTTGCCGTGTTGAGGGTGAAACCAGAACCTCGGCCATTGAGCGCCCAAAGGCGACAGAAGAGTTGCTGGACTTTAAGCGAAAATATCTCTCTGGTGGTGACAATAAGGGCGGCACGAAGAGCGGCACGAAAGCGCCGGGACAGAGCAGTGAGGGGATGTTGTCGCTGACGCGGGAGCTGAATCCAAAGCTTGAGGTGGCGATGGAAGAGAATATCAGAACGTGGTCAGCGCGGCTATTTGATGGCATTGGCGCGAGCGGCGCGCCGCGGATTGACTATCTTTGTGACAGTAAAACCGGCGAGATATGGATGAATGAGGTTAATCCCATTCCCGGCTCTTACGGATATTTTTTATGGGAGGCGGCGGACAAGTCTTTACTCTTTAGCGAATTTCTATCACTCTTAATAGATGAGGCGTGCCGTGAGCGCCGGAAGAAAACATTGCCGAAAGATCCTGTTCCTGTGGACGCGCGGCTTCTTAAACGACCTGTATAATTTCGAATAGATTTTACATTATGGCCCTGACCGGTACACGAAAGAAAACATTGCAGAAGAAACGGCGTGGTAAGCGCGCGGTTTTTCTGGTGCGCGTTAAGCGTTTTGGGCTGATTTTTGGTGCGTTCGTTTTGACGCTTTGGGTCGGGGCGTGGCTGCATTTCTCGGATAGTTTCACTAAAGCGGCGCATTGGACCAAGCAGGAGATTATCACCGCCAGCGCGGATCTTGGCTTTGTGACACAGAATATTTTGGTTGAGGGGCGCGTGAATACGGATGCGGATGTGCTGCGCGCGCTGATCAATGTGGGGAAGGGCGATCCGCTATTTTCCTTTGATCCAAGTGAGGCGCAGAGCTTGATTGAGCGTATCGCTTGGGTGCGCAGCGCGCACGTGGAGCGGCAATTGCCTGGCACGATCTATATTGGGCTGGAGGAGCGCAGGCCGCTGGCGCTGTATCAAGAGAGCAAAAAGCTGAGCTTGCTGGATGAGCGCGGGGATGTGATTACGCGCGATGGTTTGTCAAAGTTTAAAGATTTGGTGATTGTGATGGGGAAAGGGTCGCCGGAGAGGGCGCCGGGGTTTTTCAAAAACCTTGAGGCTGAGCCGGTTTTGTTTGAGCGGGCGCGCAGTGCGAAATGGATTGATGAGCGGCGCTGGGATCTGAGGATGGCGGGCGGCGCGGTTGTGAAATTGCCAGAGGGTGATCTTGGTCTCGCGCTACGGCGTTTGGCAGTGGCGCAGGAGGATGACGGGCTGCTGGATAAGGGTTTGGCTAGTATAGATCTGCGCGAGGCGGACCGGATTGTGGTGCGCACAAAGCCCGGCGCGGTGCAGGAATATAAGGCGGGATATGTCGCTGGATCTAAATCGGGCAATAATATCTAGAGTGCATTATCATGAAACACACACATAAACCAAAAGGCGCGCTGGTGGCGGCGCTTGATATCGGGAGCAGCAAAATATCGTGTTTTATCGCGCGGGTGATTGATGATGAGGGCACGTTTGAGGTTCTGGGGATTGGTCATCAGCCTTCCGCCGGGATCAAGGCGGGCACGATTACGGATTTGGGACAGGCTGAAACCGCCATTCGTAATACAGTGCATGCGGCGGAGAATATGGCGGCGGGCGTGATGAAGGGCTATCCGCTGCGTGAGGTCGTGGTGAATTTACCGGGCGTGCATGCGACCAGTCATGGTCATACGGCGGAGGTGCAAATCGCCGGACATGAAATTACAGATAATGATGTAAGGCGCGCGCTGGCGAAGGCGCAGGACGAGGTGGTGAGCGATGAATATGAGCTGATCCACACCATTCCCATGGGGTATCGCGTGGATGGGCATGAGGGGATACGCGAGCCGCGCGGGATGTTTGGCCAGCATATGAGCGTCGATATTCATCTGGTAACAGGCGATATGGGCGCATTGCGCAATATGGCGGGCGCGATTGAGCGGTCGCATCTGGATATTACAGCGCTGTGTAGCTCGGCCTATGCGGCGGGGCTAGCCTCGTTGGTGGAAGATGAGATGGATCTGGGCTGCACGGTCATTGATATGGGCGGCGGCGTGACGTCTATTGCGGTGTTTCATGGCGGGAAGATGATTTTTAGCGATGCGCTGCCGGTTGGTGGGGCGCATATCACGAGCGATATCGCGAAGGGTTTGACGACATCGATTGTTGATGCGGAGCGTCTCAAAATTTTATATGGTAGCGCGATGGGCTCCAGCACAGATGAAAATGAGCTGATCGATGTGCCGCGCTTGGGCGAAGATGAGCGGCATGGCGAGCCGAACCATGTGCCGCGCTCTATTTTGGTGGGTATTATTCAGCCGCGTGTTGAGGAGATTTTTGAGATGGTGCGCGCACGATTGGCTGATAGCGGTCTGGGCGGCGCGCTGGGGCGGCGGGTGATTTTAACCGGCGGATCGAGCCAGCTGCAGGGCATTCGTGATTTGGCGCAGCATGTGCTGGATAAGCAAGTACGGCTGGGCAAGCCTATTCGTTTAGGCGGCTTGCCGGATGCTGTGAATGGTCCGGCCTTTGCGACGACGGCGGGGCTGCTCACCTATATATCTGAGCGCGCAGATGAAATGCCGGCAGAGATTATGGCGACTGTAGAGCCCGGCACGTTTTGGGAACGCACAAAAATGTGGCTCCATCAAAACTGGTAGCCTTTGTCCAATCCTTATACAAAAATTATCCACAGCTATTGGTGCGTAAGGTTCTCCACAGCGTGAGCGGCCTGCGCATTTTCGAAAAAGCTAAGCCTTATGAGTCATTTAGCGGATCTTTTTGAATCTCTTTGTTAGGTGGTGATAGTATTGGATGAGGAGAAAAACCGCATAACCTTGTGAATCCTTCACTTTTTCTCCTTTTCTGTGTGTGCGAACTCCCCTAAGATTCTACATGAACCTACCGCGCGACAATCATTGGTGGCGCTTAACATCAGAACGAACATCAACCCCAGGAAACGTCATAAGGGATTTGAAATCATGATCAATATCAAAATGCAGCCAACAGAAGTGCAAAAGCTTTCGCCGAAAATCACCGTTATTGGTGTGGGTGGCGCAGGCGGAAACGCGGTCAATAACATGATTTCTTCCGGGCTGGAGGGGTGTGAGTTCTTGGTGTGTAACACAGATGCGCAGGCGCTTGGTGAGTCGCTGGCTGAGAATAAGATCCAGCTGGGCGAGCATGTAACGGGCGGCCTTGGCGCCGGATCAAAGCCGGAAGTTGGTAAGGCTGCGGCGGAAGAGTCTCTGGAAGAGGTGATGCAGTATCTGGAGGGCTCTAACATGGCTTTCGTTACGGCCGGCATGGGCGGCGGGACAGGGACGGGCGCAGCGCCGGAAATTGCAAAAGCATGCCGTGAGCGCGGAATTTTGACCATTGGTGTTGTCACGAAGCCCTTCCACTTTGAGGGTTCGCACCGTATGAAATCGGCGGAAGCTGGCCTTGAGGAAATGCAGCAATATGTTGATACGCTGATTGTTATTCCAAATCAAAACTTGTTCCGCATCGCGAACGAAAAAACGACTTTTGCTGAGGGCTTTAAGATGGCCGATAGTGTGCTCCAGTCTGGTGTGCGCGGGGTGACGGATTTGATGGTTCGCCCTGGTCTTGTGAATTTGGACTTTGCCGATATCCGCACCGCGATGCTGGAAATGGGCAAGGCGATGATGGGTACGGGCGAGGCGAGCGGCGAGAAGCGCGCCGTTGAAGCGGCTGAGTCGGCGATTAACAACCCATTGCTTGATGACATCTCGATGAAGGGCGCGCATGGCGTCATTATTAACGTCACAGGCGGTTATGATATGACGCTGTTTGAGGCTGATGAAGCCTGTAATCGTATCCGCGATGAGGTTGATCCAGATGCTAACATTATCTTTGGGGCGACCTTTGATGAGAGCATGGAAGGCACCATGCGTGTTTCTATCGTGGCGACGGGCATTGAAAAGGAAGCTATGCGGAAAACTAGCAGTGGAAGTGGCGGTTTTAAAGCGGATACCTCTGGTAAAAAAATGCTGGAACGTGCTGCTCCAAATACAGAAAAAATGCAACAGGAAACATATGCGGCGCAAACGCAGGTGCCTGGCCCGGTTTCTGCCGTGCCGGCAGCGACGAACACATATGCGCCTTCTGCTCCTGCAGTGCCAACTATTCAGGCGCGCAAGCCCGATAGTGAGGTTGATATGTTTGATCAACGTGAGTTTACGGTTGCGGAAGGGGTCTCTGAGCCAACAGTTGCGCAGAATACGGCGCTTCGCGGTGCGCGTTACAAGGATTCCTTTATTCCGCCTAAACCTGCTGAGGTTGGTGCGTATGATGCGACAAGAACAGTGACTGGTGGTTTTCATGGGGCGCCTGTGTCGGCAACAGCTTCAAAGCCTACGCATGTTACCTCTCCAGGATTGCAGCTTAATCCACCGAAGCTTCCGAGCGCAGAGAATAAGCCAGCACCGTCTTTGTTTGAGCGGATTACAGGCACAGTTCAGCAGAAGATAGATGGTTTTCGCGAGGATACACATCAACCGCAAGCGCGTGGGCGCGTTGCACCATCACCGATGGGTGGTGCGGCGCCTGCACAAGGCAGCTTGGCGATTGATACTCCTTCTGCAGCGCCTAAGGCTGATGATCAGCTCGATATTCCGGCGTTTTTACGCAGGCAAGCTAACTAAATTAATCTTTCCAATATTTTTCGAAAAAGCCCTGATTTCCGGGGCTTTTTTGCATTGTGCGCTTATATGTAACAAAGCGTAATAAAGAGTTATTTGTTGTTGTGGCGCTGAGTTCCTATATTTAGAGGGCAAGAAAGCTTTTTAAAGAATAGAGAATTATGCAACGCACGCTAAAAACAGAGATGACGATCACCGATATCGGACTTCATTCCGGCAAGGACATTACGATGACTTTGCGCCCGGCTGCTGTTGATTTTGGCATTGTATTTGTGCGCACTGATTTGAGCGAGCAGGGTAATCGCATTCCGGCGTTGTGGAGCAATGTGGTTGATACGCAGCTTTGTACTGTTGTTGGAAATGACGCTGGTGCAATTGTGGGGACAGTTGAGCATCTCATGTCTGCGCTGCGCGGGTGCGGTGTTGATAATGTGCTGATCGAGATTGATGGCGGCGAAGTGCCTGCCATGGACGGTAGTGCGATCGCATTTTTGGAGCTGATTGAGGAGGCGGGTTTAGTGGCGCAATCTCAGCCGCGTCGTGCGATTCGTATTCTAAAGGACATCGTGATCGAGGATGGTGATAAACGTGCCAGCCTTAAGCCATCAAATAGCAGTATCTTTGGCGGAGAGATTGATTTTGAACATGAGGAAATCGGGGCGCAGCGTTATAGCACTGAATTGGTGAATGGTAATTTCAAACATGACATCGCCAAAGCCCGCACATTTGGTTTTTTGCATGAGGTTGAATATATGCGCGCGCAGGGTTTAGCTCTGGGTGGATCGCTGGATAATGCGATTATTCTGGATCAAGATGGTGTGATGAACCCGGATGGTTTGCGTTTCCAAAATGAATTTATTCGTCACAAATTGCTTGATGCGATTGGTGATCTTTATCTGGCCGGTGGGCAGGTAATTGGCGAATATGACAGTTTTAAGGCTGGTCATGCGATGAATAACAAGTTGCTTCACGCTTTGTTTGCTGACGACAGCGCGTGGGAAATGGTTGATTTGTTCGTGGATATGAAGGAATTAAGCACCGGATTGCCGACAGCCGCAAAAGCTGAGCAGAGCGCCGTGTTCGTTTAAGCTATTTTTCTTTGCACAGACTGCTATAACTTCACTCTTAGCCCTTTCTTTCTTATGCTCAGGCGTTTATTTTAGAGTCTCTAGCTTTAACAGGAGATCTCTGCCATGCGCCCATATCGCATTATATTATCAGCCCTCATGATTTTGTTTTTGGCGTCGTGCTCGACGGGCAATGATGTTGATCAAGCGCCTGAGGAAGAGGGCGTTGAAGTGCTCTATAACAAGGCGGCTGAGGCCTTGGATGGCAAAGAATACAGCAATGCGACGAGACTGTTCGAAGAGGTGGAGCGCCAGCACCCCTATTCAAAATGGGCGACGCAGGCGCAATTAATGTCGGCCTATTCCTCATATCTCGCGCAAAATTATGATGAGGCTGTGCTGGCAATTGATCGCTTCATCGAGCTTCATCCCGGTAATGATGATGTTGATTACGCCTATTATCTGAAAGCGCTGTCTTTCTATGAGCAAATATCTGATGTCCGCCGTGATCAATTTATGACCGAGCAGGCGATGTTGTCGCTGGAGACGATTATTCGCCTTTACCCCGATAGCGAATATACGCGCGATGCAACATTTAAGCGCGATTTGACGCTGGATCACTTGGCAGGCAAAGAGATGGAGATTGGGCGTTATTATTTGAACCGTGGAGAGGTGAATGCTTCGATCAACCGCTTTCGCGTTGTCGTGAAAGAATACCAGACGACATCACATACAGCGGAGGCGCTTCACCGTTTGGTAGAGGCGTATTTGACGCTGGGCCTCAAGCAAGAAGCGATGCGCATTGCGGCTGTTCTTGGGCATAATTATCCGGGCAGTAAGTGGTATAAGCGCAGCTATGATTTGCTGGACGATGAAGCGCGTCAGCAACTTATTGATGGTCGAGATCTTCTGGATCGTACGATCGATTCTATTTTTAAACCCGATTAAACGCTAGAAGCGGTAAGGTCGATGTTAATTAGTCTGAGTATTCACAATATTGTTTTGATAGAGCGCCTGGAGATTGCGTTTCAGGTCGGGCTTTGTGCGCTGACCGGGGAAACGGGCGCAGGAAAGTCTATATTGCTGGATTCGATGGGGCTGGCCCTTGGTGGACGGTCTGAGGTCAGGCTTGTGCGCAGAGGCGCGCAGCAAGCGCACGTCACAGCGGTGTTTGAGCCTGCGGCGAATCATCCGTGCGCGGCTATCTTGCAAGAGGCGGATATCACATTTGAACCGGGTGAACAGTTGATTTTGCGGCGCTCACTTGGTGCAGATGGCCGCTCTAAAGCGTTTATCAATGATCAATCGGTGAGCGTGGGACTCCTGCGTGAGGTTGGTGATTCTCTGGTGGAAATTCACGGTCAGTTTGAAACGCAGGGGCTGCTTAATGCGGCGATGCATCGTTTGATGCTGGATGATTATGCTGGGGTTGATAATGGCTTGGCGGCGCAGTGGAATGGATGGCGTAAGACTGAAGATGAGCTGAAGCGTTTAAGAGCAGAATCGGCGCAAGCGCGGGAGCAGGAGGAGTATCTGCGGCAATCGATAGAGGATTTGGATTCGCTGTTGCCGGAGGTCGGTGAGGAAATTGAGCTGGCGGCGTTGCGGGAACGCTTGATGAGTCGCGAGCAGGTATTGGAGGGGCTCAACGCGGCCTATCATGCGCTGAGCGGTGATGAAGATCAGGTCCGTAAGGCGTGGGGGGCGATTGATCGGGTGGCGGATAAGCTGGGCGCTGCGGGCGCTGAGATTACTGCGACATTGCAGCGGGCAACGCATGAAGCGGAAGAAGCGTTGCATGCCATTCAGGCGGCTTCGAGCGATTTGCAGGATACAGAACATAGCCTTGAGAGCATTGATGATCGGCTGTTTGGTCTGCGGGTGCAGGCGCGCAAACATGGATGTGAGGTTGATGATTTGCCTGCGCTGCGCGCGGAGCTGGCGACGAAGCTGAATATGATTGAGCATGCAGATGAGGCGCTGGCCGATGCGATGACCGCGGTGAAAAAAGCGCGCGCGTATTATATTGAGGGCGCGCAGATGGTGCGCGTTATGCGTCAAACGGCAGGGGAAAAGTTGGATAAATTGGTGGGGCAAGAGCTTGGTCCGCTTAAGTTAGAGAAGGCGCGCTTTGTGACTAGCGTGGAGCCGCTTGAGGAACCTGAGTGGGGGCCAGCGGGAATGGATCGCGTGTGTTTTCTGGTGGCGACTAACCCGGGCGCGGAGCCGGGGCCACTGAATAAGATTGCCTCAGGCGGAGAGATGGCGCGCTTTATGTTGGCGCTGAAGGTCGTGATGGCGGAAGTCGGCATGGCGGGCACGTTGGTGTTTGATGAGGTTGATGCCGGCCTTGGCGGCGGCGCAGCCGATGCGGTGGGGGAGCGTCTGGCGAAGCTCGGCACTTCGCGGCAAGTGCTGGTGGTTACCCACGCCCCGCAAGTGGCGGCGCGCGCCGGGCATCATTATATCGTGCGCAAAGATGGCGGGGCAGAGATTAAGACGAGCATTGTAGAGCTGGAAAGCCCGCAAGAACGTCGCGAAGAAATCGCGCGGATGCTGGCCGGGGCAAGTGTTACTGATGAGGCGCGTGCGGCGGCGGAGCGGTTGTTAGAGACGGGGAGTTAAAGGGGTTTTAACGCAAAGGGCACAAAGTTACGCGAAGTTTTTTATCTGTCATACCTGTCTTGTGCGGGTATTCGGGGGTGGCGGTGAATATAAGGAAGACCGGATCCCCGCCTTCGCGGGGATGACAAAAATGTGGGATTCTTAATAAAAGTCGCTATATTTTATCTCTGTGTTTCTCTGTGCTCTCCGTGTTAAAAATAACCATGTCTTTATTTGATCTCGAAAAATTAGATGTAAAAGTCCGTCATAGTGAATTGGCGCAAGAAATACGCCGTCATGACGAGGCGTATTATTCTAAGGATGCGCCGGAGGTTTCGGATGCGGATTATGATCGCCTTCGCGCTGAGTTGGAGGCGTTGGAGGCGGCACATCCGGCGCTTGTGACGGCAGATAGTCCGAGCCAAACGGTGGGCGCTGCGCCGTCCAGGGGTTTTGGCAAGGTGAAGCATGTGGTGCATATGCTCTCGCTCTCGAACGTGTTTTCGGAAGATGATGTCGCCGATTTTTTGGCGCGCGTGCGGCGGTTTTTAGGGCTGGCGGAGGATGAGGCGATAGAGCTGCTCGCGGAGCCGAAGATTGACGGGTTGTCTTGCTCGCTGCGCTATGAGGATCGGAGATTGGTGCAGGCCGCCACGCGCGGCGATGGCGCGGAAGGGGAGGATATTACCGCGAATGTGATGACAATTGCAGATGTGCCCAAAGAGCTGCCCGAGACGGCCCCGAATCTGCTTGAGGTGCGCGGGGAAATCTATATGCGTCGGAGTGATTTTGAAGCGCTGAATGAGGCGCAGGAAGCGGCGGGGGATAAGGTCTTTGCCAATCCACGCAACGCGGCGGCGGGGTCTGTGCGGCAGCTGAATAGCGCCGTGACGGCGGGGCGTAAGCTGCATTTTTACGGTTATGGGTTAGGGGAGCATGGTGCGCTTCCCCCTCAGCTCAACTCTCTCTCTAATCCTCCTGCCAACCCAAACCCAGAGGGGAGAGGGGGTAAGGAAGACGTTCAAGAAGACACTCAAGAAAATACGCAATTTTACATAATACGACTTTTGAAGGGGTGGGGGTTTTCTATTCCTGTCATCTCGATTGAAGGGCTTCAGCCCGAAATGGAGAGATCTGATCAGGTGGATGGTGGATTAGGTCCCGCGGCGCAGTCTGTCCTTCACGAAAATGGAGGGGGCGGGATGATCGTTTCTTCTGTGGAAGAAATTGTGCGATTTTACGATGCTTTATCGGAGAAGCGCCCGCATCTGGATTACGAGATTGATGGGATTGTTTATAAGGTTAACCGGCTTAATTGGCAGGCGCGTTTGGGCAATGTTTCGCGCGCGCCGCGCTGGGCGACTGCGCATAAATTTCCGGCGGAGCAGGCCGTCACGATTGTGCGCGATATTGATATTCAGGTCGGGCGGACGGGCGCGCTTACCCCTGTGGCGCGGCTGGAGCCGATTAGCGTGGGCGGGGTTGTGGTGTCCAATGCAACGCTGCATAACCGTGACGAGATTGCGCGTAAGGGCGTGAAGATTGGTGACACAGTGGTTGTGCAGCGCGCCGGGGATGTCATTCCGCAGGTGGTCAAGGTGCTGAAGGATAAGCGCGATGGGAGCGAACGCGATTTTGCGTTTCCTGACACCTGTCCTGTGTGTGGATCGCTGGCGATTCGAGAGGATGAGGATGTTGTGACGCGCTGCACGGGTGGCTTGATTTGCGCGGCGCAGGCGGTGGAGCGACTCAAGCATTTTGTATCGCGTCTTGCATTTGATATTGAGGGGCTGGGCAAGAAGATTATTGAACAGTTTTATGAGGATGGGCTGATTAAATCGCCGGTTGATATTTTCACGCTGGAGGCGCGCAACGCAGGGTTTGAATCGCCTATTTGTGAGCGTGATGGCTGGGGTGAATTGTCGGAGAAGAATTTGTTCGCCTCGATCAATCAGCGCCGGGCAGTTGTGTTTAACCGCTTTATCTATGGGCTGGGTATTCGGCAGGTGGGCGAGGCGACGGCCAAGCGGCTGGCTGGTGTTTATGGTGATTTGGAGCATTTAAGCGCGGCGATGCAAGCGGCGGCGGATCGTGAAAGCGAGGCGTTTGCGGATTTGCTGGCGATTGAAGATATTGGCCCGGGTGTGGCTGATGAGCTGATCGGATTTTTTGCAGAAACGCATAATGTAGAGCTTTTAGAAGCGCTGGCGGGGCATTTGAATATTCACCCCCTTGCGTTGCCGAATGTTGGTGACAGCTTCGTTACGGGGAAAACAGTGGTGTTTACGGGCACGATGGAGACGCTTTCGCGGCAGGAAGCAAAGGCGCAGGCCGAAATGCTGGGCGCGAAGGTGTCCGGCTCTGTATCAAAGAAGACGGACTATGTTATCGCGGGCGCAGATGCGGGATCGAAGCTCAAAAAAGCAAAGGACCTTCAAGATAATGGCGCGGACATCAAGGTCTTGAGCGAAGAGGAATGGATTGCGCTGATTAAAGCTTAGGCCGCGCTGACTTTATCTTTTAGCGCGTAAAATCTTTCCATGGCACCTTCCATCGCGGGCGGGTAGTCGCGGCGCTCGATAAACTCACCGCCGCCGGTGTTGCGTGTCATAGACATTTCCAAGGCGCGGACAAGCATGTCAGATGTCTGCACATCCTCTTGCTCTAGCGCCAAATCAAGGGCTGATAAAATCCGATCACTAAGGCGGATCTTGTCCATGTCATTCTCGTCAATCATTTTTGTCTCCTGAAGGTGGAATATCGCCTAACACTGTGCCTGTTTATCAGCGGCGTTGCAAGTTCTCTACGCGCCATTGGTTGTGATTAGGTGATGTTTTTGTCAATAAAGGTGAAAAATTGAGAGAGAAACCTGTCCCGGATGGTATCTGATTCCATCAAAATTTCATGCTGCGCGCCCTGTATTTCGATTAGCTCAGCGCTGAGTAATAGAGACACAGTGTTTTGTGTAGCGTGATTGCTGACGATGGTTTCGTGCTCGGCAGTGGCGATCAGGCAATGCGTGTGTATGGTATTTAAAGTTTTAGGATCTTGCAGCGCAAGACAGGATCGCAGAGCATGATAGACCCAGCCAAAGGTGACATCGCCAATGCGCAAGTCTTTGTTAAATGCCATCCAGCTTGAGGTGAGCGCGAAGCGTTTTGGGTCGCTGGAGAGCGGATTACCGTTGAATATTTTATTCTGGCGCGTTGTCTTGTGCCCGTGGAAGGAGGTAAAGAGCGTACCGATACAGAGATTAAGGGCCGCAGAAAGTGCGCGGGCTAAAGATTCCGGCCAGGATTGCACAGCCTGAATGCCGACCATTGGCGCAGAAAACCCGGCAGCTTTGAAAATATCGGGATGCTGCGCAAGATAGCGCAGGCCAATATTTCCGCCCATGGAATGGCCAAGCATGATCAGGGGCGGCGCTGCTCTCCCCTCTTTTTCCATCTCTCTTCTTTTTCCTCCCTCTTCTTCTTGCCCCCCCCCACTTAATTTCACATAACCCATTATCAGGTGATGGAAATCGGAGATATCGTGGTTGAAACCCTCGCTATGGCGCTTTAATGGATTGGGCAGGTAGCGACCGGAAAGCCCCTGCCCGCGCCAATCAATCACCCAAACGCCGTAATTTTGTGCGAGGAAATCTTGCGATAGCTCAAAATATTTCTCTGCAAATTCATTGAGGCCGGGCAGAATAACGATAATCGCATCCGCCGCGCCGCGCCCTTTCGGCATGACGCAGCCTGCGCGCATTGTGTATCCATCGCGCTTTATCATGTGCCAGCGCCAATTTGGCGGTTGAAGAAAGCGTTCTTCAATATCCGAGTGCTGGGCGCTTTGGTTCATTTTTATTCACAAGGTTATATTTCAATTTTCGTCATTGCACGGCTTGTCCGTGTAATCCAGAATGTGGATCACACGCATAAAGCGTGTGATGACGGTGATAAAAGTGGTTTAACGTTTTATTTTTCAATTTTACTGGCGATGGGAAATGTGATTAATCAACCATTTATTATCAAGCTTTACGAAGCGTAATTCAAGTTTATTGGCTGGCAGGGCGCTGATGAGTTTGAACTTTTCTGTGCCGGTGGCTGTGTTGCCTGATATTTCAATGTTTTTCAGCGTGCGGTCGCTATATTGTAGCTTTTCAATTGTGATCGGGTGGGTCGCATATATTTCCAGCAGATCAGCCAGCGCAGCGGCAAGGTCGGCTTGTTGAAACGCCATGCGCGAGCCGCCGAGCAATTCGTGCTTATTCAGCGTTTCATTGACGAGCGGCAAGAAATCCGGGCTTTTTTGCTGTCCCTTTAAATCCTTAAGGCTGTCAATAAAATGCGCCCCCAGCACGGCATAGGAAATGAGAGCCTTCTGCGCCGTGGGGGTAAGGCACGCCCCGATCTTAGCGCGCGCGATTTTTGGCGGCGTTGTGAAATCAACGGCAGCATAGCAGGTGTCGTAGGCGCTCTGCGGCGTGGAGAGGTCGAGGCTATCTGCTCGGCTAGGCCCGGCGCTCATTAAGATTGAGAGGGCTATGAGAAAAATTAAACGCATCATGAGGAAGAGTTTAACGCGAAGATGCGAAGGGGCGAAGGGGTTTGTTATAATTTTTTAATTGACATATGGCTATAGTGAGGGGTAGTGTCTCTAGAAACCTAAATATGGAGTATAAAATGGCGAAAAAACAGTTTGATGTAACGAGTTCAGAACCAACAGATTTAGAGCGAGAGGCTTTTTCAGATAATCTTCTGCTGCTGGGCATACTAGAGGGTGATGATGATACAGGCTTTGAATATTCCGATGAAGAGATAGAAGATGCAGGGCGAGCATATATGGTTGAATTTATCATTAGAAACAAAACATTACCATCTGATGCGTTTTTGAAAACGCGCAATGTTGAGCTCGCTGTTGAATGCAGTACTGCCTTTTATTCATTGTGTTGGTCTGGTGAATTTATGGATGATGTATTAGTCAAGATATCAGAGATGGATGATGAGAGCGCAGACTCGTTAATATTGGAAATATCAAAAGCGATGGTCGATGGGGGCGTTTGCATCGATTGTGAAGGAGAGAATACAGTTTACGGACTAGGGGATATCTTGAATAATGATGACCTTGTTGAGGTGATTGAGCGTAAACTTGGCGAAAGAGTTAAGGCTATTAAAGCTGAACAAAACAAAGCTGCGGGAAATGCTAACTCTCCATCGCTTTAATAATATTCTCCGTCATTTTCTTCGCATCGCCCAGCAGCATCATGGTTTGGTCTTCGAAGAATAGGGGGTTGTCGATACCGGCGTAGCCTGCGCCCATTGAGCGTTTGACGAACAGGACGGTGCGGGCTTTTTCTACGTCTAGCACCGGCATACCGTATATAGGCGAGGCTGTGTCGGTTTTGGCGGATGGGTTGGTGATGTCGTTTGCACCGATGACATAGGCCACGTCGGCTTGGGCAAAGTCGCGATTTATATCCTCCATCTCGAATACTTCATCATAGGGGACATTGGCTTCGGCCAGCAGGACATTCATGTGGCCGGGCATGCGGCCAGCGACGGGGTGAATGGCGTATGCTACCTCTACGCCCTGCGCTTTTAGGATATCTGCCATTTCGCGCAGCGCGTGCTGGGCTTGCGCCACCGCCATGCCGTATCCGGGGATGATGATGACTTTGGATGCATTTTTCATGATATAGGCCGCGTCTTCCGCCGCGCCGATTTTGGCTGTGCGATCGCCCATATCGGTGGTCGCTGCTGCGCTGTCGCCCTGATCGCCGCCAAACCCGCCCAGAAGGACGGACAGGAAGGAGCGGTTCATGCCCTTGCACATGATATAGGACAGGATCGCGCCGGATGCGCCAACAAGCGCGCCGGTGATGATCAGCAAATTATTGTGCAGTGTAAAGCCGATGCCAGCGGCGGCCCAGCCGGAATAGCTGTTGAGCATGGAGACAATCACGGGCATATCCGCCCCGCCGATGGGGATGATCATCAATACGCCAAGCGCAAAGGCCAGCAGGGCAATCATCCAGAAAACAACGCTGCTGCCGCTGATGCACAGGATGATGATAAGCAAAATAAGCACAGCGCCAAGCGCGGCGTTGAGGGTGTGCTGCCCACCGAAAATGATGGGCTTGCCGGAGATCGCGCCCTGAAGCTTGCCCCAGGCGATGATCGAGCCGGTGAAGGTGAGCGCGCCAATGGCCAGGCCGATTGACATTTCAATCAGGCTGACAAGGTGGATGTCACCGATTGTGCCAATGCCGAAAGCTTCGGGGTTGTGGAAGGCCGCGCCAGCGACAAAAACGGCGGCCAGGCCCACCAGAGAATGGAAGCCCGCCATGAGTTGCGGTAGAGCGGTCATCTCGATTTTATTCGCAATGGCCGCGCCGATCCCGCCGCCGAGGCCAATGCCGAGGATGATCAGGAAATAGCCACTGACATCAGGCAGCAGTAGCGTCGTGAAAATCGCCAGCGCCATGCCGGTGATACCGAAATTAAGGCCTTGGCGCGCTGTTTCAGGGTGCGAAAGGCCGCGCAGCGCAAGGATAAAGAGCACGGCGGCAATGACGTAAATGAGGGCTGCAAAGTTTTCCATGGGTTAGCTGTCCTTCTTTTTAAACATATGCAGCATGCGGCGGGTGATGATGAAGCCACCGAAGATGTTGACTGAGGCAAGCGTTACGGCGAGAAAGGCGAGCAGTCTTGAAAGACCGGAAGCCTCCATCGCGCCTAGCGCAATGACCGCGCCAACGATGATGACGGAGGAAATAGCATTGGTTAGGCCCATGAGCGGAGAGTGCAGGGCGGGCGTAACGCGCCAAACGACGTGATAACCAACGAAACAGGCCAGCACGAACACGGTGAGGCCGGTGATGATGAAGGGCTGCGTATGTGCAGCGGAGGCGATTGAGGTGCTTTCTGCGGCGAGGTCTGCCGCTGTTTCAGCGAGTTCCTGAAGGCGCGAGGCGAAGTCTGAGGCGCTTTCGCTTACTGTTCTTTCATTGTCAGCCATATTTTTTACGTCCTATGCTGTTTTTGATGTGGTTGTTTTTGTTGCTGTTTTCTTTTTTGCGGCAGGTTTTTTTGTCGTTGTTTTCTTTGGTGCGGCTTTTTCCCTGGGCGTTTTTTTTGACTCTGTTTTTGCGGACGGTGATTTTGCCAGGAGCTCTTTTGTGGTGAAATTGGGGTGAATGACTTTACCGTCTTTGGTTAGGGTTATGCCCTGAATGATTTCGTCGTCCCAATCGATGTTTAACTTGCCGCTTTCTTTGTCGATGACGAGTGTGAGTAAGTTTAGCAGGTTCTTGGCGTAGAGCAGTGATGTGCTGGCGGCGAGGCGGCTGGGGACGTTGAGGTGGCCCAGGACTTTTACGTTGTGCTTTTCGACGATTTCGCCAGGTTTTGACGGGGCGCAGTTTCCGCCATTTTCAACAGCCAAATCAACGATGACGGAGCCGGGCTTCATGGACTTGACCATGGCTTCGGTGATCAGCTCTGGTGCGGGTCTGCCGGGGATGAGCGCGGTGGTGATGACGATGTCCTGGTTTGCGATGTGTTTTTCGATAAGCGCAGTCTGTTTCTTTTGGTATGCAGCGGACATTTGCTTGGCATAGCCGCTGGCGGTTTCGGCTTCTTTGAACTCGTCGTCTTCGACAGCGACAAAGGTGCCGCCGAGGGATTCTACTTGCTCTTTTGCAGCAGGGCGAACATCGGTAGCAGAGACGACAGCGCCTAAACGTTTGGCTGTGGCGATGGCCTGGAGGCCGGCAACGCCCGCGCCCATGACGAAGACTTTGGCTGGCGGCACTGTGCCGGCGGCGGTCATCATCATCGGCATGGCTTTGCCGTATTCGGTCGCAGCATCAAGGACGGCTTTGTAGCCCGCAAGATTGGATTGAGAGGACAGCACATCCATGGATTGCGCCCGTGAAATGCGCGGGACAAGCTCCATGGAGAAAGTCTGGAGGCCCGTTTTCGCGCAGAGCTCAATAAGGGCGCCGTTTTTATGGGGGTCGAATAGTGCTGTGACAAGCGCCCCTTTTTTCATGAACTTAAGTTCGGCATCGTTTGGGGCCTGGACCTTTAAAATGATATCTGCAGTTTTGAGAGCAGATTCTGCGTTTGCAGCAATTTTTGCGCCAGCGCCTTTGAACATGTCATCGGTGATTGAGGAGCCTTCTCCTGCACTAGTTTCGATGGTAATTGTACATCCTAGAGCGGTCAGTTTTTTAACGGTTTCGGGAGAAGCGGCAACCCGCTGCTCATGAGGCTGTGTTTCTTTGATGATGCTGATTTTAAGACTCACAGGTAAAATCCTTTGGCTAAAGTGTCGCTTGGTTTAGATAGGGTACGACTTTGCCTTATCTTATGTGCTTTGTGAAGCCCTCAAAATAAAATCGGTATAGAAAAACCTTTTTTGAGCAAAGGCTTGAATGCATGCGTAAATTTATCTAGATTCAGTGGGTGGGGATATCTTTTATATTCTGTTTTTAGCGTAAGCGACCTCATTATATGACTTATTTGAAATTCCATTTATGCAGCTTGGCTGTTTTGTGTGCTCTAGCTTGTTCGGCGCCGGCCTCTGCTGATACGTTGTATGGCGCGGTTCATGCGGCGATTAAGGTGCACCCCAGTGTGGGGTCTGCACGTGCGGCGCTTGATGCGGCGGAGGAGACGCGAGTGGAGCAGGCTTCTGGATATTTCCCGAGCATTTCTGCGTCGGTGTCCGGCGGGCGTATGTTTGGTGATAACAGCACGACGCGCGGGTTTAATACGACGCGCGGTGTTGGGTATTCCTATCTTTGGGAGGGGAATGTTACGGCGCGCCAAATGATTTTTGATGGATTTGAAACGCAAAGTCGCGTGGGTTCGGCTAAGGCGCAACTGAAGTCTGCGGATTTTAGTTTGGTGGGCGTGCGGGAGAGCTTAGCCCTTCGTACAGTGCAGGTGTATGTGGAGGCGATGCGAGCCTATGAGGGACTTGCGATGCTTAAAGGTCATGAGGGGAGAGTCTTGGGCTATTTGGAGCGAATTAAGCTTTCCGTTGATGAAGGCACGGCTGATCATACGCAGTATCATCAAGCGCTTGATATTAAGGTTATTCTTGATGGATTTGTTGCTGATTACGGTGCGCGGGTGCGCAATGCAGAGGCGCAGTATTTAGAGCTGACGGGCGCTTTGCCTGAGGGGAACATGTCTGTGCCTGCGCCAGATTTAACGATTGTGCCAAAGGATGCGGAAGCCGCGCTGCGTTACGCGGAGAAAAATCACCCAAGTTTGGTGTCGGCGCTATATACGGCGAGATCTGCTGAGCTGGATGTTTCGAGTGAGAAGGCGCAGCTTTACCCAAATGTGAATGGGGAGCTGTCTTATCTTAAAAGCGATAAGGAGGATGTTCTTGGTGGTGAGGCTGAGGATAAGCGTGCTCTGGTGCGGATGAATTGGAGTTTTGATACTGGCGGCGCGCAACTGGCACGTGTGCAAAAAAAGAAGTATGATTACCAAGCGAGCCAAAGTCGTTTGGATGAGTTAAGGCAGCAAATCGCAACGGGCGTTCGTTTTGCCTATACCGAGCTTGATGTCGCCACCGCGCAGTTGAGGAATAAAAAGAAGCGTGAAGCCCTGAATGCCAAGCTGTTTGAAACTTATGAGGTGCAGTTTGAGGGGGCGCGGGTGAATTTAATGCAGCTGATGCAGGCCGATAACCAAGCCTTTAATACGCGCCTTGAAAAAATGCTGGGGGAATATCGCGTTTTGGCGGCGCAATATGGTATTTTAGCCAGTATGGGGCGGCTGCAAGAAGGGGTGAGCGCACAAGATTCGCAAGTCGCTACCTTAGGGGCGCATGACCAAAAGTGATGACCAAAATCAGGGCGTAAAAGCAAAAGAAGAGCGTGCCGATTTGAGCAGAGGCGCTGATGATGACCCGCTCGTCGCATGTCTGGCGTTTTTAAGCGCGCGCTATGGGCGTGCGAAATCGGTGGAAGCGCTGACGGCCGGCCTGGCCTATGATGAAAAGGGTATGGGGCCGGATCTGTTTTGTGAGGCGGCGGAACGGCTGGGGCTGAAGGCGCAGATTGTTAAGCGTGCGCGTGTGAAGAAGATTGCTGCTGTGGTTTTGCCCGCTGTTCTCATTCTTGATGATGAGCAAGTTTGTGTTCTGG
Source organism: Alphaproteobacteria bacterium (assembly GCA_024275825.1). GTDB lineage: Bacteria > Pseudomonadota > Alphaproteobacteria > Micavibrionales > Micavibrionaceae > JAJRYK01. The sequence goes on from JAJRYK010000020.1 coordinate 122,354, forward strand.
TTGAAGTTAAGGGTAAGACGGCAAAGATTTTTACGCCGGAAACCGGTAGTGTTCGTGACGTTTCCGTTGATGTTCTTGAAGAGGGGTATACGGGTTACGCAATTTTCGTGCATCCGGAAGTTACGCTTGATCATTCTGAACCTGTTGCTGCAGATGATACGGATCGGCATTGGTATTGGAGTTTAATTAAGCGGAATCGCGGGATTTACGGGATGGCGTTGCTTGGGGCGCTGTTTATTAATCTATTTGCGCTGACCAGTCCGCTTTTTATCATGAATGTTTATGATCGCGTGATCCCGAACAATGCGATTGAGACGGGCTGGATTTTGGGTATTGGCGCGCTGACGGTTTTTGTGTTTGATTTTATTATGCGCAGCTTGCGGGCCTATCTGATTGATTTAGCGGGGCGGCGTACGGACGTTATTGCGAGTAAGCGGATTTACGATCAGCTGCTGAACATGAAACTTTCCGGTCGTCCGGCCTCTAGCGGATCATTTGCCAACATGCTTCGTGACTTTGACTCTGTGCGGGAGTTTTTTACCTCTGCGACGATTACCGGACTGGTTGATTTGCCGTTTACGGTGTTTTTCCTGTTTATCATCTACAAGCTCGCCGGGCCGATTGTGTATGTTTTGGCGGCGCTAATTGTTGTTGTGATTATTGTGGGCATTATTTTGCAAGTGCCGCTCAAGCGCTCGGTTCGCCGCGCGACAAAATCTTCGGAGGCCAAGCACGGGCTGTTGATCGAGACTATTTACGGGCTGGAGACGATTAAGGCTGTGGGCGCAGATCGACGTTTTCGGGCGCGCTATGGTGCTTATGTCGGGGAGAATGCGGCGCATGGGCAGCGCTCTAGCTTTATCTCCGGGCTTGGCATTAATATCGCATCGTTCTTGCAGCAGATAGCGTCGATCCTGGTTGTGCTTTTTGGGATGTATATGGTGGCCGATGGAACGCTGAGTGTTGGCGGGTTGATTGCGGCTGTGATTTTAGGCGGGCGGGCTATTGCACCGATTGGGCAAATTGCAAATTTGATGACGCGTTATCATCAGGCGAGTGGGGCGCTAAAGACCCTTGATAAGATTATGAGCCAGCCGGTTGAGCGGCCGCCGGAAAAGCAGTTTTTACATCGCCCGGACCTGAGTGGTCAGATTGCCTTTGATAAGGTTAAATTCAGTTATCCACGTGTGCAGCGCACCGTTTTGGACGGCGTGTCCTTTACCATCAAGGCTGGTGAGAAGGTTGGTATTATCGGCCGGATTGGGTCCGGCAAGAGCACGATTGCGCGCTTGCTTATAGGGCTGTATGAGCCAGATGGCGGCGCGATTTTGATGGATAATACGGATTACAGCCAGATTGATCCCGCAGATTTACGGCGTAATATTGGTTATATCGCGCAGGATGTGGTGTTGTTTAACGGCAGCGTGCGCGATAACATTACCGCCAGTGTGCCACATGCCAGTGAAGAAGAAATTCTGGCGGCCTCTAAGCAAGCGGGCGTACATGATTTTGTCTCTCGTCATCCTATGGGTTATGACGCACCGGTGGGTGAGCATGGCGGTGCGTTGTCTGGTGGACAGCGGCAGGCTGTGGCGCTAGCGCGTGCGATGCTCTTAAATCCCAATGTCCTGCTGTGCGATGAGCCAACCAATTCGATGGATGTACAGGCGGAGGAATCGTTTAAGAAATATGTTGCCGAGCAGATTAAAGGGAAGACCTTTATTTTGATCACGCATAAACAAACCATGCTGCCGATGCTTGATCGCTTAATTCTGATGGATCAGGGTAAAGTGATCATGGATGGTGCACGCGATGAGGTGATTAAGGCGCTGCAGGGCGGCAAGATCGGGGCGACAAAATGAGCAATGTGAAAGACACAGATTTCATGTCTGAACTGGACGCGGCTACGCGGATGCGGCCGACGACGCCCGCGATTTTGATGCTGTTTTCGATTGTCGCGCTGGTGGTATTTGTGATTGTCTGGGCGGGGGTTTCGGAGATTGAGGAGATAACGCGCGGGCAAGGACAGGTTGTGCCGACCAAGGAAATTCAAGTTATTCAGAGCCTGGAAGGCGGGATTTTGTCTGAGCTGCTCGTGAGTGAAGGGGAGACGGTTAAGGCGGGCCAAATTCTGCTGCGGATTAGTGATGTGCAGTTTTCCTCAGAAGAGCGCAGCACCGAGGCCCGCACGGCTTCTCTGCGTGCAAAAAAGGCGCGTTTGAACGCGGAAGCGGCGGGTGAAGACTTTGTTGTGCCGGAGGATGTGCGCACAGACTATCCGCAGATTGCCGAGAACGAGCTGGCTCTTTATAAGTCGCGGCAGAAGGAACTGAAGAACGTCTATGCGATTTTAGAGGATCGTATTAATAAAGCGCAGGCGGATCTGTCTGAAACGAAGGCGCAGGTGAATCGGCTGTATCAAAGTCGGAAGCTGCTGAATGAAGAGCTGGCCATTACCAAAGAAATGGTGCGCAAGCGCGCGGTGCCGAAGCTGGAGGAAATGCGCCTGGCGCGCGAGGTCGCCGATATTGGCGGGCAGATGAATGCGCTGGCGCAGGGGCAGAAATCTCTGGCGGCGGAGCTTGAGGTCGCGCGGAAGGAACGCACATCGCAGGATGATAAGTTCCGCTCTCAAGCTCTGGGCGAACTGAATGAGGTTGAGGCGGAGATTGCAGGGCTTGAGGAAAGCCTGAAATCCATCGGGGATCGTGTGGACCGGGCAGAGGTACGCTCGCCCGTGGACGGGATTGTGAACGATATTACAATCACGACGATTGGCGGTGTGATTGAGCCGGCCAAGCCGTTGGTGGAGATTGTACCGCTCGATGATGAACTGAAAATCCGCGCGCGTATCGTGCCGGGTGATATTGGGTTTATTCGTGAGGGCTTGCCTGTGAAGGTAAAAATTAGCGCATATGATCCGCAGAAATATGGATCGCTGGATGGCATATTAACGCGCCGCGCATCGAACAGTGTGACGGATCAAGAGGGTAATATTTATTTTGAAATCGAGGTGGTGACGGAGAAGAACTATATGGGCAGCGCGGATAACCCTTTGCCCATTACGCCTGGTATGGTTGCTGAAATTGAAGTAATTACGGGCAAGCGTACGATTTTGGAATATTTGTTGAAACCTGTTTTGCGGGCGCGCGATCGAGCCTTTACGGAGAGGTGATCCTGCTATGCTGCGTCTTATTATAAATCCATATATACGATTTATTTTTCTGGTCAGTATTTTGGGCGCTTTCGCTTTTGTGATGACGCAGGGTAGCGACCTTAAGGCGCGCATTAGCAATATTGTGTTTGAAACATATATAGAGCTTGCGCCGCGTGCGGCCTCTGAGGCCATTGTATTTGTTGATATTGATGATCAATCATTGTCTCGTGTTGGCCAGTGGCCGTGGCCAAGGCCATATATCGCGGAGATTATCCGCAATATAAAACAGAGTGGTGCGGCCGTTATTGTTTTTGATGGCGTGATTGCGGAGCCGGACAGGACATCGCCGGAGAATTTGGTTTCGATGCTAGAGGAAGGCCATCCTGCGCGCGCAGCTTTGGCAGGGCAGGAAAGTCATGATATAATTCTCGCACAAGCGATCCGCGATGTTGGGAACTTTGTGACAGGATTTTCTGGTGGGTCACAGGTTAAACCACCCTTTATCAAGCGGGGCATTCTTGCGAAGAAAGAGATAAAGGACTTTCTTTTTTCGCAAAAAGGGGCAGGCAGCACATATTTTAAATATACATCACAGTTTTTGCCTGAGCTGCAAAAAAGCGCAGCAGGTAATGGCAGCTTTATGGCTTCGGCAGAGGGGGATGCTGTGATCCGGCGGACGGGTTTGATCTTTCATGATGGTAAGACATTATATCCGTCACTTGTGCTTGAGGCTTTGCGTTTATACGAAAATGAGGGAAAAGATTTTATTAAGGTCGCGGCGACGCAGGGCTACGAGAATTACAAAATGCAATCGCCACTCGTTACGAGTGTCGGACAATATAATATCCCGACAGATGCAGAAGGGAAAATGTGGGTTTATTTTCGTGATTTTGATAAAGAGCGCGAATATATTCCCGCCTATCAATTTTTGAACGCGCATTATAATGAGCAATATGAGGGGGCGGCCAAGCCGGATTTAACGGGCAAGGTTGTTTTCATAGCCTCGAGCGCGGAAGGGCTGATGGATTTGCGCGCCACGCCCCTTGGGATGAAGCCCGGCGTACATATTCATATGAACGCGTTTGAGCAAATTTTGCAGCAGAAATTTCTGGTGCGCCCCTATGCGGCCAATGTGCTTGAAATTGGCGGGGCGATTGTGGCTGCGCTTGTGCTTATTGGGTTGTCATTTTTTATCGGTCCGGTTTTGCAGGTGCTGTTTACCACACTGCTCAGCGTGAGCATTTTTGGCGGTGCATGGTATGCGTTTACAGCGTTTGGCGGATTATTCGATCCTGTTACGCCCGTTTTTTTGATTGTGTCTATGTCTTTTGTTTCGGCAATGCTGAGCTTTCTAAAAACAGAGTATGAGAAGCATCAGGTTAGTGATGCATTTGGGCATTATATTTCGCCTGACTTCATGCGGGAGCTGACGAAAAACCCGGATAAGTTAAAGCTGGGGGGAGAGATTAGAGATTTGACGGTGATGTTTACGGATATCAGGAGCTTTACGACGATATCGGAAGGCCTAACGCCGGAAGAACTGATCCAATTGATGAATGATTTTCTGACGCCGATGTCTGACCTGGTGATGCAAAACCGCGGGACGATTGATAAATATATGGGCGATGCGATGATGGCGTTTTGGAATGCGCCGCTGGATGACGCTGATCATGCACGCCATGCGTGTCAAACGGCGCTGGGCATGCAGGCAGCGCTTGCGCCGATTAATGATGGCGTTAAGGCGCGCGCGCAGAAGCAGGGACGAGATCCCGTTTTGCTCAAGGCCGGAATCGGGATCAATACTGGTCCGTGCGCGGTGGGGAATATGGGATCACGTCAGCGCTTTGCGTATTCTGCGTTGGGCGATGCGGTAAATATGGCTTCGCGCTTTGAGGGGCAGACGAAGCACTATGGCGTTGGGATTTTGATCGGTGAAGACAGCTATAAACATGTGCAAGATTTTGCAGTGCTAGAGGCTGATCTGGTCAAGGTGCAGGGGAAGAGCATTCCGGCGCGTATTTATGTTCTGTTGGGTGATCAGGATATGGCGGTGCAGCCGGGATTTCAGGCTCTGAAGGTGAAGCATGAGGCGATGTTAAGCGCCTACCGCGCGCGAGGATTTGAACAGGCGAAGGCACTCGCGCAAGAGGCCAAGGATATGGGTGTGGGTGGTTTGGATGGTCTTTATCATGTCTATGTCACGCGTGCTGAAGACCTTATTCAAATGCCGCCAGGTGATGCGTGGGACGGCGTGTTTGAGGCGGTGAGTAAATAGTGGCGCTCACTTAATAATCTGGCGATTCCCAATTATGCACGAGCGCTGTTACCTCTGATTCGGGAACGGGTTTGGCGAAATAATAGCCTTGCGCAATGTCGCAACCGAGCTCTGTGAGTATGGTCGCCTCCTCTTTGTGCTCGATGCCCTCTGCCACAATTTTCATGCCCATATTTTTGCCCATGGCAATGATGGATTTAATGAGGGCCATGGAGTTGTCGTTTTTACTCATGTCACGCACAAATTGTTGATCGATTTTAAGGGTATCAATGGGAAAATAATGGAGATAGCTGAGCGATGAGTAGCCTGTGCCAAAATCATCAATGGCAATGCTCATACCAGCCTTTTGGCACATTTTTAGCGTGTCTTTAGCGTTATCCGGTTGATCCATTAGCAGGCGTTCGGTGATCTCTATATGGATTTGTTCTGGCTGGATATCACTTTCGGATATGGTGTTATAGACGCTCTCAACAAAATTATCAGAGGCAAAATCGCGGCTGGAGAAATTAACGCTCATAAATAAATGATGATCGTAACCAGTCTGGCCTTCAATGCGTTTGAGGGCGCGGCATGATTCGCGTAGCGCCCATTGACTGGCTGCGAGAATGGCGCCGCTTTCTTCCGCGATGGGAATGAAAATGCCCGGTGATATAAAACCGCGTGTGGGATGGTGCCAGCGCATGAGCGCTTCGAATCCGACGACGTCTTTGGTTTGTAAGTTGATCATGGGCTGGTAATGCAGTGAAATTTCGTCTGTGCTGAGGGCCTCTTTAAATTCATTGGCAATTTTGATGGTTTCAACTGTGTTTGTGTGCTCGGCATAACCGAGTTCAACTGCTTCGGCGGGAGGCCAGTTGTTGTTTTCACCGCCAATTTCAGCGCGGGTGAGCATGTCGCGATAGCGCGTGAGAACGACCTGCGTAGCCATGCGCAGGACGGGATCTGTGGCGTCCAGGCGGTATGAGAAGTCTTTTTGTGAGATTTCGAGGAGTTTGCATTCTTCTAAGGCGCGCACCGTTGCGGTGCGTGGTGCGCTGTCAATCAAGGCCATTTCACCAATCATAGTGCCCGCGCCGCGTGTGCTAACAACTTTTTCTTCACCACTAGGGCCGGTTACGAGAATTTCGACGCGACCAGCTTCGATGATATAGGCTGTTTCACCCGGATCCCCTTGGCGCATAATGATATCGCCGGCTTTAAAGCTCTTTTTTGTTTCTGCTTGTGTCATGAACTATTTCAGAATATTGAATAAGAAATTCCCCTACAAATATACTATGCATGCACGAGATTAGCGAATAGTTAATATTGTATGCGCGATCATTAATTCTTTGCTTGACAGGCAGGCTTGTAAAGCGCTACTTTCCTGTCGAACTTAACAAGAAATAGCCCTTTGGGATTAGGATTTAGTACAATGAAAGTTGTTAACTCTTTGAAGTCATTGAAAAAAAGAGACCGGAATAACCGCGTTATCCGTCGCAAAGGCCGTGTTTATGTGATTAATAAGCAGAATCCACGCATGAAGGCGCGTCAGGGCTAGTCTGCTTGCTTAGCGTTTCAGGCGCTTTTTACTCCATTTTTTCTCATAATATTTTTGCCCCCCATGAATTTTGGTGTTTTGCCAAGACTCTTGATGCATTCCTTTTTGGGGTCTGCTATAAATCCTGCACTCTAGTTAGCATTTAAACTCTTATGATTTAGAAGAACCTCATGTTTTCCAGACTATTTGGATTTATGTCGGCCGATATGGCGATCGATCTTGGAACGGCTAATACGTTGGTCTATGTGCGTGATCAGGGGATTGTGCTCAATGAACCGTCCGTTGTTGCGATTTCAATGATTCATGGGAAAAAACATGTTCTAGCTGTGGGTGAGGAAGCCAAGCAGATGCTAGGCCGCACGCCGGGTAGCATTACCGCCACGCGCCCGCTGCGTGATGGAGTTATTGCTGATTTTGAAGTGACCGAGGCGATGATTAAGCATTTCATTCGCAAGGTTCATAATCGGCGCTCGTTTGTTTCTCCCAAAATGGTGATTTGTGTGCCTTCCGGATCAACGGCGGTAGAGCGGCGCGCTATTCAGGAATCGGCAGAGAGCGCCGGGGCAAGTGAGGTATACTTGATTGAAGAGCCTATGGCGGCTGCGATCGGTGCGGGTCTGCCGGTGACGGAGCCAACAGGCTCTATGGTCGTTGATATTGGCGGCGGCACGACAGAGGTTGCGGTGATTTCGCTGGGCGGGATTGTATATGCTAAATCTGTACGTGTTGGCGGTGATAAAATGGATGATGCGATTATTTCCTATATCCGCCGCGTGCATAATTTGCTGGTTGGCGAATCAACATCGGAGCGGATTAAGAAAGAAATTGGTTCAGCGTGTCCGCCCGGTGATGGTGAAGGGCGCACGATGGAAATTCGTGGTCGTGATTTGATGAATGGTGTGCCGAAGGAGATTGTTGTGACGGAACGTCAGATGGCCGAAGCCTTGGCAGAACCGGTTGGGCAAATTGTTGAAGGCGTGAAGGTCGCGCTGGAACACACAGCGCCGGAGCTGGCGGCGGATATTGTTGATAAGGGCATTGTGCTGACAGGCGGCGGGGCGCTTTTGACCAATTTGGACTTTGTGCTGCGTCATGCGACGGGGCTTGCGGTCACGCTTGCGGATGATCCGCTTTCTTGCGTTGCGCTGGGGACCGGGCACGCGCTCGAAGAGCGCAAGGCGCTGAAGCATGTTCTGATTGGCAGCTATTAGGGCCCAAATCTCTTTCTCCTTATCTCTTACAGATTTGTAAGTTTACAGATTGTTTCCTCCCATACTTTCGCGTATGCTTTTAAGGGTAAGTCTTGTTTTTACGAGCGCTTTCATCTACCTCTGGTGCGTACCCACTTTTTTATTTTTAGGATATTTTTTTGAGACGTCGCAGTCGGTCAAAAGCTATTATTCGTTCTGTGCCATTGTCGCTCAGCAGTGGTCCTTACGCATCTTTGCTTTTTGTGTTTCTGGCTTGTCTTGGGATTGCGGTTTCCAGTTATGCGCCGCAAAAGATTGATGGGCTTCGTGCCCAAGTGTCCGACGGCTTTGCACCGGCGCTTTCGTTTGTTGCAAAGCCGATACAAGATGCGAGCATGTTTGTGCGTAATGTGACGGGGCTTGCGTCTATTCAAACCGAAAATCAGGCTCTTCGTCAGGAGAATTTGCGTTTGCGACAATGGTATCAGACGGCCATGACGCTTCAGTTTGAGAATAAAAATTTGCGGACATTGATGAATGTCGAGCCGGAGGCGCAGCAAAGCTTTATTACAGCGCGCGTGTTATCCGATAGCGGCTACGCGTTTGCAAAAAGCATTTTGGTTATGGCGGGGCAAGATGATGGTGTCGCCAAAGGGCAACCAGTTTTATCCGGTGAAGGGGTTATCGGCCGCATTACTGAAGCGGGCGATACTGCGTCGCGTATTTTATTGCTTACAGATATAAACTCACGTGTTCCTGTGCTAGTCGGAAATAGTGGGCATCACGCTATTTTGGCAGGGCAAAATGATGATCAACCTCATATAGAGCATCTGCCGGATGATGTTCAACTTATGGACGGCGCGCGCATCATAACATCCGGGCAGGGCGGCGTGTTTCCTTATGGGCTGTCTGTCGGTACGCTTAAGATTGGTTCTGATGGGCAGCTTCGCGTTCAGCTTTTCGCTGATTTTAATCGTATGCTTTATGTGCGTATTATTGATGCGCCGCGCGATTCTGATTTTCGTCTTTTATCACCGGAATAAAACTAAATCATTTTCAAATAGCGGCGGTTTCCTATAAAAGTTTTATATGGGGTCCTTTCTTGCATTTTCGGAACGTTTAGATGTTTTTGCGCGCTTGAGCGTCGCGTGTGGTGTTTTGCTGCTGTTCTTTATTTTGAATATTGTGGTTATTCCTTTTCCGTTTATCGGGGCGCTTAAGGCCCCATTTTTCTTGATGGCCATATATTATTGGGCGATATACAGGCCAACCCTGGTGCCGTTGTGGCTGGTGTTTGTGGCGGGGTGTTTGATGGATTTGTTGGGCCAAACGCCGTTCGGTTTCACGGCCCTTGTCCTTGTGCTTGCACAATGGTTTACAAGCAGTCAGAGGCGTTTTCTTTTGGCGCAGCCTTTTATCATGATTTGGCTGGGGTTTTCAGTTTTATATACGGCGTCCTTGTTTTTGAAATGGGGCGTTGTGAGTGTTGTAGAGATTCAATTTCTCCCTCTCAATAATCTTTGGGTTATGGCGTTTTTTGGTGTGACGCTGTTTCCGCCGGTTTGTTTTTTATTGCACCTTACACATAAAATTTTACCCGTTCCGCGTCAGGCCATTCGTTAGAGTTTAAAACAATATGAACCAAGATCACCGTAAAGCACATATTTTTTCCAGGCGCGCCTTTATGGTCAGCGCCTTGCAGATGTCTGTCCTGGCTGTGCTGGGCGGGCGGCTTGCGTGGTTGCAGCTTGTGAATGGGCGGCGCTATAAAATGCTGTCAGATAAAAACCGCATTAACGTTAAAATGATTAGCCCATCGCGGGGAGGTATTTTTGATCGCAATGGCATTGCCTTGGCGGTCAACACGCAAAATTTCAGAGTATTGCTTGTGCCGGAGCAGGCCAAAGATATAGCAGGCGTGCTGACATCTTTGCAGCGTGTGATTGTCCTGAATGATGCGCAGATTGAGCGGGTTATTAAAAGAGCGAAGCGCGTGGCTAAATTTATTCCTATTGAGGTGAAAGACAAGCTGAGCTGGGAAGAGGTGTCCAAGATTGAGGTTAATCTGCCGGATTTGCCGGGGCTATCCATCGGTGTTGGAGATGTTCGCAGCTACCCTTACGGCGGCGCAACGGCGCATGTCGTTGGCTATGTCGGGCAACCGAGCGAGGCTGATTTGGGTGAGGACCCGTTATTTACATTGCCTGGTTTTCGGCTGGGAAAAACCGGGTTTGAAAAGCGGTATGACCGGCAGATGCGTGGAAGCGCCGGGACAAAGCAGGTCGAAGTTAATGTTATTGGCCGTGAAGTGCGAGAGCTGAATTCTCAGCCTGGCGCAGAGGGCAAGAGCGCGGCGTTGAGTATTGATATTGAATTGCAAAAATTTGTTCAAGAAAAGATAGCAACGCAAAAAAGTGCCACAGCAGTTGTTATGGATGCGCATACGGGGGCGGTTTACGCGATGGCATCGCATCCCGGCTTTGACCCTAATTTGTTCACGCACGGTATGCCCGCGGATGTTTGGGAGGGTCTTTTGGCCAATCCGGGGCACCCCTTGACGAATAAGGCTATTGCCGGTCAATATCCTCCGGCATCTACTTTTAAAATGATGACGGCGCTGGCGGGCTTACGGGCGGGTAAGATTAACAGAAACAGGACGGTTTATTGTCCTGGGCATTATGAGTATGGAACAGACCGTTTTCATTGCTGGAAATCTTCCGGGCACGGGGCGGTTAATCTTGAAGAGGCTTTGTCCCAGTCTTGTGATACGTATTTTTATGAGCTGTCGACGGAAATTGGCATAGAGGCAATTGCCAAAACCGCGCGCGATTTTGGCTTGGGGCGCACGCTTGATTTCGAGCTTAGGGAAGAGCGCCCCGGTCTTGTCCCTGATAAGGCGTGGAAGATGGGGCGCTTTGCTGAGCGGTGGCAGCCTGGTGAGACTATTGTCGCCAGTATTGGGCAGGGCTATTTGCAAACAACGCCGCTGCAACTCGCCGTGATGACAGCGCGTTTGGTGAATGGCGGGTATGCGGTTAAGCCATGGATCACGGGCTATGTTGGTGATCAAAATCTGACACAGGGTAAGTGGCCGAAGATGAGCGTGAGCGCGAAGCATTTAGCGCTGATTAAATCCGGTATGGATATGGTGGTGAATAGTAAAACCGGGACGGCTAAGGGATCGAAAATCGAAGACCCGGCCTATGCCTTTGGCGGAAAAACGGGAACGGCGCAGGTGCGGCGGATTACCAAAGCAGAGCGTGCGGCGGGCGACCGGAATGAAGATCTGCCGTGGAAGCAGCGCCATCACGGTTTATTTGTGGGATATGCGCCCTATAATAATCCGCGCTATGTTTGCGCTGTGGTTGTTGAGCATGGCGGTGGCGGCTCGGCGAGCGCCGCGCCGCTTGCCAAAGATATCTTGCTGGAAACCCAAAAGCGTGCCCCAGCGAAAAACGCTATTCAGGGCATTGTTGATGGAAAAGTGGCGCAGCGTACAAATAAACAACAAACGAAGATCTGATAAAAGAGCATGTCGAGTACAGTAAAAATTTATAGCAATCAAACAATATGGGATAAAATATCTCATATAAATTGGGGGCTTTTTGTCCTGATATTGATGATATCAGGCATTGGTTTTGCAGCGCTTTATTCAGCGGCGGGCGGCTCATTCTCACCGTGGGCGGCGCGCCAGATGATGCGCTTTGTTGCGCTTTTGGGCGGTATGTTTGTGATTGCGCTGATTGATGTGCGGTGGTGGTACAAGCTGGCCTGGCCCATTTATTTCATCGGGTTTGCGATGCTGGTTGTGGTTGAGATTATGGGGCATATCGGTATGGGGGCACAGCGCTGGATTGATTTGGGGATTATTCAGCTGCAGCCTTCAGAGCTTATGAAGATTGCGGTGGTGATGGTTTTGGCGCGGTATTTTCATGCGGCAACATTGGAGGATATGCGGCGCATACCATTTTTGATTGTGCCTGCTTTGATTATTATTGCGCCCGTTGGGCTCGTGCTTTTGCAGCCTGATTTGGGGACATCTTTGATGATTGTGATGGCTGGGGTTTCTATGTTTTTTATGGCTGGCGCGTCTATTTGGTTGTTTGTTGCAGGGGGTGTTTTGGCGGCATCGTCTATTCCTGTTGCGTGGTATCTTATGCATGACTATCAAAAACAAAGGGTGATGACGTTTTTAAACCCGGAATCCGATCCTCTTGGTGCAGGGTATCATATTATACAGTCCAAAATTGCGCTTGGCTCTGGCGGTTTGAGTGGGAAGGGGTTTTTGGAGGGTACGCAAAGTCGTTTGAATTTTTTACCAGAGAAGCAAACAGATTTTATTTTTACGCTGTGGGCGGAGGAGTGGGGTTTTTTAGGTGGTTGTTTTCTGCTGTTTTTATTTGGCGTGGTCTTTATGTATGGCCCGTGGATTGCCATGAAGGCGCGGCATAACTTCTCGCGCTATCTTGCTATGGGATTAATCGTCAATTTTTCGCTTTACGTATTTATTAATATTTCGATGGTTATGGGGCTGATTCCTGTTGTGGGCGCGCCTTTGCCGCTTGTGTCCTATGGAGGAACAGCGATGATGTCTGCCTTGATTGGGTTCGGATTAATGATGTCCGTGCACGTTCACAGAGACAGCAAGGTGACCAGAGTTTAAGCTGCGTCTGATTTATTATAGGCAATGCCCTTGTCATCCAAGAGTTGTTGTAGCTCGCCTTCTGTATACATTTCGCGCACAATATCACAGCCACCAACGAACTCACCCTTAACGTAGAGCTGTGGAATTGTTGGCCAGTTGCTAAATTCCTTGATGCCTTCACGGACGTCATTATCTTCGAGGACGTTAATATCCCTGAACGTTACGCCGAGTTGAGAGAGCACCTGAACAATCAGTGAAGAAAACCCGCATTGTGGAAAAGCTGCAGAGCCCTTCATAAAGAGCACAATGTCATTCTCGGAAATATCTTTTTGAATGCGATCAAAGAGTACGTTTTGCATGGTTTTTTAATCCTTTGGTTTATGATTTTGGTGTTGATGTCTGGATGGCAAGAGCGTGCAGTTCTGCTACCATTTTACCTTGAAGCGCTTCGTAGACCATTTGGTGTTGTTGTACACGGTTTTTACCTTCGAAGGCTGGCGATATGATGTGGGCGGAATAATGATCGCCATCGCCACGTAAGTCTTCTATGTGAACTTCAGCATCGGGAATGCCGGTTTCGAGAAGAGTTTTGAGCGTTTCAATATCTATGGCCATGTTGTGAACGTCCTTCTGGTCTGTATCTATATCTCTAAAGACATAGTTGTATTCACTTTTACAATCAAGTAGCAATCAAAACAAAGTGAATATTTTATAGCGCAAAGTGCATTTTTACTTTGTTTTCAACAGGTAGCGTGTTTTTTTTTATGTTTCTTCTTGCTCTACTCCACGCCTTGTAGTAAAAATTAGAAGGTTCTGGTCTACATAACTCAGAGCAGTCGGCCTTTAAGGGCGAGCTTGAACAGGAATAAATAATAAAAATCAAAAAGCCCCGTTTGTGCGGGGTTTTTTATTGGTTTACTTTATCCTTTATTTTCACTCATCTGACGCCTTGCTTCTTTCAGGGCATTATCCAGTTCAGTTTTCATGATGTGATCTGAGATATTCAGGTTTTTCTCGTCAAAATCAGCACGCACTTTGCGCAGAACATCGTCAAAGCCGGGTTCTTCCAAGTTGGAGTCCACAACTTCTTTGGCGTATGTCTGCGCATTATCGTCGTCCAAGCCGAGGTGCTGCGCCGCCCAGAGACCGTATAATTTGGAACAGCGCGCCTCAACATCGAAGCTTAATTTCTCTTCGTAAGCATGCTTGTTTCCGAATGCTTTTTCGCGGTCGTTAAATTCTGGCATAGTTTCTCCGTTTTTAAATCGTTTGCTGTCCTTATGTAGCACTGGAATATAGAGTAATTCAATGCTATATCGAGATATACGTTAAAAAAATAAATAGGAATGAGCATGGCACGACGTAAGATGATTTATGAGGGTAAGGCAAAGATTTTGTATGAGGGCCCGGACCCGGATACGATTATCCAGTACTTCAAGGATGATGCGACCGCGTTTAATGCGGAAAAGAAAGCCACGATCGCCGGTAAGGGGGTTTTGAATAACCGCATTTCTTCGCATTTGATGACAAAATTCGAATCCATAGGCATTCCCACGCACTTTATTCGCTCGATCAATATGCGCGAACAATTGGTGCGCAAGGTTGAGATTATCCCCGTTGAGCTTGTTGTGCGCAATATTGCTGCTGGCTCTCTATGTAAGCGCCTTGGCCTTAAAGAGGGCACAGTTTTGGGGCGCCCGCTGGTTGAGTATTTTTATAAGGATGATGCGCTTGGCGATCCGATGATCAGTGAGGATCATATTGTCAATTTTGGTTGGGCTGACCCGTATGAGCTTGAGGAAATGGTGTCCATGGCGTGGCGCGTGAATGATTACATGAACGGTATGTTCGCTGGGCTGGGCTTGAAACTGGTTGATTTTAAGCTCGAATTTGGTCGTATTTGGGGCGAGCATGGAGAGCTTTATATCGTGCTGGCTGATGAATTTTCACCGGATAATTGCCGTCTTTGGGATGCAGAGACGGGGGAAAAGCTGGACAAAGATCGTTTCCGCTTTGATCTTGGCGATTTGGTTGAAGGTTATCAATATATTGCAGAAAAGCTGGGCCTTATCCCACCGGGCGGAATCATGAAGGGCGGGAACCTCAATGAAAAACTGGCTGAAGGGCTAGGGCAGATTGAGAATGAGTTGGCTGAAAAGCGCCGTTTGCGTGATTTGAAGGCGAGTAAACCGCGGAAGTCTTAGAACTTATTTATGGCTCTCAGGCGCGAATTGCTCCTGAAAGATGCGCTCTTCCAGCGGGTTGTCGGGGTCGTAGAGGATTGTTTTTGTTATTTTCTTTGATTGACGGATGATGACCTCGCGCACGTCGCGGATCTCTTTTGAATCGGCGGTGGCGCTGACGGGGCGCTCAATAGCCCTGAGAACTTCAAATTTTATTTCACAATCATTGCGGATCAATGCACCTTGCCAGCGGCGCGGGCGGAAGGGGCTGATGGGGGTCATGGGCAGGACGTTGGCGTCCAGCGGAATGATCGGCCCGCCAGCCGAAGAATTATAGGCTGTGCTGCCTACAGAGGTGGAGACCATTACGCCATCGCAGACGAGTTCTGAAATACGTTCCTTACCATTCACAAAAATTTTGATTTTGGCGGAATTATGCGTTTCGCGGATGAGGGAGACTTCATTATAGGCCAGCTCGCTCGCCGCTTTCCCGTCTTTATCAATCGTTTCCATGCGCAAGGGGTGAATGTCGAATCTTTTGGCGTTTTCAATGCGCTGGGGCAGATTATTCATATCATAAGGGTTGAGCAAAAAGCCTAGCGTACCCAGATTCATTCCGAAAATGGGTTTGTTATTATCGGTGAAATGGTGAAGCGCGCGCAGCATTGTACCGTCGCCGCCTAAAACGACAATCGCATCAGCCGTGTCTGGGTCATGGGAGCCATAGAGGCCCTTAAGCTCCTCTAGAGCTTTCTGTGCGCGAGGTTTTCTAGAGGCGTGAAAGGCGATTTTCATTTTGGTCTTCCAAATTTATCTTTTGATCAGTGCGAGTGTGAAAGTTAAGGCTTCCAGCTCTCCGGATCTTTTAAATAGGCCTCTACAGATGAGAGCGTTTCTTTATCAAGATAGGATTCTTTGCGTGCAACGTCCAGTATGTCATGCCAATTGCATAGATGATGAGCGCGCAGGCCCATATTTTTGTTAACTTTTGGTACATCGGGGCGGATGCCATAATCGAATAGCGTAAAGAAATGATCGACAACTGCACCAGCCTCGTGCAGTGCATCAACGAAGATTTGTTTACTGTGGCCGAAATTCTGGAGATCTTCGACCAGCAAGACGTTGGGCGAAGCTCCGTCTTCAAAGTGACCTTCAATTTGGTTCATGCGCCCTACGCCCTTGGGCTTTTTGCGAACATAGAGCATCGGCTTGCCCATGCGCTCTGCAATGAAAGCGGCGTAGGGGATGCCTGCCGTCTCTCCACCCGCGATGTAATCAATATTTTTTGTGCCAATATCTTTCTTCAAAAGCTGAGTGGCCATATCCATGAGCGTACCGCGCTCCTCTGGGAACGACATGATGCGGCGGCAATCAACATAGACTGGCCCGATATTGCCGGAGGTGTATTTGAAGGGCTCTTTCGTATTGAACAGCACGGATTTTGTGTTGAGGAGGATTTTGGCCGCTGCGTGGGCTATATCTTCGGGTTTTATTTTTGAGGTGTTTAATGAAGCTTTTGTTTTATCGTTAGGGTCAATCAAACTCATAAACTCAGACATCGTTGCGCCCGTGCCCGCCAGAATTTTTGAGATGCTTTCGGTAGAGGGCCAGCGCGGCTTTCCATCGGGACTTACGCGTTTACTTTTGTTGAAGGATGTGGGGTCGAGGCCCGCTTGTTTGGCTAGACCGGAAGGGGAGTAACCGAGATTGTCTGCTAAACGATCGATGGCCTGCCAAATGTTTTTGTGTGAATACATGTGCGCCTATTACAAAAATAGAGTTAAACGACTATTAGGACTATAATCCCATTGTATGCACCAAAGGTAAATAAGAATAAATTCCTATTTTTTATTGACAGCTTTGAAATTTTACGGCACAAATAAGAACATAAAGGGAACAAGTGGGTTTTTAAAAAGGTAAATATCAATGAGCAGTACGCAAAAACGGACAGAGAATCAAACAACTGAAATGCAGTCTATGCCTTTTGAAACTGCTGAGGAGGCCTGGTTTTGGTTTGTTCAGGCGCAGCAAGCGCGCGTTGATGGTGCGCGTTTTGTCGCCGGGCAGGGGGCAATGCCGCGCCCGTGCGAGCCGCTGGATATTCTTAAGATTCTGGATCGCCTTTACCGCAATAGATGTTTGTTGCGTGATCACCTGTTAGTCCTGAGACATTATGGGCGCCGTTTGATGGCGCCAGATCCGCGCCGCGTTAAAGAAATGCGTGCTTATAAAATTTGGTCCGAAGCGCTTGATCGTTTAGGCGTTGTTTTTGAGAGGAAGGGTATTATTGAAGCGCAGCCAGAAATGCTCAAGGATGGCTATGATGATGCACTTCTCGCCGTGCAAATGCATGCTGAAGATGGTGGAGTATTTGCCAAATGATACCGCAGGAGACGCAAAACAAGACGACATGCGCCTGGGTCGTGTTTAGCGGTGAAGCCGACTTGCTATGGCTTAAAACATTCCGTCCGGGCTTTAGGCATTGCTTTGTGGTGCTGAATGACGGGCAGCATTGGATCACGCTCGACCCGCTTTCGCACTATACGGATATTAAAGTGCATGATGGCGTACCGATGGCATTTGATTTGCCGCTATGGCTTGCAGATCAGGGGCGCGCTGTTGTGCCTGCCGTTATCAATGTAGCTAAAAAACCTGCGCCATGGGCTGTGTTTAGTTGCGTTGAGGCCGTGAAGCGCGTGCTTGGCTTACATAGGATATTTATTTTTACACCGTGGCAACTTTATCGCCACTTAACCAAACATTATTCACCCGTGTCATCGTCGTTGTATGAGTGCTCTTCTTCCGAGCAGGGCAAGCAGGGCGATGCGCAAACCAATTTGAAAGGAGATTACGCATGGGAAGTTTAGGATCAGGACCAGATATTCCGCCGCCCCCACCGCCACCGCCCCCTCCACCGCCACCGAGCGGTGATAGCGGCGCAGATGATTCCAGTGAGGAAACAAGCGCAGAGGCCAGAACAAGAAGTTTGCTGCGCCGTGGCCGCGGCCGCTTTGGTACGATAAGAACCAGTTTTCGTGGCTTGCTTGGTCTGTCAGATGACAGGCCACAGCGCAAAAGCCTGTTAGGAGAATAAGTGATGGATGTTTTAAATACGCAAACGCAAATCGGCGCAGGGTCTTTAGGGACTAATGATGAGCTTTTAGATGTTGTGATGACGCGCTTTGAGTCTGCCGCGAAACGCCGCAGCAACTGGGAGCGGTTATGGCAGGATTGCTATGACTTGGCCTTGCCGCAACGTGGTGGGTTTTTGGCTGAAAATAATCCGGGCGCGCAAAAGGGTGCGGAGATTTATGATGCGACGGCCATGGATGCCGTTGATCAGCTTTCGGCCAGTATGCTCGGCAATTTAACGCCAATCTGGTCACAGTGGTTTGGCCTGAAACCCGGGCCGGATTTGTCTCCGTCTGAGGCGGAAGCCTTGGCGCCAGTGTTGGAAAAGGCCGCTAAGGTTATTCAAGACCATTTTGATCGCTCGAATTTTGCGGTTGAGATTCATCAGTGTTTTTTGGATTTGATCGTTGGCGGGACTGCCAGCCTCTCATTTGAGGAAGCAGCGCCGGGCGGTTTTTCCGCCTTTCGGTTCTCCGCGGTGCCGTTGATGCATGTGGTGCTGGAGGAAGGCGAGAGCGGTTATCTTGACGGTACGTTCCGTACGATGTCTTTGACTGCCGAGCAAATTATTGAGCGCTATCCGTTAGCGGTGTTGCCGCGTGAGGTTCTACAGCAAGCGGCGCGTGATCCGCAGGCGCGCTTCAAAATTTTGGAAGCGGTTGTGCCGGATGGCCTGGTTTACGGCTATCATGCGTGCTTGATTGAGGTCGGTAGCAGTCCTGTAACACTTGCGCAGGGGCGGTTTGAGCAATCACCCTTTATCAATTTCCGCTGGCTGAAATCGCCGGGTGAGATTTATGGTCGCTCGCCCATTATGAAGGCGCTGCCGGATATTAAGACGGCCAATAAAGTGGTTGAGCTTATCCTTAAAAATGCCTCTATCGCCGTGACGGGCATTTGGCAGGCTGATGATGATGGGGTTTTAAATCCCGCCAATATTGAGCTGACGCCGGGGAGCATTATCCCGAAGGCGATTGGCTCAAAGGGGCTGCAACCGCTGGAAATGCCAGGGCGCTTTGATGTGTCGGAGCTGATGCTCGATAGCTTGCAGCGCCGGATTCGCCATGCCTTGCTGGTGGATCGTTTAGCGCCGATCAACAGCCCGCGCATGACCGCAACAGAAGTGCTGGAGCGTTCGGCGGAGATGTCGCTGCTGCTTGGCGCGACCTATGGGCGGCTGCAATCGGAGCTTTTGACGCCGCTGATTAAGCGTGCTTTTAGCATTCTTAAACGCCGGGGGGAAATCCCCGATCTGGTGCTTGATGGTCGTTTGGTGGTGGTGGATTACCGCTCGCCACTGGCCAGAACGCAGGGCCAGCGCAATGTGCAAAATACGCTGAGCTGGATCAACACAGCGCTGTCTATGGGGCCGGAAGCCGCTGCGGCGGTGAATTTACCGCAAGCTGTACGTTTCCTTGGAGAAGCGCTTGGTGTGCCGAGCGATCTTATACACAAAGAGCTGCCTGAGGCGGCGTTGATTGATGCATTGGCTGAGGAATTACCGTTGCAAGGCAATGAAAACATCCCCGTTCAAGATGAAGAGCAAGTCTTGCCTGCGGATGAAGATGGCGGAGGTGAAGATGAAGATGCTTAAATTTTTATTCAAACGCAAAGAAAAGCTGCCAGAGCTTAATGCGATTAAAGCGGGGTTTGTATATAACCCCTATCTATCGCGCAAGTCTGAGCTGCGAGATGTTGAGCGGTGTTTTGTGCGGCTATTTTCTTCAGAAGACGGGCAGCGCGCACTTGCGCATTTGCAGATGATCACCTTCCATCGGGCTCTTGGACCGACTTCGCCGGATGAGCATATGCGGTACCTGGAAGGCCAGCGCGCGATGGTTGCGACCATTCTTAAACTCATTGATAGAGGCCGTAATGGCTGAAGCGATAACCTCAACCCTTAAAAGGAGACTTTTATAATGATTAATTTACTGACAGAAGATCTGGATGTTTCGACTATTCCAGAAAAATTTAAAGACCCGGAAGGCTCTTTGCGTTTGCAGACCATGGTGAATTCCTATCGTGAGATGGAGCGCCGTATGTCGAGCGCGCCAGCTGCGCCGAAATCGCATGATGAATATTGTATAGATTGTTCGCACGGTATGTTCGAAGCCGACCCAGAGGTGAATAAGCGCCTTCACGAGAGCGGCATGACGAATGATCAGGCGCAGGCTGTCTATGATTTGGCCGCTGAGAAAATGGTACCGATGGTGAAGGATATTTCGGCTGATTTCCAGGCTGACCGCGAAGTTGAAAAGCTCGTGAACTATTTTGGTGGTCCGGAAAAATGGAGCGAAGTATCTAGGCAGCTTTTGGCCTTTGGTCAGAAGAACTTACCGGCCGATGTGCTTGAGAATCTTTCTAGCTCTCATGAGGGTGTTTTGTCTCTTTATCGGATGATGGGCTCTGGCGAGCCAGGGCTTCAAAGGGAAACATCTAATCCAGCAATGGCCGGTGAGAAAGACCTTCAATCCATGATGCGCGACCCAAAATACTGGAAAGATAAGGATCCAGCCTTTGTTGAGAAGGTGACGCAAGGATTTCAAAGCATGTACGGAAAGTAATAAAAAGCTATCCCCTTAGTTTTTATCCCTTATCCTTTATTTAAAGGGTAGGGGGTTTTCTGTGCAGGGAGGAAGCGGATAGCCAGGCTATGCAATTTGTTGTGATGTAATAAATTCTTCAGCCAGACCATCATCTACAACATTTTGCAGGTGTTTGCGTATTTGACCGGTGATGTCGGGGAATTGGAAGGCGACGTTGTTTTGCCCCTTGCGGATAACGCGGCCTTTTTGAGGCACTTCCACGATTTCATTGCGGAGTTTGAATTTCATCAAGAGCTCAGCCTCACCGTCAATGCCAAAGCTGCGGGTGTCTGCGCCGATAAGCACGCCGCCCATAGACCAGTTTTCGACCGGATATGTTTTGCCGTTTATGATCGTAACACATTTGTCGCAAGCGCGACGTTCGTGGCGCCGGCGTGATGAGCTGTCATCATTGACTGTTTTGTGCTTTAGAGCTTTGAAAATTTTATTAAACATTTTTTTGTTTGATAAAGCGGATCCTTTATTTAGGCTTTTGTCGCTTTACTCCCCATTTTGTTAAATTGAATATCTTTCCTGCACATAATACAGGGATTTTGCAGAGAAAAGCAAATAAATCTGTATTTAGTGATTGACAGCATAGGAATTTATTCCTATAGTTTAATTATCAACGCCCGAATTGTATCTGCTCACTTTGTTAAATTAAGCAGTTTTCCGGGCTGTTTACTCCCTATTTCAGCATATTAGAGAACGCGCTTTCTGCGCGCCTGATATGCTCCGTGTTTGGGCTTTGGCCTTTCGGCTCGTGTGTGGAATGCGAGGCGTATTACAACCAAATCCAGCGCATTGTCTTCATACCTTAACTCAAAACAAAAAGGTTTTGCCAATGTCTACAACTATAGATCAGGCCTTTATCAAGCAGTTCGAACGCGAAGTGCATGAGGCCTACCAACGTCAGGGTTCGCGTTTGCGCAACACTGTGCGTTTAATTTCAAATGTAAATGGCTCGTCTGCTGTCTTCCAAAAGGTTGGAAAAGGCACCGCGTCAACCAAGTCCACTCATGGGATGGTTCCGGTGATGAATCTCGATCACTCTAATATCGAGGTTGTGTTGCAGGACTACTATGCTGGTGATTGGGTTGATCGTTTAGATGAGCTGAAAGTCAATATTGATGAGCGTCAGGTGATTGCCTCTGCCGGTGCAAATGCGCTGGGTCGTAAGACGGATGAGCTGATCATTAATTCGCTTGCCACGGCATCTGAAAACGTTATCGCCGATGCGAATGTAGGTATGACCAAAGCTAAGCTTCTCGAAGCATTCGAAACATTTGGTGAGAAAGATGTGCCAGATGATTCTCAGCGCTTCTGCGTTGTTGGCTGGAAACAGTGGAGCGAACTTTTGTCCATCGAGGAATTCGTGAATGCGGATTATGTTGGTCAGAATAACTTGCCGTTTGCTACGACGACACAAGCTAAAATGTGGCTTGGAACAGTGTTTGTTCCGCACTCTGGTTTGCCAGTTGATGGCAGCGATATCCGTTCATGTTTCTGGTATCACAAAACTGCTGTTGGCCATGCCGCGGCAAGTGACGTGACAACCGATGTCACATGGCACGGCGATCGCGCTGCGCATTTTGTGAATAATATGATGAGCCAGGGATCTGGTCTGATTGATGAGGGCGGTATCGTCGTGATCAATTGTGACGAGACTCCGGACTAATCGCCAACACTTACTTTAAAGGAGAATAATCATGGCTTTCGTAGCTTCTGACCTTTCTGTGTTGGCGTATGCCAACAACTTTACCCTTTGGCACTATGCCACGCTCGATAATGCAGTGAGCGTGACTGGCGCAGGGTATTTAAACAAAGCCGCGGACATGCTCCGCGTCAATGATTTGATCATTGCCAATGTCGATACCGACGGAACCCCGGCCACAGTATTTTACATTGTGACGGTCAATACAGGCTCCAGCGTGACGATTGCTGCTTATTCGTAAGTATGCAAGTTCCTCCCCACTGATCACGCGGGTTTGAGCGCCTTTCATTCTTTCCTGTTGGCGCTCGCTTTTTGAGCCTTAGCTGCGTTCCGTCATGGGGTATCGGCATGTGACATATGCCTTTTGGTGTGTGTCCTCTTGCGTGCGGCGCGCTCTTTGCTTTTTCCTCTTCAAACAAAGATGCGCGCCGCATTGCTTTTCTTATTCATTAAAAAACGGAGATTTTATTATGGCCCTCAATGATGTCGCCCTGTGCAGTCGGGCATTAATCCGCATTGGCGCTGCGCCCATTACCTCATTTGACGACGGTACAGCCGAGTCCGAGGTCGCGGGCGCGCTGTTTGGTTCTGCGCGCGATGCGTTGCTCTCGGCCTATGCCTGGAGCTTTGCCACCGGCCAGGTGCAATTAAACCAGCTGCAAACCGAGCCACTTGCCGATTTTGATTACGCCTTTGCGCTGCCTAATGATTATTTGCGCGCGCTGTCTGCAGGCGTTGGCACAAGGGGGCGCGGGCTGCGCTATCGTCTTAATCGTGGCCAGCTTCATACCAATAGCTCCGAAGTGGTGCTGACCTATGTTTTCCGTCCAGAGGAAGAAGAGTTTCCACCCTATTTCGATCAAGCGCTGATCACGCGCCTGTCTGCTGAGTTTACCATTCCGATCACAGAGAGCACCAGCCGCGCCCAGGCCATGTTCAACCTCGCCCAAAACGAATATGAACGCGCCCGTCAAATTGATGCGCAGCAGGATACACCCAACAAAATCGATGATTTTACGCTGGTGAAAGTGAGAGATTAATGACCCGAATACGAGAAATTAAAACCACCTTTACCGCTGGTGAGGTTTCAAGCGAGCTGCTTGGCCGTGGTGATTTACAGGCCTATGAGAATGGTGCGCTGACCTTGCGTAATGTGTTTATTAAGCCCACGGGCGGCGTTACGCGCCGGGCTGGGCTGGGCTATATCGACAGCGTGGCCGGTGATGGTCGGTTGATTGCCTTTGAATTTAATACGCAGCAGACCTATTTACTGGTGCTGAGCGCGGGGCTGATCGATGTGTACGCCAATGGTGTAAAGGAGGTTTCTATTCCTGCGCCATGGAGCGCGGGGCAGATTAATCAGGTTGTGTGGACACAAAGTGCGGATACGCTCTTGCTGACCCATCTTGATGTACCGCCCAAGCAATTAACGCGTAATGCAGACGGCTCATGGAGCCTTTCCGATTGGGCATTTTTTACGGACAAGGATATTGTTTATCAGCCCTATTTCAAATTCACGAGCAGCGAAGTGACGGTGAGTCCCAGCGCAACGACCGGAACAATCACACTCACCGCGTCCGAGGATGTCTTTGCGCAAGGGCATGAGAATACGCGTTTGCGGGTGCATGGTTTTGATATTGATATCATTGATTACGACTCCCCCACGGTTGTGAGCGGTATCGTGATTGAGAAAGAAGACAGCGAAGGGGTGATGGTCGGTTTGCCTGATACCGATCCCACAATCGATTGGTTTGAGCAGGCCTTCAGCCCCGTGCGCGGATACCCGGCGAGCGTGTCATTTCATCAGGATCGCCTTGTGATTGGCGGTTCTCGCGACCTACCGAACCGTTTGTGGTTTTCTAAATCTGGTGATTTGTTCAACTTTGATCTGGGCGAAGGGCTTGACGATGAATCAATCGAGTTTGCCATTCTCTCTGATCAGGTTAATGCAATCCGCGGCATATTTTCTGGCCGTCACTTGCAGATTTTCACCTCTGGCGCGGAGTGGCAGGTAACCGGTGATCCGCTCACCCCAACCTCAGTGCAGATCCGTCGCCAAACGCGTATCGGTTCGGTGATTGATCGCTATATTCCGCCTGTGACTGTTGATGGTGCAACGTTCTTTATGGCCCGTAACAAGCAAGAGTTGCGGGAGTTTCTCTATACGGATGTCGAGCAAGCCTATCAGTCGAATGACTTGGCACTTCTTTCCCGTCACATCATCAAAAGCCCGCTTGATCAGGATTACGATCAGAAAAAGCGTCTGCTCTATGTGGTGCGCGAGGATGGTAAATTCGCCACGCTTACCGTGTTCCGCGCCGAGCAGGTTTCCGCCTGGACGCTTCATGAAACAGACGGGCAGGTGAAGTCGGTCAGCGTTGTCGGGGATGAGGTTTATATGCTGGTCTATCGCAATGGCGCTTACATGATTGAGCTGTTCGATGATGCGCTTAATTTGGACTCTGCGCTGTCTGGCGCAAGCGAAACGGCGCGCCAGACCTGGTCCGGATTGGATCATTTGGAGGGCAAGAGTGTCTCCATCGTTGCTGATGATCATGTGCAAGCTGCCAAGACCGTTATCGGCGGCGCGGTGACGATTGATCAGGCGGCGCATGAGGTGGAAATTGGCTTGCCCTATACGCATATTATTGAGCCGCTGCCCCCCAGCGGTGTTGGTGCATCCGGCGGCGGGCGCAAAATTCGTTTAATTGAGGGGATTTTTCGTCTTCAAGATACGGCAGCGCTCAAGCTGGATATCGGGCGAGGGTTAAGTGATGTTGCGCTGCGCCAGTTGGGGGAGGATTTGATTTTGGATCAGCCTCCGCCGCGCATTAGCGGAGACATTCGCGTGCGCTCAATTGGGTGGCAATCTGATGCGACAAAGCCGCTCTGGCGGATTGAGCAAGATGCGCCGCTACCCTTTACCCTGTTGTCCGTCATCACAGAAATCAAAGTAAATGATTAAGTTTTACATTTAAAAAAAGGAGTAGTCCCATGGGTGGATTTGCAAATACGTTGGGCGGGCTGTCCGCTCTTAATCAGAGTTTGGGACTGGTCTCAAATTTTATTAGTGGCGGCAATCGTCAGGATAGTCAGTCTTTAGCGCTTCAGCAATTGCAGCAACGTCAGGCGCTGAACGCGCAAAATTTGGCACAAAGAACGGCGCAGGAACGTGAGCAGATCGCGGCGCAATCACAGGCCAACGAGCAAACCCGGCGGCGCGCTCTTCGTCGCGCTGTGGCGCGCCAGCGCGCGCAGTTTGGCGGCAGTGGTGTGGGTAATACAGGCGGCGGTTCGCAAGAAGCTGTGCTTTTGGGGCTGTTTGATGAAACGCAAGAACAGCTGGATCAACGCGAGCGCCTTGATGGTTTGCGCAATAGCGCCCTTGATCTGGGTGCAAGCCAGCAGCGAAGCCTGAATTTGCTTCAGCTGCAGCAGCTCTCACAACGACAAAATATTGGCCGCGTTTCTACCGGGCTAGATCGTGCGTCAGACTTCATCAATTTCGGCTTTGGGACTGGCGGCTTGTTTAGGTAAGTTCAAATATTTTAGGAGATATTCTTATGTTTTCAATTCTTTCAAGAGGCGTACTTATTGATCGCGCCGTGGGCAATAATCTGTTCAATTGATGATGGTGATGTGCGTTTTGTAAAGCGTGTATTCTCAACCATTGGTCGATTTGACCAAGCCAATCCGCTAGAGCCGCATGGTATTTTTACGCGTGAGCTTGATACCGGCATTAGAGATTTTCAGGATGAAAATGGCTTGCGGGTTGATGGACTTCTAAGGCCGGGCGGTGAGACAGAGGGCGCCTTGCTTGGGCAGGTTTCCGATGCGATGGTTTCGCGCATATCGGGATTAGGATTTGGCGGCGCATTTACGCCACCTGATTCTACTATAGGGATAAGAAATCTCGCGTCAGATGACGGTGATGATGGCGAGGAGGGGGGCGATGCACCAGATGATCCCCCCAATGCCCCAGAGCAACCAGACTCCGAAGATTCCGAACCCGCACTTCCAAAGGTGCCGGATGATCCAGAATCGCCTGAGCCAGAAGATCCCAAAGAATCCGATTGCAGTGATTTGGAAGCAGTGCTTGCTGAAGCAGAAAAGGAAGTTGATGCGGCACAATCCAGGTTTGATGCTGCAATCGCCGAGGTGGGTCGTTTAGATGCTCAAATTGAAGGGGCATTATCTGCGTTACGTGGAAAAGAAGCTGCTGTTGCCAATATCGAAGCACAAATTGCGCAATTGGAAGTCATACAAAAAGAGGAAAACAAGGATAGGTTTAAATCCAAAGTTATAGGTAGCGTTGCTGGTAAAATTACGGGCAGTCGTGGTGGTCGTATGGGACGTGAAATTGTTGGTGAGATAGGTGAAAGGGTGGGGCCTATAGTTGAAGAAGTTGCGGATGCTTTGACAGGAGAAAAGACCAATCGTCAAATAGCTGGAGAGCTGGCCGCTCTTAATAATCAACTTTCGGCGTTACAAGATGATCTTGATGCTATTAGGGAAGCGATTGCTGAGCCATTGGCTAGAATTGGCGAACTTGAATCAAAGATCTCTTCTTCTTTACAGTCCGCTGTTGATAGTGCATCAGGTCTGGTTGAGTCCTTGCAATTAGCATTGGAAAAGTGCCAAGGTGAGTAAAATTAGTATTTGGGATTATAGTTTTGTTTGAATGGAAAAACGTTATTAAGGCTAGTTTTTTTATTACACTATGTTTTTTTGTAACAAGCATGCTTGTTACAATAAGTATTATATTTTTTGCCTTAGCTGAATTAGGTGGAGATCAAGGTGAAGAACAGGTCATTGAAATAGTGTCAGCTTACGGCTTTTGGGGGGAGAGGCTAGTGGATTTAGCCATTTTCGTTTCCTTCTGGAAAGCATGTTCATTTTTTAATGAAAACAAGTTACGAAATTTGAGTGTGGCAGCTGCTATTCTATGTCTTCCCTCTGTCTATGGGGTGGTTTTTATGGGAGATACAATTCGAAATGGTATAGAAAATTCTATTTTTATTTTTAGTTTGATGATTTCAGCATATTTTTTGTCTGAGCTTATGAGGAAGTGTAACGAATGTGAAAATAGATTTTGATATCAAAGTAGTAGCATTCTCATTTTATTTGCATTCTTTATGTGTTTCTGAAAAAATTAATAAATGAACATAAAAGATATCATAAGAGATACGACCTTTATATTCTTTATATCCTATTGGAGCGGGTTCGTTATGGGTTATTTTGGCCTTATGGACCAATATTATATTTTTGCGAGTATTGGTTATTTTTGTATATTTATAGGGTTTTGCGTTGTGGCGTATTGGACAGCTGTAGATAAAGTAAAACACTTAGCTTTGGTTGCCTTTTTTGTATGGTTAACTGGGGCGCCGGAGCATTTGCTTCTTGGTTATTTTAAAGAATGGTTTTTGAGTGTCTTTGTAATTTATCTTTGCGCTATGGGGGGCTGGTGGTTATCTCGTTATTTTCCGAAGGCCGATCATATTTTTAAAAAACCTACGTAGAGCCTAGATACATATTTAATTTTCTTCCCCGCCCTCTGGCATCAGAGTGGCGGGTTTTTTATGTTCCCTCACTTTCCACTAAATATAAGGAGTATATATATGCAAGAGCATATTACAGTGCCGGATGTGACGCCGATTGTGCGTTATGTTGCGGATGGCGCGCAGAGCGTTTTTATCTATCCATTTCCCATTTTCGAGGATGCTAATTTACGTGTCTATTTGGACGGCGCGCCGCAGGTGAGCGGTTTTACGATTTCCGGTGCGGGCGACAGCGCGGGGGGCAGCGTGATGTTCGATGTTGCACCTGCGAACACTGTCATTGTAACGCTGGAGCGCCGTTTGGATATTGAGCGCGTGACTGATTTTTTGGAAGGCGGAGATTTTTCTGCCGCCTCGATCAATAATGAGCTGGATTATATGGTTGCGGCGCTTCAGCAAGTGGAGCGGGCGAATGATCTGATGCTTCAATATGGCGACCATGAAACGCCGGGACTGGCGCAGCTTCCTGATAAAGCTGTGCGGGTGAATAAAGCACTGGGCTTTGATGGGAATGGTGATCCGATTGCGGTGTCGCTGGAGGGATCTATGGCGGCGCCAGATTTTACGGCTGTTGGCGCGGGCGCGGCGACACGGACTTCAAGTGATAAGTTAAAAGATGTGATTAGCATTAAGGACTTTGGCGCAGTTGGGGATGGCTTAGCGGATGATACGATTGCCATTCAAAACGCCCTTTCAGCCTATGATTCAATATATATACCAAACGGATCGTATTTGATTACTTCAAGCATTGAGTTAACCGACAGGAAGTCACTTATTGGCCTTGGTCAACAAAGCATTGTTAAGTGTCAGAGCACAAGCTTTAACGCGTTTGAGATTACCGGCCGTAATGTTGTGATCCAGAATTTACGCATTGAGGGCGGCGATGTCGCGCTGAAGTTCTTTGGCGATGGCACAGAATGTACACAAAATAGTGTGAATGATGTGCAGCTGATTGGGCCGAATATTGGTATTCAGCTCGATGGTTATACCAACAGCGATTATCCGTGTTACTGGAATAATTTCCGCGCCATCCTGATTGAGCAGTTTGCGACGCACGGCGTGCACTTAACGCTTTCCGGCGTGGGCGATACGCCCAATGCGAACCGTTTTCACAAGGTGCGCGCATTTTCTAAGGGCGTGCTGTCCACCGGTCACGGTTTTTATGTTGAGCACGGATCGTTCAATAACAGCTTTATTGACTGTGAGGCTGACATGGATAATTCCACCGGCGGGGCATGTTTTCGCATCGGCGTGGGCAGTAACAAGACGTTGCTGATCAATCTCTATACGGAATCCAAAACTGGTTTGACGAACCTTCAGTTCGATAGTGGCTCGATTGAAACCAGTATCTTTAACCTGACGTCGAACAGCGCAGGCGCGGCGATCCTCGATAATTCTGGCGGCAATTACGATGCCTATAATGCGGGCTTCCCCGATAAAAACCGCATGCGTAAGACGGCGGTGACAGACCTGACTGCTACTCTCATGCGCTTTGATACGGAATTTATTGATACCGCAGGGCTGAGCGCGATCGATCTCACGCACTCTGTTCATATTGTGAATGCTACTAATGGGGCAATAACGATAGAGTTACCTGCTGCTGGAGATTCTGTTGGCGCAGAAATTACGATTAAAAAGGTCGATAATACTGGCAATATCGTAACGATTACCGAAAATGGCGGCGATGGGCCGGATGGCAATTCCCTCCAGCTTGGTGGGCCGAATGATTACGCGACCGTGATCTCTAACGGCGCGGCCTGGTATATCAAGGCCTCTAACCGTTTGGCCGGAAACACCAAATTTATTGATGATACTGGTACGGTGGATATTGATATGGCGGTGGATGTGTATCTGATTTCCAGCTTTAGCGGCGCGCTGATCACTCGCTTACCTCCGGCGAATGCGGCCGAAGCGATTGGGCGGATTATCACGATTAAGAAAACCGATACATCGTCCAATGTGGTGACGGTTTCAGAGCAGGGCGGTAGTGGCCCAGATGGTTTTAGCCAGCCCTTAAATGCTCAATTTAAGGCCATCACCGTCGTCTCGAACGGCTCTAGTTGGTATATCTTGTCTACATTCTAAGCCATTAAGCCATAAAGGAGGGCGCACATGCCCAATATTGAAGACGATGCGCGCAATCGTATCGCCTCTTTCCTGCCTGAGGCTATGGAGCGTGCTTTGCAATCCTACCGTAGCTTCCTTGATGAAAGTGAGCATAAAAACGCCAAAGAATTCAAGGCACATCACGATGCATGCAAGGTCGCTATCGCCCATCTTGAGCTGCTCATCAAGCTCGCTGAGTGGGCACATCTGCCGGATGAAAATCTGGGAAGCCAGCAGCTTCTTATGATGCTTGAAAATGCACAGGCTGAACTTCAACGAAACAAACATAACGAGGGAAAAAATGAATGACCCCATACCCATCAAGCAAGTCACAGAAATTTGCGATCAGAGACGCCGACTTGAAGCTATTTACGGTATTGTGGAACCAGTGCCAAGGGCAGAGCACGCCGGCGATCCACTTGTGGATGGCCGATTGGCTGGAGCATGCGTGGGTGACGAAGCGGCGGCGTTTGTTGCTAATGGCGTTTCGGTCGAGCGGGAAAAGCACGATGGTGGGGATCTTCGCCGCGTGGCTTTTATATCGCAATCCGGATTTGCGCATCCTTGTCTTGGCGGCGGATTTCACGTTGGCGAAAAAGATGGTGAGGAATGTTAAGCGCATTATTGAACGTCATCCGCTGACCAAAAAGATGAAGCCCGCCAAGGCGGATCAATGGGCGAGCGACCGGTTTAGCGTAAAGCGCACGATGGTGCTGCGCGATCCATCGATGATTGCCAAGGGTGTGAGTTCGAACATCACTGGCTCGCGCGCCGATATCGTGATTTGCGATGATGTGGAAGTGCCCAATACGTGCGACACGATGGAAAAGCGGTCCGAGCTGCGCGAGCGTTTGGCCGAAATTCCTTATGTGCTTGCGGATGGCAGCGGAATGCAGCTCTATGTCGGTACACCCCATACTTATTTCACAATCTATGCGGATGCGCCGCGCCAAGAGATTGGCGAAGAGCAATCGTTTTTACATGGTTTTCACAATGTTAAAATCCCTGTGCTGGATAAGGCTGGTGAATGTGTCTGGCCAGAGCGCTATGGCGATGAGCAGATTGAGGAGATGAAGCGCCAAACTGGGCCGAATAAATTCGCCTCTCAGATGATGTTGGAGCCTGTCAATATCGCTGAAGGGCGTCTTGATGTGTCTAAAATACAAATTTACAAGCATGAGCTTGATTATGCGAAGGAGCTGCAAACGCTGTTCCTTGGTCAAACAAAACTGGTCAGCGCATCCGCTTGGTGGGACCCTGCTTTTGGCTCAATTAAGGGCGATGGCAGTGTGCTTGCTGTGCTCTTTGCCGATGGGCAGGGCAATGCTTATGTGCACCGTTTGGAATACATCAAGACGAGAGCTTTAGACGATACAGACGAGGCGACGCAGCAATGCAGAATTGTAGCAGCCATTGCAAAAGAGCTTATGCTGCCGTCCTTAACGCTCGAAACCAATGGTATTGGTAAATTCTTGCCCGCGATCTTGCGCAATGAATTGGCGAAAGCCAAAGCGCCGTGCGCGGTGAAAGAATTCAGCAATTCTCGCCCTAAAGATCTGCGCATTCTTGAGGCTTTCGATGCCGTGCTCGCTGCAAAGCGTTTGTTCATTCACAAGGCTGTTTTGCAAACACCCTTCATGGTCGAAATGCGTGAATGGCGGCCCAAAAGCGCACAAGGTCGTTCCAGGAGTTCTGATGATGGGCTTGACGCTGTTGCTGGCGCGTTGTCGCAGCAGCCGGCACGGATTGAGCGCCTTTATAGCTCTGGTGGCCATAGCTGGATGGGCAATGCGAAAGCTCATAAGGCCAACACTGATTTCAAAATTTAAAGGGATTCCTATGAATTTATTCTCTCAAGAACTGGTTTGGTGGATCACAGTTATTGATCTGCCAGCCATGACCGGCCTGTTTTGGCTGATCTGGCGGACGCGTCAGGATAATGATCGCGCGGTTGATCATCTGCATCAGCTTCTTGATCGCCGGAGTGATCAGCTGCGCGAGGCATTGCATGCTTTTAAGTTGGAAGTTGCCAAGGCCTATGCTTCGCAAACGGATATGCGCGATTTGGAAAAACGGCTGGTGAACCATCTTTTGAGGATTGAGGCCAAGCTTGACGCTACCGCGCTGAAGGCTGAAGCGCTTAATGCGCGAAAGTAAATTTTAATTCCATCATTTTAAAGGATACTCACAATGAAAAAGCCAAAACTCACGGCTTTGGACAGCGCCCGTCTGTCCAAAGATAAAAAAGCACAAAATTTTTATGACGCGATGCAAATTGATGTACTGGCCCGCACGCTATGGGGTGAGGCGCGCGGTGAGGGTGCGCAGGGCATGGAGGCTGTGGCGGGCACGGTGCTTAATCGTGTGAAGGTGGCTGAAGAGAAGGGCGGTAAATTTTGGTGGGGCGGCAATATTATTCAAGTGTGCCAAAAGCCCTATCAATTCTCTGCCTGGAACCGCAGCGACCCAAATTTCAAAAAGCTTCAGAGCGTTGATGAGGGTGACGCGCCTTTTGCCAAAGCGCTCAAGATTGCAAAGCGCGCTGTTGCGGGAAAGCTTGATGACCCAACGCGCGACGCGACGCATTACCACACCAAAAGTATTTCACCCTATTGGTCCAAGCAAGAAAAGCCGACCACTATTATCGGCAATCATATTTTCTATCGTATTATTTAGGAGGACGATTTCATGATTGAAACATTACTCGCCAAGGTCGGTTTGCCAATCCTTGTGAATATCGTGGCAGACGTGCTGGACGGCGTTGATACGCCGATCACAAAGGGCGCGTCAAAGGCGCTGCGCGATGTTGATGAAGCCATAAAATCCGGAAATATTGATGCTGAGCAAATTGCAGAGGCCAATCGCCATACAGAAAAAATTACAGAGTTGCAGATACGTGAAAACATATCCAACCTGGCCGCAATCAACGAGACAATCCGCGCCGAAGTCGTCTCTCAAGATCAATATGTGCGCCGTATGCGTCCAACTTTTGGCTATATCATGGCTGTGACCTGGGGCGCGCAGATGTTGGGGCTGGCCTATGTGATGGTGTTTGAAACGGCGCGCGCTGGTTTGGTGCTCAACGCCATGGGCAACCTTACCGCGATCTGGGCTGTTGGCCTGTCTGTGCTGGGGATTTATGTGTATAAACGCAGTGAAGATAAAAAGCTGATAAGCTCAAGCGCTATACAAAATAAATAAAACTGACCCTCATCTCCTCGTTCGATGCGGCTCTGTTAATATTTCTCTTTTTATCTCTGTCTTTTACTCTATATTATAACGTGAATTTTAACATGTGATTCACATTATAATATATTTAGGTCCAAATGCAAAATCGCTCTCTTCTCAGTCCCAATGACGTATTCAAGCAAATAAAAGAGTTCTTTCGGTTGGCATCTGCAGGGGGCATTGTTCTCGCTCTTGCGGCGCTCGCGGCGTTGATCATTGCCAACTCTCCTTTCTATGATACATATGATTATATCCTAAACGGCGTTAAGTTTCGTATAGGGTTCGATTCAATTCTCAATGATGGTTTTGATT
Organism: Alphaproteobacteria bacterium; assembly: GCA_024275825.1. GTDB lineage: Bacteria > Pseudomonadota > Alphaproteobacteria > Micavibrionales > Micavibrionaceae > JAJRYK01. Next base: position 155,976 of record JAJRYK010000020.1, read on the forward strand.
TTGAGGTGCGAAAATCTCTTCTGCTCTGGATCAATGATGGCTTTATGGCTGTCTTTTTCTTTCTGGTTGGCCTTGAAATAAAGCGTGAAGTTGTTAGCGGAGAGCTTTCGACACGTTCCAGGGCTTTGTTGCCCGCGATTGCCGCTGTGGGCGGCATGATCGTCCCGGCTGTTATTTATTACTACATCAACATGGACACGCCGGAAAACCTCGCGGGTTGGGCTATTCCTGCCGCAACTGATATTGCCTTTGCGCTGGGTGTCTTAAGTCTTCTGGGGTCTAAGGCGCCGGTGCGATTAAAGATCTTGCTGACCGCCATTGCCATTATTGACGATCTTGGCGCAATTCTTATCATCGCATTCTTTTATACCAAGGGCCTTGCTATTGAGCCGTTCTTTTTCGCGGTGGCCGCTCTGATAGGGCTTTTCATCCTCAATAATCGCCACGTATCTAAAACGGCGCCTTACGTCATTTTGGGTGTTATTTTGTGGGTAGCCGTTTTGAAATCGGGCGTGCACGCAACGCTGGCTGGTGTTGTCACTGCGCTATTTATTCCAATGACATGTCCAAAAGATCCAGAGTATTCCCCATGCAAGCATTTGGAACACGCGCTTCATCCCTGGGTGGCTTTTGGTATTTTGCCGGTTTTTGCGTTCGCAAATGCGGGCGTTCCGTTTAAGGGCATGGGGCTTCATTCTCTGCTCGATCCGGTAACGCTGGGCATTATTCTCGGTCTTGTTGTCGGTAAGGAGTTGGGTATTTTCTCCCTGCTGTGGTTGACCATCAAGTCGGGCCTGTCGCCCATGCCCAAGGGTGTGCGCTGGATTCACCTATATGCCGTTTCTCTCCTTTGCGGTATCGGCTTTACCATGTCGCTATTTATCGGCGGGCTTGCCTTTGATGATCTTGCGCATCAGGCATCCATCCGTCTTGGCGTTCTTGTAGGCTCAGTAATCTCAGCCCTGGCAGGTTTTGCCATCCTTTATTTTGCCCGCCCCGCAGAAGACCCGGCGCCGACTCCAGAATCACAATGGAAAGAACAGCAAAAATAGAGTATCCTTTGCAAACGATGTAATTTCACGCCTGCGTATCACGCTTAACATCTGTTAAGAGACACAATAATGAAGGGGCTATAATTATGACCGTAAAGACACCAATCACAATCGCAAAGGGCGACGGGATTGGCCCGGAAATTATGGATGCTACGCTTGGCATTCTTGAGGCCGCTGGCGCGCAGCTTGAGATTGAGGAAATTAAAATTGGTGAGGCGGTTTATAAAAGCGGCGTGGCCAATGGCATTGATGATGCGGCGTGGGACAGCCTTAATCGCACGAAAATATTCCTTAAAGCGCCCATTACAACGCCGCAGGGCGGCGGGTTTAAATCGCTCAATGTAACCATTCGCAAGCAATGCTCGCTCTTTGCCAATATACGTCCGTGTGTTGCCTATGCGCCCTATGTGAAGACGAATTTCCCGACCATGGATCTGGTGATTGTGCGCGAGAACGAGGAGGATTTATATGGCGGGATTGAATATCGCCAGTCTCAGGACGTGACGGCCGCGCTGAAAATTATCACCCGGCCGGGCTGTGAGCGCATTGTGCGCTACGCCTTTGAATATGCGCGGGCAAACGGTCGCAAGCGCGTGACCTGCATGACCAAAGACAATATTATGAAAATCTCTGACGGGTTGTTCCATCAGGTTTTTGATGAAATTGCCGCCGAATATACTGATATTGATTGCAACCATATGATTGTCGATATCGGCACGGCCAAGGTTGCGGCGCATCCGGAAATGTTTGATGTGATTGTGACGCTTAATCTGTATGGCGATATTATTTCCGATGTGGCGGCCGAAGTTACCGGCTCTGTCGGGCTTGGCGGTTCGTCCAATATTGGCGAGGATTTCGCAATGTTTGAGGCTGTGCACGGCTCCGCGCCAGACATTGCCGGGCAGGGCATTGCCAATCCGTCCGGTCTTATTCTGGGCGCTATTCAAATGCTGGTTCATATCGGGCAGGGCGAGGTTGCTGCGAAGGTGCATAATGCGTGGCTCAAAACGATTGAGGATGGCATTCACACCGGCGATATTTACCGCAAAGAAACCAGTAAGAAAAAGGTCGGTACGGCTGATTTTTCTGCCGCAGTTATTGAGCGCTTGGGCAAAACTCCGGAAAAGATGAAGGTGGTTGATTACAGCGCTGCCCCGCCGGGCGGGATTAAGCTCCCGCCTTTGACAAAAAGCAAGCCGGAAGAAAAGCTGCGCGTTGGGGTTGATATCGGCCTTAATTGGGACGGCAAGCCTGATGAGCTGGCCGGGCTGATGTGGGATTGCCTGTTGCCGGAGCATAATTTAGCGCTGCAGATGATCTCCAATCGCGGCACAAAGGTCTGGCCGGACGGCAAGGACGGCACATTTTGCGCCGATAACTGGCGTTTACGCTTCATGGCTGTGAACGGGCAGGTCAAAACTTCTCAAGTCCTGTCGCTCATGAACAACATGAACGAAGCCGGCTTCAACTTCACCAAATCCGCCATGCTGCATACCTTTAGCGGCAAGCCTGGCTTTACCGTGGCGCAGGGGGAGTAATAAGTCCCGACTGTATTGCGATTGTTCGTGCGTGGTCTTCTATTAAGCCTTCAGTAGTGTCAATTAAGGTGTGCGGGAAGGCCGGAGCAAGGTTGAAGTCTATGTCTTCAATATATTTTTTCCATACAACATCGGAAACTCTTTTGGCCGCATCACGCTTTGCATTTCTTTTTTTCATGCGCTTTGTCAGTGTTTCTTCAGAGCATCTAATCCAGAAAGCGTGAATGCTTATAGATACCTCACTATCACCGCGTAATTTTTTATTAAGCTCTACTAGAAATTGATCGTCTTTGGCTTCTGTCCCAAACGGAGAGTCGATGATCACATTTTTACCAGCTTGAAGCGCTTGGCTTGCTTGATTAAACATTGCAGCGTAAATGGCTGGGCGAAGACGTGTTTTATATTCATCCGTTTCAAATGGGTTCTTATCCGTTTCAGGATTATAGGCCTGTATAAGCCCATCAAGTTTCTGACTGGCTGGGCAAAGGTTTGGATCATCTTTGTCAACGACCGCAATGCCAAATTGCTTTTTCAATATGCCAGAAACCGTTGATTTTCCGGATGCATTTAGGCCCGCCAGAACGACGCATTCTAGTGATGTTTCTATGATAGACATCCGTGCTGTTTAAATGAAATTTTGCGCTATGTCAACCATTCGCCGCCTTAACCGTATTGCCCAATAAGCACGCAATTGTCATTGGCCCTACGCCGCCGGGGACGGGGGTTAGGGCGCTGGCGGTGGTTTTGGCGTTTTCGAAATCTATGTCGCCGCAGAGCTTGCTGTCTTCTTGTCGGTTAATGCCTATATCGATGACGATAGCGCCGGGTTTGATCCAGCTTTCTTTGACCATTTTGGGCTGGCCGACGGCAGCGATCAGGATATCCGCGCTTTGGCAGACATGCTCCAGATCGCGGGTTTTTGAGTGCGCGGTGGTCACGGTGCAGTTTTCGGCCAGCAAAATCTGCGCCATCGGCTTGCCGAACAGCAGGGAGCGGCCAATGATAACGGCGTGCAGGCCGGTGAGGTCGCTGCGCACGCTCTGGATCAGCTTCAGCGCGCCCTGCGGGGTGCAGGGGGCCAGGCCGCTTTCATCGCCCGCCATTAATTTTCCCTGATTGATATAGGTTAGCCCGTCAACATCCTTGGTCGGGTCGATCATCTGGATTAACGCATCGCTGTCTAGATGTTTTGGTACGGGCAGTTGCAGCAAAATGCCATGCACGTTTGGGTTATCATTGAAGGCTTTAATCTCGGCGGCGATGTCTTCCTGCGCGGCCTTTTCCGGCAGGCGGGCTTCGAAGCTTTTGATCCCTATTTCCGCGCAGGCCTTTATTTTATTGCGCACATAAACAGCGCTGGCCGCATCATCCCCCACCAAAATTACGGCCAAGCCGGGCTGGGTATGCATTTTTTCTACTTGAGATTTTAACGTCTCCCGCAGCGCGGCTGCGATGGCTTTTCCGTCGATAATTTGGGCTTCGGTCATGGCTTTTCTTGGCTCTTTCTTTTTATTATAGAAGCGCACCAATAATGACACTGCGCAGGAAAGACAAGCCCATAATGACGATAATGGGGGTTAGATCAATACCGCCAATGGGCGGCACATATTTGCGTAAGGGCTTATAAACGGGGTCTGTCGCCTTTTTGAGCAGGGCGATCAGGTTTTGCGCTTGCTGGTTTCCGGCATTTACAACTTCAAAGGCGATCAGCCAGCTAATCGCGACCTGTACGATGATAATTATGGTATAGATATCGACGGCGAGATTGATGATGTAGGCAAGCAAATGCATGATTTAAGGTCCTGTGATTACAAAGCGTTAACGTATTTGGTATACTATAGATTGGGGATAATAAGAAAAGGTTTTCGGCCATGTTTGGCATTGATCCATTAACAGCAGGTGCGCTTTTAACGCTCGCGGCGGGTTCGAGCGATTTCTGCACGCCGCCAAAACCAACGGAGATCAACGTTATTCCGGCCTCGCAAGAGGTTAAATATGATTACTCCCGCTCGCTGTCTGATCTGCAGGGGCAAGAGGTTGATACGATAAATCCCTATGATTTCACAGGAAACAGCCGGACGCAGGGCTTTATGAAGGGCAGCATCAAGATGCAGCCGCGTGTGGAGCTGGATTACAAACACTATCCGCGCCAAAATGTCGTGTGCATTTGGTATGACAAAATCAATATAGAGTTCGAGATTGACCCAACAATCGTGATCGCGAAGGAGGTCTATAAAGACCGCTGTATGCATAAGGCCGTGAAAACCCATGAGCTTAAGCACGTCACGGCGGACCGTAAAATCGTGAACCAATATGCCAAGGTAATGGGACAAAAAGTCTATGACGGCCTTAAGCAGCGCGGCTTTAAGGCTGGTCCCGTTCGGCCCGATGATGCGCAGGCCATCGCTGACCGTATGCAAAAAACGGTCTTCCAAATCATTGAACATGAATATAAAAAAATGGAACTAGACCGCGTTGAAGCGCAACAAGCCATTGATAGCTTGGAAGAGTATAATGATGTCGGCGATTTATGTCCGGATTTTGATAAAAGGCTGCGGAAGAAAAAGCGGCGATAAGTTTCTATGTTTACATACCCAAGTCTGCATTAACCACTTCTTAGGGGCCTTCGTTCATGCTAGTCTGTTGACGAGGAATTCGTTCTATATTTCAGGGGAATAGATCACATGACATGTACCGGCCAGGACACGCTTCAAACGCGTAGAACACTTACCGTTGATGGTAAGGATTACGATTATTTTTCACTCAAGGCGGCGGCGGAGAAGATTGGCGATATTGATCGCTTACCGTTTACGCTCAAGGTTTTGCTGGAGAATTTGCTCCGTTTCGAAGACGGACGCAGCGTTAGCACGGATGATGTGCAGGCTTTGGCGGGCTGGCTCAAAAACAAGAAATCGGATACAGAAATCGCTTACCGCCCTGCGCGCGTGTTGATGCAGGATTTTACCGGCGTTCCGGCTGTTGTTGATCTGGCGGCGATGCGCGAGGCGATGAAAAGTCTTGGCGGTGATGCGCAGAAGATTAACCCGCTCGTGCCTGTTGATTTGGTGATTGATCATTCGGTGATGGTGGATGAATCCGGGACGCCGCAGGCATTTCAGGCCAATGTTGAGCGCGAGTTTGAGCGCAATGGCGAGCGCTATGAATTCCTGAAATGGGGCCAGGGCGCGTTTAAAAACTTCCGCGTGGTGCCGCCGGGCACCGGTATTTGTCATCAGGTGAATTTGGAATATCTCGCCCAAACCGTCTGGGTGGATGAAGATGAAAATGACAGTCATAAGGGCGCTCAAGTCGCCTATCCCGATACGCTGGTCGGTACGGATTCCCATACAACGATGGTGAATGGTCTCGCCGTTTTGGGTTGGGGCGTTGGCGGGATTGAGGCCGAGGCCGCAATGCTTGGTCAGCCGATTTCGATGCTGATCCCTGAGGTGGTTGGTTTTAAGCTGACCGGGGAGCTGAGCGAAGGCATGACCGCGACGGATTTGGTTTTGGTGATTGTGCAGATGCTGCGCGAGTTGGGCGTGGTTGGTAAATTTGTTGAATTTTATGGCCCCGGTTTGGATCATTTGTCGCTGGCGGACCAGGCTACGATCGCCAATATGGCGCCGGAATATGGCGCGACCTGCGGGTTTTTCCCGGTGGATGAGGAAACGTTGAATTATCTGCGCTTTACTGGCCGTGATGAACACCGTGTGAAGCTGGTTGAGGCCTATGCGAAGGAGCAGGGCATGTGGCGCGATGCAAACACGCCTGATCCGGAATTCACGACAACGATGGCGCTTGACCTTTCAACCGTTGTGCCGTCAATTTCCGGGCCGAAACGTCCGCAAGATCGTATTGCGCTGACCGATTCTGTTGAGTCTTTTAAGGGCGTTTGCGCCGAGGCAAAATCTATGCCGGTTGAGGGCGCGGACTATACCATTGATAATGGCGATGTCGTGATTGCGGCGATTACGAGCTGTACAAACACCTCTAACCCGGCGGTTATGGTTGCTGCTGGCCTTGTTGCCAAAAAGGCGCATGCGCTGGGGATGACCGTGAAGCCGTGGGTGAAAACCTCTCTCGCGCCCGGCTCTCAAGTCGTGACGGATTATTTGAACAAGGCTGGTTTGCAAAAAGATCTGGACGCGCTGGGTTTTAATACGGTTGGCTATGGCTGCACGACATGCATCGGGAATTCCGGGCCGCTGGCCGCGCCGATTTCTAAGGCGGTGAATGAGGGCGATTTGAATGTGACCTCTGTTCTGTCTGGAAACCGGAATTTCGAGGGACGGATTTCGCCGGATATTAAATCGAATTATCTGGCCTCTCCGCCGCTGGTTGTGGCCTACGCGCTGGCTGGGTCGATGAAGATTGATCTGTATAACGAGCCGCTGGGGCAAGACAAAGATGGCAATGATGTTTTCATGAAAGACATCTGGCCAACCAATCAAGAGGTCGCCGATACGGTCCGCGATTGTTTGACTTCCGAGATGTTTAAAACGCGTTATGCCGATGTGTTTAAGGGGCCGGAGGAGTGGCAGGCGATTGATACGGCTGCGGCGAGCGAGACTTATGGCTGGCAGGATAGCTCGACCTATATCCAAAACCCGCCATTCTTTGAAAATATGGGACATGAGCCGAATAGCTTTGAGAACATCACCGGCGCGCGGCCGCTGGCGATTTTGGGTGATAGCGTTACAACGGATCATATCTCGCCCGCGGGCGCATTTAAGCCGGATCACCCGGCGGGGAAATACTTGGTGGATCATGGCGTTGCGCCGAAGGATTTTAATTCCTATGGCTCGCGCCGCGGGAATGACCGCGTGATGGCGCGCGGCACGTTCGCCAATATCCGCATTAAAAATGAAATGGTGCCGGGCACCGAAGGCGGTTATACCAAGCATATTCCAACTGGTGAAGATATGAGCATTTATGACGCCTCGATGAGGTATCAGGAAGAGGGCACGCCGCTGGTTGTATTTGGTGGCAAGGAATATGGTACAGGCTCCTCCCGCGATTGGGCGGCTAAGGGTACACGCTTGTTGGGCGTGAAGGCCGTGATCGCCGAGAGCTTTGAGCGCATTCACCGCTCTAATTTAGTTGGTATGGGCGTGATGCCGTTGCAGTTCAAAGATGGTGTAAGCCGCATAACGCTTAATCTCAAGGGTGATGAAACGTTCGATGTTACCGGCATTGAGGGTGATTTAAAGCCCGGCCAGGATATTAACCTGACGGTGCATTATGCTGATGGATCATCACAAGAGGCTACGCTGCTTTGCCGCATCGATACACTGGATGAGATCGAATATTACCGCAATGGTGGGATTTTGCATTACGTCTTACGTAGCCTTGCTGCATAAGACGTAGCTTGTCTCCGCGAAGGCGGGGATGCTGCGCAGCCTGGCGGCTTAAGCTTTAAAACTTAAATCGTTTAATTGCGGGCGGTGAACATGCCGTGGGCAAGCTTTTCCGCTTCGATCAGAGTCTTTTGAAAGTCAGGCTTTTCCGGGCGATAGGCAACGTTGAAGTTGTCTTCCAGGTTTGTGATCTCTGTGCTCAGTCGGCTCAGGCGCTTCTTGGCTTCGCGGTTTTGTTTTTCTTCGCGTGAATGGCGCTCGATGATGCCCATCTGGATTTTGACGTTATTCATGCCGACCATGAAGGCGAGCTGCATGCCCTCCAGAAACGCTGCCGCTGCGCCTATGGTTTGTACGAAGCTCAGGGCTTTGTCTTTGGTAGAGGCGGCGGAAAAATTAAATGTGGTGGTTTTATCTGCGCCGCGCAGAATGATGGCGCAGCGCCCTTCAAGGGCTTTTAAATTGACCACGAGCGCGACATTGCCATCATATTCTATTTTTACGGTTTTCCCGGTTTTCTGAAAGGCGTCTTCGGCTAGTAGAATAGAATCTTCATATTCCCGGCCATTATTGGCGTCACATTTTTCGATGACATCGAGCAGGGGGTGGCGCTCACCCGTTTCAAAAATAACATGCCCCTCGTGATAAATGGCGACCCAGCGCTCTGTATTAAAGGCATATTCGTAATCGTTAACAACGCTATCCCACGTGACTTTCCAGTCATAATCCATGTGGCGCGTTAAAAGGGGGCCGGATTGCTGAAAGGATTGAATGATTTTGGACGCCAAGCGTGTGCAGCTATGCATATTCTGCGTGCGAATGATGAAAAGCTCATTCAGGTTACCGGCTTCGTTTGTGAGATCCAAAGCGATACGGTTGCTCAGGGCAATCACGGCCTTGTTCTGTTTGCCCTTATCCGTTTTAGGGTCGTGGATAATGAATCTTTCTCGTAACAATGAAAGATTTAACGTGTGCATGGGGCGGTATACCTGCGGCTCTATAGGGCATTAAAAATACACTTTATAGTATCACAGGCCCGCGCGTTAAAAAATACCGGACATTGTAAGAATGTAACGGGGTTTGTTTTAAGCGGCGTAGTGGCTGTAAAGCTGTGCCTGTTTTTGTAGTGAATAAATCAAGCGTTGGTAATGGGCCAATGATGTCTCGATGGCTTTACGCTTTGGCATATCTGCCAAATAGGCATTCATCATGTGCCCTGTGCTCGCGCCTGTATTAAACGCGCCGCTGATGGCTGTTTTTTGGCCAAGTTTATATGGTGGTGATGGCTGGCGATCCTGAATATAGGTGCTGAGCGCCTCCGTGGTGTTTCCGGCATTCATATTGGCGACTTCACCAAAGGCCATGCCCAGCATGCTATCAAGCATCATGCTGCCCAGCATGCCATCGTAATCGGCTGGTGGTTTAATGTCTGAATTGATTTGGACCAAAGTCGGGCCGCTATAATTCGGCTGGTTTGGGTGTGGGGCAAGTTTCTCAAGTTTCTTGAGCAGGCCCATCATGGTGGCTTCTATTTGTTTTTGTTGTGGTGCTGTGTTGTTACTCATCTTTACTCTCGCTTTCCCTTTTATAGTAGGGAAATCAAGTAAAAATGAAGTTAAGTATGTGTTGCATTTTAAGTAATGGCGCATTAATGCTGGTGAATATACTTATATTTTATTTGAATAAAATTTTATCTATTTATAAGTCCTTGATTTTATATCAAACAGGCCTCCCCTTAATAAAGAGGAGGCCTGTTTGAAGTCTTGTGTTTTAGCCGTGTTAGTTAGTTTTTGTCGTCTGTGCTTTTTTCTCCGGCATCAAAGCCTTTTAATAAAGCATCAATTTCAGACTGATTACTGACTTTTTGCACCTGGCTGTCTATCACTTTTTGGTCGGGTTCAACTTCTATGCCAAGGCGCTCAAAGGTTGAGCTTAATCTGCTCTCAATTTGGTGCAGATTATTGAGCGTATTACGAATGCGCTGTCCAGTAAGATCTTGAAATGTACAAGCCATCAAGATGGCCTGGATGTCATTTTTAATTTTCTCTCTGATTTCCTTGCGAATTGTAGCGTCACTCCAATCAACATCATCGCTGACATAACCTGATATGCGGTCAGCGGCGTCCAGGATTTTATTGGCTGCATCTTCTGTGTCTTCAATGACAGCCTCCAGCTCAACGCCAGAGTTAGCGGCAGAATCGCCAGTGCCACTAAAGGAGATCGCGCTTAAAATTTCGAGGACCTCTGCGAATTTATTGATAATGCCACCTTCGTTCATATCAATTTGTTCTGAGGTTGCATAAATTTCTGCTGAAATTTCGTCAAATTTCCTGGAAACAAATGTCTCCATCATTTCCAGTTGTTTGGTGATGTTGTTAACGGCAGCAACAACATTCTCATCATTGTCGTCGGATGAGGCATCTTTTTGCGGTTCCGGTGCATTATTCATACGAGTATTACCTTTTTTATTTCATAGCTCCCTACTTTTAGCATACTCTAACGTGAATTGAAGATTCAAAATTTCATTATTCACCATTGTATTTCTGAAAGTTAAAATAAAAGTTTTATGCCCACAGAAGATCGCCGCATTATTTTTTCCAGTGACGAAGTTTACAAGGCGCTTTATGCGCTTTGTGCACAAAAGCAAGTGAAAATGCCGCCACCCGGCACGGTGAAGGCGATTGAGCAGGATGAAAAGGATGAGTCCAAAATCTTCCTGCATCTCGAAAATCCAGGCAATGATTCAGAGAATACGGTTGAATATTCGCGTGATTTTTTGGCTGCCGCTCTTCTGCTCTTTTGCCGCGGCTTGGGTATTCCTGTTGCCAAGAGTGGTAAAAAGTCTGTTTTGCTCAATGATGGCAAGGTGATGTTGCGTATTACGATTGGCTAGCCGATGGTTTCTGGCGTTGTTTTTTCGTCACTACAATATAGTTCAAACACATCGACAATCTCTAAAATACGCTCAATTTCACGTTTGCATTTCAGGGCGTGTTGGCTGGTTGTGACGGGCACATTAACGCTGCAGGCCTCGAACATATTTTGTTCAAACGGGATCATCATGAAGATGAATTTTTTGCGAAACAGGGCGGTACTTAGCGGGCTTTTGTCGAAGACTTCGCTCGCCTCTGCAAGCTCTTTTAATAGACGCTCACCGACGAGCAGGCGCGCATCGTCCGGTGCGCTGCTAAAGACCTGAAGGCGGTCCCATGCGGGGTTACCTGTGTTGAATGCAACGTTCTGTAGCTTGCTCCAACGCGTGGGAGCCCATTTGGCGGCTTTGTCTTGATCGGCGGTGATGATTGTATGTCCTTCAAGCACCTCGCTGGGCAGCTCAAGCAGGACAAAAATACCGTCAAAAACAAGGTGCTTTTTTTTGTGCAGGCGCGCTTCCGACAAAATAACGCGAATGCCCTTGTAGGTGCCCATGAAGCAATCTTCAGCATCGTACGAATCATGGCTAGGGATAAGGCCAGTTTTTGAGAGGACTTTAGCGCTGATCCCGCGAGAGGGGTGAAATTTTAACCCGCCAATGGCTTGGCCGATGCGTGGCATGAAGACGGATTTATAGCTGTCGCGATAGGCTTTGATGGGGCGCAAGGCCCAGATGTTAAGAATAATCGGGATGATGATTGCAACGCTGATGCTTGCAAGGGCACTCAGAAAATCATAGTGCACGAGCAGGAACCAGCCAAATCCACCAGCGCCAATCAGCAGCGCAATGATGCCAACCGTCATCGCGATAAAGCTGCGGCTGCGGCGCTGCGTCATAAAGCGCAAGCGGGTTTCTTCTGTGTCTTTCAGCAACGCTTCAATATCTGCCTGCACATAGGCATCATCGCGGCGCTGAATGGAGTGCTGCTCAGTCTGTGCGCGCTGCCTTTGTGTGTCTTGCTGGTCCATATCGTTTGTTTAGTCCGATAATAATGCGTTGGCGCTGACGGTCATGGTGATTGTGCTTTCGCCGGGGGCTGCGACTGGTGCGGCCATTGACTCTTGTGCCATGCCTGCGTCCATGGACATTGCGCGCATCATGTGCGGTTGTTGATATCCGCCGCGGCCCATATCGACATTGATTTGCAGGAACTCAGTTTCTTTCTTGCCCAGCGTTTTTGCTGTGCGTTCGGCTTTAGTCACCAGCTTCGCCAGCGCGTCTTCCAGCATGTTGTTACGCGTTTCTTCCAGCAGTTCTGGCGAGACGCTATAGCTCAAACCATTCATTGCCATGCCAAGCTCTTGCAGTTCTCCTGCGAGTTTTAGTAGGTCGTCAGCCTTCTTTCCCTTGATCTGCAAGCCTTGCTGTCCACGCCAAACCATGTCGCGGCGCGACCGATCTTTGCTGCGGTTGCGGTCATATTCATGCACGTAATATTGCTGGGTGATCGCTTTGACGGATGTGACGCTTTTGGCTTTATCGAGTGCCTTTTGCATCACCGTATTGATTTTGTCCTGTACGACTTTAGGATCTTTGCTTTCATGCTTGAAGCTCAAATTCGCGATCAAAAGGTCTTGCTCAATCTCAACACGCTCGGTCGCTGAAAGATTGATCAGTGTCGAGCCTTCGGGAATATCGAGCAGGGTTTTGTAATCTTGCGCCTGCGTGGGGGCGGGGAGGGCGATAATGAGGGCCAGAACAAAAATGAATATGGTGCGCATATTAAATCTCCTTTTTAGAGTCTTTACCATGACCGCGTGAAAAGCGCGAAGCTTTTTTGATGCATTTTAAAGCCAGCGGCGTTTGGTGCTTTTATAAGCCAGATACTCTTCGCCAAATTTGTCGTTCAGATAACGCTCTTCCGGCGCAATGACGTGGCGGTCAAGAATATACCAAAGCGGGCCGAGCAAGAGCAGCATCACAGGCGCATTGGCCATCATCGCCAGGCCAGCATAAGCAACCAAAAAACCGAGATAAATTGGATTGCGGGAATAACGATAGGGGCCGTCTTGAACGATAATTATAGTCGGTTCTTTCGGGCTGATATTCGTGCCAGCTTCTTCAAATAGCTTTTTGCACCAGATAACGGCGCCAAGTGCGCTTGTAAACATAAGTAGCCCAATGCCACCCCAGCCACGTCCAAAATCTAGTGGAAACAGCCAGTTCAAAACAATTCCAGCCATAATGAAGAGCAGTAATATGTTCGGCGGCATAGCAATAATGGCAGGGGCGTCTTTTGGCTCTATTTTTTTTATTTCTTTTTCACTCATCAATCATCCCCCATCTTCAGCGCTGCAATAAAGGCGCTTTGCGGTATTTCCACATTCCCGTATTGACGCATTTTTGCTTTACCTTTTTTCTGCTTTTCCAGCAGCTTTTTCTTACGCGTGATATCGCCGCCGTAGCATTTTGCTGTGACGTCTTTGCGCATGGCGCTTACGTTTTCTCTTGCGATGATTTTCCCGCCGATGGCGGCCTGGATGGCAATTTTGAACATTTGGCGGGGGATGAGGTCTTTTAGGCGCTCGCACATGCCGCGGCCTCTCGCCTCCGCGCTTTCGCGGTGGACGATCATGGCTAGGGCATCGACGGGCTCTTCATTTACGCGGATTTCGAGCTTCACCAGATTATTCTCGCCGTACCCGTCTAGCTCGTAATCAAAGCTGGCATAGCCCTTGGAGATGGATTTGAGGCGGTCGTAGAAATCAAACACAACCTCGTTAAGCGGCAGACGGTAAACCAGCATCGCACGGCCACCGACATAGGTTAACTCGATCTGTACGCCTCTGCGGTCTTGGCAAAGTTGCAGCAGGCCGCCGAGGAACTCATCCGGGACCAGAATTGTGGCCTTAATCCACGGTTCTTCAATGCTCTCGATCTTTTGCACTTCGGGCATATCGACGGGGTTATAGAGGGTGATCTGCTCGCCATTGGTCATGTTGATTTTATAGACCACACTGGGCGCGGTGGGGATGAGGTCGAGGTCGAACTCGCGATCAAGGCGCTCCTGGATGATCTCCATATGTAGTAGGCCAAGGAAGCCGCAACGGAAACCAAGGCCGAGCGCTTGAGAGCTTTCGGTTTCGTAATGCAGGGACGCGTCGTTGAGGCGCACCTTGCCGAGGCTCTCGCGCAGTTTTTCGAAATCACCTGCATCCGCCGGGTAGAAGGAGCAAAATACCATGGGAATAGAGGGCTTAAACCCTTTCAGCTTTTCGCTGCAAGGGTTTTTCTCGTCTGTGATTGTATCGCCGACATTTGTCTCGCTGATATCCTTGATCGAGGCGGTGATGAAGCCCATCTCGCCGGGGCCAAGCTCGTCCAACAGGACATGTTTTGGGGTGAACATGCCGACGCGGTCAACCGTGCGGGTTGCGCCGTTGCTCATGAATTTAATTTTTTGATTTTTGCGCAGCGTGCCGTCAATTACGCGTACGAGAACAACAACACCGAGATAGATGTCGTACCAGCTATCCACCAGCAGTGCTTTTGTTGGGGCATCGTGGTCGCCGCCATGGGGTGGGGGCAGGCGGGTGACGATGGCCTCCAGCAGATCAGGGATGCCCGCGCCGGTCTTGCCGGAGCAGGGAACAGCGTCGCTGGCATCCAGGCCGATCACGTCTTCTATTTCTGTGCGGGCGGCGTTAATATCGGCCGAAGGGAGGTCGATCTTGTTGATGACTGGCATGATCTCGTGATCATTCTCCATCGCCATATAAACATTGGCCAGCGTTTGCGCTTCAACGCCTTGCGTGGAGTCCACGACCAGCAGAGAGCCTTCGCAACTGGCGAGGCTGCGGGATACTTCGTAGCTGAAATCTACATGGCCCGGCGTGTCCATCAAATTAAGCTGATAGGTGATGCCGTCCTTGGCGGTATATTCCAGGCGTACGGTTTGGGCCTTGATCGTAATGCCGCGCTCGCGCTCGATATCGGTGTTATCGAGAACCTGCTGGGTCATTTCGCGCTCTTCCAAACCGCCGCAGGTTTGAATCAAGCGGTCGGCCAGCGTGCTTTTGCCGTGGTCGATATGCGCGATGATCGCGAAGTTTCGTATATGTTCTAATGGTTTTGACATTTTTTTACTCGTTGTTTGCGAACAATGCGCTGCATTGCTTCGCTGGGGGCTATATTTACGCGGTCATTGCGCGAAACACAAGCGTCTGGTACTTGATTCCTATGGATGAGAAAAATAATAGCGATGAAGCGCCTGATAATTCACCAAAAGAGGCGGTGGAAGATGAGTATGCGCTGCTGAATGAGCAGCCTAGCCTGCGGCGGTTGTTTTTCTGGCTGGGGCTGATGTTTATCCCGTTGGGGCTTAGCTTGTTTGCGGCGGCGCTGAATGGGCCGTCTGCGGTGGTAGAGCCTGTTGTGGCTGCGGTGGAAGAAGTCGCGCCAGACGAGGCTGCTGAGCCTAACCGGCGGAGTGCGCGCGGGGATTGGTCGACTGAGGGCCGGTCTGTGTTAGAGCGTGCGCGCGGCGCGGCGCGTGGGGGCGTGGCCTCAGAGCAGGCGAATATCTATAAATGTGAGTTTTCGAGCCTTGTCGGGGTGCGGATGACGGATGTGCTGGAGGATAAAATAAAGGCGCTAGGTCGTCCCTACCGCCTTATCCCGCCCGGCTACGGCGTTACAACTGATTTTTTCCCAGCACGCATCAATGTTGACGTGGATGCGCATAATATGATTACGCGCGTTTGGTGCGGTTAGTCTCTACGAAAATGTTAGTGGCCTGTCTAGTGTCTGAACCAAGCTCGGATCGAGTTCGGTGTTAGTGCTCGTTGGACCACCAAAGTATTCTGTCATGCTGGTTATGCCATTATGGTCGATTGCAGCACTCACTGACGCTATAGTTGTTAGGTTTATTGGCATTACACACTCCTTTTTCTATGTATTAATTGTAACCTTGGAGTGGTTAATGCTTTCTTAATTTTGGATAAAAAACCCTATGTTTTGTGAATAATTAGAGGGATATAGCGCCCATTTGTCGCTTCGCCCGTTTTGGGGTCCATTTGTACCATAAGGATCTGATGGGAATTTTGCATGTGTTTGGCTACATTATTGGTCAAAGGCAGGCCAATATCGCGCATATCGCCGTCACCCAGCACAAAATCCAGCTTATTTGTGCCTAGATCAAATTCAAACCATGATACATCGTTTTTAAAGGCATGGCTGTGAAAGACAATGACATGCCCATCTTCTTTAATGGCCACCTCAATATCCAAACGATTTGTCTCGTCAATGCCCTCAACGAAGTCTGTGAGGTTGGGCTTTGGCGCATTGCCTTCATGTGTGCTTGATCTCTCGTCCATACGGCCAATTATAGGGCAAATTGGCCCTGTCCGTCACGTTTTCTTTTAGGCTTTGTGGGAAATAGGCAAGACAACGCCGTTGATGGACTTCCCATCCTTGGTCTGCACAACGTTAATTTCTTCTGCTTTAGAGAAATAGGGCCGCACGAGCCATTGTATCTTTACGCCTAAATCAAGCCGCGTGCCGTCTTTTTTAACCACCTCTACGGTGTGCTTTTTGGGGTTATATTCCAGGCGCTCTAACATGTCGTAATCCACCGCTTTACCATGAAAGATATAGGCCTCCAGCGTCATTTTATTGACGTAGATGTCCAGCTCCTCCGGCGTAAACAACGCGCCCAGCGTCTTCCCCTGAGAGCTATCGCCCCAGTTATCTCTTATACCGCCAGTGGTTTTAGATGGTTCGTCAGACATGATTTATAGCCAGAAGTGGCAAGGTTAGGTGGTGGAGAACGTAGCTCTTCACCTTAAACCATACCATTTGCGCTGCGGTGGATAAAGCCTTGGTTTTAATAATTTGATCATTAATTGCCTAAGGTTTCAAACGTCATGCCTTGTTGCTTCATTTTTGGGGTTAGGTCAGCCTCGATGGATTGGCCATTGATGGAGAGCTTGAACGAGTCCACGGTGCCATCGGCGTTGTGATCTATGGCCTCAAAGGTTGGCTTGTTATTTTCCAGCTCTTCCAAAAGCTCTTCCGGGATCAGGAATGAATTGCCTTGTACGGTTGTGCCAAATCCTTCGGGAGAGAATGTCGTGCCATTATCTGCTGTGATCTGAATAACATATTCGCCTGTTGCCTCATTAACCAATTTTGCACTGATGTCAGAGAAAAACTCGGCATCATCGATATCATCAAGCAACGGGATCATTTGAGGCAATGTACCGGTGTGCCCCTGTACGCGGAAGAATAGCTGCTTGTCTCTGGACAGCCCGCCGCTTTCCCCAGCCGTGTCTGAGCCAGAATCACTGTCATCATCATCGGTGATTTGATCGGTGTCTACATGGCTCGCATCGCCCTGCAACAGCATATCATGCGTAAATTTACGGCCATACATGAACAATCCAATGAAGGAGGCGATTTTGATGGCTGTACCGATCAGCGGGATCTTGCCGATGCCCATCTTATCGAGCAGCTTGTTCACAACAAAGTTCTGCAAGACCAGCGCACTCAGGATGCCGCCACCAACACCCAGCCAGGATTGGCCTTCAGGGTTATCTGTGCGTTTCATGTTATTAAACATTGAGCTTAAGTACTTTCCGCCGCCCTTTACACCCTTTCCTGTGGCGTGCAGGAAATGATCTACAGCGCTGGCAACCTTGTCATTTCTATTGACGGCGGCTCCATCTACACCTTTTTGTACAAGGATACTTAGGTGATCTAAAGGACCCTTGTTTTCGTAACCATCACGATTCAGTCCGGTATTGCCGGAGGCTCCGCCCCCATCGGCCCGCGCTTTGGCGCGGTTATCAGAGGAGGCCGGCTCACGATCAGATGCGCCGCCGCCGCCAGGCGCGCCAGAAGACGACCCACCACCAGCAGTCGTAGATGTAGTCCCACCGGGGCCACCAGTTTGGCCAGTAGGTGTCGTTCCAGGATTAGTAGGCGTTCCTGTCCTAGTAGGTGTGCCCGTCCCAGTAGGGGAGGGAGCAGTGATTGTTACTATAGTATAGTCGTCACTATCCTGTTTTGCGTATTCCAGATTGGCATTTGCTTGCGTGTAAGAATTTTCAACACTTGCCATTGTATTTTGATTTTGCACTATAGATTGCTCAAGCGTGGCCAAACGTACGGTAAATGAGCCTATCATTTCTGGGTCCGCCAAATCTTGAGCCTTTTGCAGAGCCGTTCCCTTTTTCTTCTTTTCAGCATTTAAGCTTTTACGTTCTTCTGGGGTTAAAACGCCCGCCAGTAAGCCTGTCGCTTTTTTAGGATCATCATCGCTGCCGATTTCAGTTAGTCTTTTAGTCAGCGCTGCAATGTTTTTATGATTATCGTCTTCTTCAATTATCAGTTTTTCAAGTTTTTGAATGTCTTTCTTCAGTTTTTTCAATAGGCCATTGTCACCGTTCATTTGCCCCAGCAGTGGTTCAATAGCGCTTTTTAGTCTGGTAAACTCTTCTCCTTTTGGGCTGCCGGGTAGGAAACCGCGTGCAATCTCTTCTTCAACATAGAGCAAGCGGTTAGCTATTTGGTCGTTGTTTTCGACAAAGTTTGCACCTTGCGCTATAAAATTGTTTTTAAGGACTGTCGAGCGCTGCATGAATGCCTTCCGCTGGCCCTCAGGCTCATCGGCCAAATCTTTTTCAACGCGCTTGAATTCCTTCTCAAGATTTTCAATGCTATCTTTAAGGTCCTCGGCGGTTAAGCGTTGATATGCCATGGCGCCAAGAACGCCAGTAGTGCCTAATAATGCTGTTCCAGCGACGGCTGTTGTTAATGTTGTTGCCTTTTTACCAAGGAAGGGTATCTTCTCCAAATATTTTGCATAACCTCCAATTATTGAATATGTTTTCCAAGCTGGGTAGGTAAATGTTTGTGTAGCTGATTTTAGGAGCCACGGTATAGCGCCAATTTCGGTTCTACCCCGGTCAAAAACTTCAGAAAGAGTATCTGGCCAGTATCTGATGCCAGCAGTATAGTTTTGGTATGCATTAGCATAATCTCTTACGTTATTGGCACCTGCATTTACTTGCCGTCTGGCCATATGGGTTATTTGGTCTACGAACTCACCATCCATCCATGGGTAAACTTTTTGGAGCTCACCTTTGTTTTTCAATTCCTTAAGGTGCCCTGTAAAAGATTCGGGGATACCAAGTGTACGCGCACCCTCTGCACCGTAACTATAAGAAAGGCGCTGCATGGCATCCAGTGCTCCCTCTCTGTCACCAGCATCAAAGGCTTGCTCGAGATAGTCTATCATTTTGTCTTTAAATATTATGTCACCATTTATCCCTCCTTTTTTCTCGTCCACCTCCTGTTTAACCCAGCCCCAAACACGTTCAATATTCCTACGATGATCGGGCTTCATTTTCATCCCTCTCAAAATATTGTAATCGTTCATAGCTCGTAAGGGGTTTGCTCTTGATAAGGCGACATTAATGAGGTTCGGTTTTTTGGCAATTAAGCCAACATTTCTTTGTGATTGAGTACGGTGAACATTAAGGCTTTGAGTGAAGGGCATCCCTATTAGAGAAATGGCGCGTGTATCATAGGTAGCACCTTTTGCTTGCTTAACAGCATTATCTAGACTTTTGGAAACTGTGTCATATTGTGCAGCATAGCTGTCGGCCAAGCCTGTGCTTTGATTTTGTGCTAATTTACCGTTATTCAGTTGTATAAGTCTGTTGTTAAGGTCCTCAAGCTTCCCTAAGGCATCGCTGGTTAATTGTCCTGTTGCCGGGTCAATCAGGGCGTTAGGATCTGCTACAGATAGGGCGTTTTCTAGCGTTTGGTTTATGTCCTTAATATCACCAAGGGCATTTTCTGTTTGCGTGGCTATTTCAGCATTAAATTGGCCAAGTTGTTCGATGGCAGGTTTTGTTCTTTTCGCTGCTGCGCGTTCGACGGCGTTACCACCCACGAGGATACCTTCATTCATAATACCGTTTGTGTTTGGTGGTACTTTTTTGCTTCCCGTTATGTATTCTATGTTTTCCTCAAGAATATCAACGGTCTTTTTAAGATCACCAGTCAGGGTCTGAAGCTCTTCCAGATTGGTGGTTGTTAAATCAGCTGCTGACTGAATATCGGCTCTGATGGTTTTTATTGTGTCTGCTATTTGCTCCGCCGTATAGTTCTGGGTGTTTTGGAGAATATCAGCAACTTTTTCTTGGGCTTTGGTTGCGGCTATGCGAATGGCATTTGCGCCCTCGTCTGGGTTAGTGGTTAGGCCTCTAATAGCTTGCCCAATTTTTTCAAGCGTTGGACGTGCGCCTACAGGACGTTTGGACACGTAGTTTCCACCTTTAGCTAACCGTTCATCCAAATCTATAAGGTGTTTTACAATAGAGTTTTTTCTAAGAGTATCAAGAGAACGGATATGCCAGCCAGCATGCCACATTTGATCCCAATAGGGCGTAACCCACTTCATAGGGTATCGGATGGGAAATGTAACGTAGTGCCAAGATGCTCTGGCGATGTATCTGAGAGCAGGTAGTTTAGTCTCTTTCGCTATTTTTTTGTCTATAGATTTTGCTATAGCTGTTTCCTGCGCATTAAGATCTTTTTTACTGTTGGGGTTTGCTAATTCTTCTGTCGCTTCAGTCGTCTCATCCATAGCCCTCGCGACATCATCAGCATTATCGCTTTGTTCAACAACATCATCCACCACGCCGTCACCGATCTCGTCGATTGCTCCAGCTGCAGGGCCGGGTGTGTTGGGTGGTGGGGGTGTTTCTGTTCCTGCCCGTGTGCCGGGGCCGGGCGCGCCGACGCCTGGGCCTGCGCCGCTGCCAATATGTGAATCGCCTTTTGCGGATACTAGATTGATTTGAAAGGTTGCACCTTTTTCTACTGTTATGTCTCCAGTTATATGGAAGTTAACTCCATCCACATCTGCGTTTGTGACTGCTGGCGTTTGTTTTTGGGACATCATGGATTCAAATTGATCCATTTTTTTAGTATATATTTTCCCGATATTGCTGTTTTTGGTGTAGCCGTAGCTGTTCAGCATGTCATCGAAATCTTGACGTGTGAATTGGGCGCTATTGTCGCGAGCATTTCTCATGGCGCTTGATAAGTCTATGCGCAAGAGCTTTTCGTTTTGGGCGATTAATAGCTTTTTAAGGGGAGATGAAAGCTCTGGAAATGTTTTCAGGCCTTCTATGATATCTGATTTAGCCGCCGTATTGCCATACTCTCCAATCGCGCTGCCTAAGCTATTTTTCGAAATTAAAGTTTTACGAAAAGCTGCATCATCAAGAAAGAGGGCTAGTGTTTTTGTTGTTTCATCAATGTCTCCGCCAAATATCTTGGCGAGTTGGGCGATGTCATCGCTGCCTTTAAATAATGCTAGTATGGCGTCAAATTTTGCCATTTTACTGTCCTTCTATTGCCTGTATTCAAATTTTTATTCTTTTACGTTTGATTACAGTATGGCGCGTAAATCTTAATTTTCCCTTAATATTTACGTATATTATATCGGGCGGTACTATGCCGCTGGTGTATGCCAGCTCCATTGTGGCGTAATGCTTGTTTCAAACTTTATAGAGTTATTCTGGGGTGATGCATCGCTGTCCACTGCGTTGGCTGTTGTAAGGAAGGCTTTCCCAAGGGGGCTGGGCAAGGGTGTGGCTGTGTAGGTGCTCATAAGTAATGGTGTGTAACTTCCACTTAAGCATTTGTCATGTGATGAAAGTGCGGTGAATGTGCCGGATAAGTTGAATGATATAGGTGCTGTTTTTGAAGGAGAGGACAGCGCTGTGCCGTTTATAAAATCATCAAGATCGGCATCTTGAAATTTTTTATTCTCTTCCTCAACCCCTTCTGTTTCAGCATCTATGGATTCGGTGGATTCGTTGAGCACATCTGTTCGTTCTTGTTTCGCATTATCGCTAATGCGTGTGAGGTAGATATACGCGCCTGCGCCCGCGCCTTCGATCAGCGCTTCTCCGGGGGGGAGGGTTGTGTATTTTGCAGGATTGTACCAAGAGCGCGCTTGCCCCAATTTTTGCGCTGTGGCTTTGTATCTTGTGGCGTGCCATCCAAAACGCCCTTCGCGCAGGAAATTCCCGCCCTGTCTTAATGGCGTGCCTATGCCGGGGATATGCTCAACAGTGTTTCCTATTTTCACCTGAACGTTACGCGATGCGCTATTGAGCTTATTTGAAGCATGGCGGACGGTGTTTCTAAGGGGCTGGCCTGCTTGTAATGTCCGTCCATTTTTAATTATGCCACCTGTTTTCCGCAGTTTTTCAGCCGCTTCAGTTAGGTGCTTGGCGTGTTTGGTTGAGCTTTTGAGTGGGCTGATCGCTTCACCAAATTTGAGCGCGCCCCTACCCATGGTTGAAAGGGGTCCACTGCCTTTGGCTGCTGTCACTGCTGTGCGGAAAGGTTTCATCAGGCTCTCGCCTGCCTTAAATGTTCTAATGCCTGTTGTCAGCCCCCTGGCAGATAGGGCGCCCCCACGAAGTGCGCCCAGGGCAAATCCGCCCACGCCGCCTGTGGCTGCTGCGGCGGCCACAAAGGCCAGCACTTCAAATCCGGCTTCGCCTGTCCAGCCCCAGGCTTTATCGTATTTTGTTTTTTCGCCCCAATCTAGCTTCGGGTATTTATCTTCTTCAAAGCGCATATAAGGCTGGTTGATGAGAAGAACAGGGTTAACAAATTTTTCATCTGCCCAGTTGCCTGTGCCCTCTCTCCAGCGGTCTGAATATCCCTTATAGGGCATATCTTCTTCGCCATCGCCATCTAAATCCTTACCTTTATTGGTCCACATATCGCCTTCGGCCGCGCCAAGGTTGTTGGTATGTCTGGCGATGCCGCGCCCGGCATCCATGACCATGCCGCCAAACCCCACGCCGCCCTTGAGGCAGCCTGCGCCGAAACTAACGGCTGCGCGCTCTGGGTTGTCCCAGGCATAGACGGCAAACTTTCCGACTTCGCCTCTATTGTCCCAGGCTTTCTTTTCCCATTCGTAAATAACAACACCAAAATCAAGTGCGGCATCATATCCTTTGCCTGTGGCCTTTTTGGCATTAACGATTGAATCTATGGGATGTGCCAAGGGATCAATACCTGCGTCAATCATGGCCTTGCCGCCGCCTGCCAGTGCGTTTACAGTGCGCCCAATGGCGCGCGATCCCCACCATGTTCCTTCTTTGCCCCAATCAAAAATGCTCATAACGCAGTCTTTCCTTTATTGCCTTGTCCCATTTAATCTGGCTCCGGCAATGCGAGGTTTAAGTTTATTTGGGTGCCTAGTGTTTTTTGATTTATAGATGGTCCTTGGGCGACTATGTTGTTTCCATGTTCAGAGACCATGCTTTTTGGTGTTATGTTAGGGTTGAGGCTTGGGTCATTAGCACCGGAGGCGGTGTTGAATTCATTTTTGAAAATTTTTTTATATATAAAGCTAAATAAGGCAGGGAGTAGAAACATAGAGAGTATGGTTGTTTTCCAGCCGCCAGGGAGTTTGTTTCCAACCAGAAATCCTAAAAGCCCGCCACCAAGCTTGGTCCAGTCTTCTGTATCTCCAGTGCCTGTTGCAATGTCATTGATGTTGTTTACGAATGGAAGCCTTTCAAGTGCCGTATCAACTGCGCCAGTTGCAGCTTTGTTTGCGGTATCTGAAATAAATTTTGTCGTGCTGTCTGTGCCCGCTTTGACTTTGCGTTCTCCCCAGTTTACTAAATCATTAAATCCGTCGGTGAAAAAATTACTCATATGGCCCGTGTCCTCTGTCATTTTCCACGGGAATGCGAATTTTTTGGGGCTGCGCAGGGGCGTGTGCTGATCTTATGGAATAAATTAAAAGTGCTGTTACGAGCGCTATCATTTCACATACCCTTTACTTAACCGTGTTTATTATATTTTTTTGTTTATTTTCAATATATTACGCGGAGCATAATGCTTATCCCGCACCTACAGTATATGGAGGAAGGGTTAAGGGATGGTTAATATGTGGGGGGTGAGAGGGTAAGGGTTTGGAAAAGCTTGAAAAACGCTTAGTGCCGGAAATGTCTGGTCCCGGTGTAAACCATAGCCAGGCCGCGTTCATTTGCGGCCTCTATGACCTCTTCATCACGGATGGAGCCGCCGGGTTGGATGACGGCGGTGACGCCGGCTTCGGCGGCGGATATGAGGCCATCGGCGAAGGGGAAGAACGCATCGGAGGCCACGACGGAGCCTTTGGTGAGCGGTTCGGGCAGGCCTGCTTCTTTGGCGGCGAACTCGCCCTTCCACGCGGCGATGCGGGCGGAATCTATGCGGCTCATCTGGCCTGCGCCGATGCCGACGGTGGCCTGGTCCTTGGCGTATATAATCGCGTTGGATTTAACGTGCTTGGCGATGCGCAAAGCGAAGAGCAAATCTTGCAGCTCTTCGCGTGTTGGCTCCCGGTCTGTGACGGTTTTTAAATTATCCTCGGTGATTATGGCCATGTCCTCGTCCTGAACGAGCAGGCCGGAGGCTATGCGTTTGACGCTTTGGCGCTTCTGATCGCGCTGGGGCATTTCGCCGGTGGTTAAAACGCGTATGTTGCTTTTGGTTTTGAGGATATCAAGCGCGGGGCTTTCGATAGAGGGGGCGATGATCACCTCCACAAAGCCGGAGATAATGGCCTGCGCGGTTTCTGCCGTTAATGGACGGTTTAGCGCGACAATGCCGCCAAAGGCGCTAACCGGATCGCAGAGCAGCGCTTTTTGATAGGCCTCCAGCGTATCTTTGCCAATCGCCGCGCCGCAGGGGTTGGCGTGTTTGATGATGGCCACGGCCGGGGCGTCGAATTCGGCAACCAACTCGAACGCCGCATCTGTGTCATTGAGGTTGTTGTAGGACAGCGCCTTGCCCTGAATTTGTGTGGCGCGCGCAGCGCCGGGGCGGATGCAGTCATCAACGGTATAAAGCGCGGCCTGTTGATGCGGATTTTCGCCATAGCGCAGTGTTTGCTTGAGATTGCCGGAAAAGCTGATGCGGCGCGGCGCGCCAAAATCGTCACCCATTTGGTTGATGAACCAGCTGGAGATATTGGAATCATAGGTGGCTGTCATGGAAAAGGCGGTGGTGGCGAGGCGTTTGCGAAGGCCGGATGTAACTGCGCCGTCATGGCTGCTCATATCAGCCAGCACACCTTCGTAATCTTCTGGGTCTGTGATGACGGTGACGAAGGCGTGGTTTTTGGCCGCTGCGCGGATCATTGCCGGGCCGCCAATATCGATGTTTTCAATGCAGGTATCAAAGTCAGCACCGCTCTGCATGGTATTGACGAAGGGGTAAAGATTGACGACCAGCATGTCTATATCTGTGATTTCGTTATCGTTCATGGCCTGTACATGGCTGTCATCATTACGTTTGGCGAGTAAGCCGCCATGGATTTTCGGGTGGAGGGTTTTGACGCGGCCATCCATGATTTCGGGGAATCCGGTGTGGTCGGACACATCTGTGACGGGCAGTCCTGCGTCTTTGAGCGCTGCTGCCGTACCGCCGGTGGAGAGAAGCTCTACGCCATGTTCATGTAGCGCTTTGGCAAGATCAGCAATGCCGTCTTTATCGGAAACGGAGATCAGAGCGCGTTTGATCTTGACGGCTTGTGGATCGCGGATGATGGTGGCGGTCATAAAGGGCAGTCTTCTCAAATCAGGAGGTTAATGTCATGATTTGATGTAGAGATTTAGAGCGCCTTATGCAAGGTTTTTTTGTTAGCCCACGGCTTGAGCGGCAGGGTTTGCGACCTCGTCCGGCGCATCGCTACGCACATAAAGGCCGCGCTTATCTGGCACAGGCTTAAAGGAATCTGTAATGCCCAGAACGGTTTCCGCACCGCCAAGGAAGAGGTAGCCATCAGGCGCGAGTAATTTTGACATGCGCTCCAAGATGTCCTTTTTATCGGTTTCATCAAAATAGATGAGGACGTTACGGCACAGGATCATGTCAAATGTACCCAAAGTGCTCATGCTATCGAGCAGGTTAAAGTAATCGAACTTGATCATATTGCGGATTGTATCTTTAAGCTGCCATTTGTCGCCTTCTTGGGTGAAGTGCTTCATCAGCGTCATGATGTCGAGGCCGCGCTGGACTTCGAACTGGCTGTAAATGCCGGTTTTTGCTTGCTCAAGGATATCGAGAGAAATGTCTGTGGCTTTGATATCCACGCGCCAGCCGGGCATTTTTTCCAAGAAATTATCCTGCAGCATCATGGCCAAAGAATAGGGTTCCTGACCGCTTGAAGAGGCAGCGCACCAGACTTTCAGGCCTTTTTGTGTCTGTCTTTTTTCAAATAAGGTCGGGAGCACATATTCCTTCATCAGCTCAAACGGTCTCGTATCTCTGAAAAATGATGTCTCGTTGGTGGTCATTGCCTCAACGATTTCGTTGACGAGCTTTTGATCTGGTACGCCTTGTAGGGCTTTGCTCATAGATTCGAGCGAATCGTGCCCCCATTTCTTTGCAACAGGGTTAAGGCGTGATTCAAGGAGGTAAGATTTATCTGGGTTGATGATTAACCCTGACTTATCTTTTAGCAGGTCCTTATAGACGTTAAATTCCGGAAGCCTCATTGTCATGTTTTATTTTCCTAATACAGCTTGCTTGACCCATGGGCCTATTTGATTAAGGGGCAAAACTTTTGAGCATATGCCTGCTTGTGCAACCGCACCAGGCATGCCCCAGACTACGCTTGTTTCTTCATCTTGTGCGATTACACGGCCATTTTTTTCGACTAGCGTTTTGGCGCTTGGTAGCCCATCATTGCCCATACCGGTCAATATAACGCCAAGGACGCGTTGACCATAAATATCGATAACGCTTCTGAACATGGGATCGACAGAGGGCTTACAGAAATTTTCCGGTGGCCCGTCATCAATTTTAATGTGTAGCCCTTCATCTGATTTTTCAATCAGCATGTGAAAACCGCCTGGAGCGATATAAACATGCCCGTTTTCAATCATCATGCCGTGCTCGCCTTCACGAGCTGGCAAGCCAGTATTGTTTTCAATATGTTGCGCCAGCATTTTTGTGAAGGTGGCGGGCATGTGCTGTGTCACAACAATTGGAATATCAAAGCCTTTGAAGTTTTTGATAACCTCGAAAAGAGCTTGAGGACCGCCTGTTGAGCTACCGATGGCAATCATGGCTGGTTTGCTTGTATAGGCATGAGGGTTTTCATGGAGGGTAAAGTTTTGCGCTGTAGACGTCTTAGGTGCTGCGCTGCTGGCTATATTTACTGGTGGTGCAGCCTGAGGCCTGGGCGCGAGGCCTTTAATGATGCTAATTAAGTTTTGTTCAAAGTCGGAGCCTTCTCCGACATCTTGTGCAGATGAAGGCTTACCAATACATTCCACTGCGCCGAGAGATAGTGCTTTAATACTAACCTCTGCGCCTCGCTCTGTCAGGGCGGAGAACATGATAACCTTAGATTTTGGGCTGGATTCTATGATTTTAGGCAGGGCGGTTAAGCCATCCATCACCGGCATTTCAACATCCAGAATAACAATATCAGGCTTTTTAGTGGCTGCTGCGCTTACGGCCAATTCTCCATTCATAACAGAACTTACAACCTGAATGACTGGGTCTTTTTCTATTATGCGAGAGAGCGCCCCACGTATGATGGCGGAGTCATCGACGAGCATAACCGTTATGGCAGCATTTTTTCTGATAGGTTGGGGGGTGTTCATACTCAAAACCGTGTATTTTTAATATTATTGATCATCATCTTGGGTGATTAGGCCAATTTGTGTGAATTTAGATTCTATAATTTCGCTATCGAAGGGTTTCATAATGTACTCATTGGCACCAGCCTCCAAAGCCATTTGGATGTGCTTTATATCATTTTCTGTTGTGCAAAAGACAACTTTAGGATAATCGCCGCCCTCCATTTTGCGTAGTTTTTCGAGGAATTCAATGCCAGTCATGACCGGCATGTTCCAGTCTAAAATAATAGCATCGGGCATTTTTTCTGCGCAGCTATCGTAGGCGACTTGACCATCTTCGGCTTCGGAACATTCAAAACCTAAACCTTCAGCAATGCGGCGTGCGACTTTTCTAACAACGCGGCTATCATCAACAATTAAGCATGATTTCATTTCTTTGTTTCTCCACTTTGACCCTGAAAACGCAATACTAGGATTAGTATTATATGCAGCATTACCTTAACAGATGATTACTTCTGGTTGTTAATTATTTTGAATAGTTTCGAGGAGTTTTGGAACATCAAGGATAACCAGCAGCTCGCCGTCCATACGGTAGATTCCCATTGAAATATCACGCCAGCTTGCATCCAGCGTCGGTGGGTTTTTCTCAAAATCTTGATTTTTGAGGCGCAGGACGTCGCCAACGCTGTCAATAATCAGGCTATAGAGTTCATGCTCATGTTCGACAACGACGCTCATCTCTTTGCCTGTATATTCTTGTGGTTCTACACTTAAGCGACAGCGCATATCAATTGCAGTAACAATTCGTCCGCGTAAGTTAAGCGCACCTGCAATTTCGGGTGGTGACAATGGTATGTGCGTCATTTTTTGCGACCGCAAAACATCTTCAATGCCCAGAATAGGGATACCAAAGCGCTGTCCGGCAATCATGACCGTTAGGAATTCCTTCGTCTCGCTATCTAAGCCTTCTATATGATCCATGTTTGTGTTTGTTTCTATTTGCGCTGTTTCTGTCATGTATAAAGCTCCCCCTTGCTTAAATGTAGCGGCCTATCGTCCCGTTAAGGTTTGCGTTAGCGTATTTAATAACGTCTCGCGATCAAATTTAGCCACATATTCGGTAAAGCCAACATCTTTGCCGCGTTGGATGTCTTCTTCTGTGGCATGTGAGGTTAGGGCAACCATCGGCACCTCTAGCCATGCCCCGGTGCCTGTTTTGATTTTTTCTGCAAATTCAAAGCCGTTCATTTCCGGCATTTCAATGTCGCTGATGATCAAGTCAAACTCTGCGCCGCGCTCGCATAATTCAAGTGCAGGAATGGCACCCTCAAGGCTTGTTACTTCATAGCCTGCAACATTTAAAAGCGGAGAGAGCATGTTGCGGAAAAACGGACTGTCATCGACGAGTAAGATGCGTTTTTTACCACTGAGCTTTGGTTTGGCCCCATCTGGTGCTGTGCTTGTTCCATCACCATCTTCAAAGGCTTCTTCGCCATGATCCATAAACCAGCGTTGATCAACCTTGCCAAGGAAGAACCCAACATCAATAACATCTGTGGCTTTGCCATCAATGATGGCGCTGCCGACGACGCCGGGCTGCTGACCCTCTAACTGTACATCGATATATTCTTCGGTGATGTCGACAATTTGATCAACGATCAGGCCCATGGATTTACCTTTGTCACTGAACACTAGGATCGGTTTCTCGCCTTCTGTGCCGATTTCCATAGAGGTATTGTAAGGGATCAGAGGCATGAGGTCTCCGCGATACTGGAGCATCATCTGACCGCCAGAGCGCTCGACGGTTGTGAGGTCAATATTTTCCAGACGCGCAACGAGTGAAAGCGGCACTGTTTTTGGTGTGTCATCAACGGCATTGAAGAGGAGAAGGGATGTTTTCTGGCGTGAATCATCGTAGAATTGCTCAACTGTTCCGGCGGCGTCCTTATCATCGTCCTCTGCACTTTTCATCTCACCGGTAGCGCGCGCAATGCCGTTCGGGTCCAAAATCATGATAACCGTACCATCGCCCAGAATAGTGTTTCCAGAGAAAAGTTCGATGTCTCTGAGGATAGAGGGCACAGGTTTCACAACAATTTCTTCGGTGTCATAGACGCGATCAACGACGATGCCAAAGCTGTATGAGCCAATCTGTGTAACGATGATATATTGATTACCCTTTAATAGGCTCGATGTTTTGGTATTGTTTTCAGGCACATCGGCGGCGGTATTTTCTGCGCTGTCACTATTTTTGTTCCCTGCATTCTCCGTGGCGTCATCGGAATCGATTTTTGCTTCGTTTGTAGCACCGTGATGCCCGGTAAGTTTCAAAAGATCAGAGAGGGGAACAAGAGGGAGGAGCCTGTCTCTTAAGCGGAAAACCGGTGTGCCATTAATCATTTCAATCTTGTTATCGCCTTTGTCTGAGGCCATCACGAGTTCACGGACAGAAAGCTGCGGTATGGCAAAGCGTTCTTTCGATGATTCGACGATCAAGGCCGAAACGATTGCAAGGGTCAGAGGGATTTTAATGGTGAAGGTTGAGCCTTTACCTTCGATAGACTTCAGTTCCACCGCACCGCCGATTTTCTCGATATTGGTGCGCACAACATCCATACCAACGCCTCGGCCGGAAACGGAGGTAACGGCCGCAGCGGTAGAAAACCCGGCATTGAAAATAAACTGCTGGATTTGTTGCATGGACATTTCTGCGAGCTCTTCTTCTGTTGCCAGCTCTTTTTCCAGGATCTTGGTTTTGATTTTATCCATCGGCAGGCCCTTACCATCATCAATAATCTCAATGATGATGTGCCCGCCTTCGTGATAGGCGTTCAGATTGATTGTGCCAAGCTCCGGCTTGCCGGCCGCTTTACGCACATCAGGCATCTCAACGCCGTGATCGGCGGAATTTCTGACCATGTGGGTGAGGGGGTCTTTGATCAGCTCCAGTACTTGCCGGTCAAGTTCGGTGTCTTGTCCGCTCATGACCAAATCAATTTCCTTGTCCAGTTCAAGGCTGAGATCGCGGATAATACGCGGCAGTTTCGACCATGCATTACCGATGGGCTGCATGCGCGTTTTCATGACGCCCTCTTGAAGATCAGAGACAACGTGGTTTAGGCGTTGAAGCGGCGCAGTAAATTCACTGTCTGTTTGCGAGCGCAGAATTTGCATGAGCTGGTTACGGGTCAGTACCATTTCACTGACCATCGTCATCAGGTCTTCGAGCACATCAACGTTCACGCGCAGCGTCTGGTTGATAATTGGCGCTTCTGTTTTTACGGCAGGCGCCGCCGCTTTTTCGGCTGGTGGGGGCGGTGGAGGATCGGCCTTTTCTGGTGCTGGCGGCTCTGGCTCAGCAGGCGTTTCAGCAGCTGGTGTGCTGTAATCGGCTGTCACTTCAGTTTGATCGAAAATAGCCTGAAGTTCGTCTTCCGGCACTTGCCCGGTCATAAGTTCTTTTTCTTCAATGGCGGGCAATTCACCAGCGGCTTTTTCAGCAGGTGGCTCTGGCGCTGGTTCTTCGACTGCGGGCGCTGACTCTTCAGCACTGTCTGCATCGCTAGCGGGTTTGCCTTCATATACGGCGTCAAGCTTGGCGATCAGCGCAGCATCATCGCCTTCCGGCTCTCCTCCTGTTTCCGCCAGTCCGGCAACAATAAATTTAATGGCATCGATTGATTCGAAAATAAGGGTCACATATTCGGGCGTCACGGCCAGATCGCCATCACGGAAACGGCCCAAAACATTTTCAGCATGGTGTGCGCATTTTTCAAGGCGCGGCAGGCCTAGAAACCCGCACGTTCCTTTGATCGTATGTACAAGGCGGAAAATTTTAGAGAGCAAATCATTGTCGTTCGGATTTTGCTCAAGATTAACCAAATCAAGGTCAAGCTCTTCCAAGCTTTCGTTGGTCTCTTCCAGAAATTCGCCAATGAGATCATCCATGCGCAGGGTCCTATCATCATATCCTATGATTTAAACAAAGTACGCAGTGTGTCGAGAGTGTAAAAAATACGCAGAAAAGGGCCGCAAAACGGCGTTTTCTTATCCTTCTTAAAACATGCTCAATTCATAGCATGCCGTAAGAAAGTTAAGGCTTGGTTATCAAACCAGAGTTTATTGTATTTTTTTGTGGGCCAAGAGGGAAGGGTTAATTGTAAAAAAGACGAATTCATTCTTTGTTTTGGCGCGTTTTTGCCCTGTGCGTTTAGGGGCAGGTGATGAAGAAACTGATGCTATCTGCGCCGTTATGCTCAAGTGTAACATCGTATCCATAGGCCTTTGCGGCCAGAGCGGTTACAGTCGCATGAATGTGCTTGGGCTCCAGCTGATCTTGATCAAAGGATAGTGCGAGGCAGCTCTCCATGTCATTGCGCGGGTTACAGTTTTCACCGGTTGCCGTGATTACGATGATGCCGCTTTCATCATTCGCTGCTGAAATTTTGCCGCCCTTGGGCAGGCTGTCAATTGCCAGCAAAAAGCCACAGACGAGCATTTTTGCAAAGCCGCCGGGGCGTTCTTCGGGGCCGAGCGGGGCGTAGGGGTCCCAGTCTTGTGTGATCTTGCCGTCTTTTTCGACCATGGCCTGAATGGCTTTGTGCACATCTTCGGGTTTGATGCTGGTATCGCCGCCGCCTACGCCATAGGCCATGCGGTAGGCTTGTAACTTGGCGGAGGCTTGGTGCGCGCTAAAGCCGATCAGATCGAACACTTCCTCGCCCGCATCGGCGCCCATTTCCTCGACAAATTCCATGCCGTTATTGATCGCGCCGATGGGGCTGATCAGATCATGACAGACTTTAGAGGTTAAGAGTTCCATGATTTTCAATTCGATTTGTGTGCTCATTGCTTATTCCTCAAATGGGTTTTGACCGTTCAGGTCGTAGACTTTGTTTAATTCATTCAGCGCCATATCGCTGAGGCGCTTGAGTCCCGCCGCGCTGGTGGACTCGACGCGGCCAACTAGGGCATTTTGTGTGTTGGACGGACGCAATAGCCACCAGCCATCATCGGCGGAGACGCGGATGCCGTCAATATCGCTATAGGTGGTGCCCGTCGCTTTCGCATTTTCGATCATTTCGGGCACGAGAGAAAATTTGATCTCTTCGGGCACTTCAAAGCGGATTTCTGGCGTGTTGTGGAGCACGGGGAGGCCCTTGGTCAGGCTCGATAGGCCGCCTTTTGCACTGTCCAGAGCATTCAGCAGCCGAATACCGCAATAAAGTGCATCATCATAGCCGTAATATTTATCAGCAAAAAAGATGTGACCAGACAGCTCGCCGGCGAGTGGCGCATTCATCTCTGCCATTTTGGCCTTGATCAGAGAATGCCCGGTCTTCCAAATAACGGCTTTGCCGCCCATTTTATTAATTTCGTCAAACATGACTTGTGAGCATTTAATATCGCCGATAATCGCCGCGCCGGGGTGGGTTTCAAGCACTTGGCGTGCATAGATGGTCATCAGGATATCGCAGCGCAGGATGGTGCCGTTTTCATCCACCACGCCGATGCGATCGCCGTCGCCATCAAAGGCTATGCCGAGATCGCAATTATGATCCGCTACGGCTCGTTGTAAATCAGCAAGGTTTTTGTCAACGGTCGGATCGGGGTGATGATTGGGGAAGTCACCGTCGATGTCGTCATAGAGCAGAACGTGCTCGCCGGGTAGCTTGGCTGTGAGGCGGCGGAGGATTTCACCCGCGGCGCCATTGCCGTTATCCCAAGCGATTTTTAGATCGCGTGTGCATGTGAGGTCTTGTAAAAGGCGATCAACATAGGCGTCTTTGATATCAATCTCACTGAGGCTGCCTTCGCCGCTTTAAAAGTCGCCAGTGGCGGCGAGTGTGCCGATATCCTGAATAATCTGCCCGAAGACCGGCGATTTTTGCAGCGTCATTTTAAAGCCGTTATAATTGCCCGGATTGTGTGATCCAGTGATCATAACCCCCGCATCTGCGTCGCGGCTTTTAACGGCGAAATAGAGCATCGGCGTGGGGCCCAGGCCGATATTCTCGACCGTAATGCCCGCTTGCATTAGGCCGATTATCAGCGCGTCGCTCATGATGGGGGAGGAGGCGCGACCGTCATAGCCGACGCAGATTGTTGTGGTGCTGTCTTGTTCTTTATTTTGACGACGGACAAAGGTGCCGAAGGCTAGCCCTAGGGCAAGGGCATCAGCCTCGTGGAGCGTATCACCAACAATCCCGCGCATGTCATATTCGCGCAGAATGGAGGGGTTGAAGTTGTGGGCGTGGGCGGCTGTGTCTGTGCTTTGAGGATTCACGATTATTCTTATTTATTAAAGGGTTGAGGCGATATTTTTAATGATTGCTTTGACATCTTTGCCAATTTGATCATCAGCCATGCCGAATATAATATTTGCGGTGATGAATCCCAGGCGACTGCCACAATCATAGCTTTTGCCATCGAAATTTAATGTGTGGAAGGGCTGCACGTCGATCAGTTTAGCCATCGCATCGGTCAGCTGAATTTCACCGCCTGCGCCGGTTTCAAATGCGGCGAGGTGATCGAAGACTTCCGGTTGAAGGATATATCGACCAACGACGGAGGATGTTGAGGGCGCGTCTTCCGGCTTTGGCTTTTCGACCAAGCCTTTAACAGCTGCAATTTTGCCTGTGTCACCGCCGGTATCAACGATGCCGTATTTATTGGTGTCTTCGCGCGGCACATCCTCCACCGCAATCACATTACCGCCATGCTCATCATACACCCCCATCATTTGGCGCAGGCAGCCTTGCTCACCTTTAATCAAAACATCGGGCAGTAAAACCGCAAAGGGCTCATCTCCAATCAGTTTTTTCGCGCACCATATCGCGTGCCCAAGGCCAAGTGGTTTGGGTTGGCGTGTCAAGAACAGGCTGCCTGCTGGCATTTCGGAATCGCGGACTTTCGCCAGCATGTCGTCCTTGCCGCGCGCCTCTAATGTGGCCTCCAGCTCTGGCTGAAAATCGAAATGCTCTTCCAGCATTTCCTTTTGACGGCCGGTGACAAAGATAAATTCCTCAATCCCCGCCTCGCGCGCTTCCTCAACAACATGCTGGATCAATGGCTTGTCATTAATCGGCAGCATTTCCTTGGGCATTGACTTGGTGGCAGGCAGGAACCGCGTACCGAGCCCGGCGACGGGGAAGATAGCTTTGCGGATGGGTTTATTATGTGTGCTCATATCGGGGACATCCTAGACAAATCAGAGGGGTAAGGGCAAGCGGCTTATTGATCAATGATATCGTCATCATCGATCTCTTCGCCCTTGACCTCTATTACATCGTTCGGGCCAGCATGGCGTTTAAACCAGCCGATTAGAGCGGGCGCTGCGCCAACCAGCCCAATCAGCGCCGCGATCAGTTTTCCGGTTAGAGCTAAATAAAGCAGCGCAAGACCAAAGATCGCGGTGATGGCGCTGGCGATGAAGGCTTTGACCTGATTGACATTCGCATTCAGGAAAAAGCGATACAGCGCGTAAAACCCGATGAGAAGACCGATGACAAGAATGAGATAAGGCATTAGACTTCCTTACGTTTTTAATTTTAGGGCCATAATCATGACAAGCCAGCAAACATCATCCAAAGACAAACTGCAAGCCCTGCGCGCGCAAATGGTGGCCTGCGGCGTGGATGCGTTTCTTATCCCGCGTGCAGATGAGTATCAGGGCGAGTTTGTCGCCCCCTATGCGGCGCGGCTGAAATGGCTGACGGGTTTTGCCGGCTCGGCAGGGGTAGCGATTATTGCGGCTAAAATCGCTGCTGTGCTCACCGATTCTCGATATTTAATTCAGGTGCAGGATCAAATTGACGACGCGTTGTATAGCGCCGTGGATATAACGAAAACTCCTGCAGCGGACTGGCTGGCTGAAAATCTGGAGGCCGGGCAGGTGATCGGCTTTGATCCATGGCTTCATACGCCAAAGCAGATTGATGATCTTGAGGATAAGGGGCTTACGCTTAAATCTGTGCCAAATTTGGTTGATGAAATCTGGCGCGATCAGCCGCCGCGCCCCTGCGCGCAGGTTGAGATTTTTCCAGAGCGCGTGGCGGGCACTTCATCGGCGGATAAATGTGCGCAGCTGGCGGCGGGGCTGCGCGCGGAAAAGCTCGATCATTTTATTTTTACGCTGCCTGATTCTATTTGCTGGTTGCTGAATATTCGCGGGGACGATGTTGGGTGTAGCCCACTTGCGCTTTCATATGCTGCGCTGGATTGTAACGGCACAGTGCGCTGGTTTATTGCGCCGGATAAGGTTTCAGCAGGGGTTAAGGGCGCGCTTGGCGATATGGTTGAAATTATCGCGCCGGAGGATATGGAGAGCCATCTGGTCAGGCTTTCGCAGCAAGCGGTGGGGCTGGATTTTAAGCATAGTCCATTGTGGTTTAAAGAGGCGCTAGAGCGCGGCGGGGCAAAGGTTGCGGACCTGAAAGATCCATCGATTGCGCCCAAGGCCCTTAAGGCCCCGGCGGAGCAAGCGGCGATCGAGCGCGCGCATATTCAAGATGGTGCGGCCCTTGTGAATTTTCTACACTGGCTCGATACGCACGATGATCACGGCGCACTTACGGAGCTCGATATTGTGCAAAAGCTAGAGGCCTGCCGCCGGGATGGCGTGCCCTATCGCGGTAACAGCTTTCCGACCATTTCCGGCTATGGCGCAAATGGCGCAATCGTGCATTACCGCGCATCGGAAGAGACAAATATAGCGCTCCAGCCGCCCGGATTTCTACTGCTTGATAGTGGTGGTCAATATGGCGCTGGTGATGTTTGGGGCACAACAGATATTACGCGCACGATGGTCATTGGCGAAGTCTCGCCGGAGATGAAGCGCCATTTCACGCTGGTGCTGAAGGGACACATTGCGCTGGCATCTGCGCGCTTTAAGGCTGGCACATTAGGCAAAGAGATAGATGCGCTCGCGCGTGGATTTTTGCAGGCCGAGGGGTTGGATTATGCGCACGGCACTGGCCACGGGGTGGGCTGTTACCTCGCGGTGCATGAGGAAGCCGCCAGCATCTCGCCAAAGGGCGAAGTCGCGCTGGAGGCCGGCATGTTGATTTCTAATGAGCCGGGCTATTATCAGGAGGGCTCTCACGGCATTCGCACAGAAAACCTTGTGCTGGTATGCGCGGCGGATGATGGTATGTTGTTTTTTGAAACTGTTAGTTTCGCACCAATCGATGTAAGTGCCATTGATATGTCGTTGTTAGATGCGGCGGAGAGGGCGTGGCTCAACGTCTATCATGAGCAGGTGCGCGAAAAGCTACATGCGCTGTTGTCTGAAGAGTGCGCAGCGTGGCTCACCGAAAAGACGCGGACGATTTAAATTTGCAACATTTGCCCAAGAAAAAAACCGCCAAGATTGCTCCAGCGGTTTTGCTCATCATATAAAGTAATCGCGAACGTTAACTATCTTGGCGACGTTTGCGGTCCATTTTGCGGACACGACGAATAGACTCAGCCTCTTCGCGCGCTTTTCTTTCGGATGGTTTTTCGTAGTGACGACGAAGCTTCATTTCGCGGAAGATTCCTTCGCGCTGCATTTTCTTCTTCAGGACCTTAAGGGCCTGCTCTACATTACCATCTCTGACACTTACACTAACCAAAGTGCTCACCCCTTTCAAAAGGTATAAAGTTAAAAACAGCGTTCTTCTTAGGCGTTACCACCCAACAATACAAGTGAAAACTGTCGATATCTTCTTATTTTATGGGTTTTTCCTAATTTTTACAAACTTTGCTCCTGTGGATGGATTTGTGCGCTGCATCTAGGTTTGCCCGCACGCGTGTGTCAGGCTTTTTATGTAAGAGGCTGAAATGCATTAAAAAACAAGCCTTATTCAATAAAAACCGCCTATTTTCGGGCGTCTTCAACAGGAGAGGACTAACCATCATGAAAAAAGAAATAGCAGAATTTATAGGCACATTTACGCTTGTGCTGTTCGGGTGCGGCGCGGCCGTGCTTGGCGGCGTTGGTGTTTTGGGGGTGGCGCTGGCCTTTGGTCTGGCGTTGATCGCTGTGGCCTATTCCATCGGGCCAATATCCGGCTGTCACATTAACCCGGCGGTCAGCTTCGGCATGTTCATATCCGGGCGGATGACCCTTAACGAGTTTATTCGCTACGCCGTGGCGCAGTGTCTGGGGGCAATCGTCGGCGCGTTTGTGCTGTTGACCATTGCGAAGGGCCAGCTCGGCGGGTTTGATGTCGCAAGCGTTGGGCTTGGCCAAAATGGCTGGGGCGAGGGCTTCATGGGCGGATACGGTATGCAGGCCGCCTTCACCTTCGAATTCATTGCAACGGCGCTGTTCGTGATGGTGATCCTGGGCGTAACCGGCAAAAAAAGCGGGGCGGGCAATGTGGCCGGTCTGGCGATTGGCCTGACGCTCGTGGTTATTCACATCGTTGGCATAAATGTCACAGGCGTATCCGTAAACCCCGCCAGAGCGTTAGGCCCGGCGGTATTCGTTGGCGGCGAGGCGATGAGCCAGCTCTGGCTGTTCTTCATCGCGTCATTCGCCGGTGCATTGTTCGCAGGTGTATTGTCCAAAATGGGCTGGTTCGACGCCGATTAGAGCATCTCGTTTCGCTGTGGACGTCGTTAAACAGTGGCTCACGTATAAGAATACGCTTCACCACCGTTTGCCTAGCCACATCAAAACGATCTTGCTCTACTCTATAGGGCATTAAATAAAGGAAAGGCGGCTTTAACTGGCCGCCTTTTTTTGTGTTTTCAAATTCAGCGCCGCCTCAAGCAAGCGCTTGGTGTAGTCTTCCTTCGGATTTGCGAAAATCTCTGCCGCCGGGCCGGCCTCTACGACTTTGCCGTTTTGCATGACGATTAAATCATGAGCCATGGCGCGGATAACGCGCAGATCGTGGCTGATGAACATATAGGACAGGGCGCGCTTTTCTTGTAAATCGCGCAGGAGGTCAATGATTTGCGCCTGTACGGAGAGATCAAGCGCGCTTGTCGGCTCGTCCAGCACAATGAATTTGGGCGCAAGCACGATGGCGCGCGCGATAGAGATTCGCTGGCGCTGGCCGCCGGAAAACTCATGCGGATAGCGGTGGCGCGTGTCCGGGTCCATGCCAACATCGTGTAAAGCCTCGATCACTAAGGCTTCACGATCGGTTTTTGAGAGGCTCTTGCGGTGAATTTCCAGCCCTTCGCCAATAATTTGTGCGACGCTCATACGCGGGGAGAGCGCGCCGAACGGGTCTTGAAACACGATTTGCATATCCTCGCGCAGGGGCAGCATTGCCTTGCGGTTATAGGCGCTGATATCCCGGCCTTCGAATGTGATCGTGCCCTGCGCGCTTAGAAGTTTCAGCAGCCCCAGCCCCAATGTTGTCTTGCCGGAGCCGGATTCGCCAACCACGCCAATTGTTTGCCCCTTTTTAGCGACAATGTCGATATTATCAACCGCCTTGACCCAATTGATGGGCTTACCAAAGATGTTTTTTGTTTTGGCGAAGTGAATTTTGATGTTTGCGCCCTGCACAATCACCGGCGCATCGGGGATGGCGGGCAGCGCATCGCCCTTGGGCTGCGCGTTTAAGAGCATTTTCGTATAATCATGCTCTGGTTTTGTAAACAAATCGGCGCAGGGCTTTTGTTCAACAATCTTTCCGGCCTGCATCACGCAGACATGATCGGCCATTTTCTCAACGATTGTAAGGTCATGAGTAATCAGCAGCAGCGCCATGTTCAGGCGCGTCTTTAAGTCTTGCAGCAGCTCCAAAATCTGTGCCTGAATGGTGACATCCAGCGCGGTTGTCGGCTCATCGGCGATCAGCAGCTCCGGGTTATTGGCCAGCGCGATGGCGATCATCACGCGCTGTCTTTGCCCGCCGGACAGCTCGTGCGGATAGGCGCTCATGCGATCTTTTAGCCCCTCCAGCCCGACAAGCTCCATCAGCTCTACCACGCGATCAGCCGCTTGTGTCTTGCTCATATTTTGATGCAGAAACAGCACTTCGCTGATTTGTTTTTCAATGGTGTGGAGCGGGTTTAGCGCGGTTTGCGGTTCCTGAAAAATCATCCCGATTTGCTGGCCGCGCACGGTGCGCATAAAGCTCTCACCCTTGCCAATCAGCTCCTCACCTTCGAACAGGATAGAGCTTTGCGGGCCATGAGTGGCGTGCGGATAGGGCAAAAGCTGCATCACCGAAAGCGCGCTGACAGACTTGCCAGAGCCACTCTCCCCGACGAGCGCAACGGTTTGCCCTTTATCAATCGTAAAGGACACATCATCAACAGCGCGGAACAGTCCATCCTGCGTTCTAAAGTCGACAGAGAGGTTTTGGATTTTGAGAAGCGTGTCAGCCATTTCTGTTTTTTACAGCATTTTTGACTGATAAAACAGAGAAGATGTCGTCTGTGATTTTGCTCTCCACAGCCTGCATATCTGCAAGGTCTAGCTCATCAAGCTTACAGCCCTTATCCTCGGCCATCTTTACGATTGCGCCGGTGACGTGGTGGGCGTTGCGGAAGGGAAGAGCGAGTGTCATGACCAGCCAATCGGCCAGTGCGGTGGCGGTGGTGAAGCCTAGCTCGGCGGATTCCAGCATGCGCTCTGTGTTGAAACTTGCGCTTTCCAGCATGCCGTTCATGGCCTCAAGACACAAAACCAGCGTGTCATAGCTGTCAAAAACCGGCTCCTTATCTTCTTGTTGGTCCTTATTATAGGCCAGCGGCAGGCCCTTCATCACGGTCATTAGAGTAATGAGGTTGCCGTTTAAGCGGCCAGTTTTACCGCGTACAAGCTCCGCCGCATCCGGATTTTTCTTTTGCGGCATGATCGAACTGCCGGTGCTCCATTGATCGTTGAGCTGGATAAAGCCAAATTGCGGCGTGGCCCACAGGACGATTTCTTCAGCCAGACGAGAGAGATGCAGCCCGGTTTGGGCGCAGCAGAACAGAAATTCATTGGCAAAATCGCGCGCGCTGACCGCATCCAGCGTGTTGGGCATCGGGCGATCAAAGCCCAGCTTTTGAGCGGTGAAATTGCGGTCAATCGGATAGGGCGTGCCGGCAAGCGCGGCCGCGCCAAGCGGGCATTCATTAAGGCGTTTGGTGCAATCCTCAAACCGGCTTTTATCGCGCGCCAGCATTTGGGCGTAGGCATCAAGATGCGTGCCGAGCGTGATGGGTTGGGCGGCCTGTAGGTGTGTAAAGCCGGGCATGATATCGCTGGCGTGTTTTGAGCTTAAGGTCGCGATTGTGGCTTGCAGGGACTCTATTTTAGCGACTAAGTCGCTATTTGCGCCTCTTGTCCACATACGGAAATCTGTTGCGACTTGGTCATTACGGCTGCGCGCGGTGTGGAGCTTGCCGGCTGTCTCGCCGATAATGTCTTTCAAACGCGCTTCCACGTTCATGTGGATGTCTTCGAGCGCGGCGGAGAATGTGAATGTGCCGGCCTCTATCTCGCTAGCGACCTGATCCAGCCCTTCGAGGATTTTTTGACCATCTGCGGTGGGGATGATCTCTTGCTTGACCAGCATCTCGCAATGCGCCTTTGACCCGTCAATATCTTGCCGCCAAAACCGGCGGTCAATATCGATGGAGGCATTGATCTGCTCCATAATGTCAGACGGTTTTTCCTCAAACCGCCCGCCCCACATTTCGTTTGATTTTTCTTTGCTCATGCGTTGTTTTTAAACGAAGGGGGGCGGGTTTTCTAGCGTTATTTTACTTCAATGCCAGGAATGCCCGGTGGCGCGGATTCTACGCCCGCTGCCGCAGGATCTAGCCCGTAATGGATGGCCAGCACCAGCCCAACGGATACGCCAAGCCCCACCATCATTTTAACAAAGTCCTTGCCGATCAGCGGAAAGACATAGCCCAGATGATATTTCTCGCGATAAGTCGTGGCAATGGCCAGTTCTCGCCCGGTTAAAAGCCCGACAAACACCCATGTTGTGGACATGGGGATATCGTTCATTTCTTTGAAATAAATCAACAGGAAGGCATAGATGATATCAATGATCGTGGCAGAGCGCATAAAGCGCGTGCCGGATTTTTCAAGCACAATGGCTTGAATCTTCCCGCCGTGATTGTAGAAAATTACGCCCAGCCATGCCACTAAAACAGCGACAACGCCCGCCAGCATCTCTACCGGCAGCTCTCGCGGCAGGAAGACCGCAATATTGGCCATATCGTGTGAAAGCCATGAATACCAAAGGAAACCGGTCGATCCCCATTGTAATATCCGCCAGCGCACGCGGTGCTCTTTTTTCACCTTATCGTATTTTTCATTGATAAAGCGTGAAATTACCATCCATAAAACATAAGCAACCACAGCGGCTAGGCCGTATCCCATCACGCTTTTGACTAAAACTTTCTCGAGCACAACGGTTGAGGCAAAGGTGGACAGCACAAGGAATGTCGTGGAAACCGGAATGCCAAACCGCGTGAGCAGCACAAGGAAAAGCGGCGCGGCGGCGTG
Organism: Alphaproteobacteria bacterium; assembly: GCA_024275825.1. Lineage (GTDB taxonomy): Bacteria > Pseudomonadota > Alphaproteobacteria > Micavibrionales > Micavibrionaceae > JAJRYK01. Next base: position 197,944 of record JAJRYK010000020.1, read on the forward strand.
ATACCACTGTACCTGCTGATACGGAATTTTCGCCAGACGGCCATAGGATATATCCCCGCCATTAACATGCCACCCATGAACCAGCGTAAAGATAAGCACCGCGCTCGCCGCCAGCCAGAGCCAGTACCATTTGAACACTTTAATGTTCGAGGCAATAAACGTGCCCAGCGTCTGAACCGAATCATTTCCGATCACCGCATATGCGGCAAGCATAAAGCCAATAAGGGCGTAGAGCGTGTGAATATCCATAGGCATAGGTGAGCCCTTTTTCAATCGTTTTTGTTGCCGCGAACTTAGTAATTAGTGCGCGTAAAGTAAAGCTAAATCCTGCAGTTTTTTGCACAATTTATTGGTGTGTTTATTGGTGTATTTTGAGCGATGGTTTGAGTCCGTTACAGTCTATTTTAAATAGGCTCTAGACTAGCATTTTTTTAAGTTCTCTGTTTAAAGTATCAAAATCTTTGTTCCACCGCCACTCACATTCTTTCAGGTGCAGCTCAAAATTTGCTTTCACACCGTTAAACTTTGCCAATCGGCGTTTTGTGAATGACCAGAAGCTTTCGATGCCGTTGATATGAACGCCATTGCGAACATATTTTGTCTCGCCCTCAATGGTTTTTCTAATGCGTAAATGCTTGTCAAAACCAACGTCGACTAGCCCGTTATACCCTCGCCAACCATCGCTCACAATGACGGCATCTAACGAGACCTGTCCACGTATAACCCGCTGTAGAGTTCGTTTTTTAGCATCCGGTATGATTTCGGTATAGACCCTGCCGCCGCGTTCGAAAATACCGAAAACCGGTTGCTTGGTTGTGCCGCGCCCACGCTTCAATTTCTTGTGCGTTCCACGCGGACGGCTTCGGCCAAAGTAACTTTCATCAACTTCAACCGTGCCTGCGAAATCATCCTTTCGCTCCTCCTGCCAAGCAAAAATTGCTTGTCGAAAGGCGCTATAGTAGCGGTTCATTGTGTTACGATTCATGCCGGTGAGTAAAGCAGCCTGGGTCGCTGTGACATCTGCACAGAATATACGCATTATTTTTTCTTGATGGTATTGGCCTAAGCCATTCTTTTTATTCATTTTTCTAAACTAACAAATCTATATTGCTAGTCTAGAGCCTTAAATAAAATGATCTTACTTTTTAATGTTTGTTAAATTTCACCACGGAGACACGGAGAAACTGGAGTCTCAGCATTCTTTATAAACCCTGTTTCTCCGCGCCTCCGTGGTAAAAATAAAACACAAGAACATTATAAAAAATTGAATCAATTTATAATAGACAGGCTATATTATGCCGGTCTCTCTTTTAACGTTGGCGCTTTGCCGCGCACCTTTGTGTTGTTTTTCAAGCGCACAGCGTTTATTTTGATGAAGCCGTCCGCATCTTTTTGGTCGTATCCGCCTTCCTCATCCATCGAGGATTGCACCGGGTCGTAAAGCGCGTTGGGGGATGTGCGGGCGATGGGGTAGGCGCAGCCCTTATAGAGTTGAAGCCGCACTTCGCCGTTCGTGGTTTCCTGCGCCTTGTCCATGAAGCACATCAGAAGCTCGAATTCAGGGGAAAACCAGAAGCCGTTATAGATGAGCTCCGCAACTTCTAGCGACATTGTATCTCTTAGCTTCATAACTTCGCGGTCCATTGTCAAACCTTCGAGGTCGCGGTGGGCGTTGTGAAGAATAACGCCGCCCGGAGTCTCGTACACGCCGCGGGATTTAATGCCCACAAAGCGGTTTTCGACCATATCCAAACGGCCAATGCCGTGGCGCGTGCCGAGGCGGTTAAGCTCTTCAAACACAGCCAGATCGCCGGTCACGGCCTTGCCGCCGCTCTCGATTTTTACGGGAATGCCCTGCGCGAATGTGAGGGTGATGATCTCCGCCTCATCCGGCCAGTCGGCGGGGGTGGAGGTGCGGGAATATACATCCTCATCACATGGCGCGTTCGGATCTTCCAAAATGCCCGCCTCGTGGCTGATATGCAGGAGGTTATCATCCTCTGAATACGGCTTTTTGCGTGTGGCGGTGACGGGAATGCCGTGCTGATCAGCGTAGTTCAGCATATCGCTGCGCCCTTCGAAACGTGAGAGGAAGCTCTCCATCTTCCAGGGCGCCAGCACCTTGATATCGGGGTTTAGCGCATAATAGCTCAGCTCAAAACGGACCTGATCATTGCCCTTTCCCGTTGCGCCGTGGGAGACATATTGCGCGCCTTCGCTTTGCGCAATCTCAATCTGGCGCTTGGCAATGATGGGCCGCGCAACAGAGGTGCCCAGCAGGTAGCGCCCCTCGTAAACAGCCTGCGATTTAAAGGCCGGATAGATATAATCGCGCACGAACTCTTCCTTAAGGTCCTCGATAAACACCTTGGCTGCACCGATATTGAGCGCCTTTTCCTCCGCCGCCTTAAAATCCTCTTCCTGCCCCACATCGGCGATATAGGCAATCACCTCATACCCTTCTTCGATAAACCATTTCAAAATAACCGATGTATCCAGACCGCCGGAATAGGCGAGTACAATTTTTTCTTTACTCATTTTTAATGTCCTTTTCTGTTTTTAACCGCGGATATACGCTGATTTTTTAGAGGTAACGAAGTTTCGAAGATACGAAGTTTTTAAAATATTTTTTTCGAATCTTCGAATCTTCGTTACAAAAACAGTATTTTTTATCTGCGCTTATCAGCGTTTATCTGTGGTTTCTAATTTCTCTTCTTTCTTACGGCCAAACAGCCCAAATATAAATCCAAAAACGCGCCCCGCGCCGCGCCATATTTTTGGCAGCAGCCAGATCATTAACAGGATAAACAAGCCCAGCAGGCACAGGAATATCCATGGATGGGTGAGGGCGATCCAAACCCCGCCAATCACCACGATGTCTTCTGTAAGGGAGGCCAGCCAGTTTGTAAAGGGCTCTGGCGAAGTGTTAATCATAACGCGCGTCCCGGCCTTGGCGGTGTGGGATGCGGTGGCCAGCCCGCCGCCGATCAGCGCCGCGCTCAGCTCAACCACCGGCCCCATCCCTTCGGCCGCGCCGTACGCCATGGCCACAGCGGCGGGAATGCGGATAAAGGTGTGCAGCCCGTCCCACGCTGTATCAGCGCCGGGCGTTTTATCAACAAAAAACTCAACCATAAACATAAGGCCCGCGGCGATCATCACCATGGGGTGCGCAACGTAATCAATCCCCTCCGGCAAGACAACCGCGCCGGAGGCATGCATCACCCCCATCACCAGCAGCGTCGCATAAAGATTAATCCCGCTCGCCCAGCTAACGCCCAGCGCGGTAGAGATTTGTGCAATGGTGGCTTCGGGAGTCATGCTACGCTTCCTTTTTGCAGGGTAATGGCATCCATAGAAACATTGTAGCCTTTGCGGATTTTGTTAACCTGTAACACACCGCGTGCAGGCTTATGTTTACCCATAAAATTCACATAATGCAAATTCATTTCATCCCACAGACTGATATCTGAAACATAAATAGTAACGCGCATTATTGTGTCTAAATCCCCGCTGCCTGCGCGGATGACAGCGGCGATGTTTTCTAGCACCTGAAGCGTTTGCTGCTCGATTGATCCTTTTGGTTTTTCCGGGTTGGCCGGATCAATGGGCAGTTGGGTGGCCGTAAAAATCATACCATTGCCAATTGTCCCTTGGCTGTAATGGCCGAGAGCTTCGGGGGCTTGATTTGTTTTTATGTGCTCAATCATTGCGGCGCTTTCTTATATTTGTTGTGGCTTATATAGCTGATTCTAAATAAAATGATCTTACCTTTTAATGTTTTTCAGATTTTACCACGGAGGCACGGAATTTTATATAAACTCTGCTTCTCCGTGCTTCCGTGGTAAAATCTGAAAACAAGATCATTTTATTTAGAGCGCCTTGTGTATGATTATTTATTCAAATGAGGATAGCTCAATCATGCGCCTCTTCCTAAATCCAATTGCCCCTGCTGTACATGTACGCCGGCATCTTGCAAACACCACGCGAGGATCGCTTTTTGTGCGTGCAGGCGGTTTTCGGCTTCGTCGTAGATGACACTGGCGGGGGAGCGTGCAATTTCTTCGCTGACTTCTTCCCATTCATGCATGGGCAGGCAATGGGTAAAAATGGCGGTGTCTTTGGCGCAGGCCGTCAGCTCTGCATTCACCTGATAGGGCCAGAATTTTTCAATGTCTTTGCCCTCTTGCCCCATCGAAACCCATGTATCGGTGATCAGGACATCGGCGTCTTTGGCGGCCTCTTTTGGATCTTTAATATATTTTACATAGCGCGAATCTTTAAAGAGAGGATGGTCGGGAGGTGGCTTGAGGTCTGGCGGGGTGCTGAGGGTGAACTCAAACCCGAAGAGCGGCGCGGCCTCGGCATAGGTATTAGAGACATTGTTGCTATCGCCAAACCATGCGAGCTTTTTACCCTCGATACTGCCCAGCTTTTCCTCGATAGTCAGCAGGCTGGCCATGATTTGGCAGGGGTGGGAGGCGTCGGTCATGCCGTTAATTACCGGAATGGTTGAATGTTTCGCCAGCTCCGCCAGCGGCGCGGGGTCGCTCATCCTCACCATAATGCCATCGACATAGCGCGACAGGACATTGCCCGTGCTCTCAATACTTTCCGATCCGCCGAGCTGAATCTCGTCCATGCTCATCACAATCGTGTGCCCGCCAAGCTGTTTCATCGCAACCTCAAAGCTGACCCTTGTGCGCGTAGAGCGCTTATCAAACACCATCGCCAGCGATAGCCCATCAAATATTTGCGGTGGGTTGAATTTCTGCTTCTTCAACGCATGCGCATTGGCCAGAATGGCTTTCAGCTCATCAGGGGGGAGGTCGCTTAGGTTTAGGAAGTGTTTGGTTTGTTTCATTGTTCTATTCTTCTGTATCATCAATGCATTGCGTTTCGTCAGCAGTTTTAAACCCAAAGCTTTGGTAAAATTTAATAACTTTTGGGTGATTTGTGCTACGGGTTGTTAGCCATGCGTAATCAATCTCTCTTTCAAAAGTTTTTTTTAGTACCCATGGAAAAAATATCTTTCCTAAGCCTTCTCCTGTGAGTTCAGGAAAAAAGCCAAAGTCAGAAATTTCTGGTGTTTTTGGGTTCTCAGAGAAATCATTAAATGCATATCCAACAATTTTATTATCACGATAAAAGGTAAAGGTTTGATTTTCAGCTTTCTGAATCAGTTCTGTGATTTCAGGCTCGTTAGCAATACGGTTACGCAAGTGCCAGTTATATGGTTTACCTACACGATCATGAAGTTCACGATATTGTTTATATGTAGGTTCTTTAATTTCGTCTACGCCATATAAAGAAGGGAGAGTTACATCTGGTTGGTTAAACTCAGATTTTAAAAGTCTCAGCTCTGTTTTTATAAAGGCACCCATTATTCCTCTTCCTTCAACGTCTGCGCAATAATATCCAGTGCCTCTTGCGCTTCATCTTTGGTGATCGTCAAGGGCGGGGTTAGGCGGAGGGTTTTGGCGCCGGCTTGGGTGGTCATCAGGCCGTTTTGCTGGAGCGCGCCAATGAGCTGTGCAATCTCGATTGTGGTATCCATGCCGATCATCAGGCCTGTCCCGCGAATATCGATGATTTTGTTGCTCTCGCGTTGCAGGTCTTTTAAGCCCTCCATCAGGAACGCGCCTATTTCGTTTGCGCGGGTTAAGAAGCCATCGCTTAAAATCTCGCTCATCACCGTATGTGCAACGGCGCAGGCCAGCGGGTTTCCGCCATAGGTCGTGCCGTGCGTGCCAGGCACCAGCGCCGCGCCGAATTTCTTTTTCGCCATCATGCAGCCCACGGGAAAACCGCTGCCCATGCCCTTGGCCCATGCGCCGATATCGGGCTCTACGCCGAATTGTTCATAGGCCATGAATGTGCCAAGACGGCCCATGCCGACCTGCACTTCATCAAAGATTAGCGCGATATTTTGCTCGTCACACAGCGCGCGCACGCCAGTGATAAACTCTGGCGTGGCTGGGCTCAGGCCGCCTTCGCCCTGTACGGGTTCGAGAATAATCGCGGCTGTTTTATCGCTGATCAGCGCTTTCACGCTTTCCAGATCATTAAACTGCGCCCATTTTATACCGCCTAGATAGGGGCCGAAAAAGGGCTGGGAATGGAATTTTTCTGTGATACTGGCGGAGCCCATCGTGCGGCCGTGGAAGCTGTTTCTGAATGTTATAATTTCATTGCAACCCTCACCCTTTTCATCATGCGCCCATTTGCGCGCGCATTTCAAGGCAGCCTCGACGCTTTCCGTGCCGCTATTGGCGAAATAAACCAGATCAAAGCAGCTATTATCCGTAAGGAGCTTCGCGCAATCGAGTTTTTCCTGTGTGGCGTAGGAAGCTTGGCAGGCCATCAGGCGCGCGGCTTGCTTGTTGATAGTGTCGAGCATTTTAGGGTGCGCATGGCCAAGGGCGGCCACAGCTATCCCGGCGGCAAAGTCGATATATTTCTTACCGTCCGTGTCATAGACATAAACACCTTCGCCGCGGTCAAGCACGACAGGCTGCGGCGCATAGGTTTTGATCAGGCGTTTGAAGCTTTCATCGATAATTGTTTGTGCGTCTTGTGTCATGATTTTATCCTTTATCTGTTTTTAAGAATGCTGCTTATATTGGGCCTCAATGGCTTTTTCGAGCGCTATTTCGCTCAGGTAAGCCTCTCGATCTTGCTCTCTTATAATCATCGTGGCGGGGCCTTCTGATTCATAAATCTCGTGCGTTAAAGCATTGTGCCTGAAACCATCGAGTAAGTGAATACGGCGCACACCATTTTGCATGGCGTGGAGGCAATTCTCTAGCTTGACTTGCATACCACCGGTCACTGTGCCGTTCTCAATGAGCGCTGGGATCTCTTTATCTGTGATAAAGGGCGCGACTTTGCCGTCAACCAAAACGCCGTCGACATCGCTGAGGAAAATCAGTTTGCGTGCGACGCAGCCTTCAGCAAGCGCAACAGCGACATTATCGGCATTGATATTCACGCCATTTTTTTGCGTGATGCCGAGGCAGGGCGTAGCAATGAAATTTGCACGATCAAAGAGCGGGCGAATATGCTCGCCATGCACGGCGCTGATCGTGCCATCATATCCAAAATTGTCCTCGTTATCGCGTGGGCGGGGCGTGATGTTGATCCAACTCGCAGGGACACCGTTTAGGCACAGGCCGTTCAGTTCAAGCGCGGCCATGGTTGAGCTGATTTTATATCCAAGATCTGCGCTCAAAACCTGTTTTACGATTTTAATTTCTTTCACGCCCGTAATGCGGCGACCTTCGTGCTTCCGGGGGGCAATGCCTGCGGCGTTTAAGGCATCATCAATGGCATGCCCGCCGCCATAAACGAGGAGCACTTTTATGCCGTTATCGGTCAGGTTTTTGATGTCCTCGAGCAGTGAAGCGCGCGCAGCATCATCGGTAATGACGCGCCCTCCCGCTTTGACGACAAACAGGCTGCCTTTATATTTTGCCTGATAAAACTCTTTCATATTTTTCATGATTGCCTCCTAAGGGTAAATCGCGCTGTTGAATGTAAGGCCCGTAGCTTCGTCCAACCCGAACATTAAATTCATGTTTTGTAGCGCCGTGCCGGCCGCGCCGCGCAGTAGATTGTCGATGGCGCCTTGTATGATGTATGTGCCGCTCGTGCCTTCTTGCACGCTGATATCACAGAAATTATTGCTGACCACATTGCTCAGCTCGACCTTGTCACACACCCGTGCGAAGGGCTCGCCGTTGAAGCAGGACAGATCTGGCGCTTTGTTGGCTTGCACAAAGGCGGTCGCAAAAATGCCCCGTAAATATGGGCCGACTGTTGGTGCGAAATTGAGCTGTTCTTCATTGATCTGCGCTGTCCTGATGATCTCTGGCGTGTGCCTGTGCGCGTTGATCAGATAGCTCCGCACATTATTTGTCAGCATTGGGTGATCCAGCGGATCGCGCGCTGTCCGTCCGCCGCCGCTGGTGCCAGTAAACAGGGACACATCGGCATGCTTAATATTCCCGGCGAAGGGCAGGAGCATCATCTGTACCAGCAGTGCGTTACAGCCCGGGTTGGCCACCGCATTGGCTGTTTTAATCGCAGCGCGGTTAAGCTCGGGCAAGCCGTATATGAAGGCACCATCGAGCAGTTCCGGTAACGTATGCGCAGTGCCGTAATATTTTTCGAACATCGCTGCATCATCCAGACGGAAGTCCGCTGACATGTCGATGACCTTAGTTTTACCCAGAAAATTATCCACGACCTCTTGCGAGGCGACATGTGGCAGGCACAAAAACACAACGTCACTCTCTTTGGCTACTGTGGCGTAGTCAGTATTTGTGACCTTTAGATCTGTTGTGCCTTTTAGCCGGGGAAATAGGTTGGCTAAAGGCTCCGCCTCATATTGCCGTGAAACCAGATATTTCAGCTCGATATTTTGATGAGGCATAAGTACACGCAAAAGCTCCGCGCCGGTAAAGCCCGTCACGCCGATGATTGATGCTTTTATTGTTTTGTTTTGTGTCATGTCTTGCCTTTAGTGTTTAATAAAATTTATGCATAAGTTCAATTGGTTATCTGATCTTTGGCGATCAAATACCCTTCAAAACGGTTTACTCTATGGTGCTTGGAAAAATCGAAGAAAAGCGCCCGCTTATCAGGGTGATGAGCGAAATGGTCGGCGGCGTTGTGGCAATGCGTATGTGCTTTTCATGGGAGCAGTAAAACCTGATTGCGGCGGGTTTGTCAAATTTTTTGTTTTTTAACCGCTGATAAACGCAGATTACGCGGATATTACTTATTTACCCGTCATTCCGACAGAGCATCGCGACGAGGAATCTTACCCGGTTGAACCCTGGTAAGATTCCTCACATTCGTTCGGAATGACGTTTCCACCAAAGAATAAATCCGCGTAATCTGCGTTTATCAGCGGTTAAAACCCCCTAAAGCGCCGTCTTGCGTGGATCAAACGCATCGCGCACAGCCTCGCCGATAAAGGTCAGCAGGGACAGCATAATGGCCAGCGAGACAAAGGCCGTGATGCCCAGCCACGGCGCTTGCAAATTGTTCTTCCCCTGCGCCAGCATCTCGCCCAGAGAGGCCGAGCCGGGCGGTAAGCCAAGCCCTAGAAAATCCAGCGAGGTTAGCGCGGTAATCGATCCCGTCAAAATAAACGGCATAAAGGTAATCGTGGCCACCATCGCATTGGGCAGAACGTGGCGCCACATGATCTTCGCATTGCTCATCCCCAGCGCATTTGCCGCGCGGACATAGTCGAAATTCCGTGCGCGTAAAAATTCCGCCCGCACAACATCCACCAAGCTAACCCACGAAAACAGCAGCAAAATAATGAGCAGCGTCCAAAACCCTGGAATGAAGATGGAGGAAAATATAATCAAAATATAAAGGCTGGGCATAGACGACCAAACCTCGATCACCCTTTGCATCACCATATCAAGCCGCCCGCCGTAATAGCCCTGCAGCGCGCCCGCGGCGATGCCGATGATGGAACTGATGAGGGTCAGGATCAGCCCAAACACAACCGATATCCGAAACCCGTAAATCACCCGCGCCATCACATCGCGCCCCTGATCATCCGTGCCGATCCAGTTCGTCCGGTCAGGCGGGGCGGGGGCGGGGGCGGTTAGCTCGTAATTAATCGTATCATACGAAAACCGAATAGGCGGCCAGAGTATCCAGCCCCCATTTCCATTAGAGTCATTAATCAGATCCTGCACAAAGGCATCGCGATACTCCGCCTCTGTCTCAAAATCGCCACCAAAGATGGTTTCGGGGTAATTAACAAAGGTCGGAAAATACAAACCCCCATCATATTGCACGATGATAGGCTTATCATTAGCAATAAACGGCGCAAATAAACATACCGCCAGCAACCCCATAAACACCCAAAAGCTCCAATACCCACGGGTATTAGCACGAAATTGGGACAAGCGACGGTGGGTGATGGGGGACAGAGTCATTTTTCTTTCCTGTCATCCCCGCGTAGGCGGGGATCTAGTAGCTTTTTACCGCAGAGGCGCAGGGATAGTAGAGGGCTTTTTTGATGTACGGAAAACACCGTTTGTTGTTGCATGATTATAAAAACTTTCAGATTCTAAGGCATGGTTTATCATAAATTGCATAGCAGAGGTTTTTGTTGCTTTTGCAATTAAAGGAGACGCTATAAACAAAACCAACAAGCCAACCCACCATTTATAAAAAAATAACCAGATGCCCAAAGGTATTGTTAACAGCCAAACGGTTGACCAAAAAACATGAGCCGCTCTATACCTTTTCGGGAAAGAGTTTGAGTTTGCTATGCGAAGGGCTTTACTGCGGTCAACATCTATTTTGATTTCTCCGTTTTTCCACTGGTCTATAAATTTTCTATGAGGTAGATGTGGCTTATCTAATTTATCCGCGATGTTCATATAAAGGGCAATTTCCTTATCGGACTTATCGTGAAGCTCTTTATATTTTTCAAAACTTGTTTGCCATTCAGTGTCTTTTAAAGATTGTTTCATTTTTTTATCTGGCATTGTCAGCCATTCTTGAGGATCTTTACCAAAAGGCTTTATGGGGAAATCTCCAATGTTTTCTTGAAAATAGGATAAAGAAATCAATCCTGCTTTTAGATGCTCTTTTATTTGAGGATTATCAGACAGTTTTATAGCGGCCAGTAAAGCTTTAAAAATTTCATCTTTTGAATAGGGAAGTATTTTAACATCATAAAAGGATGATCCATCTGTCTCTTGCATAACTTGATTGTATGCCTGAATAATTTCTTGAAGCTTTTCTTCAGGTTTAAAGTTATTGTCCATGGTTATATTCTTCATATTTTTAAAGATTATACAATAAAGAAAACTGGATCCCCGCCTGCGCGGGGGTGACATTATTATAAATCTCTGCGGTTAGGCCTCAAACCACCCGCGCCTCAAAATCTATCCTTGGATCAACCATCACATACACAATATCGCGCACCAGCGTCATGATTAATCCAATAAGTGCGAACATATAGAGCGTGCCCAGAACAACAGGATAGTCGCGGTTTATTATGCTTTCATAGCCCAGTAGGCCTAGGCCATCGAGGCTAAAGATCACTTCGATCAGCAGTGATCCGGTGAAAAAAATGCTGATGAACGCGGCGGGGAATCCAGCGATTACGATCAGCATGGCGTTGCGGAATACATGGCCATAGAGCACTTGCCTCTCGCTCAAGCCCTTTGCGCGTGCGGTCAGAACATAATGCTTGCCGATCTCGTCCATGAATGAATTTTTGGTCAGTAATGTCAGCGAGGCAAAGCCGCTAATCACCATCGCTGCGACGGGCAGCACCATGTGCCAGGCGTAATCGAGCATCTGTCCGATCAGGCTCATATCCTCCCACCCGTCGGAGGTCAGCCCGCGCAGGGGGAAGAGGTCAAAATACCGCCCGCCGGCAAAAACCACGATCAACAAAATCGCAAACATAAAGGACGGAATGGCATAGCCGATAAACACCGCTGCGCTGGTCCAAATGTCAAAGGCTGTGCCATCGCGCACGGCCTTTTTAATGCCCAGAGGGATGGAAATCAGATAGATGATAATCGTGCTCCACAGCCCCAGAGAGATCGAAACCGGCATTTTCTCCAGCACCAGATCAAGCACATCAACATCGCGGTAATAGCTCTGCCCCAGATCAAAGCGGGTGTAGTTTTTGAGCATGATCCAGAATCGCTCATAGGCAGGTTTGTCAAAGCCATAAAGCGCCTCCAGCTCCGCAATAAATTCCGGGTCAAGCCCTTGCGCGCCGCGATAGCCACTGTCGCCGCCGGTGGCCTGGCTCATATTCACGGTCGCTCCAGAATCTCCGCCCGCACTGCCGCCAAAGCGCGCGGTCGCCTCTGTCCCATGCCCCTGAAGCTCCGCAATCATCCTCTCCACCGGCCCGCCGGGGACGAACTGGATAATGACGAACGATATCAGCAATATCCCGAACAAAGTCGGGAGCATGAGGAGTAGGCGTTTTAGGATGTATGTGGTCATGTTTAAGGTTTAACATTCCAAGCTGTGACGCTCCAGCAATTATCGCTGTATTCTAAAATCCCCAGCGCGCCTGTGGAAAGTTTTATGTTGTGCTTTTCTTTAAATCCCTCAAAATCTCCCGTAATATGCGGCGCAAATCTGGCGATGCCGTTTGAGGTTACGACGAGGATGGTTTCCCCATGGTCGAAGGAGTCGTCATGGGTGCGGATTTGGCCTGCAAAATCGTGCCAGTTTTTGATGATTTGATCGGGGTCAGCATTCCAGCCCTTTGGCACGATCGCGTTTTCGTCCCAGTCTTTGATTGCCTCGGTGCCAATGCGGGCGATGACTTCGTTTTCTGGCTTGTTTTCATCGGGGCCGTAATCAATTTCATTAAACATATCAAGCTGATATGGGTGATTGCTAAAGCCGCTTTCCTTGACGGCGATACGCGCTGTTTCGATAGTGCGCTGTAGGTTTGATGTGTAAACAACGTCCGGTATCAGTTTGTTTTCATTAAGATATCGCCCGATCGCACGCGCTTGCTCTTCGCCTTTCTCAACCAAAGGCAAATCCGTCCGCGCGCCAACGCGGGTGGGGGTGTCTTCGGGGGCGAATGTATTGCCGTGACGGGCGATGATTAATGTGGTCATGACAGGAGCTTTTCCGCGCGCTCTAAATCTTCCGGTGTATCAATTCCGGTTTGGATTAGGCCGCTATCCAGCTCTATCTTTACCGTTTGGATAGCGATGCCGTTTTCCAGCAGGCGGAGCTGTTCTAGCCCTTCTAGCTGTTCGTAGTGGCTTTGCGGCAGGGCGCAAAACTTCTCCAGCATATCGGTGCGGTAGCCATAGACTCCCATATGTTGATAAATGGGAGAGTGCGCTGCGCTGCGGTCTTCTTTGCGGATTGCCGGGATAATGTTTTTTGAAAACCAGAGCGCCTGACCGCCCGCATTAATGGTCACAGTTGTGCCGCTGAATGGTGTGATCTTTTTGGCCTCGCGCAGGCGATCCAGATCGTCCCAGCCTAGCTGATGCACCGGCGTTACGACGTTTATCTCGGGGTTATCGAGAAATGTTTCGATCAATGCTTCGATGACTTCCGGCGGGGTAAAGGGTGCATCGCCCTGCAAATTAATCACAAAGTCATAGCGCTTATCTATCTTGTTCAGCGCGGCCAGAACGCGATCAGACCCGGTCGCACAATCTGCCGCTGTAATAACGCAGACCACATCGATCTCTTTGCAATGCGCGGCGATGCTCTGGTCTTCGGTTGTAACAAGCACGTCGATATTTTTATGCTGCGTAGCCACCCCGCGTGCTAGATCCACAACGCGGCTCAGCATCGTCTGCCCTCCAATCTTCGCCAGCGGTTTACCGGGAAAACGAGAGGAACCATAGCGGGCAGGGATAATTATTGCGATGTTCATTATTTAGTACCTTCCTTCACCCACCATGTTTGATTAATCATTGGTGAAATGCCGGAGAGGTTTTCCGGGCGCTTTAGGTTATTCCAATAGGCGATGCGCCATTTGGGGTAGTGCCACATGGGGATGACATAGTGGTTCCACAGCAAAATGCGATCCATCGCACGGGTTTTTGTGACCAGATCTTCGCGTGATCTGGCGGTGATAATCTGGCCAATCAGCGCGTCAATCACTGGGTCTTTGATGCCGATCATATTGCGGGAACCGGAAATATCGGCCTTGTCGCTGCCCCAGAAATCACGCTGCTCATTACCCGGAGAGCTGGATTGACCAAAGCTTGTGATCGTCATATCAAAATCAAAATCATTCATGCGGTTTTGATATTGCGCGCTGTCCACCACACGGAAATTAGCCTTCACCCCGATGCGCTTCAAATTTTGGATAAAAGGAAGCGTCCAGCGCTCAAATTGTGGATTAGAGTCCAGAATTTCAAACTCCAGCCGCACGCCGTTTTTAGTGCGAATGCCGTCATCGCCAAGCGCGTAGCCCGCCGCATCGAGCATTGTCATCGCGCTGCGCAGGTTTTTGCGTGCATTGCCCGAACCATCTGTGAGCGGCGCTTTATAGATTTTGGTGAAGACTTCGCTGGAGATTTTATCTTTATACGGCGCAAGAATTTCAAGCTCCGCTGCGCTGGGCAGGCCGTCCGGAGATTCATGAGAGGCCAGTTCCGAATTCTCAAAATAGCTATTCGTGCGGCTATATGCGCCGTAAGCAAATTGCTTGTTCGACCATTCAAAATCAAACGCATAAGCCAGAGCTTCCCGCACGGTTTTATCCTTAAAGATAGCGCGGCGCGTGTTCATGACGAAGGCCTGCATGCCTGCGGGGCGTGTATTGCTGATGGTTTCTTTGATGATCCGGCCATCCTTGACGGGCGCAGCGTCATAGGCAGTTTCCCAGAGCTTGGCGGTGTTTTCGATCTTCACATCATATTCACCGGCGAAAAACGCCTCCAGCGCGACATTTGCATCGCGGTAATAATCATACTGGATGCGATCAAAATTATTGAAACCCTTAAAGAACGGCAAATCTTTGCCCCACCAGTTCGGATCGCGGACATACTCAATAGAGCGTCCAGCATCGATCTTTCCAATTTTGTATGGCCCGCTGCCCAGTGGCGGTTCGAGCGAGGTTTCGTTGAAATTTTTGTCCGCCCAATAGTGCTTCGGCAGTACAATCATTTCTGCGACAATGAGCGGTAGCTCTGCATTGCCCGCAACGCCAAAGGTGAATTTAACGCGGCTGTGGCTCTCGGCTTTCACGTTGGTTACATCATGCCAATAGGCCTTAAAAAATGGCGCGCCATGTTCGATTAGCGTATTAAATGTCCACACCACATCATCGGCGGTGATCGGCTTGCCGTCATGCCAGCGCGCTTCGGGGCGTAAATTAAAGGCCACCCATGATCGATCATCGGCGATCTCAATGCTTTCGGCGATAATGCCATAGAGCGAAAACGGCTCATCTGCGCTGTTTTGCATCAGGCTTTCATAAAGCAATCCGCTGCGGATATAGTTCAGCCCGGCTGCGGTAGAGCCTTTAATGATAAACGGATTAAGGCTGTCAAAACTGCCAATCACCTCGCTCTTAAGCGTGCCGCCCTTCGGCGCATTTGGATTAACGTAGTCGAGATGCACAAAATTCGGCCCATATTTTGGTGTGCCGTGCAGGGCGATGGCGTGCTGCGGCGTTGGTTCGGCTCCGTTTTGCGCGAACGTAGAGCTTGTGCTGATGATGAATATCAGGGCGAGGATGGCGGTGAGTTTAAGGGTCATCTATTTTGTATTCCTAGCTTGTTTTCTTCTTATAAACGCCCTGTGGGTGAGGCTTGCCAAATAGATACCCCTGACCGTAATGGATGTCAAAGTCGAGGATTTCTTTTAGGGCGCGTTCGTTTTCAATTTTTTCGACGATGAAGCGGATGCCGTTGCCCTCCAGGCGTTTTTTGAGGCGGTTCATGGCGGCGAAGTCGCGTTCATTTTTGCTGTGGTTAAGTAGCTCTGCCGCATCGATTTTAACGAAGCGGACTTTCAGGACCTGCAGGAATTTAATGTCAAAATCGAGGCTGGTGACATGATCGATGGAAATCGCGCAGCCTAAACGCCCCAGACCGCGTAGAATTTCGAGAATCGCGGGCGACATATCATCAAATTCCTTTTGCTGAATTTCAAATATCAGGCGCGGTGCGAGGTAGCGTTTTTGTGATAGAAAGCCCAAAAGTTGTTTCATGAATAGCGCATTGGATAGCGTCGCACTGGTGATGTTGATGAAAAGCGGCGCGGCCTTTTCTAAATGCGCGGTGTCTTCAATGCTTTTGAGGCATTGCATCAGCAGCAAATGATCAACCTTGTTCATCACCTTGTCTTCGCGAGCGAGTGCCATGTAGCGCGCAGCGGGCAGGTACATGCCGGGTTTAGCGCGGATGCGGGCGAAGATTTCATAGAAGCTTGTTTTACGTTGTGGCAGGCGAACGATGGGCTGGACGAAGACGCCAACCTGGCTTTCGCGCACGGCATGCTGGATCAATTCTTTCACAATCATATCGCTGAGGCCGTCATAATCGGCGCGCGGATCGTAATTTGCCGGTGTGCTGGTCAGTGGAGGATCTTTGCGGCGCCGGTTGTCGTCTTCAGTGATGAGAGCTTGGTTCGTATGACGCTCTTTTGGCTTTGCGGGAGAGGCTTTTACGTGCTGTGTTCGCTTGGGTGCATTGTTTGAGTGTGCTGATGTTGCGCTATCGCCGGAGATTCTGATTTTTTGGAGATCATCCTTTATATCTTCAATCGCGTATCGTTGAACGGCGAGCTCTTTGCTTAAATTTGTTTGTTCATCTTTCAGGCGTTTAAATTTGAATTGTGATCCGATTTCCCAAAAGCCGCGGCGATTATTTTCGTAGAGTAAAAACGCACTGCCTGCGATGACCGCGAGCGTCGTTAGCGAAAGCTGCAGCGAAACAAAAGCCAGCGCAGTGACGAGCACTGTTGAAACAATAGCGCCAGTGAGCAGCTTTGCTGTGCTCAGCGCCGTTTTATGCGCTGACTTTTTTGATGCTGTTTTCTTTTTCCCGGCCATTGCGGCAGTGCTACCCTATAGTGAAAGACCCAAGCTATAATTTAACACTAACTCCTATGGCTTGTGCAATGTTGTTAAGGCCATCAGCGCGTAAAAGCTCCACAAGCTCGCGATTGATTGTGCTTGCGATTGCTGGGCCTTGGAAGATGAGGCCAGTGTAGAGCTGAACCAAACTCGCGCCGGCTTTGATTTTATCATAGGCGTCACGACCGTTTGAAATGCCGCCTACGCCAATGATCGGGGTTTGGCCTTTGGTGAGTTTGTAGAAATTGCTGATAATTGCGGTAGAGCGCTGCGTCAAAGGTTTTCCGCTGAGGCCGCCTGTGCGCGCCGCGAAATTAGCGGGCAAATTTTCTGGTCGTGCAAGCGTGGTGTTGCCCAGTATAATGCCGTCTATTTCAGCCTCCAGCAGCGCGCCAGCCAGCTCTTCCTGTTGTGCATCTTCGAGATCGGGCGCGAGCTTGACCAAAATTGGTGGCGGATGATCACCGCAGGATTTTTGACGTTCGTCTTTAATGGCGCTTAAAAGCTCGAGCAGCGGTTCACGCTTTTGTAGATCGCGCAGGCCCGGTGTGTTGGGCGAGGAGATATTGATGGTCAAATAATCTGCCATCGGACCGAGCATTTTGATCAGCGCGCAGTAATCTTTTGCGGGCTGGTCTTGGGTTTTATTCATGCCGATATTAATGCCAACTGCGCCTTGTGCTTTGTGACGACGGCTCAGAAACTGTTCGAGATTGGCCTTGAAGACCGTCATGCCGTCATTGGGAAAGCCCATCGCATTGATCACGGCCTCGTGCGTTGGGTCACGAAAGACGCGCGGCTTTGGGTTGCCCTCTTGCGGTTTGGGCGTTACGGTCCCCGCCTCGACAAAGCCAAACCCGAGTTTAAATGCGGGAGCAATGACTTCTGCATTTTTATCAAAGCCTGCTGACAGGCCGATGGGGTTGGGGAATTTTAGGCCCCAAAGCTCGATCTTTAGTGCCTCATTTTTAACGGGTGTGCAGGATGGAAAAACGCCTGCTTTCATGGCCTTTAAGGTCAGGTTATGCGCGGTTTCCGGCTCGATGGTAAATAGTAGCGGGCGGAGCAAGCCATAGGCGTTTAGGCTCATTCCTTGCTCTCGTCATCTGCGCTTGGTTTTTTCTTTTTCTTCGGTTTTGGCTTTGATGCGGGCTCTGATTCTGGTTTTGATTCCAGCTCAGCCTTTACTTCATCAGGCTTAGCATCAGCGCCGGAGGTTGGCCCGCACATATGCGCCAGTCCGGCCTTGAGGTAATCGCAGCCGGTATAGGCGGTGAGCGCTGTTGCGCCCATGAGTGCCAGAACGCCCAGTGTTGCTGCGCCAAACATATAGGGTGCGATGATCAAAATGCCCATAGCGACCATCTGCGCGGCGGTTTTCCACTTGGCTAAATCACTGACAGGCACCTGAATGTCTTTCGGCCCCAAATATTCCCGCAAGCCCGCCACGAGAAATTCCCGCGCAATGATGATCACGGCCAGCAGCACGAAAATACCGTTCAGGCGATCTGTGCCCAAAAGCATCATCATGATGGTCACGACATAAATTTTGTCGGAGATGGGATCGAGAAACGTGCCAAACTCCGACACTTGATCATATTTACGCGCCACCCAGCCATCCAGATAATCGGTCAGCGCGCCGATGATATAGAGCGTCAGCGCAACGCTGGCCGCCCATGCTGCCGGAATAAACATCAGCAGCACGATGAACGGCAGCAGCGCCAAGCGCGTCACCGTCAGGATATTCGGCAGCGTCCAAAACTCTGCATCTGCAAAAGGTAAGCGTGTCATCATGATGTGGTTTGTCCTAGCCTATCGCTGCTGTTTTTTCGTCTTCTGTTTGCGGATCGCGCAGAACATAGCCGCGGCCCCAGACGGTTTCGATGTAGTTAGACCCATCGGTTGCATCTTCCAGCTTTTTACGGAGTTTGCAGATAAACACGTCGATGATCTTCACTTCCGGCTCGTCCATACCGCCATATAGGTGGTTGAGGAACATTTCTTTGGTCAGGGTTGAGCCTTTGCGCAAGCTCAGCAGCTCCATAATGCCGTATTCTTTGCCGGTCAGATGAAGCATTCTGCCATCGACCTCAACTGTGCGGGAATCTAAATTGACCTTTACGCGGCCGGTTTCTATGATGCTCTGCGCATGGCCTTGAGAGCGGCGAACGATCGCCTGAATGCGCGCAATCAGCTCGCGTTTGTCAAACGGTTTGGTCAAATAATCATCTGCCCCATAGCCAAGACCTTTGATTTTATTGTCCAGCTCCGTCAAGCCAGAGAGAATCAAAATCGGCGTCTCAACTTTGGCTTCACGAAGCGCCTTAAGCACGTCATAACCGTCCATATCCGGCAACATCAGATCCAAAATAATGATGTCGTAATCGTAGGATTTGCTTAAACCCAAATCCAAACCATCCTCACCCAGATCAGTCATATCAACGATATACCCCTCCGATTTAAGCATAAGCTCGATAGATTTCGCTGTAGATGTGTCATCTTCGACCAAAAGTACGCGCATGTTATTGATTCCTCTGTGTTATTTAGTGTTATTCTTTTTGTTTGCTCAAATTAAGGCGGTGGGGTTCCCCATAGGCCAGATATGTTAAAATTAGTTAACGTTTCTTAATATATTTTAACAAAGATTAACGAGTAGGGCAAATGGTAAGTTTGAGCCTTTTCTTGACATAAGTGCGAGTTGTGTATATTAATTTCTTTCAAAGTAAACAATCAACCAAAAAGTGAGTAATTAAAATGTCAACTAAACAACAAAATTCTGATAGCAGCCTGCGCATAATGTCAATTTTTTGTGCTGTTGGTTGTGCTGCTCTAGCTGGTGGTACTATGTGGGCTGCAGGGGAGTTCGCAGGGGGATCAAATGATGCTTATTATACAGACCGAATTCCTACGTTATCACCTCAAGAAATTGACGCAGTAAGAGACATGTCTAATAAAGACCGCGCTTTGATGGCGGCATTTTGGGCTGGTGTTGCTGGTTTTGGGGCGGCAAGTCTTATGGGGGGTGTTGGTTGTAATACTGAGGAAGAAGACGGAAACTTTCCAGAGGGCTATGATACGCCTGCTAATGGATAGGCCATCTAAAGAATTGCACTGAATTGTCGCCATTCTTCATTATTCTAAAATTAAGACATAGTATTCTATGATTTTTTCATCATGTTTTTTCTTCTTGGGAAAAAGTGTTAAGCTACCTCTATGGACCGATTAGCCGACCAAGCCAAAGCTGCTATTTCTCTTCTTCCCGACAAGATTGTCTATGGGGAGGTGACGAAGATTCTTGGGCTTTTGATAGAAATTGCCGGGTTTGGCTCGGGGCTTTCTATTGGCTCGATGGTGCATTTACGGCCTGAAGCCAGTGGGTATGCCAAGGAAACAGGTGGTGGGCGCGATATTCCGTGTGAGGTTGTGGGGTTTCGTGATGGCCATGCGCTGTTGATGCCTTTTGGCACTTTGGAGGGCGTCGGGCTGGGCTGTAAGGCGGTTATTCAGGATAAAGCGCCGGTGATTTGCCCGGATGAAAGCTGGTTGGGCCGGGTGATTAATGGCATGGGCGAGCCGATTGACGGCAAGGGGCCGCTGGGTCAGGGGGCGCATCCTGTGAAGCTGAAGAACAAGCCGCCGCCGCCGCATCAGCGCCAGCGCATGGGCGGGCAGCTTGATCTGGGCGTGCGGGCGGTCAACACATTTTTGGCAACATGTCAGGGACAGCGCATGGGGATATTCTCTGGCTCCGGCGTGGGAAAATCGGTGCTGCTGTCAATGATGGCGCGCTATACGGCGGCGGATGTGTCGATTATCGGCCTGGTCGGAGAGCGCGGTCGTGAGGTGCAGGAATTTCTGGAGGATGATCTGGGCGTGGACGGCCTTGCGCGCTCCGTCGTTGTGGTGGCCACGGGGGATGAGCCCGCGCTGATGAGACGGCAGGCAGCCTATATGACGCTGGCGTTATCTGAATATTTCCGGGATCAGAATAAGAAAGTTTTGTGCCTTATGGACTCGGTGACGCGCTTTGCGATGGCGCAGCGGGAGATTGGCCTCTCCGCAGGGGAACCGCCGACATCAAAGGGCTATCCGCCCACGACGTTTGGGGAGCTATCCAGATTGCTTGAGCGCGCGGGGCCGGGCGTGGCTGGCGCAGGCTCTATCACGGGGCTGTTTTCCGTTCTGGTGGAGGGGGATGATCATAACGAGCCGATTTCCGATGCGGTGCGGGGAATCGTTGACGGGCATATAGTGATGCAGCGCGAGATTGCCGATCGCGGGCGCTATCCGGCGATTAATATCCTCAAATCTATATCAAGAGCACTGCCTGCGGCATTAACTGATGAGCAAAATGCGGTGATTAAACGCGCGAAGCAGGTGATTACAAGCTATGAGGACATGGCGGAACTGATAAGGCTGGGCGCGTATCGCAAGGGCAGTGACCTGGATGTGGATGAGGCGATCAGGCTCTATCCAGAGATTGAGGAGTTTTTGTCACAAAATAAGGGGGAAAGCACATTGATCGAGGATGGGTTTGAGCGTATGGCGCAGATCTTGGGGATGTCATACGGCAATGATTTTGGCGGGGTCAGCAGTTTCATGCCACCGGAGCTTGGTGTGCCGGGCGTAGGAGAGCCAGAGGATGGCTGATCTAAACCCCCTTATCCGTGTGCGCAAACATGTTGTGGAGCAGAAGCAGAAGTTTTTGTCTGAGCTGTATAAGCACGCCGAGGAGTTGGATCAGCAGAAGGTAACGCTTCTGGCGCAGCTGGCGGAGGAGCAGGAAAAGACGGCAGAGATGGGGGTGGAGTTTCAGGCCTATTTCGCGCCCTATGCGGAATCGGTAAAGCACCGCGTGGCCGATATCGATCATGCGCGCGGGCAGCTTGAGGTGCGCATTGAAATTGGGCGTGAAGATATACGCAAGGCCTTTGCCGAGCTAAAGAAGATCGAAATCACGCAAGAGCGCCGTGAGGGCGAAGAGCAGGCGGAGATTGATAAGAAGGAATCTGATGAGCTGGATGAAATCGGGATAGAGGTTTATCGGCGGAGGCAGGCGGAGGAGTGAGATGCGGTTCTAAAATCTTTGATTCGGGGCGGGGTTTTGTTCTGTTTCACGCTGTTTGATCGCGCCTTTTACGGAGAGAGCAATGAGCTGAGGAAAGTCTTTTACCAGCATGCCATGTTCTTGTGTTTCTTGTGCTCTTGCTTTGAAGGCACCTTGTAGAATTCTTCTGTTTCTTTCATCTTCTGTGTCGACTGCTATAACCTGATCGATGATTTTAGTGTCATGTGTATCGGGGCTTCTTCTGTTTCCAATGTGCATACGTGGTGTTTTTTTGTGCACATCACTCGATATTTTTATGGTCACCCCTAAAAGTATATTTGTGCCGCGTATCAGGATATCTTTAAATTGTTCTGGGTTTTGTTTTAGGACAGGATGCTTTTCTGGATCAAATTGGCCATTAAATGATGCAATTGCTCCGTTGGGGCCTCCACCAGTAAGGCCTTTGTATTGCATTGAAAGTGCTAATTCTATTGTTACCAATAAATCTTCGATAATAGATTTTGTTAAGGCATCAAAAATTTGTGGGTGCTTGTCTTTTTCAATGGAGACCATTTGGTCTTCTTTGAATTCAGGGATTGTGGTTTTAAGATCTATTTTTAGCCTATTGTTTTCTAGGTCGACTTCATTTTTATGGATGGCCATGCGAGAGGGTAAAACTCTTAATATACGACCATGTAAGTCTTGGCCGAATACTTCGAGTTCTTCGCATGTTGTTTTTACTAACTTCTTTTTTTTTACGTCCAAACATAAGTTATTTATATGTAAATTTATGGAGAAAGTCAAGAAAAAAGCTTTAGAAGGGGGCGGGGTTAAGCGTCCATGCCCAGTGTTTGCTCATGGTCTGCTTGAATAGTCACCCACTGATCAGCTTGATTCTGAAAGGTGAGTTCGCCGGTGATGGTTGTTTGTTTTAGGCCGCTGGCATAGATTTGGCGCATATTCATTTGCATGGCCTGGCTGAGGAAACCTTCGGTACGGATGACGAGGTCCAGGCGGGTATTGTCCTCCGATGGGGCGCGGAACAGGCCGTCAATTTGCACCTTGCCCATACGATCGAGTGCGAGATCGAAGATGAAGCGCGTGGTTTTGCCTTTGCTTTGGCCGTCGTCATCGCTGCCCTGATCATCTTGTTTGTAATGAATCATGATTTTGTGAATTTCGTTGTCATGCATGATGGGCAGGGGCAGGGCGCGCCAGTCTTGTGAGACCGGATCGCTGGCCAGGCGGCTGAGCAGGCCGCTTTCTTGCGTGAGGCGTGTGAGGATGCTGCCCTTGCCGCTCGCGCGCAGGGCCTGCGTTGTTTTATCACCCAGCAGAGCCGAGAGATCGCCGCCGCGCAGGGCGGTGATGAAGAAGAGTGCAGCGGGCGTGATTTGTGCCGGGTTAGCAGTGTTGGGAATGATGTTGTTGAAGGCTTGCGCGGTGGCGGCAGAGACTTGGGCGAGCTGCTGGCTCAGTTCGTTGAGGAGTGGCCATGGCTCTGGCAAGAGCGGAAAAGCCACGCCAGTGAGCGGATTTGGAAGTGCTGAAATTTGCGGCGTGGCGGTAGCTTGCGGCGCGACCTGGATCTGTGTGCCGGGCGCTATGAATTGGGTCGGGGTTTGCAGGATGAAGCTCTGAACGCTGCTTAAATCTGGCGAAAACAGGCTGATGATGGGCAGGCTCTGCGGCGCTGTGCCAATAATAAATCCGTTTAAACTGGCTGGGGTTTGCTGGCTTGTGATTGTATTTTTTGTAAGCACGCTTGGCAGTGAATTTTTGCTGATATTTTGAAGGGTTTCGTTAATTTTATCGGTGCCGGGAGGGGCGATCTGAACCAATGGCGGCGCGACCTGGGTGATGCGCGCATCAAGGGGAGCGTTGTTTAAAGCCTGACTGGTTGAGGTTTGGCTTAGTGGCGTAGGCGCATTTAATGTGAGTGTCAGCGGGGCTGACGCGGGTAGCGCCTCGGCATTAATGGTTGGGGTGATGCTGATCCCCGGGGAGAGGATGGGGGTGAGCGTTGCGCTGATGCTTGATGTTGTTTGCGGCGGTGCGAGCACGATATTTGCGGTGAGCTGTGCAATGGCTTCCGGGCCGATGGGGGCAGGTATTGGCGCGCTGGTGGGTGCGATGTTGAAGGTCGCCTGAAGTGTTGGTTGCAGGGTAGGAAGCGCCGGGATCGGGCGGGTTATGAGTGTCTCTATATTAAGCGTCGTTGTTGTTGTTTGCGCTTGTGGCTGAGGTTGGGCGAGCAATGTCTCAGCCAAGGGCGCGGCGATACTTTGCGGCGCGGCGCTGGCGGAGATGATGACGGGCACCGGTTGCTGCGCGAGCAAGGCGGGGAGGTCGCGCGCGGGAATGGGGAGCAGGCGGATGATGGTGTCGGCCGGGGGCAGCGTGGGCGGCAGTGGCGGCGGGCCATCTTGCGGCGGCACTATGGGTTGAGCTTGAGGCTGTGGCTCTGCGGTTTGCGCTTCTCCGAGCGTGACATTGACGGGCGTGGTTAGTGGGCGCGGCGGCGGCGCAGTGTTTTGTGGTTGGTCAGGGCGTGGTTGCGGTTGAGATTGCTCTGGCGGCGCGTTTTGAATTTGTGCTGTTTCCGGCGGGCGGCCCGAATTTGGGTTGGGCTGAATTTCGATCTCAATGCTTTGCCCTTCGCGCGGCGGGGGCCTGTCTGCGGGAATGCGCAGCTCTACCGCGCCGCGATTGGTTTGCACTTTGATGCGGGTTTCATTGCTGCGCGGTTCACGCACGACCTCGGTCACGCGGCTGCGCAGGCGGGCGGGCTCTTTTATCTCGCGCAGACCATTGGGCAGGCCGATCAGGGTGGCGATGGTTTTCTCCTGACCAGAAGGCGCATTAATGCCCTGCGCAGGCAGGCGCGCAGAGCCGAGGAGATTTGAAAAACCAGATGAATCGCTCATGGGAGTATTATATAGCGATTCTAATTAAGAATAAGGTATTTCTCCATCACTGTAATCCCGGGCTTGATCCGAGGTTACGAGTGTAGAGTCCGGGGTTATAAATGATAGTATCGTGATATGTCCGGTTGTAATAAAAATTCTTATAACACAGAGATCACGGAGGATGCACAGAGGGCACAGAGATTTTTTTTAAAAGAACTCTGTGTATCCTCCGTGATCTCTGTGTTAAAAAAGACGTTGGTGCGCAAAGATAGATACCTCTCCAACTACCGCGTCATTGCATGATTTATGTCGCAGCCCCTTAGCATCTTTTGGCAAAAACTCCGGATCAAGTCCGGGGTTACGGATGTCGACGATAGGGAGGAGGAAATCGGTGAGCCTACCCTGCCGCGGCCTTCTTCTGCGCCGTGCGGATGACCTGCCAGATATCTTCGGCGATTTCCTCGACTTCACCAGCGGCTTGGGCGTTGGGGGAGCGGATGAGGATGGGGGTTTGGGCGCGGATGCAGTCTTTGACCTTTGGATCGTTGCGCACCATACCGGCCAGGGGCGGTTTGAGGCGCAGGAAGTTTTCGCAGGCCTTGAGCAGTGTCTTATAGGTCTTTTCACCATCAGTGATCGAGCTGGCCATATTCACCACAATAGAAACATTTTTTGACATGCCCGCGGCGTTACCGAGCTTGATGAAGGCATAGGCATCGGTCAGCGAAGTTGGTTCATCCGTTGTGATCAAAAGCGTGCGGGTGGAGGTGGCAGAGAGCATGCGCACAGTGCGGTCCACGCCTGCGCCAAGGTCGGTAATTACCACGTCATATTGTTCGGCGACTTCCAGCAATTGATCACGCAGCAGGGCGAGGCGCTGGCTGGGCAGGGCCGACAGAGAGGCCTGTCCAGAACGTCCGGCGATGATGTCAAAGCCGCCTTCTTCGTAGGGCTGAATAACTTTATCGAGGCTGAGGCGACCGCGGATCACGTCGTTGAGATCGCGCTTTGGCATTAGGCCGAGCTGTACATCCACATTCGCCAGACCCAGATCACCGTCAAACAACAAAACCTTTTTCCCCATTTTGGTCAGGGCGTGGGCGAGCGTGATGGAAAACCATGTTTTACCAACGCCGCCCTTGCCACTGCCGACCGCGATCATGTTGGTGCCTTTTCTAAAAGCCCCGCCGCCAGTCTGTTCTTTGCTTTTGGTTGTGATACTCATCTGTCTTTAATCTTAATGGCTTCCGGTTTTTCTTAAAGGGGTATTATGCGCGCTATCCACAGCGCTGGTTCGGGTGTTTTGCACGCTGGGCATAAGCAGTCTAGCTAAGTTTTGCGGGTTTAGCGAGAATAATCCATTGGCGACTTTTGGTGTATTCGAGGCATCGGCGAAGCTCATCGAGCCGTGATGGGCCGCGGCGAGCAGGCCGCCGAGGCGACGCGTCAGGTCAATGCGCGTGGGGATGATTGTATGCACACCCAGAGCGGCGAAGCATCTGGCCATCTCGCCAGACTCTTCGGAATCAATCCCGGCTTGCACGGTGAGATAGGGCTCGACATCCGCGGCGTTGATCAGTTTGGCGAGGGTTTTGATATCCTCAGTGTTGAAGGGGTTGGCACCTGCCGTATCGATGATGATTTGATCGCGATCGGATAGCTCATCAATTATATAGGCCAAATTTTGCGGGGAGTTGGCTTGGCGCAGATCGGTTTTGAGCAGGTTGGTGAATGCGCCGAGCTGCTCTACGCCGCCTGCGCGGACGGTGTCGCAGGTGATGACGCCGACAGATAGATCGTTCATGACACTGCGCGCAGCCATTTTGGCGACGGCCAGTGTTTTACCAGAGCCGGGCGCGCCGACCATCATGATGGCTTTTTTGTGCGGTTTTTGCGGCAAGGGGCGGAAGTGGAATAAATGCTCTAGCGCTGCAACCAGAGAGATATGCGCGCTATCTAGCCCCACAACGGTGGCGCAGGAAATGATGTTATCCATCACATCTTCGGGCACGCCGTGGCGCAGCATGACATCGGTTAGCTCTTCGGCGGCGGCAAACTCGTCCTGTTCATCATCATATTGTAGCCAGTTATCTTCGCTGGCTGCCCGGCCCGACCGGCTGACTTCAAAGGCGGGATCAAAGCGCGCATCGCTGGGCGCGGCGCTATAGCTGTCCGGGTCGATCGCCGCAGTCACATTAACGCCGCGACCCCCGCGTTCCTCACGCGTGGCAACAATGACGGCGTCTTCACCGAGCGTCTCTCGAACCATTTGCATCGCCTCTGTCATGGTTTTAGCAGTAAAAGATTTTAACCGCATGGCGGGGATTCACTCAATCAGTATAGGGGTTACGCGTTACTCATACCAGATGATAACCATAAAACATTGGGGTGGGAAGGGGTAATTGTGGGTAAGTTTGCAGTAGGGAGGGTTACACCTGCCCCGACGTCTTAATCCGAGCTTTCGGGTGGATCTCATTCTGGCTCATGACGACCGTTTGCGGGCGGAAGCGCTCTATGACGCTGCGCACATAGGGGCGGATCATGGGGGAGGTTAGGAGGACGGGGATTTCGCCTTCGGTGGCCATTTCATCATATTTTTCGCGCACGGCGGCGATGAAGTCCTGGAGCTGCGTCGGCGGCATGGCGAGCTGTTTTTCTTCGCCGTCACCCATGAGAGACTCGCCGAAGGCTTGTTCCCAATCGGGCGAAAGCGTGACGAGCGAGAGCACGCCGCTCGGCCCGGTATAGCTGTCGCAGAGCTGGCGCGACAGGCGGGTGCGGACATGTTCGGTGATCATGCCAACATTTTTGGTGTAGGCTGCGGCCTCGGATATGCCCTCTAAAATTGATGGCAGGTCGCGCACGGAAATGCGCTCGCCTAGTAAGTTTTGTAAGATGCGCTGCAGGCCTCCAATGGTGATCTGGCCCGGCACGACATCCGCGACCAGCTTTTGATATTCGCGCGGCATTTCATCGAGTAGCTTTTGCGTCTCTGCATAGTTCAGCAGATCGGGCATGTTGTCCTTAATCAGCTCCGTTAAATGGGTGGTGATGACGGTGGGGGCGTCGACGACGGTGTAGCCCTTGAAGTGTGCCTCCTCGCGATATTGCTCGTCTAACCACATGGCGGGCAATCCAAAAGTTGGTTCGGTCGTGCTCTCACCGGGCAGGGTGATGGGGTTGCCGGACGGGTCCATACACATCAGCATGCCGGGGCGCACATCGCCCTCGCCAGCCTTAATCTCTTTGATGCGCATTATATAAGTGTTGGCGGGGAGCTGTAGATTATCTTGAATGCGCACGGCCGGAAGGACGTAGCCCATATCCTCCGCCAATTGACGGCGCAGGCCCTTGATCTGGTCGGTCAGCTTGTTGCCGCCTTCGCCCTGGACGAGGGGGAGCAGGCCATAGCCGAGCTCTAGGCGGATAGTGTCCATGGCCAGCGCTTTGGATATGGGTTCTTCTGCCGGGGTGGCTTGTGCGGCGGCCTCTCCGGCCGCTTGTTGTTCAACGTTTTCTATGGTGCCACTTTGTTCACGTTTCAGTGAAAAATAGGCCATCACGCCAATGGCGATACCGATTGAGATAAAGGGCACAGGCGGAATAGCGGGCACGAGGCCGAGCATGATCATAAGGCCCGAGCTCATCGCCAGCGCGCGCGGGTATTTGCCGAGCTGGTCAAAGAGCGCGGCCTCAGCCGAGCCTTCAACGCCCGCTTTGGAGACGAGAAGACCGGCTGCAACAGAAACAACAAGCGCCGGAATCTGGCTAACCAGACCGTCACCAATGGTCAGGATGGTGTAGGTGGCGGCGGCGTCGGCCAGACTCATGTCATTTGATACGGTGCCAATGACGATACCGCCAATGATGTTGATGAACACGATGAGTAGTCCCGCGATGGCATCGCCGCGCACGAACTTCGCCGCACCGTCCATGGCGCCATAGAAGGTGCTTTCTTGCTCCAGTTTTTTACGGCGGTCCTTGGCTTCTTCCTCGGAGATCAGGCCGGCGGACATGTCGCTATCGATAGCCATTTGCTTGCCGGGCATGGCGTCCAGAGTGAAGCGCGCCGCGACCTCCGCAATACGGCCCGAGCCCTTGGTGATCACGACGAAATTGACGATGACCAGAATGGCGAAGACGATCGCACCGATGACGTAGCTGTCCTTGATGATGAAAGAGCCGAAGGCTTCGATGACCTTCCCGGCGGCGTCACGCCCGCCGCTGCCATTCTCCAAGATCAGGCGGGTGGAGGCAACGTTCAGACCAAGTCGCAGCGAGGTGGTGACCAGTAAAATCGTAGGAAAACTAGAGAGTTCAAGCGAGTTTTGAATAAACAGTACGGTCATCAAAACCATGATGGAGATGGTGATAGAAATCGCCAGCCCGAGATCCAGAATCTGCGTCGGCATTGGCACCAGCATAAACATGATAATGCAAATAATGCCAAAGGCGAACATCACGTCCGAGCGGAAATAGGAGGTAATGCTCCGTCCAGGGAGTGCGGTGCTCCCGCCGCCGCTAACAGCGCCGCTAGTAACAGGAGCGGCGGCGGGCGCGGTAGATGTCGCGGGTAAATTTGAATCAGATGTCATGCGTAATAAGGACCAAAAGCGGGGTGAAAATGCTCATGCGTCCCCATTTTACCTGCGTAGGCGGCAAGTTGCAAACGTTCAGATAGAGGTTGGGGCTTTATTTAGCCCCGATCACCCGCGGCAGCCGGAACCTGCATGCCATCATCTTTGTATAGATTAAGCTTGTTGCGTAGGGTGCGGATAGAGATTCCCAGGATATTGGCGGCGTGTGTGCGGTTGCCGAGGCAGTGCTCCAGAGTGTTGATAATCATGTCTCTTTCCACATCCGCGATGGTGCGGCCGACGAGGGCTTCGACTTGACCGGGATTTTGGATTGTGTTTGTTGTTGCGCTGCTGGCGGAGTTGATGCCGGTGGGATCTGAGGCGCTGGTGGCTGCGGGCGCAGGCGCTGTCGGTGCGCTGTTATCCTGAATATGGATCGCGGCGGGTTCTAGTTCGTCTTCCATCGACATTAAAATCCCGCGGTGCATGGTGTTTTCCAGCTCGCGGATATTGCCCTGCCAGTGATAGGCTTTGAGCTTTTCGATGGAGGCGGGCGCGAGCTTTTTCTTATTAATCGCGTTGGCTACTGCGTATTTATCAGCAAAGAACTGTGCGAGCTGCGCAATGTCAGCCGGGCGTTCACGCAGGGCAGGCAGGTGCAGGTTGACGACATTAAGGCGGAAATACAGATCCTCACGGAACTCGCCCTTTTTGATCGCCGCCTCGAGGTCGCGGTTAGAGGTTGCCAGAATGCGCACATCCACTTTGACCGTGTTGTTGGAGCCAATGCGCGTGACCTCGCGCTCTTGAATGGCGCGCAGCAGCTTGGCCTGGAGCAGGGGGTGCATTTCGCTGACCTCATCCAGCAGGATTGTGCCGGTGTTGGCTTCCTCGAACTTGCCGATGCGCCGGGCCGTTGCGCCGGTGAAGGCGCCCTTTTCATGGCCGAATAGTTCAGATTCCAGTAGGTTTTCTGGGATCGCGGCGCAGTTTACGGCGATGAAGGGGCCGCTGGAGCGTTTTGATTTGCGGTGTATATACTGGCTCATCACCTCTTTGCCCGTGCCGGATTCGCCGGTGATCATGATGGTGGCTTCGCTGGGGGCGATTTTATCGGCCAGTTGAAGTACGCCCTTCATCGACGGATCGCTGGCGATCATTGTGCTTTGGTCTTCGCTGACCGCGGTCAGAAGCGCGGCGATTAGCTCTACATCAGGTGGCAGAGGGATATATTCCTTCGCCCCGGCCTGAATGGCCTTCACCGCAGCGCGGGCGTCATTATCGATGCCGCAGGCAATAACGGGGACATGAATGCGCTCAGCCTCTAATCGTTCAATAAATGGGCCAATTTTTTGTTTTACATCCACCATGATCAAATCTGCACCCTTGCCATTGAGCAGTGCGCCGATGGCTTGGTCCGTATCCTCACAATGTACAACTTTTGCGCCCTTTTGCAGCGCAATTTTACCCGCCTGCGAGATGTAGCCTTCTAGCTGTCCGATGATCATTAAACGCATTTAGTTCACTTCCTTTTACTTTTGCAGAGCGCCGACGTCGCTCCTAAAGTATTAAAAATACTCGTCGTCGCTTGCGCCTGCTGCAAGAATAAAATCAAATGACTAAATCAAAGCGCGCAAGCCTAGAGTTTAGCGTATCGTTTGCCAAGTGCAAGGGGAAGCTTAATCGAAATAGTTGATCCGCTCCGACGGCGGGAGCTCGGAGTTTAGGAGCATTTCCAGGCGGCGGGGGTTTTCTTGTTGTGAGATGGAGACGGCGGCGGTTTGGATGAGGCGTTTGCGCAGTGTTTCATCGGCAGAATTTTTCTCTAATTTGACGGCCAGCGGTGCCATAATTACGGTGCCCAGAATTGCGCCGTAGAAGGTGGTGAGCAGGGCAACCGCCATAGCTGGGCCGATGGCTTCGGGATTTTCCAGGTCGGCCAGCATTTGCACAAGGCCAACAAGTGTTCCAATCAAGCCCATAGCAGGCGCAACTTCAGATGCACGGCGGGCGATGGTGGCGGAGCGCTTATGGCGCTCGGATATAGCATCAATTTCTTGCCCCAGCATGCGTTCAACATCCTTGGCATTAAAGCCGTCAACGACCATTTGGATGGCGTGCATGAGGAAATCGTCTTTCTTCAGCTCTTTTTCGTAGTTGATCAGGGCGAGAATGCCCTTCTTCTTTCCGACAACCGCGAGGTCAACCAGACTGAAGGCCAGCCTGCGTGGGGATTGGGAGCGCCGCACGAAAGAATTGCCCATGATGGCACCGGCGCGCATAATTTCTTCGGAGGTGAAAGAGATGGCTGTGGCTGCAATTGTGCCGAAGAGAACGATCATCAGGGAGGGCACGTTAAAGAAATTTGCGTTGCTTTGGCCGGCGGCAATCGCGCCGGCAATCAAGCCAAGTGCAAAAATTGCACCCAGGATGGAGGCCCAGTCGGCTCTTCTGGTGGGGCGTTCAATTTTAACGACCGGCAGGGGGGAGGTGTCTCTTTTTTTTTCTTTATCAGCCATGTTTATGCCTTCTGCTTAAACAATTTTTTATTATAAATGAATTACGCACGATCGGATTTAACAATTTCCGTCATGGTGATGCCGAGTTTATCCTCAACCACAACAACCTCGCCGCGGGCAACCAGGCGGTTATTCACGTAGATATCGATCGCTTCGCCGACTTTACGGTCAAGCTCAACCACCGCGCCACGGCCGAGTTTCAGGAGCTGACTGACCTGCATGGTCGAGCGGCCCAGAACGGCAGAAATTTGCACAGGGATGTCGTAGATGGCTGTTACATCCTCGGCCATGGCCTCGCCAATTTCGAAATCTTGTGTCTGGATCTCATTTGGATCAGAGCCGCTGATTTGATCGAGATTCATGCCGGTTTCAGCGCCGTCGGTGTCTTTCGCACCAGCGTCATCGCCGCCACTTGCGGGCGCTTCATCAAACATTTCGTCGACCGCGCTTTGGTCTACATCGCCGCCTTCTGTATTTTCATCATCACTCATCGGTTTGCTCCGCTATATTATTCTCTGGTTGCTCTTCTGATGGTTTAAGCTCTTCCGGTTTTTCTGTCGCACTTTGCTCAGTGCTTAAACCGTCAGTACGTTCTTCTGCTGCTTCTGCCCCTCCATCATGACTGTTTGTGTCGTCTCCTGCAAGCATCTGCTGTACGGCGCTTTCGATTTCTGTGGCCAGCCTGCCCCGATCAATGATCGCACCGCCGTCTGTCCAGTTCATTTTACAGGCATGTTGGCCTATATGCTCGTCTCCGTGAACCATGAAAGAGATGCCCAACCCCTTTTGTGAAAGGGCGGTGAGTGTTTTTTGAACGCCCTCCACCGCATCTGGCGTAACATGAATGCTAATATCTCTTTGGTTTTGAGCGCTTTTGAGTGTTGTGCTTAGTAGCTGGTTTAATTCTTCGAGCCCATATTTTTCTTCATAAAGAGGGTAAAGTTTTTTGAATAAGCTCAGGCATAGCCCTATAGATTCCTGCTCGAAACGTACTTCGCGTTGTGCCTCTTGATCGGTGAGCATTGTCATGTTTTGAGAGATGGTGTGCAGGGCTTGTGCAACTTGTTGTTTTTGGCTGTTTGTTGTTTCTTCTATGCCTTGCGCCTTACCATTTTCGAAAGCCTTTTTCTTGGCTTGCTCTAACTCGCCTTCCGTAAAAACGGGCGGTAAATCTTCAAGCTCCGCCTCGTCAACATAGCCTTCGTCAAAAACATTGTTGGTAAAATAAAATTTTTCGTCTTTTTTCTCTATAACGTCACTGGTCATGTTTAACGATTCTAATAGATCATTTCATCTTCGGCATCGCCGGTTGGCATTGTAATTTCACCTCTGGCTTCAAGGTCTTTTGCAACATTCACAATAGCTTGCTGTGCTTCTTCTACGTCTTTCAGCCTAATTGGACCCATGGCCGCCATGTCTTCTTTCATGATTTTGGCTGCGCGCTCTGACATGTTAGAGAAGAATAGATCGCGCATAGTATCGGTAGAGCCCTTGAGCGCAACCGGTAGTTTCTCTTTATCTACGCCGCGCACAAGCGTTTGAATGCCAGCAGGATCGAGGCCGGCTAAATCTTCGAATGTGAACATAAGAGAGCGAATTTTTTCTGCCGCATCGGGTGCACTTTTCTCAAGTTCTTCCATGAAGCGGCCTTCGACTGCGCGCTCCATATTGTTGAAGATCTCGGCGATAAGCTCGTGGCTGTCTTTCTTTTGTGTTCTGGCCAGATTGGTCATGAATTCTGAGCGCAGTGTTTTTTCAACTTCGTCCAGAATTTCTTTTTGCACGGCTTCCATACGGAGCATGCGGTGAATGACCTCTAGTGCAAAGTTTTCGGGCAGCATCCCAAGAACGCGCGCGGCATGGTCTGTGGAAAGCTTAGAAAGAACAACGGCCACAGTTTGCGGGTATTCTTTTTGCAGGAAGGCAGAGAGCACCTCTTCGTCTACATTGCCCAACTTCTCCCACATGGTCCGACCCGCCGGGCCGCGGATTTCTTCCATGATGTTGTCAACGCGGTCGCCCGTGATTCCGGCCTTTTTGAGGAGGCGCTCTGTACTGTCTTGTGTTCCAACCAGCGCGTTTGTGGATGTCATTTGTTCGGCGAAATCAACAAAAAGGCGCTCAACGATACTGGGCTTAATTTTACCAAGGCCGGACATGGTTTGAGATAGCTCTAGAATCTCTTCATCATCCATCAGCTCAAAGATCTTAACGATGTAATTTTCGCCAAGAGACAATAGTAGTATAGAGGCCTTTTCGGGCCCTGATAGAGTTCTATAATCCTCGCGAACGCGCATATTCATCGTTTTAGTATCCTTGTTACAAGCATCTTAAGTTTCTTGTGTCATCCAGCTTCTGATAACCGAAACGGTCTCCGTTGGATAATTATCAATAATTTCCTCAACCTTCTTGATGGAGGAGGCCTTCACCTTGCCCTCAACACCCTGAATGTTAATCAGAGATTCCTCTGCGCTGTCCTCTTCCGTCTCACCACCAGCATAACCGCCACCATCAGAGGGAGCGGCCAGAGCAGGGCTTGTCGGGATCGCGGCAAGCAAGTCGGCCTCTATATCTTCCTCTTTTTCCTGAACTTTCACAGCCAGTAGGCGGTTAACCATAGGCTGCACTACGAGCACAAGGATGAGAATGATCATAATGACCATCAGGAAAAGTTCAACCAAATCCAGCAATTCAGTTTTTTGGAAGCCGAAGAGCATGTTTTGATCGATAAATTCTTCATTTGTGTCGACTTGTGCAAATTCCATGCTGATCACCTCGATCAGGTCGCCGCGCTCATCATCAAACCCGACAGAGCCTTTGACCAGAGCGGTGATTTGATCAAGCTCAGCTTGTGGACGAGGCTGGTATGTTTTGAGACCGTCTTCATCAGTGGCGTAGCGCCCATCAACCAAAATTGCGACGGAGAGTTTTTGCACTTCGCCAACCTCGCGCACTGTGCTGCGAATGGTTTTGCTGATTTCGAAATTGGTGACCTCTTCGATGCGGTTGCTTTCAAGAGAGGGGGCTGTATCGCTTAATAAATCAGCATTCACAGCAGGAAGATTATTTTCTATGGAGACATCACCGCCCAGCGCATCACGCTCCGTATTGCTTTCTTCTATAGTTTGAGAGGAGCGCACAACTTGCGTCGCAGGATCAAACAGCTCTTCATTTGTGCTGATCCGGTCGAAATTCATCTCGGCGGTGACGGTAGCGCGGACCTTACCGAAGCCGACAATGCGGCCGATCTGATCTTCAATTTTTTGCGTCAGGCGCGTTTCAAAGCTGCGGCGCATTTCCTCGTTCTTCATAGAGGATAGGTTAACGTCATCGCCACCGCCTTTGGCGAGGAGGTTGCCATTATTATCAATGATGGAGACGTTAGAGGTCTTTAGATCAGGAACCGCAGACGCAACTAGAGATTGTATGGAGGCTATATTTTCTCTAGCGACCGACGCGCCGGGGTAGACGCCAATGAAGACACTGGCGCTGGCGGAGCGCGATTCCCGGCTAAAGAGTTCGCGCTGTGGTAAAACCAGATGAATGCGCGCACTTCTGACGCCTTCCAGAGAGCTAATTGTGCGTGCCAGTTCGCCTTCCAAGGCGCGGACTTGATTAATGTTTTGGACAAAGTTGGTTGTGCCAAAGCCGGATTGTTCATCAAAAATCTCATAGCCGAGCGAGCCACCGTTTGGTAAACCTGATTGCGCAAGCAGCATCCGTGCACGACCAACAGCATTACTGGGCACAAGCATTCTGGAGCCATCAGGGGAAATTTCGTAAGGAATCTGGTTTTCTTCCAGCGCGCCCGCAATGGCGCTCGCGTCATTATTGTTCAGATCAGTATAGAGCAGCTTCATGTCTGGTGATGAAATGCGTACTGAGATAAAGATAAAGAACATGACCAAGCCGACAAGGATGCCGCCCATAATGCCAAGGCGGGAGGGGCCTAACTGCTTGAGTGTTTCTGCCAGGTTATTCAATGCTTTGCGTCCTAATCTTACGTGTTCATTTTTCGTATACTTAAGCGGATACCCAAAAGGATTTTGGGGGCTTTAATACTCAAGGATGTTGCCTATGCAAACCCGAGGGTATGTCGTGTTGTTGGTGCAATAAATAGGCCAACAGTATTTATTATAATACTTTTTTAATGTTTTTGCTATTCCCCAATGGGGTATTTGAGTAAATTAATGTAACTTTACATATGAGAGCATCATTTATACTTTCATTATACTTTACTCTCTATTGTAACTTGTATAGTTTCACCTAAATTCCAAGCTTTTATTCTTGTTTTTACTGAAGTTGTTTTGTCTATGTTTGCAGTAAGTATTCATATTTTTACATTTTTACTATAAAAAAATAAAGTAACCACAAAGCAAAAACTTTATTTAGTATGTGATTTGAATCACGTATTTCTTGACTTTTGAGTTAATTCGGGCTACCATGATAGTAGGGTAATCTATTTTGATTCTATTTTTGTGAATAGAGTGTAAAAATAAGTTAGGTAGTAAACATGATAGAAGCTGTACATTCAGTATTGTCAAACGCACAGGCGGTCCGCGCAAGCGCTGATCAGTCTTCGTCTACACGTTCGTTTGCGGCAGACCCAGAGAACAGTGTTTCTGTACCTCAAGCCCCTTATATCAGCCCCTATATTGTTGTGAATGCGAATAATAAGGCTGTTTTGCAGATCCGTGATTCTGACACAGGTGATGTTCTAACACAATATCCTTCGGAAACACGCTTGCAGGCGCAAAGTGCGGCATTATCTGCTGAGCCTGCTGTTTCTTCTGGCGGCGGCGGAGTAGAAAGTGCTGGGTCAGGCGATACTACGGGCGTCTCTGTTAGTTTTAGCGTAGATGTGCCATCTTCTGGTGAAAATGTCGCCTTGGCGCAGGCTGCATCCGCCGCTCTGGCAACAGGTGCGCGCTCCGGGGTTGAAAGCCTGTCCGCAGGCGTGAGTGTGGTTGCGTAATCTTCCACATGATTCAAGAACGTTTCAGCAGGCCTTTCGAGGCCTTTTTTATTGCTTAAACGTGCTCAAGCGTGATTGAGTGGCTATTCTACTGGGGGAGGGGGCGCTGTTTTTATCATTAGTCCGGCTGCGACCTCTTGGTTAATGTTGATCAGAACATTAAATTTCTCTTTCGTCGGGGTGGCAATGATTTCTGTTTCGCGTTTAAAAATGAAGTTAGCCAAGTTGATAATATTGCTGCGCAGATCATTCGGGCGGTCGCCCTCCGGGTTTTCCAGCGCCGTATCATAAAACATCATCCAAATTTGACGATTATGCTTTAGTGTCGCTTCAATAAGGTCGCGATCAGCATCATCCCAGTTATCTTGTAGCTCCTTCATCATCCGCGCAGATTTTAACAAAACGCGCCCCTCAACCTCGCGTTGGTCTGGCGTGTGCGTTTGCGCGTGTTGATCGTAAGCCCCGGCGGCTTGTGCGTATGGGTTTTGTGTTGGCGTTTCATTAGGCGGCATTTTCAATCAGCTCCTGTTCATGCGCGATAAGCTGTTTGCCGATTTTCATCGCCTTGTAATATACGCCTTCGATAATATATTCGTTAATCTGCATAAAGAAAACCATGGAGGAGGGGGATGCCGTTTGCACCTCCCGAACCAAATCAAAATATTTTTCGAAATATTCGCGTGGATTGCGTGCCAAATACATGCATTGGATCAGGAGGTATATTTTCTTGCACGGGGTATCTGCCGCACTTTCCTGCAGTACATCTTTTTCACGAAGAATGGGGGAGTCACCGGCGATGTGAAGGCGGGTGCGGTGTTTATCATTGGTGATAACTGCGTCACCAATCAGAATTTTCTCACCGGGTTTTAAATCAATTACGAGGGCCATGGAATTCTTCCTTTCTCTTTACGCTTTGTTATTTTCATCCTGACAGGGGGGCTGCATTACTTGCGTATTTATCATACGCCGCGCCTCTTGCGTCTAGTCAGTCTTAAAATCACTTTGCCTAAATGTTGTATGGCTTCTGCCACTTCTCTTTATGCTATCACAATCCTTGTTAAAAAATAGATAATAAAATGATGTTTTCTTTATATAAAATATGAAGTGTTTTTACTAGGGCAAATATAGGGCGGCGTATGTCGCATACAAAAAAACCGGAGGCGTTCTGCCTCCGGTTTTTGGTATTAAATCTATAAGTCTTAGAACAATCTTAGAACGGATTGCTGTGACTGTGATGCCAATGATAGGGATGTGGTACCCAAGGCCTGGCGTGTCTGCAAGGCCAGGAGGTTCGCACCCTCTTCATTTTGATCGGCAACGGTGAGGTCACCCGCACCAGCTTCTAGGATGCTGATCGTTTGCTCGGTAAAGTCACGACGTGACTGGATAATGGCCAGATCGTTCGCAATTGAACTGCCGAAGCTGCGCACTGAAGATCTTGCCGCGCGTGATTCAGTCGCTGTTGTACCAATCTGCGTGGCTGTTCTGAAGGTTGCTTCGTTCAAGCCCAAGCCTGCTGAGGTAAATACCTCACCTTAGGTGATCAATGAATTTGTATTATTTTCATTGAAGAAGGTTGTGAGATTATCACCATTCAGAAGGTTAATTCCGCGGAAGCTTGCATCCTCAACCAGCTGATCTATCTGCACCCGAACACTATTGTAATCACCGGCAAGAGCGTCAAGAGCCGCTGTGCTGGAGTTGAAGCTGACAACAAAGTCCTGGTTACCTGCGCCGATATCAAGTGCGACAGTGTTTCCCGCGCGGTCAACCTCTAGGCCGTTGGATATAGGGTCAAGGTTACCTGTTGGGTCGCCTAGGCCAATATTGGCAAAACCATCAGCGAGCGTTACGGCAGTTACTGTAATGTTTCTAACATCATCCGATAGGGCCGTAATTCTAACCTGTCCAGTCAAGCTGTCAAATTCAGCGCTGACATCCTCGTTAATGGTGGTGTTGTTGTTGATGGAGTCAACAAAGGATTGGAACGTCCCGCCGTTTGCGGCGATGGTTGTTGTTGTGCCGTTAATATCAACAGCGAAACCTAAACCAGAAACACCATCGAGAGCCGTGTTTCCGTTAGCATCCTCATATGCGAGGCCCCCAAGAGCGCCGGTGTTGATTAGATCACCTGCTTCAATGAGGTTGCCCGGTGATTCATACAGCGAGATTGTTGAAACTGTATTACCGGCAACAACGGTTGTTGCTTGAATATTTACGGTTTGAAATGCACCGGCCGCAGTTCCGATTGTTCTGTCTTGAAGCGCGAATTGTGTATCAAGCCCAAGAAGCCCAAGCTGGGTATCAATATCACCCGTTCCAGCAGCATCAGATGCGGATATGGAGAATGTTCTCCCCCCGACACTTTCGATGACCAGGTTGCCGCTGTCATTAATAGATGCGGTGATTTCACCATTTTCAAGATCCGCGAATGTATCGGTAATGGTTGCTGCAAAAGCGTTGATGGTCCCCGCCCCGAGTGCTATTGTTCGGCTAATACGATTTCCGCTATCATCGGTGGTTGTGAAGTTAAAGGTTTCCGTACCAAGAACTGTTGCGCCATCCCCTAGAGTGGTTAGGGCGGCGACACCGCTTAAGTCAAGGCTGCTGACAATTCTTGCGGAGCCGTCTGATGCGGCAAGCTCGTCTCTGGCTGAGCTAACAATCGCATCCGCTTGGGAAACAAGTGTACTCAAAGCTTCAACCCCTGCGTTTGCCTCTTCAATTGTCCGAATAGACAGATTGATGTTGTCTAGCAAGCGAGAGAGGTCGCCAGCGCGGTTGCTTAGGGTTTGTGCTGTAAAGAAGCTGCTTGCATTATCAAGGGCGGAATTGACCTTTAGGCCAGTCGCCAAGCGAAGCTGGGTCGTGTCAATCAACCTTTGTGTGTTCTGCAATGATAGGAGGTTATTCCGCAACGCGGCGGTTAATACGATATCTGAACTCATAGCATGTTTCCTTTCCTAGGTTTATATGCTGTTAACGTGCGTCCTGCAAATGATTCAATACTTGAACCATATTCCTATACTATAACAGAAAAATGAACAGAGTGTTAAAAAAATCAGATTCTACCCACGGTTTTGCAGGCCGTGGCGGCGGCGGGGTGTATTATTGTTGTTTTTCAGGTGGGTAGGCGGTTGGTCACTATAAAAATAAATATGAAAAAAGAAAAGGCGCATCGAAGCAGTTGGGTTCATAGCCACAGATTCTGTTCTTGTTTCTGCGGTATTTAGGGTCGATCATGCTTTTTGTGAAGCCTGATCTTTTGGGGCATTGCCCGATGCGCCTTGCTGCAAATCGCGTATTTCCATTCTGGAATTATGCTTCCCGCAGCGACGGAACCTGATTTCCGGGTTAGGGTTTGCGGGTAGCAATCCCGAAATCTAGGGTCCTTAGCTCTTTTTGCCTATATATATGTGTTTATTGTGTCCCCTTTATATTCGTATAAGATCCTGTAGCATCTCATCAGCGGTGGTGACGACCTTTGCCGCGGCGCTGAAGGCGCGTTGTGAGACGATTAACCGGGCAAACTCATCCGCTAGATCGACGTTGGATTGCTCAAGCGTTGAGGGTTCAACAAAGCCCGCGCCGCCCTCTCCGGCCTCACGTAAGTTTTCTTCGCCGGAATTTTCTGATTCGCTATAGGCGGTCCCGGACACTTCGGTCAGGCCGTTCGCATTGGCAAAGGTGATAAGCGGGGCTTGATAGAGATCTGCTGACGCACCGTTTGAGAACCGGGCGACGATAACGCCATCGCGGGTGATTTCAATCCCTGTTCTACGGCCAAGCTCGGCGCCATTTTGGTCAGAGAAGATCACATCATAGTTCCCGGAAAACTGAGAGAAGCGCTCAATATCAACCAGAATGCTTTGTGGATCAGAGCCATTGCCCCAATCGATGTTGTTCAGGTCAATGTCAATATTGCCGCTGCTGTCGGGTAGGGCATTGATTGTGCCGTCCCCGTTAAAGTTCATCAGGCCGTTACTGACCGTGCTGCCATCGGGGTGGAGAATTTGAAGCTGCCACCAGCCGCGATTATTGTAGTTCAGATCGCCCGGCAAGCTTTGCGGGGTTGGGAAGCCTTCGGTGCTGTAGGGCGGGGAGTCAGCAAATGTACCATTGTCGTAGGTTGTGCTGTTTAGGTCGCTTGAAGCGTAGTTGGTTGGCGCTGCTGTGATGCCAAAACCGGCCAAGGCTGAACCTACGGTATCTTCTAGAGTAATGAATTCAGCGGCGC
The DNA here is from genome assembly GCA_024275825.1 of Alphaproteobacteria bacterium. Lineage (GTDB taxonomy): Bacteria > Pseudomonadota > Alphaproteobacteria > Micavibrionales > Micavibrionaceae > JAJRYK01. Next base: position 238,784 of record JAJRYK010000020.1, read on the forward strand.
CTCCAGTGAAGGAACTGCGCTGAATAACCAGCTCACCATTCGCGCCGAGGAAGGCTGTGGCGCCGGCGACATTGGTGTTAATGTCTGTGATGATATCAAGGACAGTAACAACGGCGACATCCTCTGCACCAGAGGTCGGGTTGCCGACTACGTCGTTGATTTCGTAGGTTCTGACCGCGCCGCCATCAACGGCAATTGTGAATATATCACCATCAGAGAGGTTAACATCGTTCACCAGACTATCGGTCGCGCTCAGGCTGCCGACTGTGCCGCCTGCTGTTCCGTGCGGGCCATAGGTTTTTGTGAATTCAAATGTTAGCGTTTGTCCAGCGCCGAGGCTGTCAAACACGGTCAAACCCCGTGTGAAATCTGCCGCAGAGGTGAGCGCGCCTGCAAGTGTTTGATCAAGCTCGCTGGCATTCAGATTAATGGCAAGCTCTGCCGTAGAGGTCGGGCGCGTTAGGCCGCCGAGGAAGGCCACGTCAGCCGGGACAAGTGAGCCAAGGTCACCCTGATCAGCAGGAAGATTTCCTGCTGCATCAATAGGCCATGCATATAAAACGAAGCCGGAGGCATTTCTGAGTAGCCCTTGTGCATCTTCGGAGAATTGGCCTGCTCTGGTATAAAGAAACTCTTGTCCGGAATCTGTTGATCTTTTGACCGAGAAGAAGCCGTTACCGGAGATCGCCGCATCTGTGCCGGAGGCGGTTTGCTGCAGCGCGCCTTGCTGATCAACTCTTTGCAGGCGCGATACGGATACCGTGCCCGGTGAGAATATTGAGGAGTTGCTTTGCGATGTTACAAGGCTGTTAAAGGTGGCTTCAGAGCGCTTATAGCCAATTGTGCTGATATTGGCGATGTTGTTCGAGATGATCGCGGTGTTTTGCGATTGTGCGAAAAGCCCCGATACGCCTGTAAAGAGTGATCCGAAAAGTCCCATTTTGTAGTCTCCTTTTTTAGTAAAAATATGTGTTTTTTGTGTTGTGCTATTTTAAATGTTTAATATTTTGTTGTTTCTATGGATCAGTCGGAGGGTCGTCCGTATCTGTGTCATCCGTATCGTCTGTGTCATCTATATCATCCGGGGGCGGGAGCACGTCTGGCTCAACCACGCTGATGATATTGCCGAGTGAAATTGCACGCTCGCCAACCAGAACGAACAGGCCGCCATTTTGTGTTTCAATGCCGCGTACGGTGCCGCTGACAACGATTGTGCTGCTGACCGCCTGGTCATCAATGTCGAGCGCGTCAATGATAACTTCGTATGTGCCGGGCTCTGCAATATCGCCGTTTGTTGTTGTGCCGTCCCATGTGAATTCCTGACGGCCAGTTGAGCGATCAATGTCTTCTTCGAAAATAATTTCACCGGCTTCGTCCTTGATTCTGATTTTGGCAAAAACAGCATCGCCGTTAAGCGCATATTTTATTTCGACAGGCTTTACGCCATCAAAGTTGAATTCCGGGCTGATATAGGTGACCTCTTTGCCGATATATTGGAGTGATTCTCCAAGGGCACTCGAAAGCTCCAGCGCAACAAGGCTGTCGAGTTTCTGGTTTGTGTTGATCTGCTGTTCTACGCCCGTAAAGGCCACGAGCTGGTTTGTGAATTCGGTGGTGTCCATCGGGGAAAGTGGGTCCTGGTTCTGCAGCTGCACGGTGAGCAGGTTTAGGAATTGGGCAAAATCGTCACCCAGCTGCGTTCCCGCATTGGCTGTGTTTTGTTGCTGCCCGAGGGCTGTGCCTACTGTTACATCGCTAACCATGTGTCTCGTCCTTGTATTATTATCGTCTTTTTCGTCATTGCCCTGGCGTTTCTAAGCCAGAAGATTGTAGCGCATATGTCCGCTTTCCGGATCAACGTGCCATGTCATTGTTGTTTCTAGTGTCTCCAGATCATCGCCGGAGCCTTTTCCTTTTCCGCCATGGCTTCCATGATTGTCATGGCCTCCATTTTGGTTAAAGTCGTAGCCTTCTTGTGCAAGTTCAAAGCTAAGACCGCTATCTGCGTTTAGTCCGGAGTCTTGCAAGATCCGTTCCAAAGATCCTGAATCGCGCTGTAGCATCAAAAATGTTTCAGGTTTTTCTGAGATAAGAGTGGTTTTGAGAGTCTTGTCTTTGCCAAAGACCATGCGGACTTCGACGCGGCCAAGCTCTGGCGGATCGAGCTGCAGCGTTATGCTCTTATTCTGCCCGCCATTCATCGATTTTTGCATGGTTGCGGCGACCATTTGTGTTGCCGGATGTGCCCGCCCGGCACTTTGTGCCTGTGTGGACATATTGGTCAGGTTGTTTAAGCCGGTCACAGCGTAGCTTGCTGTAAATCCAGATACGCTTTCGCGCCAAATATCTGACGGAGAGAGCGGCCCCAGCAGAGCGCTTTCGATAGCGCTGAGATTGGGTAATATATGCGTGGCTTTAGCGCTTGTCACATTTGTATCCGGTGTCGCTTTCGTTTGCGCGGCACTCTTTAATGCGTCTCCAAAATTCTCTTTGGAGAACTTTGTATCCAGCGCAGCGTCAGGTTTTGACGGCCCCGTATTTTCATTGATAGCCAGTCTATTGCTTTGCGCTGGCCTATCATCGTTACCGCCGACAACCAAGGCGTTAAGCTGTTTTGCAAGATCGGATATCTGTTTATTAAGAGCAAGGCCATTTGCCCCGTTTAACGCGACCTCAATGGTGGCCTGTATGTTTGCATCTGCAAGAGGGGGCGTAGCCGATTTGCTGTTTGGATCAATGATTTGAAGCAATGTGGCAATAACTTTAGAGAGGGATTTTTCATCTAACTCATCCGGGATTTCAATTTTCTCGCCAGTCTTCGCGCTGATGATGTCTGAAATTTTGCGGATCTTTTGTCCGAACTCTTCGAGCTGTTGCTGGGTTAATTCGCTCTTTATCAGTGCGCTGTCACCTTGGTTATTCAGAAGATTTTCTAACTTTTTGAGAAATGTCACAAAAGATTCTCGGTCTTTTGCGCCGTCACCGGCAAAGTCTGGCCCTAATATTGCTGCTGTTTCTGCGGCGTCTCCCGCGATGGCTTGAAAGAGGCCCTCGAGATCTGTGGCTTTCACCTCGCCTGTAAACTCATCGAGCGTAATGACATTTCCATTATCCGCGCCAGCCTGTTGCAAGAGGGGTTTTATGATGTCGTTAAGGGCCTGTTTGCTGATCCCTAGCGTTTCGGCAAGGGCGCTTGTGTTGATGACTACATTGCCGCTGTCCTGCCCGCCTATGCCTGTTGTTGCCAGGATCTGGGTCATTTTCAACTTGGCGTTTTGGGACTGAAGGGTCTCAGCTGTTTTTACTTGAGAGAGCTGGCTTTGTCTGGTTTGGGCTTGCGTTAAAAGCGTATCAAAAGAGCCAAAGCCCTGACGTTGGGGTTTGGAGGTGGGTAACGCATTCTTACTGTCGCTTGCTGTTGCCTGCGTTGGTTGCGGCGCTGTTGCTGTAAATAATAAGCTGTCTATGCCCATTTGCTTTCTCGCTTTACTCTTTGTTTATTGTTTTGCTTATGCTGTTTCGCTCACGCCTGTGGAGAGGATTTTCCTGTCATCAATGCCAAGCTTTCCATCCTGAGTGTAGCTGACGGCCTGCTGTTCTTTTGCCGAGTCTTTCGCTGCGTTGCGCAGGGTGTCTCCCAAACGTTCAATGCAGTTACTCATGCGCGAAAGGGCATCCAAATTTCTTTGCGAAAGCGCGGAAAACTCTTTTTGTGCTTTTTCGAGTTTTTCTTTTAAATTGGGGGTGGCCGCTTTGATTTCATTTTTGCGGTTTATCAGCTCGCTTATGCTGCTTTGGTAAGTGCTCGCGATGTCCATTTTCTTTTCTTGAAGGGCGAAGAACCCGGCCGTATCTGCATTGTCCAATGTTTCAGTCTCGCGTTCGTAAACGCTGCGTAACTGATCGATCGTCTCCATCATTTGTTGAATGGCCTGATTAGGGTCGCTTGATAGCAACCCCTTATGCGGTATTGATGTATTTGATGATGGCGTGTTGTTGAGGTCGCGCATGATTAAGCTCTCTCTTCTGTGTTAAGGGGCGTAAATGTAACGGGCCTGCTTTGTGCCAGCTCTTGCACAGTCAGCAGCGTTTTCTGTGTTGTTTTTTGTGCGTTGTCGCGAATGTGCCCCACCATGATGTTGTTTTCTTGGGAGACTTCACTGATACGCCTTTGTAGAGTTTCCAGTCTTTTAACAAGGTTGCGGTCAGCCTGGCGGAAGTCTTCCAGGCGCGCTCTAAAGGCTTCTGAAGCAAGGGCGTAGCGTTTGGCAATGATCGCTTTTTCATCCTGCAAAATGGCAAAACTCACCATGTCGTCTTGTGCGAGGGTTTGTGTCTCGCGCTCTGAAACAGCTAAAAGCATATTAGAAATTTGAATAAGCTCACGAAGCGCCTGATCGGGGTTGTCAGGCAGTGTTGTTTTGATGTTCGTGTGTTTGGGGGCTCTAAAGTTTGTCATGTTTTTAATTGTGCTCTCTTGCTTATTTTTCTGTTGCTATTAACGCAGTGTGTTTATTGGTTTTGCGCGGCTTGCATTCTGATCATTTCGGTTTTGACCTGATCTGAAACGCCAATACTTCCTGTCTCGGCGATCATTTTGCCGAACTCCTGGATTATCATGCCTCTAAAAACCTCCTCGCCCTTACCGCCGCCAAAGGGGGCTTCGGTGCTTATTCCGGCGAACATGGGTTTCATCATTTCGGCAACGAAGACCGCTTCGAAATCTTTTGCGGCCGCTTCGACTTTTTCTAAATCTTTGGCGTTCTTAAGCTGTGCAGCGGAGAGCTTGTCGGCTGCATTCGCAGCATTGCCTTGGTTGATCTGCATTAAGGCAAGATTTGTTGCTGGAGTTAGTCCGCTCATTACATCACCTCAATTTCTGCTTGAAGCGCACCAGCAGTTTTGATGGCTTGCAGGATGGTGATGATGTCTTGCGGCTGCATGCCCAGGCTGTTCAGGCCGGTGACAAGATCCTGAAGTGTGACGCCGGTATTTAATTCGGCCAGGCGTACATCGCCGCCCTGATTCACGCTGACATCACTGCGCGGTACAATAACGGTCTCGCCAAGCTCGGAAAATGGATTAGCTTGAGACACTTGCGGGGTTTCATTGATTTTAACAGTGAGGCTGCCTTGCGCGATGGCGACCTCGTTTACCCGTACATTTGCGCCGATCACGATCACGCCGGAGCGCTCCGAGATCACCACGCGGGCGGGCTGGTCCGGCTGTACGGGCAGCTGCTCTATATCGGTAATTAAATCAACAATCGTGCCGTCGAAATCGCTGGGGCGTTTCAGGGTCACACTGGCATTATTATCCGCGCTGGCAATTTTAGAGGAGGTAAAGCCGTTAATGGCTTGGGCAATGCGGCGTGCGGTGGTGAAGTCCGGGTTTTTAAGCGCCAGCTTTACCTGTTGCAGCTCTTCGAGCTTAAAGTCTATTTCGCGCTCAACAATTGCGCCAGAGGCGATTCGGCCGGATGTTGGCGTGTTTTGCGTGATGGTTGCCGCGTCGCCCTGCACGGAGAATCCAGAGATACTAATCTCGCCCTGCGCCACGGCGTAAACTTCACCATCGGCGGCCATAAGCGGGCTGATCAACAGCGTTCCGCCGCGTAAATCAGAGGCATCACCCAAAGAGGCAATATTTACATCAATGCGTGCGCCTTGGTTGATAAAGGGGGGCAGTGTAGCGGTGATCATAACGGCAGCGACATTGCCGGTTTTCATGGATCTTAGCTCGCGGTCCGTCATCCGTACGCCCAGGCGCTCTAGCATTGCGGTAAGGCTTTGTTTGGTAAAGGGGGAGCTTATAAGCTTGTCCCCCGTGCCATTTAAGCCAACAACCAGGCCATAGCCGACAAGCTGGTTGTCTCTTACGCTCTCAAAATCAACGATGTCCTTGATGCGAGACGTTTTGGCCATGGCTGCGTTCATCGCGCCAAATAGAATAGCCATCGCCAGAATAAGGGTGAAGATATAGCCAAATATGTTGTTTAAAGACAGTCTCATTATATACACCTAGGCTTAAGATCGGGCATGTTTTGCCGGTCTTTTGTTCATTTCAGGTTTTAGTGATGCGAGAACCGTGCCAATTTTTCAGGTCTTAGCAGGTGCTCCCTGACTGCGTTGTCACGCTCCTAAAGTCGTAGGCCTCTCGTTGTTGCTTGCGTCTTGTCAGAAAACGCCTGCTAAGACCTGAATTTTCGCTGATTGCGCTTTTCGTGCTCTAGCGCCGCGCGTGCATGCATGCTCTATCGTGCCGATAGGCAATTTCTTCCCTCTTGCGCTTGGGGCGGGAATATAGCAAAGTTAATCTCATGAAAATACAGGGATCAGGAAAAACGCAATCGGCCTCCGGCACAAAGAAAAAAGGCAATACTTCTGGCGCAGGCGGTAGCTTTGAGGACTTTATGAGCTCTAGCGTGAAAGAAAACGCGGGCGCGGCTACCACGCAATCAATTGCCCATGTGGATGCGCTTTTGGCTGTTCAGGGGGCGGAAGACCCGACCGCGCGCGCCGCGCGCAACCGTATGCGCAAGCGCGCCGATGATGTGCTTGATGGGCTGGAGACGGTACGTTTGGCGATGCTGGGCGGTAATTTAACTGTTGGGCATATGGTTGATATCGCCGATGTTGTGGCTTCTCACCGTGAGAAAATCAATGATCCGGCGCTCAGTGCGCTGATGGATGAGGTTGATTTGCGCGCGCAGGTTGAGCTGGCCAAAATGCGTGTGGTTCTGGATAAGGCCTAAAAATCGGCCTTTTCCGCTCTTGTGGTAGTATTATCGTATCATTTTCCGCTTGTTTTCCCTTAATTCTATGCTTATATTCTCATGCTTCTTAAAGTAAATGTGTGTGATTCAAGAGATTTAAAAGCGTAAGGAATAAAATATGCCATTACCAAGCGGCGTTATCGTCCCCCAGAATTATGATCCTGAGAAGGATAAGGGCAAGTTTATGAATAAGGTCATGCAGGAGTATTTCCGCCAGCGCCTGATTGACTGGCGTGAAGAGCTGATTAAGGAATCAGAGCATACGATCAAGGAATCGCTCCAGACGACCGAGCTGCAAAAGCCCGACATCGCCGACCGCGCCGCGGCGGAGACTGATCATGCGCTAGAGCTGCGCACCCGCGATCGCGAACGTAAACTGATTAATAAAATCAACAAGGCGGTTGCGAGCATTGATGAAGGCGAATACGGCTATTGCGAAGAAACCGGAGAGCCAATCTCTCTGGCCCGCCTAAAGGCCCGCCCAAATGCGACATTGAGCATCGAATCGCAAGAGCGTCACGAGCGCATGGAAAAAACCCACCGCGACGATTAGCCTTTATTGTTAAGCGTCATTCTGGAGGGTTTGCGAAGCAAAGCTTAAACATACAGGATCCATATGTGAGCCGCTTTGTGGTTCGCTTTTTTGGATCTCCGCTGTTTTAGCGTTTCTTACGAAACGCCGCGGGGATGACGGTGGGAGGCTAAAAAGAGACCGGCGCTCACGAATGAGGCCGGTTTTTTAGTTGGGTGGGTAAAACTTTATTTTCTTACGTTTGCACGGTTTTCCGGCACTTTTTTTATTTTTTTGGGAACGCAGTAAAAGGGTATTTACGACACCGCGCTCTCCAACAGGCCCTTTGATTCTTAAAGGGGGGTATAGTTAGAGTGTGAGGTCTATGTATACTCTAGGTCATGCCAACTGCGTTGTTATTTGACCTAGAAGGGGAACACGATGTCGTAAAGCTGTTGTCCGTAGCGCGGTTGCTGCATATCGGTGATTTGTCCTTCACCGCCGTAGATAATGCGCGCTTCGGCAATCTTGTCGTAGGAAATGGTATTTTCAACTGTGATGTCTTCGGGGCGAATCACGCCGTCGATCTGGAAAATGCGTTTCTCGAAATTCACCAAAACTTCTTGACGGCCATTGACCACCATATTGCCATTGGGCAAAATTTGCGTAACCAGGGCGGCCATGCGCATTTCAACTTTTTCTTCACGCTCAACAGTTCCGGTTCCCGTGTGCTTGGAAATGGAATCGAAATCGATTAAGTCTGTGTTATCGACGCCCTGAGGCAGAATGCGATCCAGTGCCAATTCATAGCCGAGGAGGGACGGCAGGTCGGCATTTTCATTGCTGGTACGGCTACGAGAGCTTTCATTGTCTAGTTCTGCTGTGTCATTAATGTCGATTATGACGGTGATAATGTCGCCAATATCGCTGGCGCGCTGATCTTTGAAGAAAGTCTGACGATCAGAAGCCCATAGCGAATTTTTCTGTTGTGTGAATTTCTGCGGTGCTGGCATGGGCAGGCTGACGGGCTGATAGCCGTGCTGCGTTGTGGCATTTTCAATGGGCGCCATTTCCGGGGCTTGGCCGATTTTGGCGATTCGGTCCGCTGTGCCGCAGGCGCTAAGAGCGCTGCATGTTAAAGCCACGAGGCCGAACTTTATCATTTTTCTATGCTGTATCATTTTTTACCTCACCTTATTTTGTCGATTAAAATGCGCTGACATGCACTTCTCTGGTGTTTGTTACTTTTGCTTCGATGGTTTTACTGCTGGCGACATTGGTTACGCGGATTAGATCGTCTTTCGCGCCGTTTTCCATGGCCTTGCCGCGGGCAGTTAGCTGGAGCGGGCCGTTGTTGAAATACATGGTGACGAACTCGCCGCGCTTGACGATGATGGGCGCTTCAACGTCCATGTCTTTGATGGGCTTTCCGGGGCTGAGCATACGGCGCGGAGTAAGGCCGATCAGGTCTTCGCTGCTTAAAATAATGTTGCTTTTCAGGCTTTGCTCGCGAATCTCTACCATCTCTATATCGCGCGCGCCGATGATGTCGCCTTTGCGCAGAGCGCCCCTGATAACGGGCACGCTGATCATGCGCTGGATTGTACCACTGACATGTTGGCGCTGGATGGGGTTGTCCTTGGACGGGGCGATGATTGTGGCCTCGAACCAATTTCTGTCGGGCTTGATGTTTAAATCTGTGACATCCATCGTGGCCTCCATTTCGGGTGGCAAAATGATGGGGCTGAGCGTGCTTGTGAAGATGAGCTCGTAACTGCCGCTAAGGCCCTTATTTTGGAGCTGCTCTTTAAGATTAGCCTCGATCAATTCGCGATCAATCACTGTGCCCTGGCGGGTTAGAGTAACGCGCTGCATCGAGCTTGAGGGGCGCCATGACAAGCCCATTTTCTTGGAGATTTTGAGCAAGATTCTGGCGTTTAAAACCATGTCTTGTCCGGGCGCAGGCGCGCTGCCGATGACTTTATCTTCATTATGGCTCAGTCCGTAAAACACATCGCCAAGGCGGATATATTCATCCGTGACCACGCTGTTTTCTTTGAGGCCGACAGCATGCGCAAAAGAAGGGGTGAGCACGCATAATGCGATGATCAAAATTAATTTACTGATAGTCATGTGCTTCTCCTTCTTTCTGGTTTGTTTATGTTAGCGCCTAGCGAAGCTGTGTTGCTGTTTGCAGCATCTCATCGCTGGTTGAGATGATGTTTGAGTTCATCTCATAGGCACGCTGCGCGCTGATCAATTCGGTGATTTCCGCAACCACGTTCACATTTGAAAGCTCAAGTGCAGATTGTTGGAGTGGGCCAAATTCATTTTGTCCGGCTATGCCGGTTGTGACCGTGCCGGACGCATCTGTTTGCAAGAACAAGTTACTGCCAATGGCTTCCAGGCCGGCGGGATTAACGAAATTGGCAAGCTGGAGCTGTCCGACATTGGACGAGGCTGTTTGATTTGGCAGGCTGACCAGAACTTCACCATTAATGTTTATATCTATGCTGAGCGCATCGGCAGGGATCGTGATGCCGGGACTAACAACAAATCCCTGAACGGTGACAAGTTCACCATTTTCATTGAGTTGAAATGTGCCGTCTCTGGTATAGGCTATATCGCCGTTGGGCGTTTGAATTTGGAAAAACCCTTCGCCGGTGATGGCCAGATCAAGCGGGTTTTCGGTGATGCGGAGGGGGCCTTGAGCATGCTCACGATACACAGCGCCGGCGCGTACGCCAAGGCCGAGCTGAAGCCCCGTTGGCACTGTTGTGCCGGAATCGGATGAGGTCGAGCCGGGGCGGTCTATGTTTTGATAAATTAAATCCTGAAAGGCCGCGCGTTGACGCTTGTAACCTGTCGTGGTCATGTTGGCGATGTTGTTGGAAATAACATCCACATTAAGCTGTTGGGCCAGCATGCCTGTTGCGCCAATATCTAGTGATCTCATGTTAAGTCTCCTTCGTTTTAAATCTTAAAATTTTGAATTTTTCCATTAATTTGATCGCGAAAGCTTTTGAATAGCGCCGCGTAATCTTTCATTCTCTGTTTGTAAAAGCTGCTGCGTGCTTTGGAAGGCGCGCAATGTTTCAATCATGCGGGTCATTTCCACCACGGCGTTAACGTTCGCGCCTTCAACCTGGCCTTGCTTCACGGTTGTGTTGGTTGCGGGCTGACCTGCTTGGTCACTGCGATAGAGCGTGTTGCCGATGGGCTCCAGGCTTTGCGGGTTGGCAAATTCGACGATCATGATTTGGCCAATTTGGCCGCCCTGATTAGAGATAAATCCGCGATCATCAATATTAATTTCAGTTGAGCCGGCAGGGATGTTAATGGGGCCGCCGCCAGCCCCGGCAACAGGCAGGCCCGCACCATTGACCAGTGCGCCATCAGGGCTGAGGTGAAAGTTGCCGGCGCGGCTATAAGCGATTTCACCAGTGGGATCTTGCACGCCGATGAAGCCGGGGCCGTGGACGGCGATATCTAGCTGGCTACCCGTGACGCGAATGGGGCCGGGGTCAGTGATATCGTATTGGCCTTCGTTATAGACAAAGGATAACGCATCATCTGCGCCCCTTGGGTCGGAGATATATTCCTTAAAGAGTAAGTTTTGGCCGCGATAACCGGGCGTGTTCATGTTGGCGATGTTATTCGCCACAATGTTCATGTTGGTCTGCAATGCCAATTGCCTCGAAAGGCCAAGATAAATACTATTTTCCATTTTACTGGTCCTTTACCCACCTAGGTAAAATGCGCTCGTTTTTGTGCGCGTTTGTTTTCTTGGGTTTTAGGGTTTGCATGAAGCGTGCCAAGAGAAAGTTTTATTATTTTTCAATACGTTGGCGCGAACTTTCTCTGTCGCGTGTTTTTGGTGTTGGGGTAAAATTGGGTGCCTTTGTCGCCTATGTGGGGAAAATCTTGCCCCTGACTTGTCCACAATAGGCGGCGCAACTAGATGTGAGTGAAGCGGGAAGAGGGATTTATTTTAGCGCTTTAAAAGATTAGACTTAAAGATATGTAACTGCGTTTGTATTTTACTCACCGCTAAACGATGAAGAGAATAAGCCATGGCAGACGACGAAGACGAAAAATCAGAAGAGCCTTCTGAGGGTGAAGAGAATGAAAGTGAAGAGGGCGCCGAAGGTGAAGACGGCGAAGATGGTGACGGTGAAGGCGGAAAAGATAAAAAGAAGCTGATATTGCTGATCGCTGTGCCATTGGTGCTACTTCTTGGCGGCGGCGCGGCGGCGTATTTTACCGGCATGCTTGATGGATTGCTCGGTAAGGGCGGCGAAGAGGTTGTGCTGCTTGATGATCATGGCGAGCCTGTTTTGGACGAGCATGGTGAGCCGGTGATGGTGAGCGCTGATGAGGCAGATGGTGAAGATGGGGAAGAGGGCGCTGACGATGATTACGCTAAAAAGGATAAGAAAAAAGGCAAAAAAGATAAAAAAGGCAAAGAGGAGAAAGAAGGCAAGGGCGATGGATATGGCGACGAAGGCGGCCCCGATGGCCGGTTTTTAGCCATTCCCACGATGATTGTAAATTTGAACAGTGATGACGGGACGCCGCGTTACCTGCGCTTGACGGTGCAGCTAGAGATGGAAGATTCTGGTGATGCGCATGAAGTCGAGGCTGTCATGCCGCGTGTGGTGGATCAGTTCCAGACCTATTTGCGTGAGTTGCGGGTGAAAGACCTTCGTGGATCGGCTGGGATTTATCGTTTGCAGACGGAATTATTGTGGCGTGTAAACCAGGCTGCGGACCCTATAGAAGTAAAAGACGTGCTGTTTCAAGAAATTCTGATCCAGTAATGTTACACTGGCGTTAAGAAGCGGCATGTATTTTGCTTTCAGTAGGTAGATAGCGCATTGTCGCAAGATTAATAGATCATATAGAAAAGATAAGATGAGCGAAACCGACGAAAAAGAGGAAATGAGCGAAGAAGAGCGTGCCATGATGGATGAATGGGGCGCGATGGCTGGCGACGACGATGACGGTGGCGCGGCTGAGGTCGTGGCTGATTCCGATGCTGTTCCGGCTTTTGATGGTGATGGTGAAGAGGGCGACGATGGTGAGTCCAATGCACGCATCCTTAATCAGGATGAAATTGATTCTCTTTTAGGTTTTGATGATGATGGCGGCGGCGGTGAGGCCTCCGGCGTGATGGCGCTGATTAATTCCGCTATGGTGAATTATGAGCGCCTGCCGATGCTCGATATCGTCTTTGATCGCCTTGTACGGTTAATGTCGACGTCGCTGCGGAACCTGACGTCCGATAATGTTGAGGTCAGCCTGGATCAGGTCTCTACCGTACGTTTTGGCGATTATATGAACTCGATCCCACTGCCGGCAATGATTTCGGTCTTTAAGGCGGAAGAGTGGGATGATAACGGGCTTTTCGTGACTGATAGTGCGCTGATTTACTCCATCGTTGATGTGCTGCTTGGCGGCCGGAAGGGCACGCCCGCTGTGCGTGTTGAGGGCAGGCCCTATACAACAATCGAGAGCAAGCTGGTCGAAAAGATGGTGCAGGTCGGGCTGGGCGATTTATCCTCGGCGTTTGACCCGCTTTCTCCGGTGAGCTTTACGCTGGACCGGATGGAGACGAACCCGCGCTTTGCGACAATTACGCAGGGCGGGAACGCTTGTGTTCTGGCACGCCTTCGTGTGGATATGGGCGATCGTGGTGGGCGGGTTGAAATTCTGATCCCGTATGCAACGTTAGAGCCTATCCGAGAATTGCTTCTTCAGATGTTTATGGGAGAGAAATTTGGGCGGGACTCCATTTGGGAAACGCACTTGACGCACGAGCTTTATAAAACCGATGTGCAATTACAGGCCATTTTGGGAGAGGTGTTTTTGCCGCTGGGCGAGATTCTTAATTGGAAAGTGGGATCGAACGTTATGTTCTCGACCACCACAAATGACGAGCTTGAGCTGCGTTGTGGAGACTTTCCGATGTTTAAGGGCCCCGTGGGGCAAAAACAGGATAGTATTGCTGTTCGCATTGAAAAATATATACCACCGGAGGAGAAAGACGAGCGATGAGTTCTGAGTTACTGAGTATAATACTGGATATTGTAATTTTGATTTGTTTAGGCGTAACAATATATTACGCTCTTAGGCTCTCGCGCAGCCTTAATAATTTTCGCACTTATCGTAAGGAATTTGACGTTTTGATTCAGGAGCTAAATAGAAATATTGAGCACGCATATGAAGCGCTGCGCGCGATGAAAGAATCAAGCACACGGTCATCCGATGATCTTGAGGATATGTATCGCCAGTCGCAGCAGATGAGCGAGGAGCTGAAATTGATCAACGAAACCAGCAACAGTTTGGCCGATCGTTTAGAGCGGGTTGCAATGCAGAACCGTGTAACGGTTCGTGACGAGAGCGATGTCTCGAGCGGTGAGTTTTTGAAAAATGTGAGGCGTGTAGAGCGCCCGTCTGATGATGGATTTGCGATTCAGGACCTTGATTTTCAGGATGATGGTGACGATGACGGCGCTTTTGGCCAAAGTGATGATGGGGAAGGCTTTCAAAGTGAAGCCGAAAAGGATCTTTATAACGCCTTAAAGAAGAATATGGGCTCAGGACATAGCCGTTAATGAAAAACCAAAACTTAAAAATATTACCGTTATTGATTGCTGTGTCTTTGCTGTCTTTCTCTGTACGGCTGGTTGATGTTGTTTCTGGTGTGTCTTCGCTGTCTGGTTCCGCCTATGCGAAGAGTAAGGGTGAGGAAGAAAAAAAGGATAAGAAAAAAGCCAAGGATGAGCATAAGGGCGATGATTCTGGAGATAAAGATCACGGGGGTTCAGACGCCATGGATGATGCGGGGGGGCATGAATCAGAAGATTCTGGGCATGATGATCTGGCTGATCTGGATGAAGAAGAGCCAAAATGGCGTGATGCGAAGGATGAAGATCCAGCCTATGAGATGATAAAGGAAGATCTCTATAGCGAGCTTTTGGAGCGGCGCAAAGAGCTAGATCAAAAAGAGACGAATTTACAGACCAGAGAGTCTTTGCTGAAGGCCGCGGGGCAAGAGCTTGATCGGAAATATCAAGAGCTGGTGCAGCTTAAGGGGGAGATAGAGGCGCTTCTTAATGCCCAATCAGAAGGGGAGCAGGCCCGCATTCGCAGCCTTGTTAAAATTTACGAAGGCATGAAGCCCAAGCAGGCTGCTCGCATTTTTGATACGCTGGACCTGGATGTTTTGGTTTCTGTGGTCAGCGGCATGTCTGAGCGTAAGCTTTCTCCCGTTTTGGCCGCGATGAACCCAGAGCGCGCGCAGACCATCACTATTATGCTTGCTGAGGAAGGTAAACTGCCATCATTTCCTTAGGGAAGAGTGCGGGCTGAAGTTACGTCTAACGTATTCTTTTTGCTTCGCATTCGTTGGTATTCGTATTATGATTGCTTATTATTTACGTGGGTTTTTGCGTATACTCTTCGTGACGTCATTTTTAGTAAGGTTTTATTCATCTTTACCGCTTAAGTTTAAATGTTGGAAGTATCTTAAATCCGCTGCGTTTTTTAAATTTTTTAAGGAGGCATAGTTAAAGTGGCTGTAGACAAGGATATGAATGTTCTCATCGTTGATGATTACAATACAATGCTTAGAATTATTAAAAACCTTCTAAAGCAATTGGGTTTCAACAATGTTGATGAAGCGACGGATGGCACGATGGCTTTTGAGAAGGTGAAGCAAAAAACATATGGGCTGATTATTTCTGACTGGAATATGGAGCCAATGACCGGGATTGAGTTTTTGCGCCTGGTGCGTGGCTCAGGCGAGGTCTATAAGGACACGCCGTTTATCATGATCACGGCGGAAAGCAAAACCGAAAACGTTGTGGCTGCGAAGCAAGCCGGTGTGAATAACTATATTGTTAAGCCGTTTAACGCGGAAACATTGAAGACAAAAATTTCGACAGTCTTGGGCGAGTTCGATTAATTAGGGACTGGGCTTATTAAATAAATTATTAGGGGAATATGACGATGAGTGATGCTGCGCCAAAGAAAACTGATTCTACGTATGAAAAAGACCAGGTTGTTCAAATTATAAATTCAGTGATTTCGAAAGTTGGCGGCACCGGCGATTTGTCGCGGGACGCTATTTTCAAGGAGCTTGGTGATCTTAAGAAAATTATCGAAGATGCCAGAGCCGAGATGAGGCAGGCTGGCGCAAGTGATATCAAGGGTAAACATATCCCAACAGCAACGGATGAGCTGGATGAGGTGGTGAAAGCGACTGCTGAAGCCACGGGCACCATTATGGATGCGTGCGATGTTATTCAGGAAAAGGCTGGCGCTGCTGGCGGCGAAAATGGTGATGCCATTGGCGCAGAGGTGATGAAAATATATGAAGCCTGTTCGTTTCAGGACATTACAGGGCAGCGCATTACAAAAGTTGTAACGTCGCTTAAGGCGATTGAGGAAAAGGTTGATAATCTCATGGCTGTTCTGGGGGGCGCATCCTCTGGCGCTGCTGCGAGCGCCGTTAGCGAAGATGCGCGCACGGGTGATGAGGCGTTGCTCAATGGTCCGCAAATGCCGGATCAGGCGATGGGACAGGAAGATATAGACGATTTGCTGTCTGAGCTTTTTGATTAATCATTTAAATATTTTTTTGAATTTATAAAGACAGCTTTGTGTTCTTTTTTATGATGATCTGATATCATAAGAGGGTCATGGCCAATCAATTTCTTGCACTATCAATGTTCATTATGCTGCTGTCGTTCTTTATTGTATTGAACAGCCTGTCGAACTTTGAGGTGAGCAAATCCAGCTCTATCCTCAATAGCCTATCTTCGACATTTTCTAAAATTGATGTGACCCCTGATTTACAGCCTAGTGTTGAGGAAAGCCCGGAAGCGTTAGCACAAAAGGGCGACGCGCTGGCGCAGTTAAGCGATTTATTCCAGGCCGAGATATCGGGCGTTGATGTACAGAAAAACAGGCTGGGTACGCAAATGCGTTTGCGGCTTGATTTGGCAGAGTTTGAGAAAAACATCCTCGTTCCTGTTCAGGCGGCGGCGCAGTCTGATGGCGCGTCAGCTTCTGTGGGTGGGAAGTTTTTACCGACATTAATCTCTCTCTTTGAAACGCAGGACAGCGTGCCTTACCGAATGGATATGGTTGTGAATTTGGATGATAATCCAGCAGCGCTGCAAAATGAATCGCCCGATACGCTAAAGGGCCAGACGAGAAAAGTTGCGATGCTTGCTGATGCGCTTGAGCGTGCCGGCTTGCCTCAAAAAAGACTATCGGCCGGTGTTGGTCAGGGTGAAGAGGGGAAAATCGACCTTTATTTCAGTCGGTATGAAGCGCTTGATTCCTCAAGCTTGAGCGTTGCGGAATAGGTGGAGAGATGAGCGATAATAAAGAGGGAAAGCCGGAAAAAAAACATGAGGCAGATAAGGCTGAAAAAAAACAGAAGACAAAAGAGGCTGAAGTTGCGCCGATGCAAAGCTCCTTATGGAGTCCGCGGGCGAGTAGTGTGCTGAATGAGGAAGGGGCGGATGTGCCGCCGCTTTGGTTGATTATGTTCACTGATGTGATGGCGCTAATGCTGACCTTTTTTGTGCTGATGTACACGATGTCTGTGCCGGAAGAGGATAAATGGGACGAGCTGAGCAAGGGGGTAACTGCGCATGTTAGCCAGTTTAAAAGCGCGAAGTTTTTTGCAGGCGCGCAGGATAGTATTAGCGTTGATAAGCTTGATCTAAGCCGTGCACTTAGTCTCGATTACCTTGAAGCTATTGTGCAGGATATCATCAACCAAAATGAAAATTTGAACAATGTCGTGCTCATTCCGCAGGGTGATCGTTTGATCCTGTCTCTACCCGTTGAATTGTTGTTTGAGGCGGGGGAGGCTGAGGTGAAGACGGGTGGCAAACGTGCACTTTTTTCACTGGGCGGGCCGCTATCACGGATTAAAAATCGCATTGAAGTGATTGGTCATGCAGATCCGCGGCCTATTCAGAATAAAGAAAGCGCCTTTCAATCCAATTGGGAATTATCTTTGGCGCGCGCGGTGAATGTTGCGGCGCAGCTTGAAAATGTGGGCTATGGCCGCCCGATGATTATCAAGGGCGCGGCGAGCGCGCGTTATGATGAATTGCCCGAAACGATTGAGGAAGAGCAGCGCCTTAGTCTTTCGCGCCGTGTTGATGTTGTGATCATGAAAGATGATGGGCGCCGCAGAGGTTTTGTTGCGCCGTTATAAACTCTGGATCATAATGGGAAAGCGTGCGCTTGCGCTTGTTCTTAACCCCTAGCTATGGCACTTTTAAAGACATGATTAAGCCTTTATTCTACAGCGTTTTTGTCTTTTTGTTCATGACGGGAAACGTTTTGGCGCAGGACGTTGTGCGTGTACGTACGGGTGAACATGAGGGCTATTCCCGGCTGGTTTTTGATTTCTCATCACGGCCGAATTATACAGTGCGCGATGATGAGGTCGATACACTCATCCTTAATTTTGATCGCGGGGCGCAGATAAAGGCGCCGCCGCCCTCGCCGCCAGCAGATAATATCACCAGTTTTAAGACGCTTTCAAATGATCCGCTCAGCGTTTCCTTATCGTTTTCCAAGGGCACAAAAATACGGCACTTCAATGCTGGCAACCGGGTTGTTGTTGATGTTTATGGCACTGGTCGTGCGTCAAAATCGCGCAAGTCCAAAGCAGAAAAAACGCCAAAGATGGCGGCGATAAAGCCATCTTTACCGGAAAAGAAGAGTGTTGATAAGGCGCAGCAGGACACTAAGTCTGTTGAGATCGTGCAGGCCGTCGCGCCATCTGATGAGGCGTTAGACGATACGCATGGCGGGGGTGATGCTGAGGCCGGTCATGCTGATGATCATGCGGAGGTCCCCGTGGTCGTCAAAGCGCCACTGACAATCGTAGAGCGGGCAGCGCTTAAAATTAAACCTGTCGCTATTTCTTTCTCTTCGACAACGGCGCAGGGGATGGCTGCGTTTGAGCTGAATGATCAGCTTTGGTTGGTAAATGATGTTGAGGATTTGGTGTTAGAGCCTTTGGTGGGCGGTTCTGGTGCAAAAAATTTAGCAGAGTTGAAGCGCGTGCGCGTGATGGACGGCAAGGCCTATAAGGTTAAAATGCCGGATCAAGCGAAGGTCAGAGGGCAGGGCGGCGGATTATCATGGCGCGTGCTTTTATCCTCTGATCCGCCAAAAGATCCACCGACTGCGCCGCAGAGAATAGGCGCTGTTGAGGGGCAGGCGCGCGCGGGTAAAGTGCTTTGGCCCTTTCCTGACGTTGGCGAGATTTTGAGCGTTACCGATCCTGTAAGTGGTGCAGAAATTACGGTGGTTACGGTTAAAAATGCAAAGCTATATGCCGGGCCGGGCTATGATTTTGTTGATTTTAAAACGCTGCCGTCATCTGTTGGATTGGCTGTGGTTCCGAAAGTTGATGACCTTGAAGTGAAGGTGACGCCCCGTGGTGTTGAAATTTCTCGGCCCTCTGGTTTGGCCATACAAAATTCTGATCAGGTGGCGCAGGTGGCTGAGCAGCATAAGAAAAAGATGCGCGATGAAAAAATTGTGCAGACGGATGAACGGCGCATTTTTGATTTCGAAAGTTGGAATATGGGCGGCATTCAAGAGCTTGGCCCGAATACAACACTGATTTTGAGCGAACTGCGTAATATGAGTGAGGAAGAGCGCGTGGAGGCACTCGTGACGCTCGCCAAAACATATTTAAGTAATGCGCAGGGTGCTGAAGCGCTCGGGTTTTTATATTATGCGGAGAGCTTATTGCCGGCACTTGGGGGAAATCCTGAGTTTTTGGCGCTGCGCGGGGCGGCTAATGCGATAGACCGGAAAAGCGAAGATGCGTTTAGCGATTTGTCTAAAAAGGCGCTCAAGCCTTTTCCTGAAATTGGCTATTGGCGCGCTTATGCGCTGGCGGGTTTAGGGGATTGGGTGCAGGCGAAGGAGGTTTTGCCGGAGAGTTACGCCGCGCTCCATTCCTACTCTCCGCTTGTGTTTAACTATCTGGCGCTTGTTCTGGCTGAGGTTGAACTGCGCTCTGGCACTATTGCGCAGGCTATGTCGTTACTGAGCGCTTTAGCGGAAAATGAGGATAAGCTTTATGGCTCGCAAAAGGCTGCGCTGGCCTATTTGAAAGGCGAGGCGGCCCGCCAGCAGGGCAATACAGAGAAAACGCGCGAATATTGGGAACCTTTGGTGACGGGGTTTGATGATCTATATCGGGCGAAGGCGGGGCTGGCTCTGTCGCGTTTATTGGTGATGGAGAAAAAATTAACGCCGGAAGAAACGATCGATAGCCTTGAGCGCCTTCGTTATGCCTGGCGCGGTGATGGGCTTGAGGCGCAAACATATTATTGGCTCGGTAAAACGTATTTTGAGGCTGGCGAACATGCGCGGGCACTCAATATTTTCCGGGAGGCAGCCTCGATTGCGGCGGGCACTGATTTAGGCACGCGCGTGGCGGCCGAGATGAGTGAAATATTCACCGATTTATTCTTGAGTGACAAGCTGAGCAAGGTCGCGGCGCCAGAGGCTGCTGCGCTGTATGAGCAATTCTCGGAGCTTGTCCCTATTGGAGAACAAGGTGATCAGGTTGTTGAGCGTCTGGCCGAGCATTTGGTGCAGGCTGATATGCTTGAGCGCGCATCGACTTTATTATCACACCAGCTTGAGCATCGATTGAAGGGTGAGGAATCGTACCGTGTAGGCGTGCGTCTGGCGGGGATTCATTTGATTAACCGGGATCCAGACCAGTCAATGTACGCATTGTCTTTGGCTGAAAAATCGCTGCGAGACTTGCCGGAAGAGTTTAAGACCGAGGCGCGGGCGCTGGAGAGATCGTTGCTTCGTGCGCGGGCGCTGTCGCAGAAAGACCGGCCGGATCAGGCGATTAAAATATTAGAAAACTTGGAACGCTTGCCCAATGTGAACCGTCTGCGCGCAGATATTGCATGGAATGCGGCCTATTGGGATGATGCGGCGGATGCGTTTGGGGATGTGGTGCTGGATGAGAGTATTTCCCTCACGCGTCCATTGAATGATACGGATACCGGGCTTTTGCTGAATTGGGCCGTGGCGCTTAATCTGGCGAGCGATCGCGTTGGGCTGGCGAATATGCGCGAGAAATATAGTGATGCGATGAGCCAAACCAACAAAGCGCGCGTTTTTGGTGTTGTAACGCGTCCGCGTCAGAGCGTCAGCCTTGCAGCTCGTGAAACATTGATGGGCATTGTGTCTGAGGTGGATCTGTTTGGAGAATTTCTAGACACTTATCGCTCTTCGGGCGCGGCGACGCAGTAAGACACAACAAAACTTAACCCGGCGCAAGGGGCATGCTGTCGAAGCTTTGTACCAGCGAGCCGGTGATTAAATACCAGCCATCAACCAGCACAAAGAACATAATCTTAAAGGGCAGTGAAATCGTCACAGGCGGCAGCATCATCATTCCCATCGACATCAGGATCGATGCGGTGACCAGATCGATAATCAAGAACGGCAGGAACAGCATAAAGCCAATTTCGAAGGCGCGCCTGAGCTCTGAAATCATAAAGGCCGGAATGATGACTTGCGCGGGCAGAGCCATAGGGTTTTCGGGCATTTCGCTTTTATTGAGCTGTACGAAAAGCTCCAAATCCTTGGCGCGCACATTATTCAGCATGAATTCTTTAAAGGGGCCCATGCCGCGCTCAAAGGCCTCCACCTCGTCAATATCCTCGTTGATCAGCGGCTCCACAGCGTTTGTGTAAACGGCCTCGAATGTGGGCGTCATGATGAAGAATGTTAGGAAAATCGCCAGCGAAATCATTACGGTATTGGGCGGGGTTTGCTGAATGCCGATGGCTGTCCGCAGGAATGAGAGAACAACGACAAGGCGCGTAAAACACGTCATCATGATCAGGATGGACGGCGCGAGCGAGAGGATGGTGAGAATGGCGATAAGCTGCACCACGCGGCCCGTCACGGTGCCGTCTCCATCTGCGCCAAGATCAATGGAGATGCCTTGCGCGAGGGCGGGCTCTAAAGGAAGAATCGTAAAGAAAAACACAAGCATGCCCGCGAAGGCGGGTATCAGCATTTTCGGCCAGATCCCCGTTTGCACGGGGATGTTTTTATGTTCCTCGTTATACATTTGTCATTTTATCATCTTTAACAGGCTTAATATTTGTCTCGACAACAGTTTCGCCGTTTGGGCCGAGAATGACAAGGTGCTGTTTATCATCTCTTTGAATAAGGACGGCGCGGTGGCGGCTATCAAGGGCTAAAGCCTCAACCAGCTTTAGTCGTTTTTTCTTTCCATTCATTGCGGGCGCGCCAGATAGGCCGAGTTTTTTAAGAGCCAGCGCAAGCCCGCCCATAAGTGAGAGAACAAATGCCATGGCAACGAAGAGGCGTATAATGTCTGGTAATTCAGTCCAGCCCATATGGATGTCCTTGGATTGTCGTGTTAATGCGTCTGATTAATCAGTTTTCAGACTATGGGCCAGTTCATCAAGCTTTGAAATCATTTTTTCCATTTCGGGTTTAACGACGGCGGAGGTATCTGCCGGTGCGGCCTGAACATCGTGGCAGAGCGCTTCGATTTTATCTTTGACGTCTTGCAGGGGGGCCGGTTGTCCGCTCTTTAATAATTCTGCGACGGCATCAACTTCCTTTTCGACTTCTTCAAAGCGCTTTAGAAAATTCTGGGTTAGCATGGAGTGTTCTTCATCGCTCATTTTTTTATCCTTTTTTAGCTTATTCTTTTTGATTCTCATCAAGCTCGCTTAAGCCTACATCAAATGGATTGGGCTTTCCATTGGCTTGATAAATATATGAGAGAATTTCAGCTACTGCCATGAAAGCTTCGGACGGGATGGGGCTGTCAATCTCGATTTTGGCCAGCATTTCGGCCAGCGCGCTATCCTTGCGCACTTTAATATCGTTTTCGTAGGCGAGCTGCAGAATCTTCTCGGCAATTTTTCCCCGGCCAGCGGCTTTTATGCGCGGCACTTCGCGATCAGCGGTGCGATCTTGAAGCGCGATGGCGGTCTTGCGTTTAGGAATTTTCATTGTATTTGAGGGGGTTAGGTCGGTTTGCGCGCTAGATCTAAACCCATCATCGAAATTATCACTCATTTGGCACGCCCCCTGCATATATATCTGTAGGTTTTCCGTTTAAGAGAAAGCCATTCGGGTAAAACAATAAGGTATTTCTTACCATGACGACAGAAAATCTGACACTCTTTAAAGCTATTGGCGCGAAAATGGACTTTTTGAACCAGCGCCAGCGCGTGATTTCACAGAATGTGGCTAATTCTGATACACCGGGTTATCGGCCAAAGGATATGGCCCCGGTTGATTTTGGTGCGGTTCTGAAGGGGCTGGATCAGAGCGGCGGCGGTGTGAAAACCGTGAGCGTTAAGGCAACAAATCCTGCGCATATGCCTTCGCCAGATGGTGATATAGACCTTAAATCGCGCAAGCAAAAGAACACCTACGAAGTTGCTCCGGCCGGGAACGCTGTGATTATGGAAGAGCAATTGATCAATGCGGGTCAAACGGTGATGGATCACAATCTCATGTCCAGCCTTTATCAGAAAAATGTGGGCATGATCCAAACGGCATTGGGTAGAGGAAGGTAGTCGCTATGGGTTCTGAAATTCTCAATGCAATGCAGATTTCTGCGCAAGGGATGCGGGTGCAAGGCACGCGGATCAGGGTTTTATCTGAAAACGTGGCTAATGCGGATACAACCGGCGATACGCCGGGCGCCGATCCGTATAATCGCCAGATTATCTCGTTTAAGAATGAGATGGATCGCGAGCTTGGCTTTAAGGCTGTGCGGGTTGATCAAATTTCCACAGATAGGAAAACGCCGTTTCCCGTGAAGTTTATACCGGATCACCCGGCGGCGAATGCGGAAGGGTACGTCAAAATGCCGAACGTGAATTCGATGATTGAAATGATGGATGTGCGTGAGGCGCAGCGTTCATACGAAGCGAATTTGGGAATGATTGAACAATCGCGCTCTATGGTGTCGCGCACGATTGATATGTTGCGGTAAGGGCGACAAGTACAGGGCTCTATGATAGAGTGATTTACAGGAGCAATAACAAATGCCAATCGATAAAATTATAGATCCGAATATCGCGGCTAATGCTTATGCCCGTGGTTCAAAGATGGCGAGCATGAAGGGTGCTAGTGCGGATGATGGTATCAGCTTTTCGGAGTTCCTGAAGGATCAGGCCCGCAGCTCGGTCGAAACATTGCGCGCTAGTGAGACGGTATCGGCCAAAGCTGTGACCGGTGAAGCGGATCTGACAGATGTTGTGCAAGCCGTAACGGCGGCTGAGCTGACGCTGCAAACAGTTGTGTCTATCCGTGACCGGATGGTGTCCGCCTATCAGGAGATTATGCGTACATCTATGTAGGCGCGCTGCGATGTCTCATGGCTGATATTTTTCCTATACAGCCCCTTTCAATCCTTTTAGACTGAGTAGCATGAACGAGACAGAAATCATTGAAACCGCGCGTCAGGCTATTCTGATCACGATCCAGCTGGGCGCGCCTATCTTGTTGGTTGGTCTTGTGGTTGGGGTGAGCATTGCGCTCGTGCAGGCCTTGACGCAGGTGCAGGAAATCACGCTGGTTTTCGTGCCTAAAATTCTTGCGATTTTCCTCGCGATGTTCTTTTTTCTTCCATCAATGATGCAGACCTTAATCGTTTTCACGCACAGCCTTGCGGACCGTATTATTGGTCTGGGGTAGGGGCGCAGACCAATGAGCGCGATTGAACAATTCCTTGTCACCGGTGTTTTTGCTTTTATCCTGACCTTTGTGCGTATTGGCACGGCGGCGATGATTATGCCGGGGATTGGTGATTCTTTTGTCTCCACCAAAATTCGTCTTCATATTGCGCTGGGGCTTACGGTTGTTTTGGCACCACTGGCGCAGCCACACTTACCCAGCCCCATGCCCGGCACATTCATGCTGTTTTTCCTGATCGGGATGGAGTTTATTATTGGTCTGTTTATTGGCACAATCGCGCGGATTTTTATGACGGCGCTCGATACGGCCGGGATGGTGATTTCGTTCTCGTCTTCTCTTAGTAACGCACAACTTTTTAATCCGGGGCTGGCCGCGCAAGGCTCGCTGGTGGGCGCGTTCTTGTCTATTACCGGGGTGGTGATTTTGTTTGCGGCTAACTTGCACCATTTGATTATTATGGGATTGGTGGAAAGTTATGAGATGTTCCCCATCGGCGCGCTGCCCGACACGGGCTCTATGGCGGAGCTGATGGCCAGAGCTGTGTCCTCCAGTTTTTCCATCGGCGTTAAAATCGGCGCGCCGTTTTTGGTGCTCACATTGTTGGTCTATGTCGGGATGGGCGTGCTTAGCCGCGTGATGCCGCAGGTGCAGGTTTTCCTGCTCGCCCTGCCGCTGCAAATTTTACTTGCTTTGACCACAATGACATTTGTCTTGTCTTCGATGTATTTTTATTGGATGCGCGAGTTCGAGCAAGCGATGGTCTTTTTCTTGAGTGGAGGGTAGCGCATATGAGCGATGGTGATCAGCCAGATGATGCCCAGAAGACCGAGGAACCGTCCGCGAAGAAAC